>NZ_JAQMYN010000010.1:0-142122 GCF_028369225.1 Priestia sp. AB
TTAACTAACCTTGTATATCATATACAGCTTAAAAACAGAAAAAACTGCTGGGCTCAACAGCAGCTTTTTTTGTTTCTTGAAAGGTAGTCGTAAAGTGATGATCCAATCCATCTTGAGTAGTTTGCTCTAGTTATTGTACTTTATTTATAATAGGCAAAAAACTGTTTATAACTTTGATTATGATAGAGTAAGAGTAGATACATAACTATTTTGTGATGGTGTTAATTTAGGAGATATAACTAAAAGTGTGGAGAGGAGTCGAGGAATTTTTTCATAAAAAAACCGATTCTTATTTTTATCGTTGGGAATCGGTTGGTGGATCAGTTTTATATTCCATATAGATTTTCAACTAAAATCATCCTTACTTTACTTTTGTTTTTAAAATTGCATTTCCGTAACTATCCATTGATTTACTATATACTTCTCTTACGTTAGAAACTAATTCAATTATTTTTCTCATTTTGTTTTCCTCCTTTATGATTTGTTGTTCTCATTATGTCATGTATGGCCTTATTTAAGCAAAGGCACTGGAAACGGAAACAACGACCATGAAAGCGAAAACATTGGCAATGAAAGCGTGTAAAATGTAGTGTTTTCTTACTATTTCGCGACTTTTCTCTACTTTTCAGTATAATTCGAAAATTAAAATGGAGCTTCTTAAGTTTTTTTCTCTTTTAGTATATATTTTCCCTTGGTTATATCGAGACCTCAATAAGAAGAGGCAGAATGGTATCTACTGTTGTATTAAGTTATTTACTTCTGATAATGCTTGTTAGAGTAACTAAAATAAGAATCCTTTTTTTCATTGAAAGAAGAATTTCTTAACTTCTTTTTAAGACTTTAAAGGTTTCCAGACAATCTAAAAAGCCTAATCCTGATTTAGATTAGGCTTTGACTTTAATTAAAAAAGATTAATCACTTCTTAATTAAATTATTAACTCCGACTAGCAAACAGGTAAAATAATAACTGGTTATTCCTTAATAACGACGAGCTCAATATTATTTTCTTTAGCATAATCTTGATAACTTTCATCTAGAATATCATCTGTTATTAGGTAATCAATCTCTTCTAATCCGCAATAAGTAACCATAGCATACTTGTTAAGTTTAGTATGATCTACCAACAAAAAAACGTCTGCATTTCCTTTTACTATTGCTTCTTTCATTCCACTTTCAATCGGCGATGAATTTGTAACTCCATTTAATATTGATACACCTGTTGAAGCCATGAATACCTTATCGAAATTATATTTCTTAAAAGAATCTGCGCGGCTATAACTAGAAAATGATTTAGTATCACGTTCGAGCAATCCGCCAGTTGAAATCACAGTTAAGTTTTCAAAAGGTAAGGCTTCAATTATAATATCCAGGTTATTAGTAATAATAGTTACTTGTTTGTTTTTTAGAAATGTAACCATTTCTAATGTGGTTGTACCTGAATCTATAAATATTACATCTTCATTTTCTACATAATCAGCTGCAGTTTTAGCAATTAAGCTTTTTTGAAGCTGGTTTCGTGCTTTTCTCTCGTTAAATGATTCAAGTTTTGCATGGTTTATAGCTACTCCACCATATACTTTTTGAATCATCCCTTCTTTAATCAGCTTTCGAATATCACGTCTAATCGTGGTCTTAGAAACACCAAAAACAGTACCGAGATCCTCTAATGAGACAGATTGGTGTTCAAAAACATATTCCTGAATTTGTTGAATTCGCTTTGTTTTTAACATTATAATCCTCATCCTCAAATTATAAATCTAAAATCAATTTCCTCGATGAATTTATAGTTATATCTGTTGAAGGTCTCTAATTTTTAATTATTTATCAGTGTACCTCTTTCGAGTGAGAATCATTTACTGCACCAAAAGGTGTTAAGTTAATGATTGGTTATCCAGAGAATAAAAGACTAAAAAAATGCTTTACCTCTTAATTGAAGTAAAGCATATTTTCAAATTTTAATTGATTCCTCTATGCATCAGTTATATAGAATGAATTGAATCACCTTTAAAAGTTATTGATACTCTACCCAAACAGCACCATTATCAGCAGAACGTACACAATTCTCTACCCATCGAACCCCTTCAACTCCTGCCTTAATATCTGGATACCACATATTCTCTAGTGTTTCCCCACGATCTGCAGCATCCATTGCTAGTGCGAAACGCGTGTATAGATTTGACCAGCCTTCAAATAGTCCCTCAGGGTGTCCTCCACCTATACGATCGTCAACCAATGCTTCAGGGTAAAGGTAATCCATGCCTCGATCTAAAACCTGAGCTGGCTTACCTTGGATTTCATAGCGTAATTGATTAGGATGTTCATCCCACCATTCAATACTAGCTTTTGAACCAATCACACGGATAGTTTGGCCATGCATAGAGCCAGCATTTACGCATGATGACCAAACGGTTCCAACCGCACCATTATCATATTCCATAATTGTAAAAGCATTGTCTTCAAGGGGGGCGCGACTATCTACAAAACTTTGACGAGAACACATTAATTTCTTGATTTTTAGATTGGGCAACATTACCTCAGACAAGTAAAGAGGATGCGTTCCTACATCACCTAATACATAACTAGGTCCAGCTACTTTAGGATCAACACGCCATTTTGTACTTGCGTTACCTTCCTCTACTGCGGATGAATGGAAACCGTGAGCAAATTGCATTTTAACAATTCTAATTTCACCTAAATCTCCATTTGCAATCATTTGACGTGCTTGTTCTATCATTTGATGTCCTGCATAACCATATGTAACCCCCACAACACGGTTCTTCTTTTTCGCAAGAATCTCCAATTCTTCTGCCTCTTTACTCGTAAAGCATAATGGCTTTTCACATACCACATGTAGACCAGCATGTAACGCCGCCTTTGTAATTTCAAAATGTGTTCCATTTGGAGTAGCAATTGAGACAGCTTGAATGCCATCTTTACGTTTAGTTTCTTCTTCAAACATGGTTTCATAATTAGGGTAGCAACGCTCTGGATCAACATGTAAATTGACACCAAAGTCCTTCCCACGTGCTGGATCGATGTCAAATGCTCCAGCTACCAATTGAAAATTATTATCTCTCAATGCAGCTGAACGGTGGATATAACCAATTTGACCTCCTTTTCCGCCGCCTACCATTGCCCAACGAATTGGTTTATCTACCTTTTTCTCTCCGTAAATCATTCTCTACATCCCCTTTTCTCTCAATCAAATTCTTATTAATAACCCACACTTTTTAAATAATCAACGCTTTGTTTAACATCACGTAAACTTGTGTCAGAGTTTCTAGGATCTCGCTCTTGCTCAATTGTGATGTATCCATGGTAATTGATTTCCTTCAACAATTTATGAATCGAATTGTAATCAATGACGCCTTGTCCAATCGGGCACATAACCCCTTTAGCGCAAGCATCGAAAAAGCGAATACGTTCTTCCATTACTTGTTTATATATATCAAGATCAATATCTTTAAAATGAATGTAATCTAATCGATCTGAGCACTTTTGAAGCCACTCTAACGGATCCATTTTTGAATAATATAAATGCCCTGTATCTAGGCAAAGTCCCGCCATTTCATAAGGTATATCTTCTAAAAGTTTTTCAATTTCGTCTTCAAATTCAATATAACCACCTGCGTGTGGGTGAATGACAGAACGTACGCCATATTTTTTCCATGCCCTTTCTGCCAGTGCACGAATATGGCCCATCATATTACCCCAGTCCCTTTCAGATAATCGTACTGCCTTGTCAGGGTGGCCCGCGTAATAATCCCTCTCATCATGTCCCCAATCAATAATGACTAAATAGGGAGTTAGAAATTTCTGTTCTTTTTCTTGCGGAGTTGAAGGTAGCTTTGTTATTAATGAACAAATATCATCGACCTGATGTAATAAATTTTCTAAGTTAGACTCTGATACTAAATCATCAAAAATTGTCCCTGCTATTATCGTTAAATCATTTCTAGAGAGCTCTGCTTGTACTCTTTCAATATTCATGGGTATATATCCATAAGGTCCTAACTCAATTCCTTTATAACCAGCTTGTGAAGCTTCATTTAAAACTTTTTCCCAAGGTGGAAGATATGGATTTTTAGGATCATCAACGCCCCAACAACAAGGCGCTCCTGAAATTTTTATACTCATCTATAACACTCCCAGTTTCTATATATTTATTTAAGCGTTTTCATATTGTTTTTTAGATATTCTTATAAATCCCACAGTTTACTTCTACTGAGCCTTATTTATCGGAGTAGTATTACTCTTCTTGTCGTATTTTGAACGAAACTCTTCTTCTAGTTCCTCAAGTGAACGGCCATTTGTTTCTGGCATAAATTTATATACAAACCAAATGCCTAATAATCCAAGGAATACGAAACTTAAGAATGTTGCGGACAAACCAATAGAGCTTAGTAAGACGGGGAATGAAAACCCAATTATACAGTTTACTATCCACAAGAAGAATATACTGATGCCCGAACCAAGGCCTCTTAATCTTTGTGGGAATATTTCTGCAATAACTAAAAATGTTACTGGACCTATGCACCCCTGCATGAATGCAAGAAATATAACAGTTAAAGAAAGTACAACATAGGGAAGTGAGGCAGAGCCTTCAAGAATATTAGAAAATATTGAAATAAGTAAAAGCGCAGATGAAGTTCCAGAAAGCCCAACAATTAACATCGGGCGGCGGTTAACTTTTCCAACCAGCCATATACCGAAACAAACAGCAATTACCGAAACTAGCCCGTTAGCAATGTTAGCAATCAAAGCTGCTTTTGTACCAAAACCAGATTCCTGAAGAATCTGAGTACCATAATACATAATTGAATTAACACCTGTAATCTGATTAACAACAGCCACTCCAATTCCGATGAATAAAATACGCTTCAGCCAAGGTGTAGAAAAGTCTTTAATGGAAGCTTTCATAAGCGTTGAATCTCGTTTTACTGCCTCTTGAATCTCTTCATACTCAGCTTCAGCTTGATTTTCATTACGAATTTGTTTTAATACCCGTAAGGCCTCATCTTTTCTTCCTTTGGAGGCTAGCCAACGTGGACTTTCGGGAACAATCAGCATACCGATAAACAACATTACAGCAGGAATTGCACACAAGATCAGCATATATCGCCAGACATGTCCAACATCTCCCCATACTACACCAAGAATAGCATTAAAAACGTAGGCCAGTAATTGACCTCCAGTAATCATAAGCTCGTTCTGGGTAACCATTCTTCCCCTTTTCTCTGCTGGTGCCATTTCTGCTAAAAAGGCTGGTACCATTGAAGATGCTCCACCAACAGCTAGACCTAGCATAAAGCGAAAAAGTACCATAACTGGAATATTAGGAGCAAAAGCTGTACCAATCGTTGCAATCAAAAATAGTAATGCAAGATTTAAAATTGTTTTTCGGCGTCCATAGTGATCCGCCAGTCGTCCACCTAAAAATGCACCGATTGCTGCCCCAAAAAGCAATGAACTTGTAACAAAACCTTCTGTAAACGGTGTTAAATTAAGTTGATCAGTTCTGGACATAAAAGGTAAAGCCCCATTAATTACCCCCGTGTCATAGCCGAATAAAAGTCCACCAAACGTAGCAGAAACCATAATGATTTGTAAATAACTCTTATGATTTTTTGGCTTTTTAATTGCTTGATTACTCATGCATTATCATCCTCATTGGTCATATTTTATTAACTCCAATTAATGCATTAATTCGTTTGTCCTTATTTATCAAACTAATAAGAGAAAAAATATAGTTTTTAATAACGCGCAAGGTAGCGCTTTCATTTATCTTAATAAAAGTAAATCACCACTCACTTTAAATAAAACTGAACTATCTCAAATAACCTTACTCTACATCCCTATTTTCTTAAATTTTTTTATAACAACTTACTCTCTATAACTATCAATTCCATTCCATTACTAACTATGTAGTAGGTAGATTATATAGCATTTGTTCCCTCACTTTTATCTCACTTTTTTTTCACCATTCTATATTCATCTCCTCCTCTAAATAATCTTTACACATATATGGACTGCACATAAAACATAAAGCGCTTTACATTTTGTATAAACATATATGATAAGCATTTAAAATGTCTTATTAATCTAAAATAACGAAAGCGCTTTATGTTTTGTAAACCAATTGTATAATATTCAGTATATTTTGTAAATATTTTTTTAAGGGCTATATCCTCACTTTTAACATAAGGCCGTTCCACTTAAGGCGAAAGGCACCAACAGATCAATAATAACTACCCTTTTTAGAAAAGATATTCTATTTTATATAATGGATAATTTTAAACATAAAGCGCTTTATATATTTATTTTATAAGAAATTAATCGACCACTTTTTTATTGCCGCCCTATTCTACATACTTTACAAACCTTAAATTATCAACTTGAAGGTGTAGAAGCATATATTTAACCACTATATTTGAGAGAAAAGCAAATTAATTATTGAGCTTTCGATTTATAATTAAAAGTGATGTTGAGCATATATATACATGTTCAACATCACTATAATATAAAAATTCAAATATTAAGCTAGATCCATTAATACTTAGATCGCTCTTTTGAACATAAATTTGTTGGCTTCTTCTGTTCATTTTTCTTTTTCAAACACCAACATACTAGTAAATCATTCATTTTGTATAGAAGTTACGTTTCTAGATTGTACCGGACAAAAGCTCGTTGATTTTCTAATAATCAATTTAGGTAACATTAAAATCTTTTGTTTCTCTATTCTTTTTCCTTTTATCTCTTCAATAAGTAAATCCACAGCTTGAGAGCACATATTTTGAACTGGTACTTCTACTGTTGTTAAAGGAGGGTCACAACTTTTAGATAACAAGGTATTATCAAACCCGGTGATGGATAGATCTTCAGGAACTTTTAAACTTTTTTCTCGCGCTCCCAAAAGAGTTCCAATTGCTAATACGTCGTTACAAGACATAATTGCAGTAGGCGGGTTGAAAGAATCCAATAAGCTTGTTGTTAAAAGTTGTGCATGTTCCGGACTTGAATTACTAGTCACAATCAGTTCTTCAGGAATATCCAAATCATTATCTTTTAACGCTTGCTTGTATCCACGTATACGCTCCTGACTACTTGAATTATCCTCTGCAATAACTGCAATTCTTCTATGACCTAGAGAGATTAAATGAGAAGCTAACTCATATCCTCCAATAAAATTATCAACCGTTACGGTGGTAAGAGATGAATACGGCT
The DNA here is from genome assembly GCF_028369225.1 of Priestia sp. AB. Classification (NCBI taxonomy): domain Bacteria; kingdom Bacillati; phylum Bacillota; class Bacilli; order Caryophanales; family Bacillaceae; genus Priestia; species Priestia sp. AB. Next base: position 7,225 of record NZ_JAQMYN010000010.1, read on the forward strand.
GAGATTCAGAAAGAAGTATAACTGGAATATTATCCTTTACCAATTCTAAAGCTATTTCTCTGTTTCTAAAGCCACCGGCTAGAATAAATCCATCTACACGTTTCTGCCTTAGCAAAGACACGTAGCGTTCTTCTTTCTCTAACTTCAAATCGGTACTACAAACCACAACATTAAATCCATATTCATGTGCCCGATCCTCTACTCTACGAGCCATTTCTGCAACTATAGGGTTAGCTATATCCGGTAGCAGAAATCCAATTGTAGATGTTCGCTTCCCTGTTAAGGCAGATGCAACGACACTTGGCTTATAATTTAGCTCTTGCATTACTTTTAAAACTTTTTGTTTTGATTTCTTTCCTACTGGTTGATTATTTAAAACCTTTGATACTGTAGATATAGAAACCCCTGCTTTTTCTGCCACATCATAGATAGTTGATTTCATTTATTATATACCTTCTTTCTATCATACGATTAACCAGTTCAGTTACTTTTATAGTAACTTCCTTAATCAGCTTTATAAGCTTATACAATTGATGTAATAACTTCTGTTTTTTGTCTTTTTTACTCGCGAATACTTATTAATTGATATAATCATTAATTGAAAAGCGCTTTAGATATATTAAACAAAAGATATTATAAACAATTTATAGCATCTTTTATTTTAAAGATATAGAAAGCGCTTTAGATATTGTTATTATATATGTATATTCCATTATTCTCAATGTTTTTGGTATTAAATTACAGTTATTAATGAAACTTATCTTTTCTGTTAAAGGTACCACTATATATTTATATACAATGTTAATTACCGTAAAACATGTTACATGTAGCAAAGACACCCCTACATTTTTCATCAAACTGCTCCATCATAACTTTTTTGACACGCTTGATGCAACAATGTGCTCTTTTTAAAAATTGGTTCTAATAATCCATAATTATGTTAAGTAAATCTTAAGGTATTTCCTGAAAATATTTAGTTTTAATATTTACTCTTCATGAGGACAAATACCTAATTTTACTTCTTATCACATACCACTATATCTTCTACTTCCCTTTTAAGAAATTGATGTATCTATGATAAATAAACAGAAAGTGTATAATTATTTGATATTAATATATTTTAGAAAAGATATTCTTAATTAAAAATACAATATAAACGTATTTTATTTAAAACGGTAAATATATAAAGTATATTATGAAAGTTATAGTTTCACTATTTACTCTACCTGACGACAAATACAACGTTTTTCTATAAGGTATGTAATATGTAACACTATTTTTAAGTAGGTAAGTTAACTGTTACATATGTTAAAAACATTAAATCAAACTTATATAAATGGCATTATCTTTTTTACTTATATATCACGCGTTGTAATACTATACAATTTATATTTAAAGTTAGAATAAGTAACAATTTGACATCATCTATAGTAAGTGGTGAGACTTTAATAACATATTAAGTATATTAGCATTTACTTAACTTAGATAGAAGAAACAATTGGTTTCTATCTAAGTAGAGTCCATTATATAATTTGTTTTTAAATTTATATGTATTAGTATATCTCTTAGATAATTGGAACAAAATGTGATTAGAATACCTTCCGACGTTGGTATTTGTAACACAATTTTCTGATTGTCTGCATGAGAAAGAACTACTGTTGGTCAGGGACAGTAGTTCTTTCTATTTTAGGCTACATATGATATTCCTTTAAATTTAAACCTTAGATAGGGAGCAAAGTTGAGTCTTTAATTTCTCTTAGAGCTAAGCTAGTTTGAATCCTTGTTATACCAAGCTTATTTAACTTTCTAATAAATGCTTCTAATTCCTTTCTATCTCTATTGGCAATTTTCAGAAGATAATCATATTCTCCAGTTAAACAATGACACTCCAAAACTTCTGGCATAGAGCGTAGGACATTTTCTAACACATCTAATTTTTCGGCTTGATGTATATTTGTACTCATAAAAATAAAGCATAATAAGTCGAAACCTAATTTCTCTTGGTCTAAAATAGCAACTTGTCTTTTAATAAAACCTTCATTTTCTAAACGCTTAATCCGTATATGTACTGCTGGAGGAGATAAATTAACGCGTTTTGAGATCTCTATATTACTTAACTTAGCTTCTCTTTGTAACAAATCTAAAATTTGGATATCTACTTTATCTAAAACCTTACTCATAACGGATTCCATAGTTTATCATTCCTTTTACAATTATTTTAAGAACGCTCCTTCAAAAACGATTTTAATTAATTTCACAAATAAAATTAACTGATTTATTTTTAAATATTTTGTTTTTACTTAATTATACAAAAGATTTAAATGTTAGTCGCGTGATAATGTTAAAATAATTAATAAGAAGTATCATTGTGCACAATGGCTTCTATCTTTTTCGTTATCTCAATGAAAATAGAAAAGGAGCTAAATGATATGAGATATTATTTGTTATTACTTTTCACAAGTTTACTGTGGGGAGGGAACTTCATTGTAGGAAAAACACTTACCGATCACGCTTCTCCTACAACATTAACTAGTCTAAGGTGGATGATTGCTATCGCTCTTCTAGCCCCTATCGTTTTTTTGACAGAAAAAAAGATTCTCCCTCATAAAAAAGCTATTATTCCATTGATTTTCATGGGAGTTACCGGGGTAGTCCTATTTCAAATATTGCAATTTATGTCCCTAGCAAAGACATCAGCTATTAATGTTGGACTAATATCGACGCTAAACATGCTTTCAATTGCTATTTTTTCCTTTCTATTCTTAAAAGAGAAGATTAATGTATTACAGCTTTTTTCTATGATCCTTTCCCTCTTTGGAGTTATTCTTGTACTTTCAAAAGGGAATCTTCATTTTATTTTCTCATTACAATTCAATATAGGGGATTTATATATGTTAGGAGCAGTAGGCGTCTGGGGGCTATATTCAGTATGTAGTAAATGGGCTATGCAAACGATAAGTCCCATGATGTCTACTTTATATTCGGGGATATTTGGATTGCTTGTTCTTTTACCTTTTAATATTTCAAGTTTTAGGGTTATCCAAATGGATTCTTCTTTCATAAAATCTATTTTATACACTGGCATTATTTCAACAGTTGTTTGTATGGTTCTGTGGAATGTTGGTGTTCAAAAATTGGGAACTAATACATCAGGATTGTTTTTAAACTTTAATCCCATATTTACATCTATCCTAGCCTACATAATATTAGGAGAAGAAATGAGCCGGGTTCAAGGAATAGGTAGCATAATTGTAATTAGTGGCTGCTATTTGTTTTCATATTTTAAAACAAAAACTGTTTTTAATGCAGTTTCCAGTGAGTCTGAAATACAAACATAATTTTTTCATTTGAAGATTGTATATGATTTTTATTTATCATAAATACATGTATATAACATACAAAATTAGTCAACATAATCATCATTATCGGAAATAAAAAAGGTGTCCTTTTAGTAGGTTAGGACACCTTTTTATTAGCTAATTGATTCTTCTTTATGAAACAAATTAATTTTTTTCTGCCAAGATTATTAAAAACATGGGTCTTCTAGTTTCATGTACCATTTCAGGGGTACTTTCTAACATTTTATCAGAAGGCATTGGTTCCTTTACTGCTTTGATTGTAAAATCGGTACTAATCAGGTCATTCATATAAGTAGAAAACGTACGATGATATTTTATTACATCCTCAGTTAAAAAGGACGTATTCCGAATCCCTTCTTCTTGATAATGATCGATAGGCCAATGTATAGGATTTTCATCATCATCATAGTACCAGTCTTGTTCATCCCGAGAAGTAAAGATCGGATGCTCTACTGAGAAAAGAAATGTGCCACCCGATTTTAAAAAACTAGATATCTTTTTAGCAACTTCTCTAAATGACTTAATATAATGAAAAGCTAAAGAACTAATAACCACATCAAATTCTGATTCTTTAAAATCAATATCCTCTATTGGCATTTGGATGTATGAAATAGAAGGATCCTCTGTTTTTTCACGAGCTTTTTGAAGCATCTTCTCAGATATGTCCACACCGATTACTGAACGTGCCCCTTTTTGGCTTGCAAATTGGCAATGCCACCCAAAGCCACACCCTAGATCCAGTACTTTTTTATCTTTCATATCTGGCATTAACGTTTTTAATACATGCCACTCTCCGGCTCCCTCAAGTCCTTTAATAGAACGTGGCATCTGCTCGTATGCAGAAAAGAATTTTTCAACATCATATTTATTTTGTTTCATTACGGATAACATCTCCTATATAGTAAAATAGCCTCCTAAGATCACTCAAACGTCTATTACAGGAGGCTACCTATCTTCTCCTTACCATTACAACCACTCCATTTCTTTCTGAAAATGCTACCAATTATCATAACATAAGGTTAGCTATTCAGGCATAGAAAAATTCATCCGTAAAAAATGTATGAGTTTACTGATGGTATGGGAATAGCCTTTCAGTACATTGAGCAAACTACCTAAGATGGATTGGATCATCAAAAAATAAGATTGCGTTACAGAAAACTTACTGTGCAGAAGTAGTAAGTTTTTCTGTTTTTAGGCTGTAAACTACATATATTTTTAGTTACCATAAAACATTTTCTAAGAAGTACCGTCGCTATATTCATAAGCAGCAGCCGTATCAATCAGGCGATAACCTTCCATCAAAGCATTATAAACCGATTCCTCGCATACATCTTCATCATCAATTTGATAAACTACAAATCCGAGTATTGGCATCTCCACACCATTGTTTAATATAACAGTTTGCATGCTAAAGCCTCCGATTTCTTATTTAGTATAATGTTTGTATTTTGAAGCTGTTGATGCCCTTCTTATCAAGATTACGTAAGATATAACAGCTAGTATACTTGTCATAAAAATTGTTATTCCGAAGGGAATAGCAGAATTTTCTCCTGCAATACCTACTAAAGGAGAAGTGACAGCACCTAATGCAAATTGAAGAGTACCTAATACAGCAGCCGCACTCCCTGCAATGTGTCCTTGTGATTCCATAGCCAATGTGAATGAAATTGGTCCAATCATTCCAATAGCTGCTGCGAATAAGAAGATTGCAATGAACAAAGCAACGAAAGGTCCGTGAACTAGCACGACAATCAAGACGGAAGCAGTAGTGATGAAAGCCAACAACAGTCCAATTCGAAAGATCCGACGCTCATCCATCTTCCCTGCTAGTAGTTTGACCAGTTGTGATCCCAAAATAATCCCAAGTCCATTTAAAGCAAAAAGAACTGAAAACAGCTGAGGCGATATCCCGTACATATTTTGATAAATAAACGGTGTACCAGCAACATAGGCGAACACACCAGAGAACAATATGCCATTAACAAGCGCATATCCCATAAAGCTCCGATCCCGAAGTAAAGAACCATAGTTTCTTACTACTTCCTTAAAATTACCGGGAACACGCTGTTCAATAGGCAAGCTTTCTTTTATTCCCCATACGGTTAAACCTGTTAAAACAAGCCCTAAAAATCCAAGAAAAATAAATACACCAATCCATGAAGTGAACGTAGTTACTGTGCTTCCAGCAGTAGGAGAAATTAACGGAGCGATATTACTAATCATCGTCAACAGTGCCATGAATTTGACCATTTCTACTCCACTGTAGCGATCGCGAACAACCGCGCGAGAAATAACAAGTCCTGCGGAAGCTACAAATCCTTGAATGAAGCGTAAAGCAATAAATATACCGATGTTCGGGGAAAACGCACATGCTATAGAAATGAGAAAATAGAGTATCATTGAAATCAGTAAAGGCTTACGTCTGCCATGAACATCACTCAAAGGTCCAGCGACGAGCTGTCCTAGACCTAACCCTAACAAACCAGCAGTCAGGCTCAATTGAATTAAAGATGCCGTTGTATTAAAATCTTTCATCATTTGAGGCAACGAGGAAAGGTACATATCAACGGTAAAGGGACCTAATGCGGAAAAGGCAGAAAGTAACAAGGCAAATAGAAATTGATAGGTAGTAGTCTTATCCTTCATTTATATAGCTCCTTACTTTGATGGTAGGCAGTGATTAAGTTGTTTGTTACCATTCACTTTTTTCGAATCAAGAAAAATGCACAATAAACCCTTTAACTATAGATTGGAAAATTGTAGTCATCCTTTAAAGGATGACTACTTAAAGGGGCGTTATTTATATCCTTTTATAAATAGCCTACTAGCTTCTTAATTTCTTAATTTTCAGGAATAATTTCATTGACACATGCTAATGCGTTAAGAGTTCTCGGAAAGCCCATATATGGTAGGCAGTGAGTGATAGCAGTAATTAATGTTTCCTTATCATTTCCCACATTCTTGTTACCCTGCACATGTGCTTTCACTTGACCTTCAGCGCCGCCCAACGCGCTTAAAATACATAGCGTTAATAGCTCTCGTGTTTTTAAATCAAGTCCACCCCGAGTATAGAAATCTCCGAAGCAAAAAGCAGAAAGATATTCCTGTATGTGCTTTTGATTTGGTGGAGCACTCTCCTGCATTTTTTTTATGACATCTCCAAAAATCTCTACTTGAGTAGCGAGCCCTTTTTGAAAGCGATTATCTTCGTCTACTGTCTTTTGGCTTTCAACAGGTAAAGCGATATTCTTTGCTGTAAATACCTCATTAACTTCATTGATAGCATTTAACGTTTTTGGAAAACCAATATAGGGTGCGCACTGGTAAATGGCCTCTTTGATTTCTACAGGTGTTAGCCCAACATTCAATGCTGCACCAACATGTGCTTTTAATTGAGGCAACGTTTGGTTAGTAGCAAGAACCACCAAAGTAATTAGCTCACGCTGTTTGTCATCTAGATTACCTTGATAAAAAACTTCTCCAAAAATGAAATGGCTCAGAATGTCTTGAAGATCAGGGTCAGTAGCCTGTGCAGCAGCTACTCCTTCACCGAATAGCTTTTCAAACTTTTCCTTGCTCTTATCGATACGGTTCATAAATATTCCTCCTGTTGAACTTAATTTTTTTATTAAATAATTAATTTTATGTTCAGTCGTTCTTGGATGCTTAGATTCCAAATTCTACACCTAGACAAAATCATTCCAATTAATAAAGCAACCTGAGATGATTAGCCTTCAATAGAGGTACCCCTTACAAAACTCCCTCTTCAATTTCAACATGCCTAGAAAATATTAGAGGATTAATTGTTTCACTATAAACACTCTAACCCTAAATTACTGAGAGAAATTTCAATTGATTGTAGCGCCTCATACTCGTCAATTCCATCTGCTTTTATATTAAAATAATCTCCGGGTCTAATGTTTAATAACATAATATCCATTACGGTCTTAGGAGAGTTCCTTAGCTCAATGAAATCATCTCTATATTCAAGTATCATTCTGGATTTGACCATGCTAGTACTCATTACTAACATGGTTGCTGGAGCAGCAAATCCTGTATGAGTTATAATTTTAAATTGTCTTTTTAACACACTTATCTTGCTCCTTTCACTTACTTCGAAAGCAGTGTTACCAGATTGTATAGAGAAGTTAGGAATAAAATAGATGGACTTGCCATGAAAACAGCACTCCTCCATATGCAACGTGTTTAATTCCCAAACCTTATAGGACTAACCATGCTACAGAAGTTATGGTGTACTTTCCAAAGTTGGAGCAAGAAACAAATAGATCATTTTCATATTCTTAAGGCGAAAAACCTAGTTGCTAAGGTCATTAAATACCAAACTTCTCATTAGCATAAAATTTGACTCTATTAGGATTATTTTTGAAGGAAATATGCTCTTGTTTTTATCTAATGCAGCAATTCTCTCCACTTTTTTATTAAGCCTTCTTTCAATTTACTTAGTTATATTGTTATATACTTCGTCTAAAACAGGTTCTAACCATTCTGGCTTACCTGCAGTGATAGCAATGTGTTCAAACCAGCTGTCTTTTGTAGCACCATGCCAATGTTTTATACCATCATGCGTGACAACGACATCTCCAGCTTTTAAGAATTGTGCAGGTTTTTCTTCTTCCTGATACCAACCTTCTCCACCTGTTACTAGCAAGATTTGAAATCCACCTCGATGGATATGCCAGTTGTTCCGACATCCTGGTTCAAAGGTGACATTTCCAACTCCAACATTCACCTTAGGGTCTGCAACTAATGTTTGCAGATAACTTTGTCCCACAAAAAATTGTGCATATGCATCATTTTTTTCACCCACTGAAAAAATAACACCGTTTTTTACGTCTTCATGTTTTGTCATTTTGATTCCTCCAATACTTTCATAGAAATTTGTATTCTATGGCTTATCAATTGTTATAAAAACCACTATTGATTGATTAATCAACACTTGTTTATAATTATAAAAGCTAACAAGATGCGTTCAATCGTTAATTGAGTACAATTCGTTGATTACTCAACAAATGAATAAATATTGTTAAATATCTTTAGAAAAAAGTGGGGTTTTTAGAATGACTAAAGTAGATAGAAGAATAATCAAAAGCCAAGAGGCTATAAAAAAGGCTGTTACTGAATTAATGACTGAAAAACGTTTTGACGACATTACCATTCAGGATATTGCTGACAGAGCAAATGTTAATCGAGGAACTATTTACCTTCACTACATGGATAAATACGATTTATTAGATAAGATGATCGAGGAACATATGAATAATCTCAGAGACCTATGTCATTCAGCTGCTGATATGACATTTCAAGAAGGCAATTATATTTGGTTTGAATATTTTGAGCATCATCACCTATTCTTCTCCACTATGTTAGAAAGTAAAGGGGCTCATTATTTTCGTAGTCGTTTTCTTGATTTAGTCATCCAGGAGTATAGTCCTGAAGTCGATACAACTGAAGGCGAAAATCAAGGATTAAGTAAAGACGTGGTTCTTCAATTTTTTGCCTCAGCCATCGTAGGGACAGTAGAATGGTGGTTTAAGAATGGCATGCACGTTCCGACTAATGTAATAGCCGAGCAAACGGGGATATTTTTAGACCGAAACTTATAACAATTTATTACATTGCTAAAAGAAATTAAATAACCTGGATCCTATAGTAGAGGACCCAGGTTATTTAATAAGCTTATACTTGATCTTTCATCTAAATAGAATTTTATACTACTTGGAGAGAAATCACCCTTATGTTACTACGTTCAATTCAGAAACCACATAAAACGTACTATTATCTTCGGTGTGGGTTCAGACTACCGAATAGGTAGTGTCTCTAGCTCTGGATTCAAAGCATAGACAACATAATTTTTAGCGCTTTCCTCAAGCTGCTCATCAGATAGTTGATTTACTCCATATAATACGTAAGGTTTCAAATATCGTGTACCAATCAAGTTACTTGTTGCCTGAAGAGGTCGCAGTAACTCGGAAACCGTATATTTAAAATTACCTTCTGGTGAATAGTTTTCTTCAGCAGCTCCTGTAGTTACGGCAATAAGCAAGTCTTTACCATGCAGTCTATTCCCTTTGCTTCCAAAAGCCCATCCGTAAGAAAGCACAGCATCTTCCCATTTTTTTAGCAATGGAGGTGTGCTATACCAGTAGAAAGGGAATTGCAGAACAATACGGTCGTGATTCTCAAGTAATCTCTGTTCAGCTCCAACATCAAGCTGCTCATCAGGATATACTTCATAAACACGATGAACGGTGACGTTCTCTTGTTTCTCCACTTCTTCTGTCAGTAGTTGATTAGCACGAGAAGTAGTTAGTTCAGGATGAAAAACAAGAACTAAAGTTTTCATTTATAATCTCTCCTTAAAGAATAATTTATCTATCTGATAAAAGCTCACCTGCAACACCTATATTGTCTCTGTCATTTTCCTTTATAAAAACAAAGAATGCTTGTTCTGGTAGATCCATGGTATTTGCAGCTGACGTAGTAAGTTCTTTTATTAACTTTCTCTTTTGTTCTTTAGTCAATTTAGATGCTTCAACTGTTATCACAGGCATAATTTTCATTCTCCTTTTTTACTTTCTAATTTAACTTGTTTTTGTTCTAGTAGCAGAATAAATGCAATATCAAATATTTTTTACCAATTGGTTTGTTTTCCATGTTAGAGCAAGGGAGATTTCTAAGTCTAATGTTAGAAACCTCCTTTAATTTCTGCCGCGTAATTAGTTGAATCCAACGTTGAAACCATATACTGGATGTGGAACATAAGGCTCTTCAAGAAAAGCTATTTCTTCAGCTGTTAACTTAATGGATAAAGCAGCTACTGCATCTTCAAGATGAGACAATTTTGTAGCCCCCACAATTGGGGATGTTACTGGTTCTTTCTGCAAGAGCCAAGCAAGTGCGACTTGAACACGAGGAACACTACGTTGTTCCGAAATTGCAGCAACCCTTTCGACAACCAAACGATCTGCATCAGCAGTTGCATCGTATTTAGCCTTTTGAACTTGATCAGTTTCAGAACGCTGCGTTGTTTCAGACCAATCACGAGTTAACCTTCCCGATGCAAGAGGACTAAATGGCGTCACCCCTATTTTTTCTTCCTTACAAAGCGAAAGCAATTCCCTTTCATCTTCCCGGTATATAAGGTTGTAATGATTCTGCATAGATACAAACTTTGTCCATCCATTTTTTTCAGCAATATGGTTTGCCTTTAAAAATTGCCAAACAGACATAACAGAGGCACCAATATATCTTGCTTTCCCGGACTTTACAACATCATGTAGTGCTTCCATTGTCTCTTCTATAGGGGTACTCTCATCCCAACGATGGATGATGTACAAATCTACATAATCTGTTCCAAGTCTTTTTAGACTTTTATCAATTTCACTCATAATAGCTTTTCGAGAAAGCCCCGCGCCATTTGGTCCTTTATGCATACGAGAAAAAATTTTTGTTGCAATTGCGATTTCATCACGATTAGCATAGTCTTTTAAAGCCCGACCGAGAATTTCCTCACTTGTTCCCTCTGCATAAACATTTGCAGTATCAAAAAAATTAATACCAAACTCAAGGGCTTTCTTAATAATCAATCGACTTTGTTCTTCATCGAGTACCCATTTATGAAAGGAGCGTTCTGGTATTCCAAAGCTCATACAGCCAAGACTAAGACGTGATACATCCAAACCGGTATTTCCAAGTTTCGTATATTCCATTTGACCATCCCTTTCTTTTTACCAATAACATTTTTTTCATATTTCTAATCATAGGTTCTCGACAATGAATATTAATTAATCAACATCTGTTTATAATTATAAAAAGAAACTAGATACTTTCAATCGTTAATTGAGCATAATTCGTTGATTATTCAACAAATTCACCATTATTGTTAATTAATCAATGGATTTTTAATTGCTCGGAAATTTATAAAAGACCACTACATAGTTAAAAACAACAAATAATATACACCAAGTCTTGTACTAAAGTATCTACTGAAATTAATAGTGGTGATTAAAGTAAGCGCCTTTAGTACTATAATTATGAGTATTGAAGTTCTATCCGTTACACCTTCATCTTTTAAAGAATCTTTAGTAAGCACACAAAAACGGTTAGAGGAATCAGAAAACCATTTAGACCATGCTGCTAAAATGTTTAGTATAAGAAAACACTAATTCTTTGCTTTTTATTACATGAATTTTTTCAATAGTGAGTAAACTATCCAAGGCACCGTGAAGTATCATATAAGTGATTCTCCTATACTCCGTTTACAAAAACAGAAAAACCAACCTTTAGCACTCACAGGTTGGTTTTTCTGTTTTATATCCTATACATTTGTAGTTAACATAAAACGTACTATGTTAACCTAATAACCAAAGTAGAGTTGTTAAATTATAAAAAATAATGTTTTATACTTATTTGAGCTTTATTAAGAGAGAAAATAACCAAAAATAAAGAGAAATCTAAACTGAAAAAAAGCTCTTAGAATGAGAGCTTTTTTAGTTTAGATATGGAAACACTTTAGTTATTTTCAGTTTTACCTAATGTATTTTGAAGGATCCCTAGTGCATTCTTCATCTTTGTTATATAGTTCTTATCCTGATTAGAACATTGAAACGAAATATCATTGGTTCCATCATTACTTAATAAATTTTTTTCTTCTAGGAGACTAGACAGTCTTTCTACAGTTCCTTTACTGCCATCAATAAGTTGAATATGAGAGGGGAGCAAATCTTTTAATATAGGCTTGTAATAAGGGAAATGCGTACAACCTAAAACAACTGTACCATATTGGTTTAAATCAAATCTTTCTAGCTTTGACTTAAAATACGTACTCAATTCATCCCAATTAAAGTTTAGGTCTTCACAGAATTCAACTAATTCTGGAAGAGGCATTGGGTCAACAATTAAATCTTTATCAATTCTGGTAATTAGCTTTCTATATTTTAATTCTTTTAATGTTAAGTCTGTAGCAAAAACAAGCACTCGTTTATCCATTGAACTACTTAATTCAATAGCAGGCTTTGCAGCAGGCTCCATTCCGATGATTGGAATATCGTAAGTAGACCTTAATTCGTTAATAGAGATGCTAGTAGCTGTATTACAAGCAATAACAAGTGCTTTAACCTCTTGTTTAAGAATATCTTCCACTGCAGTTTGGACATGTTTATTTACTTCTTCTTTTGTCTTGGTTCCATATGGGACATTGCGTGTATCAGCATAATATAAAAAATCTTCTTTTGGAAAATGTTTTATCGCTTCATTTAATACCGATATTCCTCCAATGCCAGAGTCAAAAAAACCAATTCTCATGTTGTTCACCTTACAATTCAAATATTTTTTTACATCATTTAATTTATTATACCTTTAGAGTAAATGATTAAATAGGAAAAGCCCAATTCTATAGATTCAAACGGTAATTACTATAGAATTGGGCTTATTTATTAATTTAACTATAATTGAGTGTTTTTAGAATATTTTCTGCTTGTTGCACAGTAGCTTTCACTAGATCTGCTGCTGTTCTATCTCTTTCTACCAGCCTTGTACTTTGACCGCACCATAAAGACATATATTCTTTATTACCTAGCTTAGCTGCAGCTCTTCGAATATCTCCTGTAATGGTATTTTGTGTAGGAAAACATAACGGTTTAATCTTAGAATTTTCGAACTCTTTAATAAAAGTATTGGCTATTCCTCGGGCAGGACGACCTGAAAAATGTCTAGTGAGAACCGTGCTTTCTTCATCACTTTCGTGAAGAGCTTCTTTATAACAAGGATGTGCTCCAGATTCTTGTGTCGCTAAAAAGGCAGTTCCCATTTGTACGCCACTTGCGCCCAGAGCTAAAGCCGCGATTAGTCCTCTTCCATCCATAATTCCACCGGTGGCAATGACAGGAACATCTACTTGATCTACTATTTGAGGTACAAGTGAGAAGAGTCCAATATTAGCTCCATAAGGATGCTCATTTATATCAAATGTTCCCCGATGACCACCTGCTTCACTTCCTTGAGCTATAATCACATCCGTACCCTGTTCTTGTGCAGTTAGAGCTTCTTTGACTGTTGTAACCATTGTCATAACTTTTATGTCATTTTCTTTTGCTATTTTCATCGCGTAAGGTGGAAGAACACCAAAAGCTGTGCTTATTATAGGTATTTGTTCTTCTACCAATACTTCAAACTGCTCTTTAAATAAATTTTTAGTTTTGACTTCTTGTTCAACATGCTTAATAGATAAAACGCCTCGTATCGTGTTTAATACCTGCTGGACCTCTTCTAACCCACCTATATTATCTGCCATTTCAGTAGCAAAAAGATTAACAGCAAAGGGCCTTTTGGTATATTTCCGAATCTTTCTTACAGCTTGGCGGATATCCTCTGGATGCATGTAAGCAGCGCCTAATGTTCCAAGCCCACCTGCTTCGCATACGTTTACAATGAGCTCTACTGTTGTAATTTTATCTCCCGCCATACCAGCCTGTATAACGGGTACTTTAATATCTAAAATTTCACAAACACGATTATCTAAATTCATTTTTCTCCCCCGGGTTATGAAGTAGACTACATGAGTTGTATTAAGATTTAAATAAATGATGTGGTCTGGTAGTTAATTCATTTTTATTAAGAGCACATGTGATACTCATAGAACATGCTCCATATTTATCATATATGTTTTTCTCCATATGGTATAATTCAAAAAAAGATATTTGTCATCGTTATAACAGATGGCAAAGAGAAATTAGGTGTGAAAAAACATGGATATTCAATCCTTGCGTATTTTTAAGTCAGTTGCCGAGTATGGGAGTATCTCAAAGGCTGCAAAAGAGCTAAATTATGCACAGTCTAATATTACGACTCGAATGCAACAGTTAGAAAATAGCCTCCAAACCGTCTTGTTCTATCGACATAATAAAGGAGTTACACTAACAGCAAAAGGAGAATTATTAATAACTTATGCTGATAAAATCTTTCGTCTTTTAGATGAAACAAAAGAAGTAATGAGGGACCAAGAAGAGCCTCAAGGTCCATTAGGTATCGGATCAATGGAGACAACAGCTGCAGTTCATTTGCCGAGGTTTCTTTCTAGATATCACTCTGCTTATCCGCAAGTAGATTTAAACTTAAAAACGGGGCCTACCAGTCAGCATATTGAAGCAGTGTTAAATTATAAATTAGACGGTGCATTTGTCTCTGGACCTCTATCTCATCCTGATCTTATTGCAAAAAAAGTTTTCACTGAAGAATTGGTGTTGGTAGGAAATTCGTTACTTTCTCAATCTTTAAAATCTCATAAAGTTGATAATCTGACACTTTTAGTCTTACATAAAGGTTGTTTTTATCGTGAGAAATTAAAGCATTGGTTACATGAAGAAGGTGTGATACCTTCTAAAGTTATGGAATTTGGTTCCTTGGATGCCCTTATGGGGTGCATAGCAGCTGGACTGGGAGTTACTTTACTGCCATTGTCTATTGTGCAAAGATACAGCTATCTAGAGGAGGTTACTCATTATCCTATTCCAGAAAAATTTTCACTAGTCGATACGCTTTTTATTTATCGTACTGATGCCACTTTCTCTACGCCTCTTATTAAATTTATAGAGATGTTTCAAGAAGAGAGGATCAGTCCTCTATAATATCTTAGAAAAGGAGAATGGATTTGCATCCTCGTTATATGGATAAAGAGTTCCACACAACTAGAACTTGGATTCATAATCAGAAAGTGTGTACCTATTATATGGAATAAACCCCATCAGAGTAATTGAAGTTATCATATTTTATTCAATAAAAAGTCCTTTGCTCTTATTAAGCAAAGGGCTTTTACATATGTGTAAATATGGTAGTGAAGAAAGCTCTATAGATTTAGAAAGTCATGAACGCGCTGGCAGATTCAATGAGAAGCCTAAGAGAAAATACAAACTTCCATGAATTTCTATATCTATTTTAGAGATACCCGTTATCTATTTTAAGTATTTTATTATATATCCAAATAGAGATATGCTGAAATAGTAACGTTTTTAAAGGAGATGAGAACTTGATTAAAATTTTAGTAGGTGGAATATTATCATTAGTTGTTGCAATGGGCATTGCACGGTTTTCCTATACGCCAATTCTACCTCTTATGCAAAGTGACCTGTCATTTTCAAATAAAGTCGCCGGGTATCTTGCTACAAGCAACTATGCTGGATATCTAGTTGGGGCAGTTTTAGTAGGTATCCTTCCTTTAAAGCAGCGTAGAAAAGCATTTTTGAGATTAAGTCTAATTCTTAGTGTAGTTACCACGGCAGGTATGGGGTTATTTCAAATGTATTCAGCGTGGTATGTTTTTCGCTTCGTATCTGGTTTTTCCAGTGCATTTGTACTTGTTTTAGCTTCAAGTATTGTATTAGATAAACTGGCTGAAAAAGGGCAAACAAATTGGTCTGGGCTTTTCTATGGAGGAGTTGGAGTCGGAATTTTTCTTACTGGAATCATTATTCCTATTTTAAATCATTATTTTAAATGGGCAGGAGCATGGGGTGGACTCTCTATTCTAAGTATTGTTTTTACTTTCCTAGTATGGGTTTGGTTAAAGGATGAGACCTCTAATTCTACTCAAAATAAGAAGAAGGAAATACCTTCTCATGGACCTCCAACAACTTGGATTCCTTGGTTGGTTATAGCCTATGGTCTAGAGGGTCTCGGGTATATTGTAACTGGTACATTCATTATATCTATTGCAGGACAAATACCAAATTTTAATGGAGATGCAACCTTTATATGGATGATTGTCGGTTTAGCTGCGATTCCATCTTGTATTATCTGGTCTTCACTTGCCAAAAAAATGGGGTTTGTGAAATGCTTAGTTGTTGCCTTGCTATTACAAGCATTTGGCATTGTAGTCCCGGTATTATTAATGACTAAAACGGGGTTAATTGTCAGTGCAATATTGTTTGGAGCAACATTTATGGGAATTACAACGCTTGCTACAACATTAGCAAGCCGAATTAATCCAAAGAATAGTAGCCGTATCATCGGTTACCTCACAGCTATTTATGCTGCTGGTCAAATGATAGGACCCTTGCTTGCAGGGCACCTTGCATCTGCTAGTCATAATTACAACTCTGCTTTAATTGGGGCTGCAATTGTAGTATTAATAGGTGCTCTCTTTTTATTATCTGGGATTCGCTTTGATAATAAGCCGGTTAAAGTTGTAATTACAGAAAATATACAGAATGAAGAAAATTAACATTTATGTGTCTAATAAGGATTGAAAGCATGTCGTTGAGAAAGAAAAAGAACAATTTAAATCATTGCTTTGTTTATACATCTTTATTTGTATAATTTCAGTAACTACAGGTTGAATAAATAAAAGCTATTATATCAGTTTTTAAAGAAAAAACCTTGATATGATAGCTTTTTAAACAAGGAAACATGAAGCAATTGAATATTTATATTGCCTCCTCACTTAAGTGGATATCTCTTTTAGAGATACCCCCCATCTCAGTATTGAATTATACATGCTAGGAAAATCTATTATAAGGTGTAGGTACTGATTAAAAAATCTATGGGGAAAGCAGTCAGTAACTTTAGCAGAAATAAAGTCTTCATTGATGATAGTTGTTTAGAAAAGAGTTTAGTCACTTGAACGTTTAAAAATTAGAGAGGAGTGTTTGTATGGTAACATATCATACTTTAGAGGTGAAAGATCTAAATATATTTTATAGGAAGGCAGGGGATCCAGATAAACCAATCATCTTATTGCTACATGGTTTTCCATCTGCAAGCCACATGTTCCGAGATCTCATTCCGGTTCTAGAAAAAGATTATTATGTAATTGCCCCTGATTATCCTGGCTTTGGAAATACAACTTCGCCTGATCGAAAAAAATTTGACTATACATTTGATCATATTACGGAGGTAATCGAAGCTTTCGTTAATAAATTAGAACTTGATAAGTATGCTCTATATGTTTTTGATTATGGTGCTCCGATTGGTTTCCGTTTAGCCATGCATAACCCAGAGCGTGTAACAGCAATTATTAGCCAAAATGGAAACATTTATCGAGAAGGTTTAGGAGCAAAATGGGCGGCTAGAGAAGAATACTGGGAAAATCCCACGCTGGAAAAAAGACAAAGTTATCGAACGGCTTTTGCAGCAGAAACCATTAAGCATCAGTATATCGATGGGACGCAGGAAAATACAGTTTCTCCAGATGGTTATACGCTTGACATTGCCTATATGAAACGACCAGGAAATGATGAAAAACAGTTAGATTTAATATTTGATTATCAAACCAATGTAAAGATGTATCCCGAATTTCAACAATATCTCTGTAAGTATCAACCACCTTTATTAGCAGTATGGGGTAAAAATGATGTTTCCTTTATTCCAGAAGGAGCTGAAGCTTTCAAAAAAGATTTACCTGATGCAGAGATCCATTTAGTAGACAGTGGACACTTTGCTTTAGAAACACACGCAAATGAAATCGGTGAATTGATGGTAGATTTCTTAAAACGTAATTATATTTAGAGTGAAAAAGAATAAAACGAAGAATCTACCTAAACATTACACCGTAATCTATAAAGATAGGGGACATAGAGGTTTATGATTTGTTTATAAACCTCTATATCGCAGTAAGTTAGATATCTAAAGGAGGTAGTATATATGACAAGAAAATGTATTAATGCTGATGGCGCTGTTGCTGTTGGTCCCTACTCTCATGCAGTTGAAGCAGGAGATTTACTGTTTTTATCCGGACAAACGCCTATTGATCCACAGACTCAGAAGCTCTCAGAGGGTAATATTGTAGAACAAACAAAACAATGTTTTAAAAATCTTTTTAAAGTGCTGGAAGCATCAGGTCTAACCCCTGATAATGTGGAAAAGGTAAATGTTTTTTTAACCAATATGGATGATTTTGCAGCAATGAACGAAGTTTATGCAACACAGTTTTCTGCTCCATATCCTGCTCGTACAACTATAGGTGTAGCGTCCCTCCCTCTAGGCGCACAAATTGAAATAGAAATGATAGCTAGAAGGTAGTATCCCTTAATTCATTTATAGTAATAATATCTATTTGCTTCGGAGGTATATTTATGTTTGATTTTATTAATTTAGATTTTACTAATTTTACAGCTTTTTTGTTTGCCACATTGGTAATATCACTTATTCCAGGGCCAGATGTAGCATTTGTAGTAAGCCGTAGCATTGCTGGGGGGAAAAAGGTCGGAATTGCCACAGCATTTGGAATGCAAGTAGGGATTCTTTTCCACATTCTCCTCGCCGCATTCGGCCTATCGGCTATTTTGATGACTTCTGCACTTGCTTTTCAAATCGTAAAATATATTGGTGCTGCATATCTAATTTACTTGGGAATACAAACTATTCGAGATAAAGAGGGAATAAACATTAATATTCAAAAAAATCACGGGGGTATGTGGAAAGCTTTTTGGCAAGGAGCTATAACTGATGTTTTTAATCCAAAAGTTGCTTTGTTTTTTCTTACTTTTCTCCCACAATTTATTAGTCCCGACCAAGGGAACACTTTTTTCCAATTCATATTTCTAGGGGTTATTTTTGGATTACTTGGTCTAATAATTGACGTTTGCTATTCAATTATTGCAGATTCAATTAGAAATGTTCTAGCAAAAAATAAAACTATAATGCAATGGCAGAAAAGGGTTAGTGGATTTACTTTAATTGGTTTAGGAACTTGGTTAGCTTTTGAAAAGAGAGATTAATCATCAACGAACAGGTGCTAGAGCGAAGTAGAAAAAATTGATTTTATGATTAAAAGTTTATGTTTAGTTATTCTATTAAAGTTGCTTTAATGAAGAGACGAAAGAGCCCAATTTCTCCGTGAATTTATAGATATGGGGCTTTTTCTTTATCTTTAGTAATTACCCTTTAATCTTACTTAACATAAAACACGTTATAAGAACCTATAAAAAAAGAGAAGATCATATTCCTAATCTTCTCTTTTTCTATATTTCAACTGTTCCTCTTTATAAATAAAATTCATTATTAAACAAAATCCTGCTAGAAGCCAACCAATAATAGGGGAATAAATAAAAACATTTGTCAATAACAATCCTCCACAAATAGAGATAACCGAAAACATTAATAAAAAAACGTTAGTACCTTCATTTTTATTCATATAAAACATCTCTCTAATTAATCAACTAAGTAAAAAAATAAAAACTTTTGAAAGAATTCCATAATATTTCCTAACTTCTAAGGAATATTTCCCAAACAAAAAAGGACATTTCCTCTATGCCCTGTTCCTCGTATCAGCCCCACCTACGCTAAATACTATGACAGCCACTCATGCCATCCAACCTATTTTCATTATATTTGAAAGCGTTTACAAAGTAAAGTAATTAATTAAATGTTCTGCCTATTCTTTTTATTATATTTAACTTTGTCTATGACGAATAATATCAAATATGGTGAGCAAACTAAACAAGACGCTGTGATAGAGTCATTTACGACTACAATTCAACGAATAGAGGAAGACCATCTCTTTTAACTGGGAAGAGGTGGTCTTTTCTTTTTTTAAAATATATACAATATACAAATCTAGTCTACATAAGGTCAATAAAGTATAAAATCTCCTCAATAGGGCAGACTGCTAAAGTTCGCTGGATCATATATATATACAATACCTGTTGTATGTAAATAGCTTTATTTCTTGTTGCAGTTGCAGACTTCCTAACAAGTCTGTTTCTTTTTATTTAATAATTATAAAAATGAATAATAAATAACATCTTGAGCAAACTACCCAAGATGCTTTAAAATATCAAATAAAATGAAATAATGTACATACAAGAAAAACTCCCTACGGAAATAGGGGTTTTTTTCTGTTTTTAAGGTGTATAAGATATACAAAGTTAGTTAACATAATGTAAATTACAGGAAAACATAAACTCAAAAGCCCTTTTATCAACGGCCTTTTGCATACTATAAATTTAATTTTTTCATTAAGGCAAAAAGATTACATAGCTTTTTCTATCTCCAAGTACCGTTCTACTTTTCTTTTTATTCGTTGAATAGCATTATCGATAGACTTTTCAGGTATACTTAATACTTTGGAAATTTCTGTATATGAATAGTCATTTATATATAAAGTCCATACTCTTTGTTCTAATTTACTAAGTAATTCGGCTATTTTTTGTTTCTTTTCTTCGAATTCTTCTTGATCGATAAGTAATAATTCTGGATTTGTTATATTTCTTTCTGCTATCATATCCAGAAGCATATAGGTTGATCCTTGATTAGATAGGGACTTGTATAAGGAAACATACGCATTTAGAGGTCCATGTTTTTGACGAGCAGCTGTTTTAACCGCAGTGAACATCTGTCTCTTAATACAGAGCTCAGCGAACGTTTTAAAAGAGGACATCTTATCCTCTTTAAAATTACGAATGGCCTTATATAGACCAATCATTCCTTCTTGAATAAGATCTTCCTTATCTGCCCCTTTTAAAAAATAGGTTGATGTCTTCGCTTGAACAATCCTCCGATATTTTTTAATTAAAAAATTTAGTGCCTCCTCGTTCCCGTAATAAATTAAGTTTAGTAGATCTTCATCTTTATATTTATCGTAATTTTTGATATTTGCACTCACTCATATCCCTCCGCCAATCTTAGGTGAATTTTGAAAGTATTCCTGGAATAGCAAGCTTAATTTTTTTAAGATAATCTTAGTCAGTAAAAAAATATCGGTTTGTTGTAAGACAAAAAGCGCCTAGAATAGCCTGGCGCTTCTCTATATACCTTTATTTTTCGATTATTATTTCTCCATCCCTCTAAAGTATAAACAACTAGAAATAAAAATGTTGTCGAACTTTGGTAATGCTTCCAAGAAATCTAATCTTTTGCACTTCACAATGCTGTATAAGATAAATAAAAATTCCTCTTTAATTTAAATAACATTTTTTTTATTTAGAGATACCCTGTAGAGTTAGTTCACATAATGTGGTTTATTGAAAAAGAAGTGTCAGTATGTGTCGAATGGGTAATATAAAAGAAATAGCATCAGGAGGGGAGGACATGCTGGATAACTATGAACGTTTCCTATTCCATAGGGAGATTAAAGGATTAATTGCAGATTATAATAAGTGTAGAGCTTTAGCCACCAAGAACGAATTATATCATCAGATAGTCCTTCTAAAAAAAGTACTTAAATATAAATGAAAAAAGGTTCCGAGATGATATAGGCTATCTATTTATTGAGAAAAACGATTTGCCTCTCAAATTTCTTACCTTATTTATTTGCTCAGTACAATTGATAAATATGTTAAAAATGAGATAAGAGCTTAATGATAAAATAATTGCTTTGCAATAAAAGAACAGAAAAATACAAAAAACTAAATTAGAGTATTTTATAAGCGACCTCATAATTCTAATTTCAATTAATGAGGTCGCTTATTATTGGTGTAAATCCTTAAAAATCATGGGTCGATATATTTTCTTATAATCAATATCAATGATTAATGAATCCATGATAATGATGTTTATATACATTATTGATATTAGTAAATAGTGAAAAATGATGTTCCCTTTTTCTAGTTTGTTATAATGAAAGTATATATGGTACGGGGAGGGCAGAGAATTTAAATATGATACTTATTAAAAACAGTGAAGAAGTAATAAGAGAAGCAAAATATCAACTTCACATGACCATGGATGATTATCAAACCAACATTATCTCTATTTTTGATAAACAACGTATTCTAATGAATCAACGAATTAGATTAATGATTCTTCTATCTGATATAAAAGAGCAGGCTGTATTAATTGGAAAACACTCTGCAGCCAAGGGCAGATCAGAATATGGAGGACAGGATCAATTAATTACAGAAGTTATAGATGGAGTTCCTTTTCAGTACAGTAAAGAAACAGTGAGCAATTTGGAGAATAACATACAAATTAGTAAAAGAGAAATCGAAGATATAGCAAAAGAGTGCGGATTAGATACTGAAAAAACAATTAACCTCAAAGCTCTTTTACTTAATTTAAAGGTATCTAGTTACATAAATGGGCATTATGAAATGTATGTAAAAGATAACACTTTATCTGGCAAAAGATCTTAAAACGTTCGAATAAAAGGAATAAAGTTTTAATTATAAGTAAAACCAATCAAGGTGGCGTGAGGCATTCGTACTCAAACATAAGATATATGTTAATTTTTAAAAATATAGCATTTTAAGGTAAAATTACCCCTTTTTTTTAGTACACTTTAACAAGATATTCTGATAATACTCAAAATTGAGAGGATGATCTATTTACGGATTAATTTGTTAAACGATCAGAAAGCAACCTCATTCACTTCAATGCCCGTGAATGAGGTTGCTTTCTTTTTTGATGTAAATATTTTTTCTACATATGTAACCCACATGAAATAGTGCTGTTATAAAGATATGTTACTATCGACTTGTCGTTAATATAGCATAGTTTTAATCCCAGAGAAGCAACCTCGCTTGCCAATGCCGAGGTTGCCTTTTAATTTATATAGGATAACAAGGTTTATTTATCTACCTTATACAATTCATTTAACAAATAATCCATCAACTTACTCATTTTAATTGTATTATTGCTATTAAATCCTTCTTTTAGCCCTGTAACAATCATTCTTTCTCTCATAATCTCTATTTCTGTAATTAAAATCTGCTTGGTAACTCCTTTGTATGCATTCAATCATCATCACCCATTACTATTCCTGTTAATTTTTCCATTAATATAACATTAAATGTATTTATTTCGTGTATCAACGACTAATATATTCCAATTTCTATGAGGTATTTGTTTCATAAAAAAAAGCAACCTTGACTCTAGTAACTAGCAGTAGAGTTAGGTTGCTTTCTTATATTATTTAAAGCTTTCTCTCTGACGTAAACCCTTTTGTAATTCAATTGTATATCTTAATCTTGTTTGTCTTTTATAAAGTTCATCAGATAGATCTTTAAACTCATCTTCCGTAATAATTCCTTTAATTAATTTATTAAAGAGATCATTAAGCCGTTGAGTTAAAGCTTCAAGTTCTTTTTCTTTCAACGAAGTTCATCCTTTACAATAAAATAGGGTAACCATATAGGAATAATCAATTTATTTTACATGATTTATTTAAATATGTCATAGTGGTAAATTATGAACCGTAGTCCAATTATTGGACATTAAAATCTAATGATTGGTGAATTTTTTCATTATACTTATATGGTATTTATGGATAAATATGTTTTTACGGGACTTTTCATTTGCTATGTCGAACCTAACAAAAACGTGGGAAAGGAGCTGTTAATATGGATCAAAAACAAAAAAAGAGGTTAGCAATTACTAGAGAACTAATGGAGAATGCTAAGAAACGAATTGATTTATCTTATGAGTTAGAGCAGGACTTAGAAACTATTAAAAAAATAGGATCAATGCAAGATCCTTCAACAGTACCAACTTTAATAAAATACTTAGTCAGTACCGACAGTAATGTTGTAAGAGATGCTTTAGCAATAGCGCTAGCCGATATTGGAGATTATCAAGCTATTGAACCACTTATTAGATTATTGAAGAATCCTAAGACAGTTAAATCTAGAGGAACCCTATTATACGCATTAGAATCATTTAATTGTTCTAACTATGCTGAACTAATAACTGAATTGTTATTTGAAGACAACTTTGAAGTAAGTAGACAAGCTTTTATACTGTTAGAAGCTCAGATGCTTCATATCTCAAACGATATAAAAACAAAATGTATAAAAAGAATAAAACAACAATTGAGAGAAACTCCTAATAAGGTTCAATTCTTAACAGAAGCTATTGATTTGTTTTTAGAGGATTAATTTGTATATCATATAGAAACCTGCTTTACATAACAGGTATTATAAGAACCAAAATTAATTGCAGCATTTATTGCTAAGATTCTTTTAATTAAACATTATAAAAATACCATTTTGTGTTAAATTTAATTTAGGTTCTTTAAAATACTTAAGGTGGTTATTTAATGAAAAAAAGATTAGGTTGTTTCCATGCTCATCACTCTAATATTGAACATATCGAAAAAGCTCTAAAACCCTACAACATTGAATTAATTCATTTCGTAGATCCTGGATTAGACCGTATTAAAATGGATTCTAACTTCACAAAAGAGGTAGCAGAAAAGAAAATTCAAGATACGTTAGAATGGATATCAAGTTGTCACGTAGACGCTATTTTGATTACATGTACCTTTTTTACAGCTAATATCGAACAAGATAAACTTGCCTACTCAATTCCTATTATTAAAATTGATGATCCTTTATTTCATTCAATCTGTGAGAAAGGTGAGCCCCAAATCTTAGTCTTCACTAATCCAAACACCGTAGAAGGTACTATGAATCAACTAATTAACTTTGCAACTAAGCAGAAGAAAAACATTCAAGTTGAATCCTATCTCTTAGAAAACACATTTAATCTTGTTATGGAAGGTAAGAAAGAAGAATATATAGAATCTGTATCAAGTGGATTGAATCATCTTATAAATAATCATCCTGATAAAATTGTTTCGGCAGCGCAATTGTCAATGGTACCTGCAGCAGAAATTATTGAATCAAAAACAGATGCTTACGTTGGAAACCATTTAAAATCATTATCTAATTACTTAGAAGAACTTCTAGAATTAAATGTTTATCAGTAATCACTAAAGTCTACATACTAGAAAGTTAATATAATCACAGTTCCAGAAACAAAAAACAGCCTATAAATGGCTGTTTTTTTCATGTAATAAGTTATTTATTAGCTTAAAATATAATTTCGTTTACTTGTTTTAATGTAACGAATCTGCCACCTAGCATATTATTATGATGTTCTACTATTTTAGAAGCTGAAAGCACAGCCGTATCAAATGTGCTATGGGCATCTTTTACTAAGATATTTTCTTTATAACCTAAGCTATAAGCTCTTCTACAAGTAGTATCTAAACAAAATTCGGTTTGCATACCTGCAATGACTAATTTTTCGATTTCAAGTTCCTGAAGTTTTTTATATAAAGTTGTTTGATAAAATGCGTCCCAAGATGATTTTTGAATAACTGTGTCTGTTGGTAGGGGGCCAACATCCTGATGGATTTCCCATGTGACTTTTCCTTCACTAAGCATACTATCCGAACTGGGGTCTGTATGCTGTATATAGATAATTGGCACATTAGATTTGTGCGCTTTTTCCCTTAGAGAAGTAATATTTTTAAGTACTTGTTGTTCATTCCATAAAGATCCACCTTCATAAGAAAACATGATGTTTTGAACATCAATAAGCAACAAAGCTGTTTTTTTACTCATTTCATTGTATCCCCCTATTGAGTTTTGTGGTAAAAAATTCAAAATAATATTATATCAAATTAAAATCTCATATTATATAGCTTGATCCTGCAAAATCTAGCTTTCTCTGAAATGTAAATAGTATATAAACGTAGTTACCATAATGTAGTTTATAGGAACGTGGATTTATTTATCACAGCCTTGATAGATTTACTTTCGCACTTACGTATTAATTAGTGACAGTAAACTATAAAATATATAAAAGAGGTAGGTATGGTGCATAAGTCTAATGGGATTTATAAAGAACTAAACAAAGTTAAAATAGACCTAAGGAATTACCCTATAATTGAACTTAAAACAGAAGAAAAAGAGAATCTCAAAAGAGCAGTCTTGAAACAATTAAGACTTTAATTAATTCAAATTCAGTTGAAAACAAAAAGGTTAAGCAAAATGCTTAACCTTTTTGTTTTTGAGTGTCTTTAATCTAAATAAATAGATAAAAACACTAATAATTATTAAACAGTAAGTAACACTTTGAGCCATGCCCAAAACATCACTCCAACCTCTAGTACCATTTAAGAATAGCTGAAGCAGCAAACCTGCTGGTAGCGTTACTAATACAAAAGGTTTTTTGGTGAACAAAAACCCAACGATTCCTCCTATAATACCGCCTACAACGGATGCACCGTACCATGTAATGAAGGTATATAGTATGTCTTTTAAACCCCATACTACACTGTCTGGTTGATCATTATAAAAATGACCAATTACAAAATACATGGTAATGGAACTGACAATATAAAAGCTTCCAAAATATGCTGCTTGCCTTGTTCGGGTTCCAAATATATATCCAACAACCATCGCCATTATAAACCAACCTGGTAAAGAATTAAGCATGATAGCTACATAGGAAACCATTAATTCAGGAGTGGTCATACTCGTTACAAGTGGCAAATGATCAGACATAACAGAGAAAACTGCGACAATTCCCCCTACGACTAATGTAAAAATAATAAACTTTACCCAAACCTTCTGTTTATCCTTATGTGACAAAACAATCCCTCCCAGCCTTACTGCTATAAATAAGACGTTTAGTGAAAAGAATTGTTTTACTTTTTAAGGAATCTTTTATTTATTTCAGATGTATACGATATACCAAACCAGTTAACATAATCGCAGTTATCGGCATAAAAAGTGCTTGGATAATTGCTATCCAAGCACTTCTAAATTTAATTATGTATTGCTTTTCTTTTTTATATTTTTTCCTGTATAAATAGAATTAACTATCAATATTAGAGTTCCTAAAAGCCATCCTAAGCAGGAGAGTACTCAAATCCATTCTTTAGGGCCATCCCTAAAGAAATAGATGCCATTCCTAACATTAGTAAAAGTACAGTAATACCTTGTTGTTTTTGCATATAAATCACCTCAATTGCTTTTTCTTCTAATCAACTATTTTTCACGTTGCTGCTATCTTTGTCCTACAATCCAAGCCAAAGATAAAATTGAAATAGTTAAAATTACTGCAGTTAACATACCTATATACACCTATTTTTCCTTATAATTCTATTTTAACATACAATCAAAATAGAATTTAAGGGTGTATATCATATACAAAATTAGTTAACATAATACCTCTAAAGGAACCAAACAAGCAGAAGAACCCTTGGGGAAGTATACTTAATTAGAAAAATGTAGTCTTTATAAAAAAATATGTTATTATTTATTTACTAATATTTCTACCTCATGACAAATATTGGCTGTAAAAAGGAACCTCGCTTGCCAATTGTCGAGGTTCTTTTTTATTTTTTCTACAAACTATAATAGTATGCGACCTATTTTAGACTAATGGTCAAAATAACTTTATAAAGCCAAATAAGGAAACAGAATAACCTGTTGCCTTTTAAATAATAGATGATCTTAGGAAATTAGTGTAGGACCCGTACACGCACTGCTTCTAGACCCCTTTGACCTGTTTCTATGTCAAAAGAAACCTTTTGACCTTCTTTCAGATCTGCATAACCATTCCCTTCAATAGAGCGATAAGAAACAAAAATCTCAGTTTCATCTTCTGTTGTAATAAAACCATATCCCCTATTAAAGTTGTACCACTTAATTGTTCCATTTTGTCTTCCCATATAATCTCCCCCCTAAATTATCAGTCTTTTTATATTGTATAATATTTGTATTATATCGAGGAATTTAATGGGGAAAATTGAATTGTATCTTTATTATTAAGTCTGGTTTTTCTGATCTATAAAATTAACGTAAATTCATTTTCCTTAATACACCTACCGTAAAAACATACGTTTACGGACTATGAATTTAAATAATAAGAAACTTTCACTAAAAAATGAATCCTTTCCAATTTTGTACAGAAAGCTCAAAATTTAACCTAACGGAACCTTCCATAAAAAACAAGATTGACTCTCCTCTTAGGGTAGACATTAAAATTAAGTTAGAAATTAAGAGAAGGGGTGTTTGGATATAGATTATATTATTTCGTGAGGTTGGAAAAGTGTTTACCCGGAAATAAAGCAGCTTATTAGTACGAGGGAGTTTAGAAAGGGAGGGCAATACTTATGGATATAAAATCACTTGATTTATTTTCACAACAGTTCCACCAAAACCCTTATGATTATTATAAGAAAATTCGTCCACACCAACCTTTTGCAAAAGTGAAGATGCTTAACGAAGGACACAGTACATGGATGGCTTTTACGTATAAGGCAGCAGAAGCCGTATTAAAAGATAATAGGTTTATAAAAGATATGCGGACCGTTTTTCCTGATGAAATGACAGATGAGAATTTACCTCCAATCGCTCAAAGTATGCTCTTTGTTGACCCGCCAGATCATCATCGTTTACGCAGCCTAGTGCAAAGTGGTTTTACACCCAAAAGGATTGAG
Source organism: Priestia sp. AB (assembly GCF_028369225.1). Lineage (NCBI taxonomy): Bacteria > Bacillati > Bacillota > Bacilli > Caryophanales > Bacillaceae > Priestia > Priestia sp. AB. The sequence continues at coordinate 35,770 of NZ_JAQMYN010000010.1, forward strand.
AAGTTAAGGGGACGTATTGAAGAAATTGCAAGAGAACAAGCTAAGATTATGAGTAACAAGAGAACAGTTGATTTTATCAACGCTTATGCGTTTCCGATTCCAATTAGAGTCATTTGTGAATTACTTGGTATTCCTTCTGAAGATCAGCTTGATTTCCAGCGCTGGTCCAACGCATTAGTGGATATAAATGATGATTCTGAGTATGACAAAGTCAATCTGGAATTTATGGCTTATTTGGAGAAATTGACAGAACAAAAGCGTGTTTCTCCTGAAGAAGATTTAATGTCTTATCTAATTCAAGCTGAGGAAGGGGGAGAACGGCTGACCGTAAGTGAATTGTATGGAGTTATCATGCTTCTTATCGTGGCAGGACATGAAACGACCGTTAATCTCATTGCTAACGGTTTACTGGCTCTACTTACACACCCAGAGCAACTTGCGTTGCTAAAAGCAGATCCTTCCCTTGTGGCTCAGGCTATTGAGGAATTGCTACGTTTTAATGGGCCAGTAGAGTTCAGTACAGACCGTTGGGCGAAAGAATCCTTTACGTTTATGGGTCAGCAGGTTGAGAAGGGGGATCACGTTATTGTTTCACTTGCCTCTGCTGATCATGATCCGTCGGTGTTTGTAAAACCTAGTAATCTTGATATTACAAGAGAGAAAAGTCCGCATCTTGCATTTGGTAAAGGTCTTCACTACTGTCTAGGTGCCCCACTAGCCCGACTTGAAGGGGAAATTGCCATTCGGGTTTTGCTCGAGGAATACCCAGATATTACTCTTGCAGCTGAACTGTCTGAACTAGAATGGCGGCAAAGTCTTATAATTCGTGGTTTAAAACAGTTACCTGTTAAGCTCTTTTAAGGAGATATATTAGGATCGACCCAGTTGAAGGTATTTATCAACTGGGTTGTGTCAGATTATCACAATATAAAATTCACTGAACACCTACCTGTATCTTTTAATTGGAGAATTTCCTATTTAAAACCTGTCAATATCATAATTACTATGACAAATTAAGATTTTATACGAGGGGCAATATGAAAAAAAGGTCTAAACTATATTCTATAGGTGAAACTTCCAAGCTTAAGAATTTATCCATTAAAGCGTTAAGATATTATCATAAAGAAAAAATCCTTATGCCTGCATATATTAATGAGAGTACTGGCTATAGATATTATTCTGCTGAACAATTTATCCATATTGATATTATTAAGGCTGGACGTCAATTGAATGTAAGTATTGAAGAAATGCGAAAGATTTTTTCTTCTGCAAATACTGAAGAATTGCTATATTTCTTAGAGCAAAAGAAGAAAGATATTGATTCACAAATAAATCAATTAAACTCTGTTAAAAATAAAATCGATATTCTCAGGAAAAGAATCGATGATTCATTCAATATAATGAATGATGAAGATTTTAAAGTAACATATTTTCAAGAACGTTACTTGATGACTACACCTTCTACTGAAGGAACAGAGTCATCGGATTTACTAGATTATTCGACTTTAGATTGTTTAATGGAGAATTATAAAATAAAAAGTATTTATGAAAGTGGAACTCTATATTATATTGATGAAACAGGTCATCCAACACCAACATTTGTTTTTGAATTAATAAATAAAGAGGATTATCTTAAAAATAAAGATTTGTTCTCTATACTTCCAACAGGAAATTACTTAACTTTGTCCTACACAAGTAAAAATCGAAATGAGAAAATGGTTCAATTAAAGAACTTTATACTTGAAAATAAATTACATGTAATTCACTGTTTAGAATTATATCTATTTACTGATATTTTTGATGTAAATGCGTTTTCCTGTCAACTTCAGGTTTATATAAAAGAATACAATTAGGGGTGGCCTTGTAGTTTTAACAAACATATCATTTCTGAAGAATAGACGGCCTTTTGGTCGTCTATTTTTTAAAGTTGTTCTTAATAATAACAAAAAAGATCCTTTTTTGTAGAAAAATTGCTTATTTGTCGTCAGAAAGAGTAAATAGCAAAACTTATATTTTTTATAAAATAATTTATTGTTTACTTAAACAAGGAGGTATAACATGGGACAATTTAACTCTTTACTTTAAAGCATTAAATTGTTACTGTGTTATTAGACAATCTTTCTTTTAGTGTTATTCCTTAGCCCAAAGTACAAACCATATATAATGGTCTGTGCTTTTTTGTTTTTATAGATAGTATAAAACCTACTTACAGCATAATGTTCGTTCCAGGCAACAAGAAGAAGCGCCAATCTTTTCTTAGACTAACGCTCCCTACCCTATATTTTGTTTAATAATCTAATCTACAATTAAATCTTTAATTCTTCATACTTAATTACATACAGATAATTTTTGTTGCAACTGTTTGTTGAAATGCTTGGTCATGCTCAACGATAATCATTGTGGGGCTAAAGCTTTGAATGAGCTCTTCAATCTGCACACGCGAATAAATATCAATAAAATTTAGTGGTTCATCCCAAATATATAAATGAGCCTTTTCACATAAACTTTTGGCTATAAGCAGCTTTTTCTTTTGTCCACCAGAATAGTGAGATATATCTTTCTCAAATTGAATTCGGTCAAAATCCATCTTACGTAGGATAGATTTAAATAACGTTTCATCAATCTTATATTCTTCAATGAAGTCCGATAATCGTCCTTTCAAATGAGAGGTATCTTGTTGGACATAAGAAATAACGAGGCCAGATCCTGCATTCATTGAGCCTGTATACTGTATTGGTTTTCCTAGAATTAGTTTTAGGATACTACTTTTGCCACTTCCATTCTTTCCATCAAGTACAATACGGTCACCTTGTTCAACTTTAAAGTTAATTGGCTTGTTTACTATTTGGGCATTATACTTAACGGATACATCAGTCAAATTAATCAATTCATTTGATTGAAATTCTAATGGTTTTAATTTTAATGACTCGGTTTTTTCCACATTTTTCAACAACTTGGACTTTTCTTCAATAGCTTTTTGTTGCCTTGTTTCAAGGTTCTTTGCTCTCTTCATCATCTTTTCTGCTTTATGTCCTACAAAACCTTTATCCAACTTAGAACCAGAATTTGTTGTCCCATTTTTGGAAGATTCCACTTGATTAGACCAACCTGTTGCACGCTTTGAAGATTGTTTTAATCTTCCAATGTCTTTTTGTAGACGTTGATTCTTTGCTTCTTCGTGCTCCTGCTGTCTATCAAAGTTTAATTTCCACGAAGAATAGTTACCACTTTGAACCTCAATGTTTGCTCTATTGATAGATAAGATATGGTCCACGCATCCATCTAAAAACATTCTGTCATGAGAAATTAAAATAAACCCTTTTTTCTTCCTTAGATAATCAGAGACTATCTTTCGTGCATCAGTGTCTAGGTGATTGGTTGGTTCATCAATCAATGGAAATTGACCCTCATTCAAAAAAAGTCCAGCAAGCAACACCTTTGTTTGTTCCCCGTTAGATAATGTTTTAAATGGTCGGTACATGACCTCCGCATCAACATTCAAATAGGATATTTCACGAAGAAATTCCCAATCTTCTACTTGGGGGCAGATTTCTTCTAAGATTTCATGAGTATACTTGTTTTTATCCGAAACTGGATAAGGGAAATAATTAAATTCTACAGAGGAAATAATTTCCCCACTATACTCATAATTCTCTAATAATAAATTGAAGAATGTTGTTTTACCTCGTCCATTTCTACCGATAAATCCAAGTTTCCAATCAGTATCTATTTGAAAGCTTACATCTTCAAAAATATTGTCAAAACTACTTGGATAAGAAAAAGTTAAATTTTGAACTTGTATCATTGACATAATAATTCCTCCTTTGTATAGCAACACTTTTTACTTTTTATACAAAGTCGGCACATCCATCTATTCTAAATTACTCTGTATAAGTTTGATGGATATTAACGACTTATACAGAGTGTTACATGCGTAACAATAGTGTCTGAACTGCTCATTTCTCTCTCTCCTTTATTCATTAGATTACGTTGCAGCATTAAAAAATATTAAGGCTACCTATGAGAGCATAAAAAATCCTCCCAGTTTGTAATTGGAAGGATTAGTCTTTCACTTATGTTAAATAAGTGCTTATTTGCCATAGGAATAATGACAGATGAAGTATAAACTGATTTATAAAAATGGATAGACTAATCCTATATTTTGTAGTTTGAAGTTATTCATTTCAAATAAAAATATAGATTAGTTAATCATTGTCCATTCATCAGTCCTCTCATAATTGTACCTTTATATTAACAATTTTTTTTATGAAATACAATGTCGCAATGTATTCCACATCGTTTATGCCTTCCATCTGTAATAAAAACCAAATTAGAAGTAAGCTTTTATTTATAAATTTAATGTTAAATAGTCTTTCTAATTGACATAATAGAACTTCTAGGAAACAACAAATAAAGAGCCCTGAATAATAAGGCTCTTTATTCGTCCTTTATTTACCTTTGTGCTTGGCCTTTGCTTTTTGTTTTTTCATTAGGTATTTTTGGTCCCTCAGCTCTTCACGATATTGTTTAGCTCTCTTTTTTTTGCTTTTTTTCTTTTCTTCATATTCTTGCTTCATAGCTTCTTGAGCCTTAGTGGAAACACCAACTTTATTTATTTGTTTTGCTACTTGGCGCTGTAAACGTTTAGGATTGATCTTTTTATCAGATTTTCCTTCTACATCAATCCCTGAATGAACCGATTGATTAATAATATTTAGTAGTTTGTAATAAATAAAGTCCAATATCTCTGTATCTTTAGGTTCTGTTCCAAATACATAACGAAATGCTCTTAATTTACCGTCTTCCACAACTTCAATAATTCCTACCCAAAACTGACCATCATGGTAAATCGTTAATGACATAACGATTCCCTCCTCTAACTATACTATGAAATGCTGGACATCCCGAGGAGGGGAAGGTCACTGACATTAATAAATTAATGCATCCGGACTACCAACCGAATTGTGTTTTTACATTCCACATACAAATTTTAACATAAAAACATTCAGTATAGAGATTTTCCTTTAAAAGGCTATTTAAAAATGCATATTATATATATCGTAGTTAACATAAAACATATTATCGGTAATAGCACAAATAACTCTGTTCAAATAAATCGAAACAGAGTTACAACCAGTATGAAGATTTCCTGGTTAATTACAGCATTTTATATATTTCAATAAGATTTTTATCTGGATCTCGAAAATGTGCAATACGTGATCTCCATTCTTTACGATCGTGTGGCTCAGTAACAAATTCAATCCCATTTTCTCTTAAATACTCATAGGTCTTATCAACGTCTTCTACTTCAAATTGAAGTAAAAAGTTTGATGGGGATTCTCCATCTAAAGACTTATTTTCCTTTCCAATTATTTCTGTCATGGCCTTTTGAGATAAAAGCTCGATTTTTGTTTCCCCATTATTGAAAAGTGCATACTCCATTTCTTCCTCATACCAACTTATTGGGATTCCTAATAAATCTTTATAGAATTCAGTGCTCCTTTTAAAATCATTAACTAATAGTCTGATTTGTAGCAGTTTCAATTCAATCTCCTCCCCATAATATAGTTCTCTTTATTTATCAAAAGACCTTCGTGTTTTCTCATCCGTGTACCCTGCACATTTTTAGTTAACCTAATGGAAATTATAGATAGTTATCTTTTCTTAATTGTGATTTTTTTAATTTCTCTAGCTTTTCTATGTCTCCATTAACTATTACATCAATATGTGCAGAAATAATCTCGATATTTAAATCCCACCATTTAATTTCTAATAATCTATTAATAATTTGTTCTGAGAAACGTTCCTTAATTTTCTGTGCAGGATTTCCTCCAACAACTGTGTAAGGATCTACATCCTTTGTAATCACTGATTTTGCTGCTACAATGGCACCGTCACCTATATTAACTCCAGGCATAATGACTGTGTCCATTCCAATCCAAACATCGTTTCCAATTATCGTGTCTCCCTTAAACGGCAATTGATCTAATGTTGGGGTGTGTTTTTCCCAACCTTGCCCAAAGATATTGAACGGATAAGCTGAGAAGCCATCCAGCCTATGATTTGCTCCATTCATAATAAATGTTACGCCGGGGGCAATGGCACAAAACTTCCCTATAACAAGTCGATCACCAAAGAATTCATAGTGATACAATACCTGATCTTCAAAGGATTCTCCTCTTCTTGCATCGTAATAGGAATAGTCGCCTACGATAATATTTGGCCTAGTAATTGTATTTTTAATGAATTGTACAACATTATTTCCTTTAATCGGATACTTATCTGTAGGATCTGGGCCGTGCCCTTTATTCGATTCCATAAGTATTCACTGCCTCTCATGGTTTTTGGACAAAACTCAATCGACCTAACTTATTACATTCCTCTGCGAACCATAAGGCTTTATCAGATCCGACTACAATACCATGTGGCTCCGCATTTGCTGTAGGAATAGGATATTCCGTAATTTCTCCGTTCACAGTAATACGCCCTATTTGATTGCTTCCCCATTCAGTAAACCATAAAGCATTATCGGGACCTGTTACGATTGCATGTGGACGAGCATTCGGAGTAGGAATAGAATACTCATTTATAACTCCAGAAGTGGTAATTCTCCCAACATTATTGCTGTTAATTTCTACAAACCAAAGTGCACCATCCGGCCCATTTGTAATCCCTACAGGCCCAGCTTGTTCTGTAGGTAACTGATATGTAGTTACTTCTCCTTCTAGCGTAATACGCCCTATTTGATTACTTTGATTTAGAGTAAACCATAGAGCATTATCAGAACCTGCCACAATAAAAGAAGGGTAGGAACCAGGCTGGGGTAGATCATGCTCGATTATTTCACCTGAAGGTAAAATTCGTCCTATTCTATTTCCATTCATTTCTGTGAACCAAATGTCTCCATTGTGTCCTTCAGTTATTCCAAAAGGTGCTGAATCTAGGTTAGGCAGGACATATTCCATAATCTCTCCTGTTATCGTTAGTTTTCCAATTTTATTAGCCTTATTTTCCACAAACCAAATTTCACCCTGAGTCGTAGAAATAATGGATAGTGCCCCAGCATTAATAGTAGGGATATTGAAATGCTTCACCTTACCCTGTACAGTCATTCGCCCTATTTGATTGGCTTTATGTTGTGTAAACCATAGCGCACCATCTTTACCCGTAGTAATTCCATAAGGACCTGAATCTATATAAGAAAGTTCGTACTCTTCAATATTTATTGTCACGTTAATTCCTCCTTTTTTTGTATAAAACCCTTCTAATAATTCGTTATAAAATAATTGAATTCCTACGAAAGAAATTTTGTATACGATATGCACAACGAGTTAACATAATCACTATTTATCAGAGGCAAGCCTTTGCAATTGATTCCAAAGGTTTTTTTATTAAAAATGAAATAGATTTTTTACTTACAATAGGACCTGTTATAGAAAACCAAAAGTTATCGAAACCATCTCATGCAATACCAGTAACAGAAAAATTCATGGAATAATTACTAAACATTTGAAACATAATTAAATTAAAAATGGAGGTATTATGTGATGAAAGATAAAAACCCTATAAGTGCATCAGAAGTAGGTACTCTTTGGCTTACATATCAAGAAAAAACCATGATCTTAAGAATAATAGAATATTTCATAGAAAAATCAGATGATCAACAAGCTAAAAATATAATGGGAGGCTTATGGCAGGAACTAAGTTATTATATAACAAAAATAAAGAAGATTTTTCAAGAACAAGGTATAGCTATTCCCGTTGGATTTAACCAGGAAGATGTAAATTTAGAAGCACCTAAGTTATATGATAATGGATTTGATATTATGTTTGTACGTATTTTAAAAGAAATTAGTATGGGTATGTACACACTTAATATGAATATGGCCTATCAAGATAATGTGATGGAAATTTATGAAGCGCTCACTTCTACCACTCAAAAAATTTATAAATCATCTACTCTTTATTTACTGGAAAAAGGAATTCTTACTCTTCCGCCAAAAGTAACAATGCCTAAATCCTCAGAGTTTATTGAAAGTAAAAGCTATTTAAATGGATTCAATCCCTTTAATGACAAAAGGGCTTTGAATGATCTTGAGCTAGGTTATCTTCATCACGGAATAGAGACAAATAATATTGGCATGCAGTTAATTACTGGTTTTGCCCAATGTGCAGAAGACAAAGAAGTAAAGCAGTATTTTGTAAAAGGAAAAGAACTTGCTAAGAAACAAATAAAAGTATTTGGAGATATACTTCTTGAAAGTGATGTTCAGTTTTCCGCGACTTCTGGGAGTACTGTGACAACTTCTAAAGTAGCTCCATTTTCACAAAAACTCATGATGTTTTGCATTTACCTCCTGAATGGTTTTGGAATTGTAGGAAGTAGTTTCGGGACAATTTTCAGTTTAAGAAAGGATGTATCCATGAAAACAGCATTAATTGCAAAGGATATCTACTTCTATGCTGATGAAGGAGTGAAAATTATGATTAAAAATGGCTGGCTAGAGGAACCACCTCAAATGGAGGATCGACCAAATTTAATAAAAGAATAAGCAGAGCAAAAGTAAAGTAAAGTATAGATTAACTACTCTCTAAAAAATAAGACATAGAAGTGAATTCAAAATGACTAAAGAAAAACTAGAAAGTATTTTTTGGAGCATAGCATTGCCAGGTTTCCCTCAAATATTCAATAAAAAACTGACAAAAGGAATTCTATTTATAGGATTAGAATTATTAATTAATGTTCAATCCAATTTTAATACAGTCATCATGTTAAGCTTTCAAGGAGAAACTGAAAAAGCAATTGAGCAAACCAATTATCAATGGTTAATGTTTTATCCGTGTCTTTACTTTTTTGCAATGTGGGACGCCTATAAAGATGCAGACGGCAAAAATTCCCCCTCTTATGTTTCTACCATTTGTATTTTCTGCCTATTTCGTTACAGTTGGAGTAATTTATTCTTCTACCTTTAAAATTAATAATGTATTATTGGGACCGATATGGTTCCCTATCCTTTGTCTACCAATTGGTTTACTAATTGGCATCGTTATAAAAAAGATAATTCTTTATAAAATAAAAAGCTCCAATTAATTTTTTGGTTCATGAAAAGAACTACTTCATTGAAAATAGTGAGTTCTTTTCTATTTTTTGATGTATATGATCTTCAAATTTAGTTAACATAATGTACCTTATAAGAACCCAAATTATAAGAAAAAAAGCTCACCTCTTATAGGTAAGCCTGAAAATGGAAAGGGGAATATCTATGAAAATTGCTTTACAGCATGATTAACAATTAATCTATCATTTAATAGTGAAAAAAAGATGAAAGTTCCTGAACAAATAAGAATTTCTCTTTTTTATCTAATCCTATCGATACAGGTGAAGAAAAGAGAAGAAAATATCGGAAAGATTTCACTACCTTTATGACGAATTCCATTCGAAATATATCATACTCTGTAGTCCCTCAGCTCTTAATTCCTCTCTCAGAGATAACTTTAAAGACTCACATTGTAAAGTCTACTTAACTAATTTTGTTTATTGCTAACAAGAGTACCATTTGGAGTCTTACCTTTTGATTTCCTAGATGAAAGATAAACGCCAGCAAAGATAATAAGCAGTCCAACGATTACGTTTGGAGTAATTGTCTCTCCCAGTAGTAAATAACCCCATACCATGGCCGAGGCAGGGATTAGGTAAGTAACCGTTGCTGCTAATTCAGGGCCACCATTTTTATTGATATAAAAATAAATCAACTGACCCAACCCTGAGCCAAAACAGCCGAGACCGACAATTGCCAAAATCGGGAGTGGATGACTTAACAAATCTGGTTTGAATGGTTCAGTAATCAACATCCCAACTAAACCGATGATAGCACCTGTTAGTAAGGTGAAGGTTGTTATAATTAGTACCCCCACCTCAGACAGAAAACGTTTTGTTAACTGCCCCGCAAGTCCATAGCAAATACAAGCAATAAGCATTGTTCCAATTCCAACAAACCCTTTTCCGAAAATCTGATCAAATTGAAAATCCATGAGGACGAGTATCCCGAAAAAACCGATAAGAATACCGATCCACTGACGTCCGGTAAGTCGATAAGAAAAAAGAATAAATCCAATAAGGCCTGTCCAGATTGGAGTGGTCGCATTTAGAATGGAGGCAGTCGTACTGTTTATCTCAGTTTCGCTTAAGGAGATTAAACCCCACGCTAAACCACAGTTAAATATACCAACAACAATCAACGCCTTCCAGGGTAGTTTCTCTTTAGCTTCTCTACGCCTCCACCATAGAAATGGGAGCAAGATGATAGCACCTGCTAGACAACGAAAAAATACAATTCCCCATGTACCAGCTGAGGGAAGGAGCCACTTCATAAATACAAAAGATAAACCCCAAATTAAACTAAGCCCAATTAAGGCTCCATACAATCGAAACATAATACAACTCCTTACTTCATTTATTATGGAATATTTTGTTGATTATTTCATTCCAAAATCTTGCTTTGTAGAACATTTACTTATGTTTTTTTGATTTCTATTATCTCGATGTCTTTCTCCATGATATAAGGTATTTGTTCTTTAATGAACTTCTTTACTTGCTGCCTACGTAACAGAAAGCATGTATTGGCGTCCTTTTAGCTGTCCTCCTGTTTATCATACTTTGATAGAAAACACCATGTTCATATACAGAATCTCGGAGTATTCTTATTTCTCTATACCTTAGAAAATATAATAAGTCTGATATTTATTATATAGATCGTTCCACTTAGAAGGAGACTGAACTTCATTATCTATCTTCATTCCTTGATATTATTTTGCATCATGAAAAATAATACCTAGACCATATCTTGTGCCAGATGTAATTGTACTTACACCATGACGAAGTGTGGTTTTATAATAGCCACGTGTGCCTAAAACTGGACGATGATTTGTTGGAAAAATTAATGCTTCTCCCTGTTCGAGTGTAATGACATGTCCCCTACTTTGTGCACGAGGCCTTTGTTCAACCAATACAGATTGCCCACCTGTATAATCTTTTTCTCTTTGATTTAAAGCAAATAATACTTGAAATGGAAAGTAGATTTCCCCGTATAAGTCTTGATGCAAACAGTTATATCCACCCTCCTCATATTTCAAAATGAGTGGGGTTGAACGCACTTGTTCTTTTTGATGACATTGATTAAGAAATTCTTTGTGATCAGCCGGGTAAATGGTATCCTTACCGAAATGATTTAACCAACGGTTAGCTGCTGTCGCAAGTTGAGGATAGAAATGTGTCCGCAACTCGTGTAAGACATGGGGAAGAGGCGCTTGGAAGTATTTATATTCACCTTTTCCGAAACAATATCTCTCCATGTTAGTGGTACTTCGAAAATATGGGGATTGGTCATACATGTTAATGATTTTTTCACATTCATTTCTATCTAATAAAGTAGAGAGTTTAACATACCCAACCTCGTCTAGTGATTGATGTAGAGAAGCCCAATTTAGGGATGCAATGCGTTCTTCAATTGACTTAGACATCTGTCATTCTATCTTCTTTATTAAATTTTACTTTCTCTAAAGTTAACAAAGCTATTTTCATATCCAGACCACCGCGATAACCCGTCAATGCTCCATTTTTACCGATAACACGATGGCATGGAACTGTAATTAAAGCTGGATTTGCGCCGATGGCTGTTCCAACTGCTCGTATTGCATCAGGTTTCTCAATATATTTCGCAATATCTGAATAAGAGTACGTTTTTCCATAGGGGATTTTAGATAGTGCATCCCATACAGATAACTGGAATGATGTTCCATGTAAATCGATAGGTAAAGTAAAGGCTTGACGTTCTCCTTGTAAATACTCGATTAATTCAGTGGCATAGGGTTGCAATTCTTCATTATTTTGGACTAAATTATGATAAGAAAGATATTTTTTGGCCCATTGAGATAGTTCATCAAATGATTGATTTTGAGAACCAACATAACAAAGTCCTTTTTCCGTAGCTGCAATATACATCTTCCAACCTTCATGAATTAAATGAGCCCAATAAACTGATTGATTATTTGTTTTCTCCATGTTCTATTCCCTCCATTAAAGTATCGGTTTTATAGGCTTGACGATATTCCGTGGGAGTATAACCTGTTTTTTGTTTAAATAGTGTAACAAAGTAAGTCATATTTGGAATTCCAACTTCTTCAGCAATCTCTCCTACTTGTTTATCATAATCCATCAAATATTTTGTTGATTTCTTAATTCTTGTATTCTGTATATATTCAGTCGGAGTTTGCCCAGTTACTCGCTTAAATGTACGATGGAGATGGTATTGGCTCCCGTGACATAAATTAGCTAATTTTTGTAAAGTTAAATGTTCCTTGAAATGTGTATCTATATAACCTGTGACCTGCTCTACCCACTCTTCAGCAGGTAATTGTTTATTGATAGGTTTGCATCTTTTACATGGGCGAAAATCTTCTTCTAGAGCTTGCTGAGGATCTAGAAAAATTTTCACATTTTCCATTTTAGGTGGACGTGATTTACAGGAAGGTCTGCAAAAGATCTTAGTCGTTTTAACTCCATAATAAAATTTCTTATCATAAGACATGTCATTTAATATAATGGCTTGCCACTGTTCATTTGTTATACAATCGTTCTCTGTGGGTTTTTCCATATTCTCTATAAGTTCTGTAGACATCTCTTCTTGATTAGAATGAATATTTTCTCTCATGTCATCACCTCGTTTCATAGTATATACCTAGGAAGGAATGGATGTAAGTCCCTCAAGATGAAAGAGCAAGATATCGAAACTCAACAAAAGTATTTCACGATTAAATTACTTATTTCATTACTTCTTCACACAGTATAACGCTAAGAAGAGTTGAATATAAGGTTTTGAGGATGTAAAAGCAAGATATCGAAAACAGAAGCAGCAAGCAAACCGGCGAATCAAGATTTAATCATCATTAACAAGTCCTTCAACAAGTTTGCTTATTTTCATAATGGCTATATTGAAAAGCTTTATGGTAAAGTTCAAGTGGATACACCTGTTGCGATTACGTATTCTTATAAGAGCTTTGTAGATTTAACAATCGTTTATGGGTATAAGTTTAAAGGAATATTTGGAGCAAACTACTCAAGATGTTTCCGAGCATCACCTGATAAGTAGTGATACGTATAGCAGAAAAAACTCCCGACCGCCTATGGAGTTTTTTCTGCTTTTTAAGCTGTATAAGATATACACCTTTAGTTAACATAATCAACGTTATCGGAAATAAATGGACTTGTGAAAAAGTATATCTGCTATGATAAAACAATAAAGTAATTAATCTTTTCTAAAGGATGAAGTCTATGAAGGAGTTTTTATCTAGCTTTCTACTTATAACAAGTTGGCTTATATTTGCTATAAGTGCATATTTGTTCGTTATTGTTTTAATAGCACCATCTTATGCATTCATTACTTTCTGTAAAGTACTAGGTACTGGATTAGTCTGCTTTTATTTATCAAAAAAGCTCAATAAAAATTCTAAAATTAGTTAGTTTTAAACCATATACTTTATACATCTATGGTTAACATAATCCAGATTATCGGAAATAAAAGAGCGTTAAGTTTATCAAAAAACTTACGCTCTTCTTACTCACAATTTATCAACTAGAGAAACTAAGTTTAGAATAGGCTGTGCCTCTTTCTCTTGTTGATATGGCTCAAAATTTATTTCACCAAGTTTTACACCTACATCATATTCACCAATTAAACTATCAAGCATAATAAACGCTGCAGCAATAAACTGATCATTTTCTTCGCTATATCCTTTAATGTAAATAACAATATCTAAACAATCCATTTGTTTATCTTCTCTATACGTAAAGAAGATATCTTCTGTATTTAAAACAATATCTTCAAAATAAATTTCTTGTTCACTATTTTGTCTTTGTCTAAATGCTACAACGTTAAATTTCTCGAGGTCGGGAGCTTCCTCTACCAGCTTTATGACAGCAGGAAACGCTGAAACGATGCCTTCTGCACTGATAATAAATTCTCTTTTTCCTTGGTTCATTTCTAGACTGAATTCAAAAGTTAAATCTTTATGGTACTTGGATAATTGTAAGCCCAATTTGTTAAATAAAAGATCATAGTTCTTTTCGTCTAATTGAAAATAATCTTCGCTATTTTTTTCAAACCAAGACCAGAATTCTTTTTCAGTGATTTTTTTCTTAAATAAATTCTTTAACATAAGACCTCCAGGAGTTCTATATACATTTTTAATTCAAGTATATATCAAACGCTTCACAATAATATATGTATATTTCATATAAAGTTAGTTACCATAATGTACTTTTCTCGGAATATAAAAAAGGCTGCCATATATAGCATACCTTTTTTCCTTGATGATCTTAATTTTTAGAGTATAACCACGGAATAGCTGGCGGAATTCCTGCCTCTGGTAATAGATAAATAAATATGAAAAATAGACATATAAGTATTCCAAATGCCGTTACCAATAGGGAGAGGGTAATTTTATCCCTTTTAATAAATCCATATAACCCCAGTAGAGTGCTTAGTATACCTAAAGACAACTCAAATAAAGCTGGTGGATATACAGAATAATGATTTATTATAGATGCTCTCCAAGAATCAAAAACTGTAATGAATAGGACAAAGACAATTTGTAATGCTAAACCTGCATATGGGATACTCATGATGTTTCTCCTTACTTGTTTTCCAAAATTATATACTATTTCCTTACTTTACATAAGGGATTTTATCGGAAACCATAAACAAATAGCAACTTGATTCAAGTTGCTATTTGTTATACATCATTTCCCTTTATTTGAACATTTTACTTAAGAAGGGCTAAAATATTGACTCTAATATATAAAGGTGGATTCATATAAATGAAGGGTAAAATTCATAAACATAAAGCTTTTCTTGCAATTTTCGGTATTTATGCTACTCCCTTTGCTATTATCTTTTTTACCGATTGTTTAGTTCGGATAAATAATAGAAAGTAATTTATACTCTTGCTGAATAATAAATAGTATTTTGAACAAACTACACAAGACGCCGCGAGGCATCTACGGACTTTCTTATTCGAATTTTACACAGAAAACTTCCTTAACGCATTGGGGGAGTTTTTTTGTTTTTAAGCTGTATACGATATACAAAGTTAGTTAACATAATCACTCTTAAAGGAACCCAGCAAACGAAAGAACCCTTGTGGAAGTAAGGATTCTAACGAGAGTGTGTTTCTATTTTATGCAACTTTTTATACATCCTTGATATGACTACGTTCTGTGGAGAGTTGAAAGAAACGAGAATGTATAAAAAGCGTACCTTTTATACATATGCTCGTTCCTATAGGAATAGTCTTTTTGAATGATTACAGATGAGGAAATAACCCGTGAACACCTTCTGCAATCATTTGTATAGCCATCACTGCTAGTATTAATCCCATTAACCTTGAGATAACATTTAAACCATTCTGTCCGAGCTTTTTGATAATAGATGTAGAATAATAGAAAAGGATAAAAGTAACTCCTAATATAAGGGTGTAACTAATGAGTACACTCCCTAGATTTGCTATCGAATAAGAACTGTGAGACATGACTGTCGCAATTGTTCCGGGTCCAGCCATAATCGGCAGAGCAAGGGGGGTAATGGAAATATCATTTTGGGAAGCTGCAGCTTTTTGTTCATGCGAATGAGGACTTTGTGCATTAGAAGGTTTAGCATGAAGCAAGCTATAGGCAATTCCAAAGATTAAGATTCCTCCTGCTACACGAAAAGCATGTATGGTGATCCCAAAGGCGGAAAAGATAAAACTTCCTAAAAGTAAAAATAGGGTAAGAATAATAAAAGAGATAATGACAGCCTTCCTTGCACTATGACGTCTTTCTTGAATAGAATAATCATTCGTAAGAGTAATGAAAATAGGTATGTTTCCGAGTGGATTCATAACAGCAAAAAATGAGATAGTAAGTTTAAGAATTAAAGCTAACACTGTAAAAACTCCTTTCATCTTAATAGTACATACCCATTTAGCTTACTTCGTTAACCTTTCCCCCTATATTTTCACTTTTTAATAGAAAAAAGGACCCTGTAAGGTCCTTCTAGTATTTGCTTAGTTGACTAATGCAGTATTTAATTTAAGTGAATACCTTAATTATGTAGATTAATTAGTCAATTATCAAAACAAGTTTACCATTTCCTATACCTTTTTCTAGTTGTTTAAAGCCCTGCGATACTTGCTGGAGTGGCAAAGTTGTACCAATAATGGGACGAAGTGCACCACTTGTTAGCATGCCAATTACACCATGAATACTTTGTTCATATTCATCCTTTGGTGCATTCCACAGAGCTGTTGCTAAAATATCACATTCTTTTTGCATTGCAAGACGTGGGTTTATGTCTATTGAACCACGGTTTCCAACAATTATAATTTTACCGAATGGTGCAATCAGCTTTAAATCTGTTTCTAAATTCTTATTTGCTAAAAACTCAATAATTACATCAGGTCCATTGCCATCCATTAAGGCTAACACATCTTCAATCGTTGTTTCAGTCACATGATCAGTGACAAAATCTGCACCAGCTTGCTGAACCATTTTTTTACCCTCTGGCTTGCTTGCTGTTCCAATCACTTTAGCACCGTGAGATTTTGCCATTTGTACAACCTGTAATCCAACTCCACCACTGGCTCCATGAATAAGCACGGTTTGGCCGGGCTTCAGGCAGGCACGTTGAAATAGCGCACGATAGGCGGTTAGTGCAGGTACCCCTAATGCCGCACCTTGTTCAAAAGATACATGGGATGGTAATGGATGAACCAACGTTGCATCACATACTACTTTTTGTGCAAAGGTGCCTGTACTTTTACTTCCCATTAAAGACGCAATAAATACACGATCACCGACATGAACATTTGTAACTTCTTCTCCAATCGCCTCCACAACCCCTGCACCGTCTAATCCTGGAGTATAAGGCAACTGAGGTATACTAAACGCATATGTACCTGATAATGTGTAAGTATCACTCGGATTGACACCTGCCGCATACAAACGAACACATACTTCTCCCTTTTCTGCCACTACATCCTTAACGTCCGTAAATACTAATTTCTCAGGCCCACCAAATTGCGTGACTTGAATTGATTTCATGTTCCAAACCTCCTTGTTAATTATTATATATCGAAAGGTTTGAATTTACAGTAATATCAAGGTTTGAATTACTAATTTTCACAAATTTGGACATTTTGAAATAAAATAAAAGTCCGTAAAAGTATACTTTTACGGACATGATGTTTTAAAAATGAAACTATCAATTTTAACGTTCGTTTACATTTTAAATCAAATTACGAACGTTCACTTAATCGCATATACTTATACGAACTGTTTTACTCCACTAAAAAATTAAAAGTCTTTTCATGAATAGTTGTATTAGTAATTTCCTCATACTACCTCTTATTTTATCTTCAAACTTTCAAATAATACGTCTAGGAGGTATTTTTATGCCAGAATACGGTTCAACACAAAATAATAACCATAGCAATAGTTATGATACTAATGGTGGAAATATCCAACCAGTAGATGTACCAAAATCAAATAGTAAAAAGATTCCTGCTAATAATGATGGTCTAAGTGGAAAAGTAAATGCAAACCTCGGCTACCATCCAGAAAAATAGCACGAAAAAACCACCCTACAGAAGTAAGGTGGTTCTCCGATAAGTTTTATCTTACAAAACTAAAACCATGTAGAAATTTTTTTATTTTGTAAATTATACCATTTAATAAGAAAGAGAGCAACCCTAAAGCTACTCTCTCTCCAACAAAAAAACACAAAATTTGTGTGTGGTGATGCTTAGGGTACCATCTTTGTATATTTGTTGGAAGACCTTCTATCTATATCATGCCATCATATAGAAGGTTATTCACGTGAACTACCCTCGGAAGGTATAACAACATTCTTATCAAATAAATCGTATTTTAAACCACTTACATAAATAACCTCTTATGATTTTTTTATCGATTCAAATAATATATGTAGGAGGTGATATTTATGCCAGATCAACCAAATGAAGGTCATGAATCACCAAAAACAGGTGATAATGATACTGGTGGTGGAGATCCATTTGATGATGTTGATGATCTTGATACACATGTAACCCCACCAGTTAGGGGTCCTACTTTTTACAGAGCAGATCATGATGAAGATGGGTCAGATAGACCTTCTGGTAATTCAACTGTTGTGACAAGATTAGCAGGAGAAGAACACAGTAATAACCCATTTGAATCCACTCATGCATCAATGGCACGATATGCAGAAGCCGCAAGAAATAATAGGATGAATAATAATAATCGTTATAGATAATCGACATAGCCCATATTTGTCGTAATCAATTCTAATTTCTCTCTTTGAACCATCTCTCCAAGTGAATACTCTAAACCAATCTTTCATGTAATCATATCTCCTTAAAAACAAAAAGAGCAACCATCATATACTGGATGCTCTCTCTAGCAAAAATGCACTCACACAAATGTGTATGTGAACGTATTAGTGTTATATTATATCAGTAATAAAAAAAGGAATAATTTCTATTTACCTTGATACATTATTAATCGCTCTTTTGCTAAATTAATTAATTCCTTTAACTCTCTAACGGACTGCTTGTTATTACAATCACTTAATAAATCTATTGTGTCTTGCAAAAATTGTTCTCTTCTTTTTACTCTTTTATATTCAGCTCTATATTCTTCTGCCATCCTTGCTATTCGAGTAGAACCCTCACGAGGAGTCGCAACTCTTTCAAAATTTGAGGTGCGAGGCTTTGTTTCTTTTTCATCAAACGTAGCGTTGTCTGGATTCCTATTCCTCAATCCTGATTGACCCAAAATACTCCTTGCCGCCCGTTCTCTTCCAATGGCCATTCTCATTTCCCCTCTCTGCAATTGAGATTTGAAATAAACCGCCCTGTATAGATTCAATAACAGTAAAATAAATCCTTCTTTAAATATTTAGTTGCAGTTAAATAAAATCTTCGTTGTTTTTTGAGTGTATAGGCAAGCTTACTGCGGTAGCTACATAGTATCTAAAGAATTGCGGCTTCGTTACCTAATCAGTAGCTAATTCAGTGACGTTACCGCGTTAATACAAGCTTTATATGCGTAATGACGCCCTTCAAGTACCTTCTTTTTTATATAGCTTTGTTGATTTTTCAATCTCCATCATTATTTCAGCCTTATTAATCAGGGTTACATGTTATTTTTCCATACCTCAATGCATCGTAAATAGCACGTCCATCGCTTGAATTTGTTTCTGTATATTTGATCGGCAGTAGCGAGAAGACAATATAATAAACAGAAAAATAGACAAACTGGTAAGAAAAGAGACTTGCTGAAAGGATATCATCCATAACTAAACCATTTATAAGGAAAATAGAAGCTAAATTAGCAATGGCACCTCCAGCATAGACACAAGCATGGGTAAATCGGTTGTCGTATTTTAGTTTTTCATATACACAAAAAGAATCCAAAAAGTAAACAGATTTTATTTTAATTTTCTTCCATTTAAAAATCGTTTTTCCTTTTCCAATGGTAAAATCCACTCTCCCTCCGAAAAAGATCGCCATGATAGAATGACCTAATTGATGAACAAGAGACACAAGTGGTAGTACAAGTAAGAAAGAAAACAAGAACTTAGGCATATCACTGAATCCAAACACACTTCCATCTCCTTTACCATGAAATGATTTAATAAATCGTTGGCTTACTAAAATAGATAAAATCTATTTAATAATGGACAGACTTTTCTCAACAGAGTTTGTGCCTTTTTAATCATATGTACAATCATCCGTTTGGCACCATGAAAGGCCTTTATTAGTCGGAGGCTAGGACCAACCGTTTTTTAATAAAGCAGTAGGTAAAGTGATCAATAATCTTCAACAGGCCTATTAGGAAGAATAGCTTCACTTTATTTTCAAACATTCTCCATAATAATAAACGACCCTATGTATCGTAAACAAAGTTACTAAGGTCGCTTATGTTATATTCTGATTTATTATTCTTTTCTCTTTTTCTTTATAATAAAATATTTGGTTTGTCATTAAGTTTCTAACAGAATTTCGTTATCATGATTAATTTGATCGAACAAATAAGTAAGGTAAGATTCTAATTCAAATTGATCGTCTTCAACAAAATCATCTAACACAGGCTTACTTTCTTCTCCCATTTTTAATCACTCCAACTTAATTTTTTTCGATTTATTTTGCATGATGCCCGTGATTGTTTTTTTGTCCCATCTTTCTTAGAACAAAGCTTACAATTAACACCAGAATGATTGCTCCAATAATGGCTGGAATGATGGCAAAACCACCAACGACTGGTCCCCAACTTCCCAAGATCAGACCACCTAACCAAGAACCAATAAAACCAGCGATAATATTACCAATAATGCCTCCAGGAACGTCACGCCCTGTAATTAAACCGGCAAGCCAACCGATAATTCCACCTACAATTAGCATCCATAGAATACTCATACATCATTCTCTCCTTTTGAAATAGTTAGTTGACTTTACCCCAGGTTAAAACCTATTAACCCTGTTATTTTTTTCCACAACAAAGTTTTCTTCTTATGTACTAAGATCATATAGCTTTGCTTGCAATCTATTTTTGTTCTTTTGGACACCTTCTAATGTCTCGTCCATTTTATGAAAAATATAAGTGACTAGACTAACCCCAGCGTATAAATTGCTATCTTATAAACAATGACATCAATATAGGTTTTTTTTCATACTATATTTTGGAGGTGAGTAAATGGCAAGAGTAAGTTACCGAAGTGCAGACATTAACTTAATGGCAAGGATGATGCGAGCAGAAGCTGAAGGTGAAGGAAGACTAGGGATGTTATATGTCGGAAATGTAATTGTTAATCGTCTTGCAGCAAATTGTATAGACTTTAAAAATTTAAGAACCGTTTCACAAGTCATTTATCAAGTACAGGGGGGGAACTTTTCGTTTGAAGCTGTTCAAAAAGGCAATGTATTTTATCAAAGAGCGAGAGGTGTTGAAAAAAGATTAGCAAAGCAAAATTTGGATTATTGGAGACAACACCCAGCGAAATTTGCTCTTTGGTATTTTAATCCACATGCTCCATGCCCTCCAACATGGTACGGTCAACCTGCATCTGGTCAATTTAAAAATCATTGTTATTACGAACCAAAACCTGATACATGTGCTAGTGTTTATAGAGGTTAGATTATCAAGGAGCTATGATTAATTCTGGAGTAGTATGGGGGAGCTGGGAATACAACATTTTAGTCGTAGGTGCTGATAGCTAGCCCTATTTATTCTATGCAACTCTTATAGATCATGTGACAATGGTCCGTTTAAAAAAACTTTGCCCCTCAGTGTAGCCTATTTCTTTAATCTTTGTTTTGATGTATTTTTATCTAGCGAAATAAAAAGGGAACTTCCTGGTTAGTAGGTGTTCCTTTGTTTCGCATAAGCAGTTAATCAAATGGAACAAGAAATAGTACTAATAAGGTAAATAAATCATAAAAAAGAGGAAGAGAGTTCTCTTCCTCTTTTTTATAGCTTTATCATTAATATTCCCTGTAATAAACATATTAAATAATGTAACTACGCGATGATAGACTTAATGAATTTCAGTAATGCCCGATAGACGAATAGAGAATATATTGTGTTGTTCATCCTCTAGAGAAAGAGTTTGATCATGAAGATTAAGATCATTTACACGTCCCTTACATGTTTGTAATAAACCGTTTTGATAATAGTTAATCGTAATGACACCTTTCTTTCTCAATGCTTTCAGTATCATGCTCCGTTCTCCTTTCTTCCTATATAACTAATGTAGAAATGTGTTATTCAAATAAGTAATTATCATGCATAATTTGTGAGAAAATCATACAAGTTAAAAGTTATATTGTTTTATATTATTTAGTATACAACAAACTTATGGGAAACGCTTACATTTTATTGTGTAAACTTTGTGAACTTTCAACAGGAAGAAAGCTCAAAGAATAAAAGAGGAAAAGAAATATATGTCTAGAATCTATATCTATGTTTCAATCCCTCTATTGTACCTTGTTGTAAATGAGCTTTTATTTAATGCTTAAAATATCATTTCGATTTTTAGCACAAATTCTTTTTAATTGTTTAACAGGTGGGAATTCCCTGTGCTTAATTTGTTTTAACTTCCATACTTTATGTATGTAGCATACCCTTGTCAATTTACCTCATTGCTTTAACTCGTAAGAGCATGAGTTTTGGAATCCTTCTAATGGATACGCAAATTAATAATTGTACTTGGAAACGGAGCGATACGATGAATAAGACGTATGATGTCATCATTACCGGTGCTAGAGTTGCCGGCTCTACCCTTGCTATTTATCTTGGAAAGGCAGGTTTCCATGTGTTGTTAGTAGACCAAGCGACCTTTCCAAAGGATACATTATCAACCCATACTTTTTTCAATAATACTGTCGCTCTTCTTCGAGAAATTGGTGTCATGGACAAATTATTGAAAACAAACGCCCCACCGGTACAGGATATTAAATTTCAATTTGAGGATACCGCGATAGAAGGACTCATCCCTAAGGTTGACGGAGAAGAAAGTTGTTACTGCATTAGAAGAACTTATCTCGATCAGATCCTACTTGAACAAGCCAAATCACAAATGAATGTAACCGTTCTAGAAAGGTTTCGTGTGATGGATGTTATTCATGATGACGATACAGTAGTAGGGGTGGAAGGTCTAGATGGCAATAACGAGAAACAAGAATTTTTAGCTCGCATGGTAGTCGGGGCAGACGGCCGATCCTCAATTATTCGCAGGCTGGTAAAAAGTGAAATCAAAATAAGCATTTCGGCAAAAGTCGGCATCTATTTCGGGTACTTCTCTGAATTTCGCCATGACAATGTCCCTAAATTTGAAGTATACAAGATAAAAGATAACACAGCCATTCTCTTTCCAACGAATGATAATTTATATGTTATTGCCGGCATTTTCCCATTAGAAAATAAGGAATTGATAGGACGATTGAAATTAAATCCAGAAAGCTGTCTACGCAATTTTTTAACAGATAACTTTCCGAATACAACAATAGGGACGCGTTTAAAAAATGCAGAACTAGTAGAACCGGTTAAAGGCATTCTCGGATATGATAATTACTGGTATAAAGGGATGGGAAAAGGGTGGGCGTTAGTTGGAGATGCAGTTTGTTTTAAAGATCCTGGCATGGCACAAGGTATCCATGATGCTATATGTGGAGCACGTATATTATCCAATATTCTCTCAAAATATAAGGGACAATCCAATCAATCAAATCAAATATCTGAAGAATATCAAAAGGCAATAGAAGACGAGTTTATGGTTCGGTTTCACATGGGATGTCAAATTTCGCAGAATGAACGCATCTCTGAACAACAGAATGCTGTCAATAAGCTAATCAGTTCTCATCCAGTGGCTATAGAGAAATTTTTAGGGATTTATAATTACTCAAACGAGCCCGATGCTTTAGAAAAAGAACTCACACGAATTATGCAGTCAATCTAGCAATAATTTTGAAATTAACTTAAGAGTTTTCAAGAATTAGCAATGAGGGGAAGGTAAACCGAGAGCAGAAAGGGATATATTGAAAACAAAGATAATATTCTGTTACGATTAGTACATTTTATCTAAAACATACTCAATATAAAAAGCCACTTGTATGAAACAAGTGGCTCTTTGTTACGTTGAATACATTAAATCATGCCCATCACTATGAGAAGTTTATGAATCTGCAAAGAATGGTGTTAGCTAATAATAATCAGATAGAAATGGAAGAGAAATAACGGCAAGAAATAGCAAGAGCAAATGTGTATATGTGTGATTTATAGGATGGCATATACACACATAACAATGAAGATAGCCAATACATAAAGTTCCACCATGTAAATATAGCACTTTCTCATTATTTCATATAATAAGTAACTAGCTCGTAGCAACGTTCTCTAGTCATTTCGTGTAAAATACGAGCTTCTTCAGCATAAGCTAAAGTTCCGCCTCCAGCTTCTTTCAACTCTTTTTGAGAAGCAGCATCTCTATCTTTAATCCATTGACGTTGTTTGATTTTTAGATCATTCATCTCTGATGCAGATAATTGGTTTTTTAATTCGCCATAGATGTCGTTCAACACTTGGTCCCACATTTGATAATTTGCTCCAGAAGCTTGTCTTCTGTCACCATCAATTTGATCATTAACTGGTTGTACTTCACTAGTTCTAGTCTGTTCTAATAAATCTAAATAATAAGCTTTTTTGCTATTAGTTATGGTTGTAGCTGGACTATTTGTTGATGGAGTGCTTGTAGTTGGACCAGTCTTTGATACAGTAGTAATTGACCCATTTTTAGCTATATCAGTTAAGTATAATTGATTATTGATAAGCACGGCTGTGTACATCCAATTGTATTTATTTGTTTTTTGAGATCCATCTGGTTGTATAACAGATACAGTCTCGACAGTTTGTATGTTATAAAGAGTCCCATCAGAAGAGTTACCTGCTTTCGTAAAATTTACCACAAAATAATCTACCCAGTTCTCTTTAATCCCCTTCTTATATAAATTGCTTACTAATGATTGTTGGTCACTATATAACGAACCTTTTAAAACATGCGCAACGTTACTGAACTGGCCTGTATTAATTGCAGTTGTTAGTCCATTTATGTAGTCCGCCATTACTAAAGCTGCTGTATCTTTAGTAACAAAAGCGTCATCGGAGACTGTATTTGAATTAGTTGAGTATTGCTGATTACTATTTTTGTGAACAGCACTCGCATGATCGCTACCTTTTATAGTTGAAGGTTCCCCAGTATTATTGTCTGTAGCATTATTACTATCTTGATTTGTTTTAATAGCACTATTATCACTGGTCTCCTGGCTACTAACCTCCCCAGTTTCCCCTGATTTTGAATCAACCTTTTTTTCTTGTTGACAGCCAGAAACCAGTAAAGAAGTTGCCGTAATTAATAAAAAAACACCTTTTTTATACATAGCTGTTCTCCCCTCTAAAAGTTGTTAATTTCATGTGTATTTTACCAATATTAAAAGATAGTATAACAACGTTTTATTCCTTAGTAATGATATTATTTAGCAGTGAAGTATTATAATTTTTTCAAAACAGTTTATTAATAATTAATTCGTAAAAAACAGTCTCAAAGTAAGAGACTGTCATCTTATTCCTTATGCTAGAGCAAGAATACTTTATTTAGCACATTATTATAACGACATCATCTGCCGCCCAATACTATCTCCTTGACCAACATCAATGTAATGTACTTTCATGGTTTTAGGCGTTGCAGCGTATGAGGAAGCTGGAGCTGCAACAATTCCTATTCCTATAGCGAGTGAAGAAACAATTTTGATAGCACGACTTTTCATTGTTTTATCCCCTTTTGATAAATGTATTTTTATTTGCATTGTTCATTTATAGCAAAATTAATTTTACTACACGAAACCATACGTTAATATAAAATAAATTGAATATTTTTACTTATAAAGGTGTAAAAAGTCATGTTATACATGAGAATTAGTAGTAAAATGAAGGTGAATAGTAATGAAATGTACTGTTTTAGGAATTTTAGTAGATTGACATTTTAAAATGACCTTATCTTTTCACCTCTAAGATACAGAAACATTAGTTTCAAACAGTCATTCTTAGCTTTTTTTATATTGAGACCGAAACTCAGAACAAAGAGTTGTTTGCCTTTCTCAAATGATTGCACTAATAGATGATAAGGAATCAACGATGGTCAAATAGAGAGAGGGGTAGTGGTGATGGAAAAGTAGCAAGAAACGCATGTATGCATTCGCTGTATATCTAGGCAGGCACAGTGGACCGCGGAACAACTATAATTTAACTTATTTTAAAAGTCCTATAAAAGGAGGAATGCACATGGAAAAAGAGCTCATATTTAAGTCTTATATGTTGCTATTTGAAATTGAAATAACAATAGTAAGGATCATCGAACACAAGATGATTACACAATATGGACCATTATGGCGACAACTTTTTTTTGTTAAGTGTGGAACTGACCTATATGACAATCTCCCATTACTATTCAGATTGAACCCCCTCCAAACTATCTTCACTGATCATGAATTACATGACTTATGTATATTAACAGATATTAAAAATGCTCTAGCACAGCTTTTACCCATTTCTCAAGATGATATTGATCACCTTATTAAGTTCTTACAGCACTTAAACAAAAAGAAAGTCCCTTTATTATTTATCTAATTATATTCAATTAATGGGTTATTAAAAATATCTTGTACCTAACAGGAGTAACAAGTTTTTCAATGTGAACGTATCGAATTAGAACGCGTGATATAGGAAGAAGAAATCTAGTCGTGATATACTAATAACAAACATAAATATGATGGAGGGCATTATGACGAAACGATTAGATTTACGTGTCGACTTTGCGTTTAAATCGTTATTTGGCACCCATGGAAATGAATCCATTTTAGCTGCCTTTTTAAATGCGGCACTTCGCTTTCCAGATGAGAAGAAGATTCAAACGGTTCAGTTATTAGATCCGCATTTTAATAAAGAAAACCAAGAAGATAAACGTTCGATTTTAGATGTACACGCGCAGTTAGAGGATGGAAGCCGCGTTAATATTGAAATTCAACTTAATAATAAGCATGATATGGAAAAGCGAACACTCTATTATTGGTCCAAAATGTATAGTAGCCAAATGAAGGAAGGCATGGATTACGGAGAGCTTTGTAAAACCATTACAATTAATATTGTTAACTTCCGTTATTTGTCCCATATTCATGATTACCACTCAACTTTCCAGCTGTATGAGCGTGAACAAAAATTACTCTTAACTGATATGCTGGAAATTCATTTTATGGAGCTACCTAAGTTATTAATTAAATGGCGTAATAGAGAGGTAGATCCTCGAGAAGATCAACTTGTGCGATGGTTATTATTACTTGAAGCATCTGAAGATGAAGAAATCACTCAAGTATTGGAGGAGATTGCGATGCAAGAAGATCAGGTATTAAAGAAAGCAATGGATGAATGGGAACGTGTGAGCCAAGATCCAGAAGTATTACTTGCTTATGAAGCAAGACGAAAAGCTCTTTTAGATGAAAAATCTGCTTTAAAAAGAGCAGAGAAACTGGGAGAAGAGCGAGGAGAAAAAAAGGGGATTCAGAAGGTTGCTTTAGGCATGATTCAAGAAGGTATAGACAATAAAATGATAAGTAAATTGACAGGTCTTACAATAGAAGACGTGGAGAAACTTCGTTACCAATAAATATCAATAAAAAGAGCTGTATCGTAATATACAGCTCTTTTTATTATAGATTAGGTACTTATTTTTCGTTACTCAGATAAAATAACAAACCTCTTGTTCTAGAAGGAATTTTGTACTATTTCATAGAAAGTGGCCCCTTGGTGCAACTATAAGTACAAGATTAAAAAATAAATCTTACTGTTCCTTTAAATCTTTCTCCACCTGTATGCTAATTTTAGTAAGGTATTCTTCTTCGTTATTAGTTTTCATCGAATCGTACAAGTACTCTTCATACGCGTCACCTACAATAGAATAGCCTTCTGTCTTAATAAAATTAGTTACATGGAGGTAGGAAGACTCAATATTTTTATAAGGTCCTTCGTGATAATAAATGGCATAAAGACCTTCTGGCCTTGATTGTCCTGTGTCCAATTCACTATAAGAAAATAAATAATCAACCCTCTCAAACCTCTCTTGAATTAGGGTATCTTTTGTTAGTAAAGATCCAATAGGTACCGGAACTTGCAAACCTATCTGTTTTCCAAAATGATTATATTGCTCTGACCATTCTTCTACAGTATTCATGCCCTCATTTGAGGTTTTATTGCTTAGAAGGATGTACTTTTTCTCCGTTTTTTGGACATAAACTTTTCCAAATTCGACACCTTTCAGTTCCTCTTCCGTTGAAATAATCTGCTTAAAGAAACGTTGAATTTGAAGCAATTTTTCAATTTCTTTTTCTACTATAACGGTTTGCTGATTTGCCATTTGAATAAATTTATGAGTGTTTTGGGAACTAAGATATTCTTTTAGCTCCTCAATTGATACACCTAATTTCCGAAGAGACTGGAGTGTAGAGAATGATTTAATTTGATCATAGGTATAATAGCGATAACCATTTAAAAGTTTCCCTGCAGGTTTGAAAAGATTAATTTTATCGTAATAAAATAATGTATCTTTCTTCACTCCCACGTAGCTAGCAAATTCTCCTGTAGTTAAAGTTTTAGTTTTTCTCTCCAAGTTGAAAACTCCTCTTGACTATAGACTAACTCCATACTTCATACTCTACCATAAGCAAACGCTATATCATATGACATGGAAGGTACATCAAGCTATATAAGCTTTTGCATAGCAATCTATCCAGACGGAGGTTTCCATATGAGTAAGACAAAAAGAAGTACACTATACCTCTTACTTATAAACATATTTATTGTTTTTTTAGGAATTGGTTTAGTCATACCTGTATTACCGAGTATTATGAATGAATTGAACATTAGTGGTACAACTGTTGGTTATTTAACAGCAATATTTGCCCTAACACAATTAATTATTTCTCCATTTGCGGGGAAAGCAGCTGATAAATTTGGCCGTAAAATCATGATAGTAATAGGATTATTTATCTTCAGTCTATCAGAATTATTATTTGGAATAGGGGAAACAATCGAGTTATTGTTCGTATCACGTATTTTAGGCGGTGTTAGTGGTGCTTGTATTATGCCTGCTGTGACAGCTTTTATTGCAGATATAACAACATTAGAAACACGCCCAAAGATGCTAGGATATATGTCAGCAGCTATTACTACTGGATTAATTATAGGGCCAGGCGTAGGTGGCTTCTTAGCTGAGATTGGCACGCGAGTACCCTTTTACTCAGCTTCAGTTCTTGGATTTGTTGCTGCAATCTTATCCGTTACGCTGTTAAAAGAACCCGCGTCTCCTCAAGAAAAAGTAGAGGTCAAAGGACTAATAGAAAAAAAGATGGGCTTAAAGAAGATATTCATGCCTATGTTCTTTATTGCTTTTGTAGTCATTTTTGTATCGACATTTGGGTTAACAGCATTTGAGTCATTCTTCAGTTTATACGTTGATCATAAATTCGCGTTTAGTCCATTGGATATTGCTATTTCAATCACAGGCGGTGCCATTATAGGTGCAATATTTCAGATTGTACTATTCGAACCGTTAGTAAAGTACATGGGTGAAATTAATATGATTCGTTGGTCATTGGTATTATCTGCGATTTTAGTTTTTACAATGACATTAGTGAGCTCTTACTGGACGGTTATGACAGTCACATTTACCGTATTTATAGGTGCGGATCTCATTCGCCCAGCCGTAACAACGTACTTATCACGCATTGCTGGTAACGAACAAGGCTTTGTTGGAGGAATGAACTCTTTTTTCACTTCCCTGGCCAACGTATTTAGCCCCATCTTAGGTGGCATTTTATTTGATATTAATATTAATTACCCCTACTATTTCAGTACAGGTGTCATTATCATTGGTTTAGCCATCACTATACTATGGAAAAAACCTAAAACTGAAGAGTTAAACCTATCTAAAAAGAGTACCTTGTAAACTCTTATATTTAAATCTGATTTCTCATCTATTTCATGAAAAATGGGCTATTAAGACAACCATCAGCATATAAAAACCCATTACTTCTTTCATAATTAGCTCCCCCTTACTTACTGCGGTAAGAGTTCTTTTTATTTTTCGATTGGACAGGCAAGCTTACTGCAGTAGCTACATAGTATCTAAAGGCTATCTACTTCGTTAGCGTTACTGCGTTAATACAAGCTTTATGTATGTATTGGAGCTAATTTCGAAAGGAGGTTATTGTTAATTTGTTTTTGATAATAGTTTTGATAACAAATCATCAAAGATTTTACGATCAAAAAATGAGAAAATAAAACTTATCAAATACATTCGTTTTTGAGATTGGTAACACAGAAAAATGTCATTCTTCAACTTACTTAAGGTGGCTTTTTATTTCGAGAACCGAATATTTGAGAAACTCGCTTGATTATTGAATATCATTGCAAAGCCTTATTGAACAAAGGCTTCCTCCACCTTCTAATAATTAAGCGATTAAAAATTTTTAGCTTTTCTATACTAGGGGTCACGTCACCAAAGTAAAAAGTTACACGTTTAGATACATTTTATCCGGTTACCTGTATGTTAAGGAACTAGATATTGTTATTTTATTGTTCTTTTACCTTTATTTAGTAATTTAAAAATACTGCTATTATAGCAGTATTTTTGTTAATGTAAAAAATCTAGAAATACGCAAAAAATAATATTATTACTCTCATCTTCAAGCAATAATATTATTTTTTATTTTTGTCTAAGGACTTCAATGCGTTTCGATACTCATTATCATTCATTTCCTGTTTCTCTTTATTACTGCCTTTAGCTAAATTAGACACTGCTTGACGAAACATTCCATCTTTTTCTCCTGTATGACGACTTTTCCTTTGCTCGTGAGTAGGTGGTTCATGAGGAATTTCATTTTCTACTTCTACTTCAATTTTCTTTCCACTTTCATCAACAACTGCTTCTTTATATTTTTTAGTAAGACTAATGAATACAATAAGAATTGCTAATGTCAAAACAAAATAGATGGAGAGTGCCAATAAGGCTGGTCCAAGTCCTGCCTCCAATCTTCCATCATAATAAAGTAATGCCCTTATTCCATCCACAATATATCTTGTAGGTAGAATATGACTGAACAGTCGATGGACAGTAGGTAATGTTGATAGAGGAAATGCTCCGCCACTAGAAAATATCCCCATAAAATTCACCGGGAACATTACTAACATTCCCCATCCACCTAAAAATACTGCTATCGTTTTAAATAACAAAAACATGGTTGTACAACTAAAGAAAGTAAACAGGAATATCGTCCAAATGTTTGAAGCATGTGCACTCCCAAAAATTCCAAATACCCCTAGTTGAATAAAAATTGAAACACAGAAAGTTAAAATGATACCAAAAATTATTTCTGATGTAAGGACTTCAGATTCACTTAATGCAGATCCCCTTTTCTTCAAAATGCCATTACTTCGCAAAAGATATCCATGTATCATATTTGCACCCAACATTCCAGTAATAGATGATATAAGGGCCATGACAAACGGTGTCATTCCTTTATTAAGATTAACCGGCAGCCTCAGTACATTTTTGGAAACAACCTGTACGGGGTTTTCCAATAATGAAGCATTCTCTGGTGCTACTCTCATTCCTTTTTGCAGTAATTCATTTTTTAGTTGACTACTAATTCCTTTAGAAGCAGTTAAAGCGACTGTCTGAAGGGTATTACTCGCAATCATGGATGCAGTTTGCCCAATCCCTTCGTTCAATAAAATTTCTAAATCAGCAGGTTTATCATTTGTAAGACCGGAAATAAGCGTATCATGGACTCGATCAAGACTTTTTGAATAGTCTGAAGGGATAATTAATGCGCCATATGCCTTGTTATTTCTTATATCAGTGAATGCTTGTTTCCTACTTTTATCAACTTCCCATTTAAAAGAGTTCCCATTTTGCTTTTCGATAAGATTTAATAATATGGCATCGCCAACTTTTCCCTTATCTTCATTTACAACAATTAGAGGAACATCAGACATGTTTTGTTTTGCACCTTTAAATATAGGCAGATATACAAATACCATGACTAACATTAATAATGATATTAACCAAATTGGAAACCATGAGGAGCTTAATTTAAACAATTGCTTCACGATTCAATTCCCCTAACAATGGATATTTTTTATTCATTTTATTATGTCCAGTTTGGTATCGATTATTAGGTTATAAAAAGACACCTTTCATAGTTACAGGAACGTTTCTTTTGTTGGAGAAAATTAATATTTCTTCAGTCTTTTATTTTCAAAAAGACTTTCTGAGTTGTCGCATTTGAACCATCGTAGAGGAACAGAGGAGCATACCAACGAGTTGTCCATATATGTGTGTTTTCGTTTACGCATGCATCAAGTAGTAGCTTAAACGATTCATTTGTCGATTGGCTACAGCAAACAAACAGGTGGAGGCTTGTCCAGACAAAAGAAAATGGGGAGAGCCTCGAACTTAAGCCAAGATATCTTTCCATATTGTTTAACCATTTTACATACATTTGATAGTGGGATGCCGATTCGCTCCATTGGCATTTCCTTATCAAACACTAGCATTCAGGAAGAGGAGCAAATGAGCTTATTTGAAGATATCGATCAGCGTGAAAGAGCCTATGCTCTTGCTAAAACGATTGATGACATTCGGCTGCGTTATGGCAAGAATAGTGTACTACGTGAGTCTAGTCATCTTCCTCACTCAACAGCTCGTTATCGAAATAGTCTTACAGATTAATTTCACCTTAATTGAAGCCTTACATACAAATAAATAAGTGTACCTTACATATTATAAAAAAGGGCAGTACATAACAGAGACAAGGTTCATTCAGTTTGTCGATTCCCTTGATAATTGATTTTTTTATTGATAACGTATTTGAGTTAAAGAATAAAATGAGATTAAGCGAACTCATTGATGCTCGTTTTATGTAAGGATAAAATAAAAACGTATTTAAAATAAGCACTAACTAAAATAGGAAATAGTCAGTGCTTATTTAGATAAAGTATTGGTTATTTTTTTCTACTGTATGGCGTTATGTTTATTATCGATTTCATAACTGTTTTCTTTTATATTATTACATTTTAAAATTTTTGAATGATAATAACTCCGACAATGATTAAAACTACTCCTATTACTCTAGGAATGCTTAAAGAGTGCACATGCACTCCTATTAATCCAAAATGGTCAATTAAAGTAGAAGCAACCATTTGACCTGCAAGAATGTAAGCAACTGTAGCAGTAGCTCCTAGACGAGGTATAAGTACAATAGAAGCAACTACATAAAAAGCTCCTAACAGGCCTCCGGTCCATACCCACCACGGTGCTGCGAACCATTCTTTATTTACACTCATACCTTTTCCAAATAAAGATATAATAAGCAAAATAATTGCACCAACTATAAAAGAAATAGTCGAAGCAATGATAGGGGAATGTACGACAGATCTCAATTGAGCATTGACACTAAATTGAGTAGGTAAAGCCATGCCAGCTAATATTGCAAATATAATTAAAAAAATTATCATTATATTCCTCCCACACCTCTTTTATATTCAACAGAGCTGATTGCTACTGAGAATTGTTACTATTTATCCTATGTTTAATCTGTAAATAAACGTAAATTATTAATGTCTATTTCAGTATTTAAGATATCTCTTCATTAAGAATTTTATTTACTTCTTCAATAATTTTAAAATATGACGGTTAGCTATACCTCATTACTTGTCTGGCAATGTTCATTTATTCAACAAATAAGGTATACGGTTACTATTTCAACAAACAAAAAGCGCATTCCTATGTTGATTTATAGAAATGCAGCTTTTTAAGTTATTATTTTATGTTTTAAATATAAACACCCAACAGATTATCTATTAAAGTGTGAAACGTTTTGCTTCACTCTCTTCTGGATAATCTAATTCATTTGGTGTATAGCTAATGAGTTCGATTAACATCCCCTAAAGTGCACGATCATATACAAAATGTGCATTTTTCCCACTAAGGAATTTACAGTAATAAAAAGCCCAATTACTCAATTTATTGACTGAGAAACTGGGCTTTTTCGTTACTACATAAAAGCGTCCAATCGTTGAAGTTTATTACTAAAATCTTCTTTCAGATAAGCATGCCTAAGTGTAAATACAGCATTTTAAACGGTTATCTGTTTTTTTAAATTTTACTCAGAGATTGATCGAATAGGGTAACAATCAGAATAAAACAAATGATTAAACTAAATAGTGCTAGATGATGGATTCCTTTTGTATTTGCTTCAGATTTAAAAAACAATCTGTTTGTGGCAGAAGAAAGTATAGCTCCCATGTACATAAAGGTTCTTAATAAACCAACTGAAGCACCAATGTGTTTGAGCGAAGCCTGAAAATAGACAGCATTTTGGTTAGCTAAATTCAATATCCCTTGGGGAATTCCAAATAGAATAGCAATGATAACAAGATAAACCAGACTGCAAAATGACTATCTATCCTCGTATTTCTAGATTTCGAGCTATTAAATAGGTATTACAAAGGATACCCCTGACTTCTTTTATGTTGGGTGTTGAAATAAAAGGAGAATACATTTATTGTTAAATAGGTGAACTTATTAACATTTTTAGTAAATAGGTGGTAGAGAAATTGCAGGGGTATAAAGGTGTTTTACAACAAACTTTACTTATAGAGATAGAAAAAGAGAGGGAGAAGATGATTCAAGTAGCACGAGAAGAAGGTATAACAAGTGATCGCACACTTCAAGTGAGCCGATCCATTGATCAATTGTTGAATGAATTACAGAAGGTAAGCTTAACGAAGTAAGTATTCGTCTCTTTATAAATAAGAAACGATCGCTTTCTCTCAGCATTGGCCTAGCAAGAGAAAGCGATCGCTTTTTAGTAAGTGGTGATTAACTTACTAATCGACTTGTAAATTATAAATAATTTGGATAATAAAGTAAAGTTGTTTTTATATTTTTATTTATATATAAAAAGCTATCTCGACATTAACAAACGAGATAGCTTTTTAGTAGGACTGCTAATTATAAAGTACCAAAATATAACCGCATGTACACAATAGCACATTTTTGCTATAAGGACTAATGGTTAGGTACACTGCCATATGTATAAAAGGTAGGTTTTTTATACATTATCCTCTCAACTGATAAACGGAAAAAATCAGTTATACCAAAGATGTATAAGAAACTGTATATCCAATAAAAAAAACTTCCAAGAACCCTTATCTATAAGGGTTCTTTCGCTTGCTTGGTTCCTTGAAGAGACATTATGTTAACTACAGCTGTATACGATATACAGCTTAAAAACAGAAAAAACCACCTTCTCTCCAAGGTGGTTTTTTCTTATTACACGACTTTATCCAATGACACCTATTGGCATCTTGAGTAGTTTGTTCAAAATACCGTTTATTATCCAGTAAGAGTATAAATTATTTTCTACTATTTATCCGAACTAAACAATCGGTAAAAAAGATAATAACAAAGGGAATAGCATAAATAACGAAAATTGCAAGAAAAGCTTTATGTTTATAAATTTTACCCTTCATTTATATGAATCCACCTTTATATATTAGAGTGAATATTTTAGCCCTTCTTAAGTAGAATGTTCAAATAAAGGGAAGTTATGTATAACAAATAGCAACTTGAATTAAGCTGCTATTTGTTTATGGTTGCTGATAAAATGTTTTATGTTAACTAAGGTTGTATATCGTATATAGTCTAAAAATCGAAAAAACTACCCTGGTGTGTGATAGGGTAGTTTTTTCGGTTACGTAATTGAGTTTCATGAGTGATGCCTCGTTGCATCTTGGGTAGTTTGCTCAAGTATTTAAAAAGTTATGTACTAAACCATATTTTTGCTGGTTTTAAAACCGCCGCCTGTTCATATCAGTACTTTTGAGGATCCATCCTTTCACCCACCTAATTATGAATACAGTCACTTGCTACCTTAGACCATAAACCCAATTTTAGTGTTGATATAGTCTTGTTCATTCTTTACTTTGAGTAGGCCTTCTTTGCCCAAACTGCTTCTCCTGATAGCGTTGATAGAACCAGATAGCAATAGCTAGCCAGCAGCCACTAGCAAAATAGCCTCCAATAACGTCGCTAGGATAATGCACGCCTAAGTAAATACGACTAATACCTATTGCTAGAATCATTATAATGCTAATAATGATTAAAAGTGTACGTCCCCAGCGAGTAGGAATATGACGCCAGAGCAAAAACGAAAGGACTCCATAAACAGCAAAAGCACTCATAGCATGCCCACTTGGAAAGCTATAACCATTGATTTCGATTAATCGATGGAAATCAGGACGTGCACGATGAAAAAGTAGTTTTAGCAGCTCATTGAGGATTGGAGAACCTACAATAATCGCGATAAATAAAATAAGCTCCGTTCGATGTTTTAATACCTTATAGAGAAAAAACAAACTAAAGAGAGAAATCACTGCAACAGATGGCGTAGAGCCAATAAAAGTAAAGCATTTCATAATAGTCGTTAGGCCAGAAGTTTCGAACCCTTGAATTAGCGATATAATAGACCGATCAAATGCGACAATTTTTGATCCACTAATTAAAATAGCCATCCCACTAAAACAAATAAGGGACAACAAGCTTAACATAAAAGCAAGTGTAAATTGAAATTTCAACTTCATACTAGACACCCCTAAATTCTTTCCTTTATCAAGTTACTTTTGATGAAATTTGATAAGGTCTTCTTATTACTAGGTTTTAATGTTTCTTTGCTTTTGAAGTTAGGAGTATTAAAAATAAGGACCTTGTTTTATATGCACATTTATAGAGAGTTATTAAATAGAGGCAATAAAATCGTTACATTTGTTCCTTCGCCTTCTTTACTCTCGATATTAATGGTACCATGGTACTTTTCAATCCATCGTTTGGCTATCGCCAGTCCTAAGCCAAGTCCTCCTTGTTTCCTGCTCCTTGCCTTATCGACTCGGTAAAATCTATTTAAAATATAAGGTATATCTTCTTCTGGAATGCCAATTCCTTTATCCATTACTTTAAGGGATACCTTTTCATTGATTAGAGAACAGTCTATCACTACCTCTTTCTCTTCCTTCTTAGAATATTTGACTGCATTATCTAACAAAATGATTAATATTTGTTCTAGATGGCGAGAAGAAATATTTACGTACAGATTTTCATGTGAGTATCTTATTTTAAACTCATAGTTGCTATACAGTACTTCAAAATTCCTTACAACATGTTGAACAGTGGCCAATACGTTAATAGGTTCAACATCTACAGGATTTATCAGGCTATTTTCAGCTCGGGATAGCTCTAATAAATCTTGCACAAGATTCGTTAAACGCTCTACTTCTTTTAGGCTAGATTTCAAGGATTTATCTAATACTGCCGCATCATTTTTCCCCCAGCGATTTAACAATGTCAAATGTCCTTGGATAATGGCTAACGGAGTTCTTAATTCATGTGAAGCATCTTCTACAAACTGTTTTTGCTGTAAAAAGGAGTCTTCAAGGCTATCCATCAACTCATTAAATAAACTGCCTAATTGAGCAAATTCATCATTTTTTTCATTAACTGGAACACGTTCTTCAAGGCCATTTGTTTTTATTTTTTTCATCGTCAATGTTAACGCTTGAACGTTAGATAGTATTTTCTTTGCTAGAATGGTTCCACCTAGAATACTAAAGATTAGTGAGCCTACTCCTGCAGCAAGCATTAATAAAAAAATCTTGTCCATAAAAACATCGGACATCTCCATATTTCTAACAATTTCAACCGTTCCAGTGAAGTTGTCGGTGACAATTGGAGAACGAAGAACTAGTAGACGTTCATCGTGGTTTCGAATTACTTTATACTCTTGGTGCTTCACCGTTTTCGGTTGCTGCCAGTTTGGTGAAACATTATTTGATGTGCTGGTTATGACGTTTCCTTTCCTATCAAGAATACGAATCAACTGATTCTTTTCATTAATTTTCGATAAGTATCCTTCACTATTTTCAATTTGTTTTAAAGATAAAGGTTCATCATCGGATTGAATAAAAGCGAGAACCTCGTTTAATTGATGAATACCATTTTGCTTCTCATAATTTAAAATACTATTATCAATCACAATATATTGAAAGAGGTTGTAAGAGAGAAAAAGTAAAAATAGAAACATGGAAGACCATAACGTTATCTTCCATCTTATAGGTAAATCTTTTATACAATTTATCCACTTCCTCATTTAAACATCACGCATCACGTACCCAACCCCTCTGATGGTTTGAATATATAACTCTTTATCCTCTGCACTTAATTTGTTTCTTAGGTATCTAACATATACATCTACAACATTCGTTTCAACAACTGAATCGTATCCCCACACTTGCTCTAGGAGTATATCTCTTGTCAATACTTTATTAATGTTACGCATAAAAATGGCTAGAAGTTCAAATTCTTTATTCGTGAGTTCAATTAGTTTTTTTTCTTTTATCACTGTTCTTGATTCCAAATCAAGTTCAATATCTTTAAATGTTAATAGTAGCTTCTGATCCACTATCTTGTTGTTTTCTTGACGTCTAAAAATGACTCTCATTCTCGCAAATAATTCTTCAATGGCAAATGGTTTAGACAAATAATCGTCAGCTCCATTATCAAGTCCCATTACCCTATCCATGACGCTATCCTTAGCTGTGAGCATAATAACTGGAGTATCTTTAGTCGTTCTTAGCCTTCTACACACTTCAATGCCATTTAATCCAGGCATCATTAAATCAAGCAGTATAATGTCATAATCCTGATTGGTTGCTTTATCTAAACCAGTACGCCCATCATAAGATACGTCAACTAAATATCCTTCATACTTTAGTTCTAGTTCCAAAAATTCTACTAGCCCTTCTTCATCCTCTATGATTAGTACCTTTTTCATATGAGATATTCCCCTTCTGTATAAAAATGAAAAATAAGAAATTTTTATATAATTAATGAATGCTATAGCTATATACCCCAGTTCTAAAAGTTCATAATATGGAGTATGAAATAAGTTTTCTATGATTTTCTTGCTTCCTTATAAGCCTTTCTTCAATTTATCAAATAAAAATTAGATTTGAATAAAAAAGAGATTAAGAATAAATGAAATTATTTCTTAATCTTCTGCAACCAGTTATATAAAGTTTCTCTTAAAACCTTTACCATCAAATGCCATAGTAAACTGGATGTATAAATTCAACGCTTAGAAGTAAAATCCATTATGCGTTTCTTTAACTTTCTTTAATGGTATATCCTATACCTCGAACAGTCTCGATGAGTGGGGTATTAGATCCTTCTTCAACTTTCTTTCTCAAATAACTTATATAAACATCAAGTATATTTGTATCTCCTTCGTATTCATATCCCCATACATTTAGTAAGATACCCTCACGTGTAACCGTCTTATTTTTATGGAGAACTAAATACATTAATAAATCATATTCCTTAGGAGTTAAGCAGATTTTTTGCCCAGCTCTTATTACTTCTCTTGAGTCGGTATTTATATCCATGTCTTTAATTGATAATAACGAGTCTTTTTCTGCCTTCTTCCTAATAATAAGATACTTATAACTTAATAAAGAACGTATCCGAGCCAACAATTCTTCTGTTTTAAAGGGCTTAGTTATATAATCATTTGCTCCATGATCTAACCCCATGATTTTGTCTAGAGTTGAATTACGGGCTGTTAAAAGGATAATAGGGACGCAATTTTCTCTCTTTCTTAATTTACGCAAGACCTCTATACCACTCATTTTAGGCAGCATAATATCAAGTAAAATTAAATCAAACTCATTAGATAAGGCTGTTTCGAGACCATCTCTTCCATTTTTTTTAATTTTCACTTGATAACCTTCATGCTCAAGTTCCATTTTTAATATGCTCCCTATTTCCTCTTCATCTTCTACAATTAAAATATTTTCTCTCATCTAATCCCTCTTTTCAATCTCTAGATTGTCACTTTTCATATTCTTCTTTCTAGATAAAGAGAAGTATATAGCTCTCACAGACCGATACCTCATTGGAAAATAGAAAACTTTAAATGCTGAATATAAAAACATAAGATAAAAGACTATTATTAAGATGTGATATCAAGTTCCCTACCATTGTTTTTTGAATTGATAACAATTACTTCACTAATATTATTAAAGTTCGATGAGGGCTTTACAATGGCCTGTTTTGTTAGTCCATACTCATCAGGTTTCACTTTAATTACTTTTCCTAAAGCTAGTTTCCCTTGAAAAATCGAACTGATAGGGGAGGTTTGAACTTTATCCCCTTCCTTAATCTCGGCCTCACTGGGGATTTTTCTAATAATTAAATTATCCTTTTTATCATCATAGCCTTCTAATGTTCCATTCACACTTTTCCCATCCTTTAACATTACCGCCATGCGATTTGTCCTAAGGTTTGAGCTAATTAATTCTACTATAGAGGTTGACGGGAAAACTTTAGATACCTTCCCAATAACTCCATTTGTGCCAAGCACATTCATGTCTATTTTCATCCCCTGCCTCTTTCCCTTATCAATTGTTATTTCATTGTTCCAATTATTTATGGAACGATCAATTACGGTAGCTGTTACAGGCTTATAGGCTTTTACCTTAGGTTCTGTTTTTAGAATTTTTTTAAATACTTTATTTTCATGTTCCAACTTATAAACATTTGCTTCCTCCTGATTTTCAGTGGCTAGTTTATTCTTTAAGATAATGTTTTCGTGGTAAGTGGAAAATAATTGACTTACTTGTTGAAGTTCACTCCAAGAAACTTTGTCTAGAAAAGGTAAATTATCTTTGTACAAGCTTCCAACAACAATGAATCCTCCTATAACAAAAATACCCCCTATCAAAATATATTGATGTCTTTTCTTCTTTCTTTGAAAACGTATCAAAATGATACCTCCCTCGTAATAGTCATGCTATTTATAATATTACTAACTACTTCTTAAGTATCATCCATCTTTGAACTCTTAGTAATTGTTTGAGGTTCCTCTTCTTTTAATGAACTTTAAAGTTCAGAAGCTGAAGGCATAACGTTATGTTTTAAAAATTTGACTCACATAATTCAAATTTAATACTGTGCAATGAAATTTAAATGAAATTTAAATGAAGATTTAATAAAAATAAATATTTTATAAAAACGTTATGGTGCAATTATTTATTCAATATTTAAGAGTTGATAAAACATTCATAAAAAGTTTTTTATAGAAATCTCATTAAATTCTTATCTACTTTTCATTTTGATTTTAGAAAGAGACTGTACAGTTTGAATTGCAATGATAAAACTTTCAAGGGATTTTCTAAGAAAAAAATTAGGTAAGGGTGCCGTTTATTTAAAAGAATAAACACTTAGCACAAGAAGGAGAGAAAAATTAAGAATGCATGCATCATCGCCAATGAATAAAATTGCACAAATTACACTTGTTTTTTGGATTATGAAAATTTCAGCTACGACACTGGGGGAAACGGCCGGTGACTTATTAGCACAGACATTAGGGGTTGGATATGGAGTTAGTACGCTGATCTTTTTCAGCATATTTTTAATTACACTTATAGCTCAACTGAGCTCTAATAGGTATATTCCAGCCCTTTATTGGACTGTTATTCTTTCAACTAGCGTAGCTGGCACAACAATGTCAGATTTTATAGATCGTACACTAGCATTAGGTTACGCAAAAGGCTCAATGATATTAATCACTATATTGTTGTTGATATTTGCATACTGGTATTTTAGCGAGCGCTCATTGAATATCAATTATATTAGAAACCGTAAGGCTGAAGTACTTTATTGGATTGCAATTCTTTTCTCAAACACATTAGGTACAGCTTTAGGAGATTTTTTGTCTGATACGTCTGGACTTGGATATATAGGCGGAGCTATTTTAATCGGCAGCTTACTAGCCTTCATCGTTATATGTACCTTCTATACAAAAATTTCTCGTGTATTTTTATTCTGGATAGCATTTGTTTTAACTCGTCCTTTCGGAGCAACGTTTGGGGATCTTTTAACAAAGCCACATGAAAAAGGTGGTTTAGACTTAGGCACGGCAGGATCTTCTTTAGTCCTAATCTCCATTCTTATTGCTTTTATGATCTATACAACATTTAAACAAAATAACATAAGTTCAGAACAAGCACTGTAGATTTTATTTTTATTGATTACATTATAAAGCCTATAAAGAGAACACTTCTAATGAAGTGACTGATTGCATGAATACCCTCTTTTTCGCACATACTCGTACCAAGGTGGTGTTTATGATTAATCAGTTAGAAGCTCTTACCCAGCATGTCAATCACGAACAATACTATTAATGGCTTCATCACGATTTATTTAGTGCTCAATGGTGGTTAATTGTCATTTTAAGTGCGCTTTTTCTATTCATGTTTTATCTACTTATTGATCGGGAACGAATGGTGTTCATCCTTTTAGTATTTTTCATTAGCTTTGTCGTAGTAGGTATTGTCGATGAACTGGGAAAGTTCTTTGACGTATGGAGTTACCCTCACCAATTTTTGATTTTTACTCATCGGTTTAATTCCGTCGATTTCGCAGTTATCCCAGTTATACTTACATTAGTGTATCAGTTCTTTAGCAAATGGAAATTCTATTGGATTGCTGCTCTTATTGCCGCAGCGTTCATTGCTTTTATTGGCGTACCGATATTTATCTTTTTCCATTTATATGATTTGAATCATTGGAATACATGGAAGGCATTTATAACAGTCTATCCAATCGGATTATTTATCAAAGTCATTAGTGAGTTCATATATTCTAATCAACGTAAGTAGCTTGCTCCATACGATTTGTTGCTCTAGATGAATAAATAAATCTCAAAAATTTATACTATCTAAGGACAGATGCGTTAAACCAAAACAAGTAGGTTCCTCTCCTAAAACAAACGACTAACAGCCATATTAGTCGTTTGTTTTATTTCATACACGTACAATAACTTATGCGGGGCATACTTAATGGCAGGAAAAAAGCTCACCTTAAAAGTCAACCTAAATACGGGAGTTCTATAGAAACATTTAAAGAAACAAATCTATTTAATACCTTTAATTCCTTTTTGTGTAATTATATGTCATAATAAAATAAAAAGGAAAAAAAATGATTGGACTTATTATTTCCATTATTGTATTTAATTTTATTGCATTTAAAACGAATAAAAGACTGACATCAAATCAAATTCTTCATCTCTGGTTGTTTACCATCGCTTTTCAAAGTAGTTTCGATGTCTATATAGATTTAAAATATCATGGATATTGGTATTTCACAGACGGTGCGGATTGGAAAGGGCTGCTTGTTCATACTGTGTTACTCCCACCTGTTAATATGATGTTCCTTAGTTGGTACCCATTTAAAAGGAGTTATATTAGGAAAGTTTGTTATTTTATTTTTTGGTTAATAGCCATTTTGCTTTATGAAATGTTTACATTATTACCGGCTCCTTGGGGGTATTTTCATTATGGTTGGTGGGATTTATGGCATTCAGCTCTACTTAATCCTGTACTTTTACTTACCTTACTAT
Organism: Priestia sp. AB; assembly: GCF_028369225.1. NCBI lineage: Bacteria > Bacillati > Bacillota > Bacilli > Caryophanales > Bacillaceae > Priestia > Priestia sp. AB. The sequence goes on from NZ_JAQMYN010000010.1 coordinate 78,982, forward strand.
GCTTTTATAAGTGGGTATGTAAGCTAGAGGATAAGCTTTTATTAAGAAAGAAATAGAAATGAAAGGGCACCTGGACTTCTAGGAGAGATAGCCTTTTATGGAGATTTCCCAATGAATATGTCGGTAGAAAAATCGTGTTACGAATACCAACGTCGGAAGGTATTCTAATTACATTTTGTTTCAAGTATCTAAGAGATATACTAATATATATACATTAAAAAACGAATTTTATAATCGACTCTACTTTTTAAAAAAACAAACACTTTCTTTCATTTAATTATCATTACTTGTTAAGTAAATATTAAAGTACTTCGTATATTATTAGAGTTTCACAATTTACTCTTAGTGACGACAAATTGGTTCCTTAACCATAATGTAAGTAATAGACAAAGCACTTATTTTGTTTTAACTCTGTTATTTAATTGACATATTTTTGTCTTTTAAAACTATATTTATCTCTATTATGTAATAGGCATGTCCCGTATAATGTTAACCAAAAGAACAGGGAACCTCATATTTATATAATTAAACATTATCTGAATAATCTGTCTAATATAGATGAATGAAAAAAGCAGTAAAGGTTCATTTCCTTACTGCTTTTTTCGCTTTCCTATTAATCGTGTTACAACAAGCATAGTACCTGGGAGCGAACGAGTTTTTCGATAGGCTAAATACTTGCCGTTCCATACAGGCTTATATTTGTCTTTAAAAAATCGTAAACCACTAAAGCTGTACATATAACGTACGTTATTAAAAATAGCTGCTGCTACGCGCTCATACCAAAAAGAATGAGGGGAAATACCTACATTGGAAAGAGGAGCCATTCCTATGTTCAAATAGAGATAGCCCTCCTGCTTCGCCCATTCTAAAAGGTGAATCAGCATAGCATCCATTACACCACTAGGGGCATTAGGAATGTATCGCATTAAATCGATAGAAATTTTATTTGGCTGGTAAACCGGCATAAGAGTATAAAACGCAATAATATAACCATCTTTATCTGCAAGTATGGCAACTGGTGCACGATTAATATAATCTAAACTGAAATAGCCAAGTGAAAATCCTTTTTCCTTTTTACCATTGAGCCATGCATCTGATACTCCTTTTAACTGTGTATATAACTTATTTGTAAGTGGGGGGGGAATCACAGAAAACACATAACCTTCTCGTTTAAATTTGTTTACTGTCGCACGAAGGCTCGCTCGTTTTTTCCCCGAAATGGTAAACTTATTTACATCTACAATAGCTTCTTCTCCAAGTTTAAAGAAATTGTATCCAAAGTCATGGTACAAGCCCATCCATTTGCTCTCAATTTGATAGAAAATACAAGTATATCCAAACTTGTCTGCTTCATGAAGAAACTCTGCAACTGCCTTTGAAAAAGACAAAGAATTGCCACTGGGATCTCCTAATACAACGAGTCGATCACCTGAACGAGTAAATTGAATCAAAGCCTGTCCATCACTACTGAAAAAAAGGCGTTTATCTCCGAGAAACCCAAGATGACTTAATACATTTCCCCCATATTTCTCTAAAAAGTTTTGTAAACTGACAGAAGAAGCTGGCTGTCCCACCATTTTCGTTCGTGAACGTTTGAAAGATAATAATCCTCCGAGTAAAAAAACAGGCACAATAATTGCGGTTAATAGGGTACTTCTATGTACTTGGGCTGTAGTTCGGACAACATAATGCGGTTCAAATGTATTTGTTATTTCAGAAATCCAGGTTCCCAGTGAATCGTATATATATAAAATAACAAGTAAAGCAACAATAGCCTTTACTACGTCAACTAATGTAAGCTCTATCCGTTCTTTTACAAATCGTGTTCTTAGTGCGTAAAACACTGCAAGAATGATGAGTAGTAGAAATGTTTCTTCTAAATCGATTCCTTTTAATGCATTAAACACTGCCCCACCTATCAGCACAAAGCACATCATGTAATAGGATCTTTTCGTTTGATGATAAACTCCCTTTGTCAAAAGAATAAGAAGTACTCCAAACGAAAGAGACAAATCGAATGAAATTTGTATGAGTTGTTTAGGCACAAGAATACGTAGTTCATGTGCTCTATTAGCCTCAGTAGGGAGTAAAACGGATAAAATGATGATACATCCCGTCAAGGCTGTCAACGTTGCTAAAGACCATGAACTTAACGTAGAGAAAAGCCGTTGTCTTAATGCCCATAGGACACCGGTTGTCTCTAAAGTAGGGGCAATAAATGGCCTATCCTCGACTTTCTTCAATGTTAACCCAGTCATTTCAAATGCTGCAAACGCAAGTCCTATTCCAAATGGGAATACAGTGTAAACGAGACGATATAACAAAAGAACAGATAAGGTTGTTTCTGCACTTATTCCATATTGCTTCAACCCCATTAAAAAAATGAGGTCAAATGATCCAAGACCACCTGGCACAAGGCTGATGCTTCCTGCAATAGAAGATATAACATACACACCTAGGATTTGCCTAAAGCTCATCTCTACACCCAGCAATAAAACAATAACATACATAACAATACTAGCTGACAACCATTCTACAAGTGATACGAGGCAATATAAAACAGCTGTTCTAGTTTTTCCCACTTTATCTTTTTCTTTTTTGCGTTTCACCTTTGAAATTCCAATGTATACAGGGACAATAAAGGAGAAAATAACTAAAGCAGGCCAAAGCCAAGGCTTCTCCTGTAATAAAAACCATATATTTAATACACCGAGCAATCCTAAGAAAGACAGAAAAGAAAGTCCGGTAATAAATGCAGTAGTCATCCATGTGATATTTTTAATCAGCTTTCCGTTATCTTGCACGTAAGAACGATAAAGCATGACACGTAAGCCAGCACCTACAAGGCCGCCAAAGCCAAAAATACCGTTAAATGAGTTGGCAATCCATGACACACGGAATATTTTCTGTATAGTTATATCTATCTTCATAGAACGTATCATAAGAAAATCATAAAAAAACATCATAGAGACCGCAAGTATACCTACTGTAATAGCTAAAAAAAAACCACCTGTAGGAATGTTCTTAATAACATGTACGGCATTACTAATCGATAACGATGCGAGTTCTTTTCGAGCCTCAATAGCTACAATAATTAGTATAAAAACTGGAAATAAAAATTTCCCGACATGTAAAATTCGTTTCAAAGCAATTGACATACGACCCTCTACTTTCAACAAGATTCACTGTTATCTTATCCACGCAACTAGTTTATTATGTACCAAACGAGTAAGCTCATATTTAAGTTGGATTCTAACTATGTTTTTACATATTGAAATATAATTTGCCGTAGTACTATATTTTAAGGAAACAGTTAGGAGGTAACTATGAAACATTTTGAACAAGCAAAGAAAATATAGATTAAATATGATAACGGATATATAGACTTTTTAGAGAAGCCATTCCTGTCACTTTTAATATTTACAAAGGAAGATTATATTAAATCCTAAAGTGGTAAAGTATGTTGCTGTTTGTATTATCTATTACCCCTGTTTTCTTCATTTAGGATAAACTCTTAATCCTTTAATGCAACTATATTTATAGTGTGTTTACTTTTTCATCTTTTTTTCACTATTAAATGATAACTTAAGTGTTAATCATGCTATAAAGCATTTTCTATAGATATTCCCCTTTCCATTTTCAAGCTTACCTAAAAAGGTGAGCTTTTTTTCTTATAATCCTCATTTTGTTTACAAATATCTCTTCACATAATTCACAAAAGAAAGATGTTCACAATAGACTAGGCTCATAGCAAATTGAGTGGATGCATAAATATTAGTGTGTAATTTCAAACGTTTTTAATAGCTCCGAAATTGTGACACATTCATATCCTTTTTCTTTTAGGGCGGGCAAAATACGTTTGAGAGCTGAAATAGTCTGGCTTTTTCCATTCACATGGTCGTGTAAAAGAATGATGTCTCCATTTTCTATATCATCTAATACATTTTGAACAATATAATTCACTCCAGGTCGATCCCAATCACGCGTATCATGCTTTTGAGACCATAACACAACTTGCAAGTTAGATTGTTCCACCACGTCCACGAGCTTTTGGTTGTAAAACCCTTGAACGGGTCGAAATAATGAAGGCTGATACCCACTTATATTAGAAATAGCTTTCTGAGTTAATTCAATTTCCTTGATCAATTGTTTCTCGGGAACATTGCGAGTCCAAATCAAATGATGAAATGTATGGTTTCCAACTTCATGACCTTCTCGTATTTCCCTTTCAACAATAGATGCATAACGTTCTACACGAGACCCTACGACGAAGAAAGTCGCTTTTGCATCGTATTCTTTCAAAAGATCTAAGATTTGTACCGTTTCATCTGATGTTGGTCCATCATCAAATGTAAGAGCTATTTTCTTCTTTTGGATAGGAATAGAATGAATGACATGCTCTTGAGGTAGAGAGATAGAAAATAACGGACTCATCAATGAATAGGCATTAACTGTTTTTTCACTCATTACAAACAAGATAAATAAAGATACCCCAACCAATAAAACCATCCGACCCATAAGCATCCCCTTCTTTAAAACATTATTCGTTAAGATAACCTATTGAGTTGTTTTTATGTATAAGCCCTCTATCATGAGCTATGAAGAACTCAGCAGCAGAATACCAATGAATGTGCAGGGAAACGCTGCCTAAGGAAATTAACTTTGGTTTTACATATTATAAGGGGGGATAATGTGAAGAAGAAAAAAGAAACAAATTTGTTAAATGATGCGGCTAAGTCTTTTGCATTAGGTTTACTGGAAAAAGACTCCTAGTTCAATTTCACAAGTATTAGTGTATAATGAGACTACCTTGTAGAAAATTCTTTTTTATCACACAGATGCTCCTGGCAGAGCGTCTTTTTTATTTATCCCAATAAAGATTGTAAAAGGAAATACATAGATGAATGTAAATGATAAATGGTATTTAGCCAAATATGAACCCGCATCTAACGTAGGTTCATATAACTGGGACTACAAATTTGATAATAATTATAAAGGAGCAAATTTAGTAAACAGATATCTAATTAAAGAAGATAAGCTCTCCTTATTTTTAAATAGTGAAAATTATTATTTTTATGTTGTAAAGCCTATTGAGGGTCATAGTAAAATACAAAAACTGTTCCGTGAAAGAAATCTTCAAAAGAAGGGATTTCAAGACCTACATTACTCTTATATAAGGGACGAAAAGAGCAATACACCTTATTATGTATCAGCAGACATTCGAACCATTAAGTATTGTTATAAAAGTTTAAATAAGGATGATAATCCATTCACTTTAGATTTATTTAATGGGGATAACGACACAGTTATCTTATTTTCTAAGGAAGAGATTCGTGAAAATTTAATAGTCGATTATTTAAAAAATGAGGAATTACAACCTTGGAGAAATAAAGAAACAAATGCACTACTCAATTTTTTAAATGAAAAAGAAGTAGGATTAGTATATAAACATGATTATTTCTTTCATGAAGAAGCTACTGCTCGACCAGAATTAGAAGAGACAGTATTTATATGTTATGTTCCCTGGATATTAACTTAGTTAATAAAAGAAAAAGCTGAACGCTCAAAAATTGAGTTCTTTCAGCTTTTTTCTTTCCTAAAACGGTATTATGTAAATAGACAATATATATGACCCACAGCAATTCCTAGTGTGAACCATTAAAATCTATTTTCTTATCCATTTCATCTAAATCTGTCTCATAAAGCTCCTCATCTTCGCCATCACCTACAACTGCAATTAACCTCAGATCTTTCCCAGGCTCACCAAGTAATATTGCTTTTGAACCTATAGTTTCGGAATTGCAGTCTGTATAAAGGTACTCGGAAAGTATTTCAAGAATATCTTCTTCATTAGTATTTAAAGTATTTTCTTTTATTCTTCATCATTAACACCTATTCATCTATAGATTTTTCACCTTTATAAACGCTTATTATAGCATGGTAGATAAACTAAATTTCTATTAAGAGCTATAAAAAAGAGTGCTAATAAGAATGAGTATGTTAACAGACATATGTTAGAAATCATAATTTCAATCCTCTGTTTAAGAGCAATAAGAACTTTGCTTGAGATTTCTCATTACGAATCATTCTTTTAACACGAACATTACTTTGTAAGTAAGCTCTGACTTCTCTATTTCCGGATAGAGTGACAATTACTAGAGAAAAATAATCAATAAAAACACCGTTTCAAATAAACGGTGTAATAAAAATTTGTTCTAATTTAATTTAGCTTGGATCATTTTCGTCTAACAAGAGAGTCGTTACGTTAGTATATTCTCCTTTAGAAATTTCCTCTGGAGTTGCATCTTTTTGCAATTCATCTTCAGTATTCATTCCTTCTGCAATTGTTGGCTTATCAGTTGAATTTTTTTGTTTTTTCATTTAGTACACTCCTTTCGAGTATATTTTTCTCAACGATAAACAGTATTATGTAAATTAGAAACAGAGTTCATTGTTCTTCCTTATAAAATCGTTCTCCTGTGTAATGATTGTAGTATACACGCAATTTTTTGTTTGTCGTTGGATCAACCATAACTTCATCCGTGCGGATAAACCCATTCGGTATACCTTGCCCCTGTCGGTTTCGAAAGCGTTTATCCCAAATAAGCCATGATAATAGGGCTAAAATCAAGATACCAACACTCATTACTACATAATATATAATGATTATATTCACCATTATTACATCTCTTCTACAATAACTGCGGTTCCATATGCCACAATTTCACTCATGTTTTTTCCAATTTCACCAGAATCAAAGCGCATCATAATTATTGCATTGGCACCCATCAATTGGGCGTTTTTCACCATACGGTCTAACGCGTGCTTCCTTGCGTCCTCAAGCATTTCTGTATATTGACTAATTTCTCCCCCAATGAGTCCCTTTAGCCCAGCAAGAATATCATTACCAATACCTCTTGCTCGTACAGTTAATCCAAATACAGGGCCCTTTACTTCTACTGTTTTATAGTTTGGTACGTTTTCTGTTGTAACAATAATCATCAACCATTTCTCCTTTTATTTATGATATTTACAAGATATTGAAATGAAAGAGTTGTATAGCAATCTTGAACTAGTAATTATTTTACTTCTAAACTAAATAATTTCACTAACTGAAACATTTACTAACCTAATTTTTTTATGTTAAAATAGATTTATGCAAAACTCCAACGTTGCATAACACATAGAATATACACCTTAACCTTTTTCTAAGAAAAGTCCTATTGTCAGTTTTCAAAACTGCTTTGGGGCTTTTCTTTTCTATAACATCATTAGTCTCCATTTATTGCTTTTTAAAAAATCTCAGCATTAAAACCAAACAGAATTTGACAAAATAAAAACCTTAACCTTATTCTATACTTAAAAATAAACTCAAGGAGTTATAACATACATGGATAACATGCAGCGTTTTATAGAGTTAGTCTTAAAGTTTGAACAATCCTTAAATAGAAAGCTGAATCATCAAGAAAAAGAATTCTTAATGTGGGTTGTAAAAAAAGAAAAACAGATAAAAGCGTAATTTTGAATTAATTACTTCTATCTGTTTTAGTCATGAAGCGTAGATCCCTTCTTTTCAATTCTTCTTCAAGAATAAGAATAAAATCTTTATCTAACTTTAATTCAATTGCTTTAAAATACGATGCTAATAATGTTTCATCCTGTAATTTATCCATGCTTCTCCTCGCTTTTTTTGAACAACATCTTTACATATATAACAAATTGAATTTGATGTTAAGTATTTAAAAGATATTTACATTTCTCTTTTAGCTTATATAATTTGCGATATCCTAACAAAAATAAGCCCTTATCTTCAAGGACTCACTTGCTTTTACAAAGTTATTATTCATGCACCTTGTTTATTTTTGATAGATCCACATTTTAGATATAACTATAAGTAATTAAATATAATAAACTTTTAGCTCTCCTGATCTTACTGTTACAAAAGCTGTTCTTTCTACAGTTTTTTCACTTAATATACTCTCTATTTAAAGAAGGAAAACCCCCTGTTCCTAAAACCTATTTAACAATTAGTTGCCCTTCTAACCTTTTAATGTTAGGAAGGTGGAATTAAACGTTATACTCCATTTTTGTTCTTTCATTTCCATAACATTCTGTTAGATTACTCAATAGTATCTTTATGATAAATAAAAAGAACACGTAAAGAAAAACATATCTACGTACTAGATATTTTCCACCTTTAAATATCAGTACTTTTAGCAACTTCATGCTTTTATTCCGTGTTTGTCAGGATAATTCCTGCAAATAAAGGTATTTCATTTGATGCCTCATCTTTTTCTTAATTCGGCAAAGTGCATTATCCACTGTTTTGTGAGGAATATCTAGGTTTTTAGAGATTTGTATATAGGTTTGACCCTTCATATATAGGGCAAACACTTCTTGTTCGATGGCTGATAACATTTCTCCCAGGATGTATTCTCTCTCTTTTTTATTCTCGCTTTCTACAGCTGCCTTTTCCGGACTTATTGCGTAAGGGTGAGGAAGTATCTCCATAAGGGTTATGTCTTCCTCTGCTCGTTTTGAATTTCTAGATGTGTTTAAAGAAAGAGCATTATTTAAAGGCGAGTGTTTTTGACGATTCCCTGCTTTTATAGCTGTAATAAGTTGACGTGTAATGCATAACTCCGCAAAGCCTCTAAATGAACTCTTCCCTTCTATTCTAAAATCTCGCGCAGCTTTATATAATCCTAACTTTGCCTCCTGTAAGAGATCCTCTCGATCCCCTCCTAATAGGAAGTATACTTTCACCTTCGAACAGACTAAATACTCATATTTTTTCACTAGTAAGTTGAAAGCAACCTCGTCGCCTAGTTGAAACGCTTGAACAATCTTTTCATCACTTGAAATTGTCTTTTTTTCTCCTAGTTTTACATCAGCTAATATGTTCATTTGCGTTCCTCCTCTTCTCTTATGCTTTCTGTATACTTTAATTATAAAAAAGAGAAAGTATAAAAAATGTCGAAAAAGCAATGAGTAAAAAGAATATTTAGATAGAAAGAAGAGGGACATTACACAGTGTACAGGTCGTAATCCTCAAACAGAGGCAGGAATAACAATTCCAGCAACAAAGGTCCGGGGCTTAAAGTAGGAAAAGAATTAAAATAAGCTGTTAAATAAGGATGCCTTAAAAGAAAGTCCCCCTATAGAGATAAACTTCTAAAGGGGGCTATTTTTCATGGTGAAAATTTCTAAATACCTACATCCAAACATTATCTAATCAAGGTTTCGATTTTCTTGAGTCGTCGTCTTAGAGTTAGAGGTAGGCTCTTTGCCAAGTTTAGGTTTCCAATTTCCTAACTTGTTTTTTACGTAATCCTTTAAAAAATCACGTTTCTTTTTTCGTCTTTTATCCCTGTTTTTCATAAAGATTCACCACCTTTGAGTTACTTAATAAATTCAATTTAACATAGTTATAACTATGTTAAAAAAAACCATCTTTATGCTAAATCTATAAGTAATAAGTAGTTCATCTTATTATTGAAAGGTATACTTTTAGGTTTGTTTCAGAGTATTCCAGAGAACGTTTTCCATTGTAAAAGTAATAAAAGTAGAATGTGAAGAACAAACAGATAATCTTCATTACTATTGTCATAATCAATCATCATAATCAATCATAATAAACAAAGCAGGTTAATAAATATTAACCTGCTTTTCAGACTGATGAGAACTCTTTTAAGTTCTCGTTAGAACTTTATGATTTCTTAAAAGAAGCATCCTCGTTCTCAGAGGTGAGACTTTCTCTTTGAAGCTAGTTAGACCTGCCGTATGAAACTAACATTCTATGTTTCTAGAGAGTGGGCTTTGCACTAGAATTTCTATTTTGGCAATACTTCAAATGCTAAAAATTGGGTTACTTGATTACGGTTGAAATTATCATCGGAAAGTAGAACTAAACTGTCATGTCCATTTGGAAGCTTTGGTCCCCAGGATATCCCTTCAATATTGTCCAGTACCGATAAACCTAATGTTGTTAAATCTAAAATAAGACGCTTTTTCACAGGTTTAAATTTTTGTCCTTGTAATGAATGAATGTTCCTAATGTCACTAGCTCCGCGCGTATCTAATTCATAAATACGAATATAATTTTTAAATGCTCCATCCGCGCTTTGTACGCCAGAACGTTCAATACTTAGAAATTTGTGTTTATTTACAGATGAAATTTCTGATACTCCGTTATCTGCATACTTACCAGGGCCAGGCTTCGCTGGGATGGCATCAATAGGATATGCATATTGTGCTAACAGCTTTCCATTACGGTCATATTGTGTAATTCGTGAAAGCGCCCCATTAGTCGGTGTAGGTACAGGTCCATCCTGATATAAAGGGGCTTCCATGGAAACCCATAAGGAATTACCATCGTTTGCAAAGGTCATTCCTTCAAACGTTAAATTATCACGTGGTCCAATCTCATGTTCTGGTGTCATGTTAAATTGTTTCACTAAAGGTAAAGTAGCTAAATATTTCCCTTCCCCATTCGCATGCTTTATGAAAGGATTTAAGCCAAGAGAACGGCTCCCCTCACTTGTATACCAAACGCTTCCGTCTCTTGGATCTAGACGTATAGATTCAAAATCTGGTACTTCTCCTCCCGTTACGGCATATTGTGTTTGATTAGGATAGTTTGTACCATCAGCTTGTTTTAAAAAGTTCCTTCCTGTCAGTTTAACCGAAGCGAAATTCTTATTATCGTAGTTCAATTGAGCTGTATAAAAACGGGCAGGACTGTTATCCGATTTGTCATCACTTATCATTATCCATGTACCTTGCTTAGCGTTATAGGAAAGTCCTGATAACCCTCCTACAATAGTTCCTTGAAATTCTTTCTTAAAAGGGATCCTTTGCTCTCCAATCATTTTTAGGCTTCCAATATTATGTGTTTCTTTTATATTGTATTCCCACTTTTTATTTTGGAACGGTTGACCAGCTGTTTCTTTATTATTTTTAGCTGCATCTGCAGGAGTAGATATAGCTAAAAAGGAACCTAATGCCATAATACTCAAGACTTTAAAACAATTTCCTGATTTTTGCGTATTCATAATAACCTCCCGAATTTTTAAGATGAGATGGGATACATATAATACGATAGCAATCATATATGAATTTCCCTTTAAAGTAACATTAATCCATTGTAAAGTCAGTTCAAGTATAGAAACTTAGAAATAACTACAATAACTTTTTAAAACGTAAAAACATTACTACTACTACTCTTAAAAAAGGGAACTCAGCATGTAAAAATTAAGGTGAACTGTGCAAGAAAAAATTACTTTTGGGTATCTTAGACATATGGAATTTGTTTCTATATAAATTTCTCTAGGGAAAGATATATGTTCAAAGTAACTTTTAGCTAATAAGATAGCCATCAACAGGAGGTAATTTATCGAGTGGAAAAAGCACAAATTAGTGGAAGTCAACTTTTCACCTTAATGATGCTGTTTGAATTTGGAACTGCTTTCCTTCTACCTATTGCTATAGAAGCGAAGCAGGATGCTTGGCTCTCCATTATGTTTGGAATGGTAGGTGGTTTTCTTCTATTTCTAGTCTACTATCAACTCTATCGTTATTATCCTGATTTATTACTTGTTGACCTCACGCAAAAAATTACGGGAAAATGGATCGGTCGCCTCATTTCATTTTTTTACATTTTCTACTTTGCGAACCTTGCAGCCAGAGTCATTCGAGATTTTGGAGACATGTTATTGACATTTGCTTATCCAGACACTCCCTTATTTATTGTAAATGCCTTACTGATTTTTGTTGTTATCTATACTGTAAGCAAAGGAATCGAGGTATTGGCAAGATCCAGTCAACTTCTGTTTATTTTGCTCTACTTCTTTGCCATTTCTGGATTCTTACTCATTGTATGTTCTGGTTTAATTGACTTTAAAAATTTAAAACCTGTATTAGAAAACGGCATTTGGTTGCCTCTAAAAGTTTCCCTAACTCAAAATATATATTTTCCATTTGGTGAAACAATTGTATTTTTGATGATTTTACCGTATGTAAAAAATGTGAGTAAAGGAATTGGCATAAGCGCTATTGGATTAACGGGTATCAACCTAATGATTACCATGATCATAAATGTCAGTGTATTGGGAGTAAGTCTTACTGCACGCTCACAGTTTCCTCTTCTAAGTACAGTAGAAAGTATTCAGGTGGCCGATTTTTTAGAGCGTCTTGACGTGTTTTTCATGATTACAGCAGTTTTTGGGGTATTCATTAGAACAAGTGTATTTTTCTACGCTGTTGTAATAGGGACAGCAAGTTTATTTAAAATTAAATCTCCATCTAAGCTATGCTATCCCTTAGGGCTTGTTATTTTATTTTATTCTCTGTCACTAGCCAATAATTATGAGGAACTTATACAAGAAGGGATTAAAGCACTCCCCTATTACCTAGACATTCCACTTCAAGTTATAATTCCTCTTGTGCTTCTTACTGTGGCTTTCTTTAAAAATAGAGCCAAGCTTAAGCAATCTGGTGTCAATCTTCATAAATGAAATATGTCAGCTTAATCTACCTAAATCAAACCAACATTTTTAGATATTCACTTTTAAGTTGTATGTAGAAAGATTTCTACGAGCTGAAATGTATAATGAAGTATGCCATGCCAACAAAATGTATCTCAGCATATCTTTATAACAGTAAGAAGGCAACCGTATGTCTTTTTATAAATACTAAATAGATGATAGTATAAAGAACTATAAGCTAAATCTAATATAAAAGAGGTGATGAAAGTGATAGCAAAAAGTGTAACTCAATCTACGTCTACGTTCGCCAAAGAAGTAGTTGCTATACCTACGCCGTGTAATGATGTTGTCTACTATCCTGCTAAGTTAGCTGACTTAGCAACAGAAGAAATCTACACAGTTTTCCAAACTCTGAGTCGAAAAAGTGGACTTGCTTATCTCGTTGTGACCCAGCCTCGTGCAGCTAAGATTGTAGTAGCAGGATCTAAAGATTTAATAAATGAAGTATATCAATCCATTCCTTGGGATCATTGTGAAATAGCAGATGAAGATAACAAGTTCGATTGCAAAGAAGCCCCTTCATTGCAATCTTTAGAAGATTATTTTATTCATCTTAAAGAACAGTAATACATCTTATGGATACCCCTATTGATTATTAAAAAGACCCTCTAATTGATATAAAAAGCAAATAACCCTTGAACAAATGTATTCAAGGGTCATCTACTAGTTCAATTTATAGGGAAGTTGTTGAGTCCTTTTTTAGATTATATGCTTGTCTTTATAGTTCTATGACTTATTTCTTTCAAAAAAACAAACTACCCCTAAGCCGTTTAGAAAAGTGGAGGGGAGTTTATTGGGTGTAATGGAATAGAATAGAATCTGTATAAATAGGACGCTATCCATCTTGAATAGTTTGCTCAAAGGTTGCAGTAGCTATGCAACCTTTACATAATAGATTTGCAATATCATTTTGCATAGGTATTTAATGTGTTCCGTAAAATCGTTTTATGTTAACTGAAAAAGCCAAAAATCCATTGACTAGGCCAGTGGATTTTTGGCGATAACTGCTACTCTTTCTACTAATTGTAACAGTTCACCACTGGGGCCGCGGAACAAAATCATACGTCCCCCTTCTAACGCCGGTTGGGGTTCAGGGGATAAAAATTTAATTCCTTTTTTCTTATAGTGATTTATTGCTTCGTTCATATTCTCTACTGTAAAAGCAAGATGATTAACAATTCCACTTTTACTATAGTCGCTCATAGAATTAATATTTCGAATTAGTTCAATTTCTACACTTGGCTGTTCGTCCAAATACAAAAATGCCATCTCTTTTATTTTTGAAGACCCTCGAAGACGAACCTTGAAGCCAAACATATCTAAGTAATATTCAATGGCCTGATCCATATCCTTAACAATTATAGCTACGTGCTCCACTTTTTTTATCATTCATATTCTTCCTCTCTCCATAAAAAATAACGTTACTTAAAACGCTGGTTCATCTAGTGATCGTCTATGTACTGCAAAATTAATGTAGCTATTATTATTTCACTGTTTTTCTCTACCTGTAAGGATAAGGATATAATATATTACGTAGGGGTTAGCGCATTGCAGTACTCATTAACAAAAGAGGTAAGATTATTTTAACCTTACCTCTTAGAACTGGATCGCTTATGGCGCAATATCTTCTAACACCTTCTCACGTGTCTCAATCATCTTAAATGCCATAAATGCACCTACTGCAGCTACACAAGCGAACAGAACAAAAACAGAACTAATCCCTTTAGCGCCTAATACAAAGCCGAGTATCGTAGGAGCAATGGCTGAAGCTAGTCGTAACCATGCTGTCGCAAACGCGATTCCAAGTACTCTCATACGTGTTGGATAAATTTCCGGTGTATAGAGGTAGAGAAGAACCGTAATTGTTCCCATGACACCGTATGCTGCTGAACCTAAATACATAACACTTTCAGCAGATTTTGCACCGTTAAACCAAAGCGTTGTTAAAAGTAACCCTACAATTAGAAAAGCAATAGTTGCCCACCTTTTACGTCCAACTCTATCTATAAGTAATGCACAAGCAAACACAGCTACCGTTTGAATCACATTTGTTAATGACGCTGCATGTAGAGATTCCTCTAATGGAAGGTTATAAACTGTTTTATATAAACTTGGGAGCCAGTTATTAAGTCCGTTAGCAACAAAGTAGGAAGAAAACCAAAGAGTCCAAACAATTAGCGTTCTACTGCGGTAAAAAGGGGAAAATAATTCTTTCCAATCTCCTTTTACTACAGCTTGAGGTGCACTAATTTTTGCTTCTATACGTTTATCCGTACTCGATTCAATTTCTTCAATGACTCGTTCTGCTTCATCGAATCTGCCCTTTGAAATTAACCAACGAGGCGATTCGCACAACTTAAAGAAGAATAAAAAGACAATTAATCCACCAATTCCACCGATTAAAAACATCCACTTCCACCCAAAACTAGGTACAACTAAAGCGCCAATCTGTGCAGATATCATTAACCCAAGAGGGAAAATCATTTCATATAGCATAAAAAAACGTCCGCGTCCTTGTGCAACTGAAAGTTCATTTATATAAGCTGCAGCAACAGGAACTTCACCACCTACTCCGATGCCTTGCACAAAACGCAGCCATAATAGGGCATGAAAATTCCCCGCAAACGCACAAGCAATACTCATTCCTGACATTAAAAAGATGGTCCATTTTGCACTATAAACACGTCCAAATCGTTCAGCTAACCAACCAAAAAAGATAGCTCCAATCGCTTGTCCAAGATATCCAGAACCGATAAGAATACCGATTTGACCAGGAGTTAAATTCCATATGCCAATTAATACAGGCAAAACGAATGCTAGAGATAATGCATCAAAAGCATCAAAAAATGTGGCTGAACCCATAATGACACGTGGTTTAATATGCCAACGTGAAAAGGGAACGCTCTCTATACGTGTAAGCAATTCAGTAGCACGATTAGACAAACCAATTTCTTCGTGATCATAGTTGATAGTCTTAGTGGGTTCTGAAGAATTTCTGTTTAATTCTGTATTCATACATAAATCCTCCTTAGTAGCGATTCCCTCTAATCGCAATGACAATGATACTAAGATGTACAAAACAATACTTAATTGAAGTGGAAATATAAGATTTTAATAAAATGAAAAGGTTTACAACAAAAACCAACAACTAGTAGACCCTAAAATCTTTTTAGAGCCTACGTATAAATGTTAGTTATGTTTTGGCCGATCGGTTGTGGACCTATCGACATATTCCATCGTGAATACGACGTCTTTCTTTCGAATTTGTTTCCCTTCTAACATACTCATCAGGATCGAGGTTGCTCTTTGTCCAATACCTAGTAAATCCACATGAACCGTAGATAATGCAGGAGTTATAAAGTCTGAAATCGGAACATCATCAGCTCCCACAACGGATAAGTCTTCAGGTACTGACAAGCCAATCATATCAGCTGCTTTAATCACGCCGATGGCTAAATAATCAGATGAGCAAACGATGCCTGTGATGTCTCTATGTCTTTTTAGAAACGTAGCTACTTCTGTTGTAGCTTTTAGAGCATCAAATTCAGCAATTTCAAAAACATTTTCAGAAGAATAATTTAAACCTAATTCATCCATTTTCTCTTTGTAGCCGTTCAAACACTTGACACTATGCATGGAACTCATCGGTCCATTTACAATCCCAATATTTCGATGCCCTAGCTCATAGAGAGCATTCACTGCTTGTTTGATACCATCTTCATCATCCGGTCTTACACAAGGGAAAGGTGATCCTTCTAAATAGCTACCTACTACGACAATCGGTAATCGAATACTCTCTAACCATTCTAAGCTTAATTCCTCATTTCTAGGTGCAAAAAGGATAACACCATCTACGGCTTGAGTTTCAAGCAACCGTTTCTGTTGGGAAGAGGTAAACGACATCATCATATTATAGTCCGTCTGGTCAATTCCTTTTGCTATTCCTTCTAAAACTGTTGAAAAGAACGGGTTATTTAAAATAAACGATCCCCTTGGAACTACAACTGCAATATTTCCTGTATTTTGTTTAACAAGTCCTCTTGCTCCTAAATTAGGACGATAATCTAATTCTTCCATTACTTTGCGAATTCGTTCTGCCGTTTTCGCACCAACACCAGGTTTATTTGTCAATACTCGTGAGACAGAAGCTGTTGACACACCAGCTTTAAGTGCCACGTCCTTGATACTTACACTCATAGTACATACCTCCGTGGGTCAAGTATATCTATCTATTATAAACGAGTCCCACCTAAATACTAAAGAGTAGTGGTTGCAAGATTGCCCCCACTACCTACCACATTTATTACGCTTTCACTTCATCTCTTAGTAATCCTACTTTTAGTAACCCTTGACGAATCTCTTCTACCTCTTCTTCTTTTAAAGGTAATACTGGACGTCTTGCTAATGAACTACTAATTAATCCACGTTGATACATTGCTTCCTTCATACGTAAATGAGAGGTAGAAGAAGGCTCGTCCATTTTATATACAGCTTGCTTTAATTCAAAGATACGATCATACACGGCATTAGCAGCCGTTAGATCTTGATCTTTCACGCATTTCACTAGTTCTGCGATTAGATCCGGTACAAAACAACCAAATCCAACTAATGCACCGTCAATTCCTTGAACTAAAGTAGGTAATAAGTATTCATCATGACATGTTAAGAGTGAAACATCAGGCGCATTCTTTTTTAGTGCTCGAATATCTACTTCATATTGTGCAATATCTCGTTGTCCAACTTTGATAGACACAACGTTTGGAATAGCAGCCATTTCTAATAATTGGCTAGTTGTATACGATGTTTTCGTCCAAGTTGGATATTGGTGAACAACGATTGAGATATTAATAGCTTCTGCCACGTCTTTAAAAAACTGTACTGGTGATTCTTCTTGCATCCCGAATCGTAGCCAAGAATGTGGAGGCATAAGAAGGATTCCACTTCCTCCAGCTTTTTCTACAGCTTGAGCATGTTGGATAGCCTCGATTGTTCCCTCTGCAGAAACACCAGAGATAACAGGAATGCGACCTTTTAGTTCGTCAGCTGCAATTCGTACGGCCTCTGCACGTTCTTCAGGCAATAAAGTCATAATTTCCCCTGTATGACCATTTACTACAATTCCATTAACCCCTTCATGACCTGCGACCCAGCGAACTAAAGAACGAAAGCCCTCTTCATCAATTGAATAATCGTCCTTAAATGGAATAAGAATTGCTGGAAATACGCCACTCCATTTTACTTTGTTTTTCATTAAAAACATCCCCTTTGTCAATTTTTAATTTATAGTAATCGTTTACGTAAATAATCATAAAATGAAAACGCTTAATTGTCAATATTATTTTTATTTTCTGACAAAGTAAATTAAAAACCACCCTTTTAACACCTTTCATAGCAGTTAAAACTATGAAAAATACCATAAATATAAAGTAAACGTTTACTAATTTAGTGCCATAATTTTAAGCTTTTATTTTTAATAATTAACTTTAAAATTGGATTTTAAGGTTAATACCTTACTGTTAGTTTTGGAAGATGTGCACTTTGAAAACTATTTACATACAAAGAAACCTTTTCCATACAGGGGCAAAGGTTTTTCAAATTTTTTGGAATAGGGGGAATACTTTATTAGTCTGTCCAGATTTGTAGATTCATATACATATAACTTTAAAAATAAATATTATGATCGATTTTTTTGAAAATAACCTTATTTAAGTTCTTTTACCTTCTAAGTAAATACTAAAATATATTATTAAAGTTTGACCATTTACACTTAATGACGACAAATATAATGTTTTTCTCTAAGGTATTAAGCTTCTAAATCACATAATAGCAAAATAAAGAATATCCTTTTATGTAGGTAGCTCTATTGCAGCAAATATCAGTTATCTAGATAAAACTAAGTGCTGTATGCTCTCTTATTTTTTTAGAGTGTTAAAAATTCTCTTTTTATTTTATAAAAAACCTACGCATACTTTCAGATTTTTAATCTTAAAATAAGTTCAACTAGATAAAAATAATTGTTGATATATGTATTTTTTTGAAGATAAATAAGTTGAACTAAAGGCTTGAATTTTCGCCCTTCTTCTTGTATAATGAGTTCAACAGAAGTTCAACTTAAAAATGAGGTGTATAAACATGAAAATTTCACGTTTTAATAAAGACTGTGGAAATTCCGTTGATATGAATATCATTGATGGATACCTATTTGATTTCCCAACCAACGTTGTAGAACTACAAAAAGATGTTGCTGATTCATTCTTTACAGATGCTGTGACAGCACCAGAAGAATTTAAGAAGCGTATTTTACTATCTACAACAATCGGTGACGAAGAGAAAGAACGCTATTTCTTAGTTGGTGACATCGCAGCAAGCCAACAACTTGCGAATAACCACATCAATCGTTTACATAACAAAATTACAAGCCATATTCCTTATGTGACATTTCTAGCTGCCATTGCATACTACCATGCGTTGCATGCGAAAGATCATAAAGATAATAGCATCGAGATTGACTACTTCTCTACGATGTTACCAATTTGGTTACTAAAAAAAGAAAGTACGTTTGGCGAAGCTCAAAAAGCCATGGCTACTCGCTTCCTAGGTGACCATACATTCCGTATTCATACTCCAGGGTTTGAAAAAGAATTAAAAGTAGCTGTGGACGAAAGTGCTTGCCTGAAAGAAGGCGAAATCGCGCGCTTTGCGTTAAAGAAAGACCTAACACTTCAAGACCGTGAAGATGCCAATGAATATGTGGAATGTGAAACCGTGATGGTTGATATCGGTGGTGGCTCGATTGATGTCGTCATTTTACCGGAAGGATTAAAGGCTGCGAATAGCCGTGAATCATTCCAAAGTATCGAGGGTATTCCCTATTTAGCTCATATTGATAAGTTACGTAAAGAGAAGTTCCCAGAGCTGTTTACCGATTTACGTGCTTTTGATCAATTCATTTTAGATAACTATAGTAAACAAAAATTCGAGTTAAAAAATGAAAACACAGGCGCATCCACTGATTTAACAGCTCAAATTACATCCTCTTTAAAAGAGTATGTGGAAATTTTACTAGCGAAGTTAAATGATGTGGCCCCACCACCGGCAAATAAAATTCGTAAATACGTATATAGTGGTGGTGTCGCTCCCACACTAGAAGTAGCGATTATGACAAGCATGAGTGAAAAAATTGGCGAAGAACGTACAGAGAAATATCATAAAGTACCAGCAGATAGCCGTCACTTAAACTTATTTGGCCTAGAAATCCGAAGCATCGGTTATCTTCAAAAAAAACAAGCCGAGAAGAAAGCCGTTAAATCCTAACAGCGTAGGTGATAACCATGTCAGAGCGTCAAAATGCCTTTACGATTAAAACCAACCAGTTGAGTGATGAAGTCTATGACGTACTTGCAAAATATGCGAAGTCTCGAAAATTAGGGGACTATATTTCATCTTTAATTGTTCGGGACCTTCATCATTCATCTACCGACCAAGTAGATTCAGGTCACAGAACAGAAGAACTTCTTGAACATATCAATTCAGAACTGAAGGAATTAAAACAATTAGCTAAGGCTAATGGCTTTATAGTCCAGCAAGAGGAGTTAGAAGACAAGCCTTCAGAAAGTCAAACCTTAAAAGAAGGTAAGGTTGCAGATTTAGAGCAAGTATCTGGTTCTTTAGACGACGATGATTTGGAAGAGTATAGCGATTTTTAAAATAAAAAGCCACTAGGTATTCTAGTGGCTTTTTTGCTTTACATGGTCTATTGATTTTTTAATGTATTTCTATATGTATAAAGAACCTGATCGGACTAAAAGAATAATGGTAAAGAGGATTTTATTTATGAGCAATAGCAATCAGCACGAGTACTTCTATTTATTCTAAATCCCCTCCTTACTTCTTTGTCTGAAGAACATTAATAATTAGGTATGACAGATACTGTATTGGTACTAAATTTACTCCTAAAGTGTTAGATAGAAGGAATCGGTACAGTCATGGTATACTAATAACAAACATGGAAATGATGGAGGGTATTATGACAAAACGATTAGATTTGCGTGTCGACTTTGCATTTAAATCACTATTTGGCACACATGGAAATGAATCTATTTTAGCTGCTTTTTTGAACGCAGCACTCCGTTTTCCAGATGATAAAAAAATTCAGACGGTGCAGTTATTAGATCCGCATTTTAATAAAGAAAACCAAGAAGATAAACGCTCTATTTTAGATGTGCACGCACAGTTAGAGGATGGAAGCCGAGTTAATATTGAAATTCAGCTTAATAACAAACATGACATGGAAAAACGAACGCTCTATTACTGGTCCAAAATGTATAGTAGTCAAATGAAAGAAGGCATGGACTACGGAGAGCTTTGTAAAACCATTACTATTAACATTGTGAACTTCCGTTATTTATCTCATATGCATGAGTATCACTCCACCTTTCAGTTATATGAGCGAGAGCAGAAATTACTCTTAACGGATATGCTGGAAATTCACTTTATGGAGCTACCTAAGTTATTAATAAAATGGCGTAACAGAGAGGTAGATCCACGGGAAGATCAGCTTGTGCGATGGTTATTATTACTTGAAGCATCCGAAGATGAAGAAATCACTCAGGTATTGGAGGAGATTGCGATGCAAGAAGATCAAGTATTAAAGAAAGCAATGGACGAGTGGGAACGTGTTAGCCAAGATCCAGAAGTGCTACTAGCATATGAAGCACGAAGAAAAGCATTATTAGATGAAAAGTCAGCTTTAAAACGAGCTGAGAAACTTGGAGAAGAAAAAGGAAAACAAATAGGTGAAGAAATAGGCGAAAAGAAAGGTATCATAAAGGTGGCCTTAAGTATGATTCAAAAGGGTTTAGATACCCAAACAATCGCTGAATTCACAAACCTTACACCAGAAGAAATTGATAAATTACGTCACCAATAATCATAATTAAAAAAGGGACTGCCTCACAAATTAATTTGTGAGGCAGTCCCTTTTTTAATTTCCTCATTATCAGCACTTCTAATTTGAAGTTTATTGTAATTGAGTTAGCTTATATTTATTTTATCTTTATTATGCAGCGTACTAAATGTTATTGCGTACTATAGTAGGAAAATATAAATCTTATATTTTTTATTAAATCGAGAACCTTTTCTTATATATTCCCTTTTAAGTTGTACTAGCATTTTTCTTTTTTTTTACAGGTAATCCGTACTTATTAGAGTTTTCTTTTATTTTTTTTGCGATTTCTTCTGCTTCTTCTTTCGTCATTTTCATACAAAAGACTCCTCTCATGTTCTACTATTATAAGTTTTTTCCAATATCCAAAAAAATTATACATGCTCTTCCCTCCCCTGCCATATATATGTTTTAGGTATGTACAGAAAGTCATTGTCCTAGAGATAAATTCAGATTTTAGGAGTGATTGTGTGAGAGTAGAAGAGAAGAAGAGGAGAATTCGAAGTGACAAAAAACGAGATGTAAAGCCATCACTTCCAATTGATCTTAAAGAATGTATTTATCGATTATCCTACATTACAAATACCCCTGTAAAAAATGTAGTTGAATCAATTTGTATATCAGGTCTTACTTCTTCAAAAGTTATGGACTACTTATCAAATTATTTCAGAAGAGGATTTAGCTGTGGCAGTACAGTGTATATGGGTGATATGTCCAAAGAGCCAATTAGACAGTTATATAAAAACATAGAAAAAGAACGTGTTTCTACTCGCTTAAAAGATGGACACGGAGAAACGTATGATGTTCTAAAACGTTTAGCCTATGCTTTAGATTGTTCTCCTGCATTAGCAGCATCTTTCTTAATTGAAGCGAGCATCAGGAATTCTGATTTTGTAGATGAGTACATGACTCGACATTTGGAAGAAGAATTGGATCAGGGACGTTTAAAGGAATTAAAAGAGGTATTAAAATTCATCAATAAAAACAATCCGTATAAGGAAGAGTACAGTTTACACAATTTAATTTCTTATATTATGGATGAATTAAAAGTAGGGGCCACTAACCTAGGTTCTTCTGTACAAAATTGGTTAGAAAGTATACAACATAAAAAATAATTCCACCTAAAAAAGCCTTAGAATCTAAGATTCAAAGGCTTTTTTCTTATCTTTTATTTCTTTATACAATATTTCTGCACCTGACGGACTTAGAACCAGGTTATTTGCATATTTACGATTTTCGGTTGTTATCTCACCTGTAATTACACATTCGTTACATTCTTTGTATTTCTTTATTTCTATATGATCCTCTTCCAATAAAATCTCTACTGAGTCGTCTTTACCTATATCCAGTACCTTTCTGAGTTCAATGGGAATTACTATACGTCCTACTGCATCTATCTTTCGCAATGTACTTAGTCCTCTCATGCTGACTCTCCTTTTATATACTCATAAGCATAACTTTCATATTATACTATAAATGTATAAATTAACCTATAAGAAGTTTATAAATCAGCTCTCAAGATATAAGTTCAAAATTTCTTCTTAATTTGCTCTTGTACATAACTACATGTGCGCTCGTGTTCACGAGAAAAGAAATGATCTTGTTTATGATAAACTTTTACTCCACAAGAGGGACAGGCATAGAAACCGACTTTAACACCTTGAGTCACTTCATGCGCATAAAATTCACCATTTGATTTGAACATAACTACATGGTTTGCTTTTTCAATCTTTGCTCTCATAAAAGTATCTCCCACCTTATTTTAAGTTTATTTCCATAATAAGGGTTAACAGGGCGGTTTGTAAAAGAAAATATATAAGTCTACGGCTATATTTCCAGAAAAAGCAGCAATCTTATGACATTTCAATATGAGATTGTTGCTTTCAATACTATTTCTATAATTTTTTTCGTCGAGGGCGGAACTCTCCTCTGTGATTAGTATATGGTGCTGAACAAGCAATCAATTAAATGAAATATGAAATCGCTAGCGAATTTGGTGTAAACCTTGGTGCTGATACAACTGCACGTGCAAACCGATCAATAGGTGGCGAAATCACAAAACGTCTTGTACAAATAGCTGAGCAACAACTTGGCGGCGGACGTTTCTAATAAAACTTTATAATGAAGGCTGAAGGAAGAATGGATATCTATTCTTCCTTTTTCCGTTTGTAAGAATCTTCTCCTTCTAATACTTCACAGCATCTATAGCCAGGGTGGAGTTGTTTGTATACATAACACTCAATAAAGGATATTTTTTACCTTAACGTAAGAAATTCATGTAGTGATGCTTACACCTTAATTAAGAGCAATGAAGAAACGGAAAGTTTAATTCTTATTTATTTTATCCATTTAATAAATGTCATTCTGCCTTTAAACTAAGGGAAAGCTACGCATATAGTAAAATCTGAAGGTAGTAAATATCTTTGAACAAGGAGGGAATTAGATGGGGAAAGTTTTGTTCTTTAATTTTCCTGGAGAAAGTCATATTAATCCTACAATTCCCTTGGTAGAAGAATTGATAAAGCAAGGTGAGGAGGTCGTATATTATTGTGTAGAAGAATATAAAACTAAAATAGAGAAAACGGGTGCATTGTTTCGACCTTACGAAAATTTTCTAACGCCTAGCCATATCACAAAAAGAGTAAATGAAAAAATAGACCCTCTTGAAATGCTGTTGTATATGGAGAAAGCCATGGATGCAACCGTAGAGAAGGTTTTAAAAGAAGTAAGAGATGAGAAATACGATTACGTAATTTATGACAATAACTTTGCTGCAGGGTGGATTATTGCTGATGTTTTAAATCTACCCAAAATTTCTTCTTGTACAACATTTGCTATTAATCAAGAAATCTTCTCCACTCTTATGCAAAATAGAGGAGAAATGGATAAAACCTCTCCAAAGTATCAAGAGATTGAAGAGATTAAAACAAAATGGAAAGATAAGTATGGCGTGATTCTTACTAATAAAAAAAATCTTATGACATGCCCTGGCGATATCACCCTTGTATACACCTCGAAGTTCTATCAACCTAATGCTGAAGAATTTGATGAGTCTTTTATTTTTGTTGGGCCATCTATTGCAAAACGTCACGATATAGAGCACATTCCATTTAAAGTACAGCATGATACTAAACTTATCTTTATCTCCATGGGAACCGTATTTAATCAGCAACCTGAATTATATACAACATGTTTTGAAGCATTTAGGAAAAGCCCCCATACCGTTATACTAGCAGTAGGAAAGCAGACGGATATTCATCAGTTTGATGATATTCCCTCCAATTTTAGAGTGCATCAATATGTACCTCAATTAGAAATATTAGAGCAAGCAGATGTTTTTATCACGCACGGTGGAATGAATAGTTCTAGTGAAGCACTTTACTTTGGAGTTCCTCTTGTTGTCATTCCTGTTAGGGGGGATCAACCAATAGTTGCTAATCAAATTGAAAAGTTAGGAGCTGGTTTACAACTTAATCGTTTGAACCTAGATGCTCCTACATTACGAAACGAAACACAACAGAACAAGTACTATCAAACGCTTCATTTAAGGATAAGAGTTCTTTAGTTGGAAAGTCTTTAAGGGAAGCAGGAGGATATAAAAAAGCAGTAGAAGTTATTCTAAAATTTAAAGAAACCACTCGTATATAACAAGTGGTTTCTTTATGCTACGTTAAATTCTATAAAACATTTACATATCATTCCTAAGATTGTTAGGGCATTTTCTACTTATATATCAAAAAAATCATGAGGCTGTTTACTTTTATCTATTTTCTTTACACCTAACATAATTTTCTTTAGTGTTTTAGGGCTAGGTTCGTATGTAGAGTCATTACACAAAGTAGAAATTGTTCGTTTAGATATTTTACTCTCGCTAGCAAATTCATTTTGTGTGATACCTTCCCGATCTAGAAATTTTCCGAATTTGCTCCTCTTTGGATTTTTCCACCACAACTTTACCACTCCTGTTTTTGTTATCATACTGCCCATTTAAAAAACAAGATATACATTCTTTTGCACTTTATTTCATTCTTTTGCACATATTGGACAAGCATCAGCTCATATCATTTATTAAGACGTTAAAAAGAGACGTCACCTTAAATCATCAGGACTGGAGAGAGTAGTATGACAAAAGAATTAGCAATCTCGTTATTGAATCGAAAAGACGTCTATTTAACGTTAGAAGGTAAGCAGATGTTAGAGGTCATCCTGAAAGAGAAAAACGCGTATGAAGAAAAATAAGAAGCCGAAAAATCACATAGAAACCTATCGACCAACCGTGCGGTATCATTCTATTTATCGTACATATGTAGATAGTCTATTTCACGCTACCGAATTAGACCGAAACCAAATTATGAGGTGTGCGCTTTTTACAGCAGCGCATAACCCTATTTTCTTAGCATTAATGAATCAGTATAAAATGAGTGACGCCCCTCTCCCCTCCTCTCCATGGCAGCCTTCTTCTCACCCGTTATGGATAGAACAAGAGCCCAACATCGAAGAGAAAGGAGCAGGCAAACATGATAACCTTGAGCGAAAAGGAACGTCTACAAGCGCTTTTACGTTACTTAGAACATCAACAGATGGCCAATCCATGTCAGGAACAGCTATTCAACCCAATCAACAGTCTTCTACCAGAGAAAAGGCAGCATGTATCACGAGACGTCAGCAACAGATTGAGAGACGAACAAGGACGGTTCCTACCTTACGACTATCCAACAATGGAGGAATTAGACTTGATTTCAGGTAAAGAAGTAGCCTTACAACGAAAACTTAAAATAGAACCAATTGAAGGTTCTTATAATAGCTATGCAGTGAATGAAAAAGAAAAGAGGGATTGGAATGGGAGTGTCTATTTAGCTTGTGTCGCAGCTATTTTAGCAATAGCCTTTTTTAGCTGACGTCTTTTTAGAATAATGTCGATATTTTGGTCATAAACATATAGCATGAATACAGTTAAGACCACCTTATAAACTGATACATAATGGGCGGTCTTTGTTGTAAATATGATTAAAAAATTCTGGGGAGTGGAAAGAGTTTAGGTAACGAAAAACAAGCATAAAGATTCATATAAAATATATCTTTATATATTTTATAATAAAAATGACACAGGAGGTATGTAAATGGAAAATAGTCCTCGTTTCGCAGAATTAGTCTCTGATTTTGAAAAACGGTTAGATCGACATTTAAATGCCAAGGAAAAAGAACTACTTGTATGGATAACCAAAGAAGAAAGTAATAAGTATGTTCAATAATTTACAGTTATCCTCTTCACCTTTTTAAAAATTTTCTTATATATAGCGTAGAAGTACCTATACAGGGCAGGTGACACACAGAAAAAATCCTACACACTGAGGCGTAGGATTTTTAAATAGTCCCGAATATTAGATTAGAAACAGAGGGTATTCGGTATTGCAAATGAAAGTTTAACTTTCCATATTATTCTATCAAAAGTATCTTTCCTATTGAATATGGCAACCATCCCAATTTGCTACCTGTATCTGGAATGACAAAAGGTAATAAGTTACAATTTATTCTATTGTAGATTGGGTATTAATCTATAAATGCTTGTTTATCCTCTATTTTACCTGGTTTTGCATATGTAACATACGTGCCTGCCATCATGTCATGAAGACTTCTTTTATCCTTACGGAAAACCACCATGAACACACTTACAATTAACGCAATACCTAATGTAATACCATAAACAATGCCGGCTACAAGAACTCTTAATAGCATTGCTCCAACCCCAAGTTTCTTTCCATTGACTTTGACAATTCTAACTCCAACAATTCGTTTCCCTATAGTATATCCATACCATAAAATAGGTACAGCAACCGCATAGATGAAACCTATGAGTGATGTAATGGGATCTTCACGATCAAAGTCTCCTGTAATAAGAAAGCCAATAAGCCCCAAAGGAATACTTACAATAATGCCATCTAACAGATTTCCTAATAGGCGCATCCAAAATCCTGCTGGTTTTGTTACTTGATCCACTTTATATTTCTCCCCTTCTTGTAAATTAACACTTTATCTATCTAAATAGCTCCTCAGATGATGATAACATGATTGAAGAGGAAGGTAAAAAATATAAAATATTTTATATTTATCCACTAATAATAAAATACATGTCTCTAGTATTGATATTACTAAAGACATATTCATAGAAAAGAGATAAAAGATTAATTAGGTTTTTTTAGTTGTAAATTTCCCTTATTAAAGACAATAACGGCATTATAAGCTTCATATAAGGCATACACAGGGTAACAAAAAGCCATAAATACAATCATAGTTGGGATCTTTTCAACAACAGGAAAATGGCCGGACAAGAAACTTTTAACCGTAATTCCTAGGTAAACCGTAAAGGAAACATAATAACAGCTAATAACAATAACCACGGGGTCACCTTGGTTTCCTTCAGTTTTTCTCGACAATGCGGGCATTTCATTGTAAAAGGACTTGAAAAATCTTCGAAATGCTCAATTGTAATAGGTTTTGACACCCTGGACAAGGTGTTGATTTTTTCATATAAGTTTCTCCTTTTTGAAATGTAAAAGAATAGAAATAATAGGGTTATTGAATATATAACATTGCTCTTTTGAAAAAGGCTTTAAGTAAGGTTATAGCTCTCTACTTTGATAGGCTCTACACGTTTCACATAGGTAGTTGCTATCTAATCGTGTAAACTTCGCTTATCCTGGCGGAAAGCCACCATAAAAAAGCTAATGATAGCAACTATTCCTATTGTAAGACCATACATAAGAGCTGCGATGAAGACACGTAAACCCATAGATCCAAATCCTACATCTCGTTAAGGTTATATTTAAAGCGCTTGTATACCTTGTTTTTATGTTGTAGATTCGTTTTCATGATATTGATGATGACATTTTGCTCACTTTTCCAATGTACATTAACGTCATGAATCATAGAAGGTTGAATTCCTTGAAGCTCTTTATATTGGTTAAGAGTGCTTCCAGGTTGTCCATAGTACATTCTAAGAGAATCAGCCTTTTGTTTTTGCTCATAATCAAAGTAATCAGTGGTTTGTTTATACATCTTTTTTACTTCAACAATGTTTCGTTGATTAGGAGATGTGCTGGTTGTAAGTGAGACGCTACGTATCATGTTTGGCTGTTGTTGGCTTTTATCCAAGAAATGATTCATGACAAATACAAGAAAAATTACTCCAAATGATAACATGATCCAAAGCCACTTTTTCATGTCGACACTTCCTCTTTTATGATTGAAAATCAAAATGAGTAGATAATCTCATTACGAAATAGCATTTTCTGTTATTTCGTATCCTTAGATAATAACATACTCAAAAACTCTTGAAAGGTCTCAGCAATCTTTGATGTAGCTGGTTCACACTCATATGATTCTTCGTAGTCTAGGAAATCAACAGACGGATTGTTTTTATTATAGTGAAAGTTCAAACACAAATAATCTCCCCATGCTAGCTTCGCAATCGGAATTAATTCAGAGCCAATAAGATCTTCACCATAGAAATTCCGCCCTTGTTCTCCTAAAGAGGTTTCGCAGCAACCAATGTCATACACCCCATAAGGAGGCTCACTGAAATTTTCAATAATACCTAAAAAACGTTCAATTTGGCTTCTCTTATTGATTGTAGTTAAGGGTGTAGAATCTTTTACTGTACATCCGTGATAGTGTTTCAAGAATTCCTTATACTCGTTGGGCAATTGGACGCGAAAAGAACCTTCTATTTTTGCAATGTCTTGGTCCTGTGGTAATGGATAAATGATGCTTTTCTTCACAATTCTCACTGTTATCGCTCTCCCTGCATTGGGTCATCTTCAAGGAAATACATTACGACTTCTGATATTCATACATAACTGGAACTTTATCCATTTTAACGGTTTTGGCCACAATATAACGACGGTAACCATCTTTCAAGATATTCGATCCTTTTTCAATCGTTAATGGCTCATCCAGGCGCCCTGTACGCTTTACAAAATCAATGACCTTTTGTGTTTTTTCAGGGTTTGGACGTGTCCTTAAGAACTCTTCAGGTACGATAATTTCATCGAAACTTAGAAGATCCTGTGTCCCTTTTGGCTGATTTGTTATTTGTTTCTTTTGTGGCTCCACCTTTTTCTCTTGAACAGGTGTCTCCCTCACTTCTGTCTGTACTTTTTCAGCTTTCTTCTCTTCATTTGCTGCAGGTTGTGAAGTAGGTGCCGGTTTTTCTTCCTGTTTGGTAGCAGCAACTTCTTGCTGCGCTGCAGAAGCCTCTTGTTTGGCCTCTTTTTTATCGTTTGGTTTATTGTCTTCTTTGTCTTTCTTATTGGGGAGAACGGTAATCTGGAAGCAGATTACACCTACTTCACCAGGGCATTCATCAATTGGAATGTCTAAAGTTGGTTCTCCTTGAATTAAGATCTTTTCATGCATAATACTTTTTTTCGTGAGACCTGTTTTGTTAAAAGCCTTCTTTGCAACAAATACCGTGTACGAAATAAACGTACTCTTCTTCAAGCCTTTAGGCGCAGATGGTGACCCTTTTTCACGCATATCAAAGGCAACATAGCGATCGTATTCTCGTAGTGGTCCTGTGGCTGATCCAGTTAACGTAATTTTATGTGGCATAATGTGCTCCTCCTGCGTAGATATAGATTTATTTCTTATTTAGAACAGTGATCTAAATAAATATATCCTAACGATAATTTGGCTTCTAAGGGATTTCTTCACTTTTTATATTTTTTCCTATCGTACATATAAATAAAGACTATGTGCATACTTGTAGTGTGGACTTGTAGCTCAATGGCAGAGCAGCCAGTCGTATTACACTATACAACTTTGGCGTCTTGCAGGTTCAAATCCTGCCAAGTCCTCTCTTAAAACACTGAATACGTTAGAAATAGTGAAAGTCCTTGCTGTGCTTTAGTTATGTTTAAAAATTAAGAAGCTGGTTCCTTTAATTTAGCATGTTGATGCAACAATTCCTGCTCTTCAGGTGTTAATGCTTGTCCTAAATCTTGTTTCAGTTCCGCCATTTCTAGTGAACTGTACGTAGAGCAGTGTTCTTGCAGCAAGAAGTCCTCTTCTTCTGTAAGCTCTTGTCCTAATTTCTGCTTTAATTCAATTATTTTTAACTTTTGACTTAAAGGTACTTCTGCTTTTTCTTTACCCTTCTCTTGACCTTGCTTAGCTTTTAACCAATCCGGAACAATTTCTTTACGGATAATACGCTTTGGTGTAAACAATTTTGTAGATGACTCTTTTTTATGTATAACTTTCTCCTCAGTTGGATATACTGGTGAATAATCCTCGTTTCCAGGATCAATCAACTGGTAGAATTGGTTTTTCGCAATTTTGTAGAGTAACTGACACATATTATCTAAGGTTAAAGGTTGTCCTTTATGATTAGCTTTATGCACATATTTATCTAATCCAACAATGGTTGAATACGCAATTTCATGTACTTGCCTTTTGGTAATATCAATCTCTGTATCTCGTTTAACCGTTTTTGCAGCATTTTGAATGCGAGCATAAAAGTCTTTTAATTGATGACCATACTTACCTGCGTAGACTTGATTGACTTTCTTAGGAACACCTTTGATATAGGTAAATGACTGTGAAGCAGACATTAAATGATTATTTATATGATTTACAGGTAAATCAAGGTTAATAAAGGCACCAGGTAATTTATCAGCCCTTAAGATTGGTGTATCAACGTTTTCAGCACTTTCTGGATACATCACAGGAAGCGTCACAGGAGTTGTCATTTCTTCTTGATGGACCGTTTGTATCCCTGTTGTATCATGGGCAAAAAAGATTTCATCGCAAATCCGATTAAAGTTCTTATGGCTTTTAAGAATAAATACATAGCTATCAGGGTGAGTACCTGTTGCATCCTCTTTAATGTAACGTGCTACAAGTATAAAAGGTGTCGCTTTTAACGAACGTACAAAACGAGAAACCGTACTTTTAGAAACTTTAAATTTCTTCATGAGTGTTTCAGAACGAATGGCTTGGATGCCTGTAGCCACAAGGTTATAGATGACATGATCGAGCATTTCCATTCTTTTTTTAGGAAATTCTTTATGTATAGCTGATTGGTTCTGTTTATAATGAGTACGAATAATTTCTAAAAACTCTTCTTTCTTTTTCCGAAGTGTGGATTTGTTCTTCCATAACCACTTAAACCGTCCGTTGAAGGTGTCTACATCTCTTAAATAGCAGGTTAATATTTTTGTCATTTGTTCATCTTCTCCTTTAAGGAACACAAAAAAGACACTGTTTCCCTGGAAAAAGGAAAACAATGTCTTGATTTTGATGAACTAAGCCCTTGAAATAGATAGCTATTTCATATAAAATAAAAGCATAAGTTTTATTTTATAGAAAAACTAACTCTATTAACAAGAGACTTCGACAAGTGTTTTCCCTACCGTCTTTAGGGGGAACGGTTTAAGAGTGCTACCAACACGTCTTAAACAGTTGAAGTCTTTTTTCTATTCCGGTCATTTTTGTTAGTTTTATTATAGCGTTAATTAATCTCATAATTCAATAAAAATTAGTAATATATCTCAAAAGATTTAGTTTTACATCTTTTATGAGGTGAAAATCCTATCTATATTTAAATGAATTTATTATTGAAGGTATTAAGAGAACTCTCTCTGACAACTGCTACAAAAATAATAAAACAGCTTCTAATTACTGGCCAGTAATTAGAAGCTGTTTTATTATTTTGTGAACATTCTTTTCCATATGCTTTTTCCTTGTTCTTTTTGAATTTCGGTCATGGCTGAATGGATAGAATCTAATTTTTTAAGTAATTGATCATTCACCTCTTTTAAACGCTGATTGTCTTGTTCAAGTTTATTCATCTGTTCTTTTATCTCTATAACATCTTTTTTTTCTGCCAAATTTTCCGATGGAAGCGTTAATTGTTCTTTCTTTTCCATTTTTTTGTCCATTTCTTCTATTTTTTTAGCAAGTAATAAAAATGCTTCTTTAAAGGAGTTTTCGTTTGTATCTTCTTCCTCTAAATCTTTGTTAATAATTTTTGTTTGTTCTTCGCTCATTAAATTTGCTTTAATTAATTCTTCACGAATCATTTCATTTGGTGCATGTTTTCCGAATTTCTCTTTTAGTTCAATAATCTTTTCAATTTTTTTATCTTCATCAGTAAATATGTATCTTATTCTTCCAATTCTTTTATGTCGTACTAACCCGACTTCGCACCAGTCCCGTAATTGATGATTTTCTATATTAAATTTTCTAGCAACTTCTGAAATAACCATTGTTTCTTCGCTCATAATTGTACCTCCTTCACAAACGAATTAATCTAACTGAGTTAGTATCCTCTCATATGGCATATTTTTAATAACTTAATTAAGTCTAACTTAATTGGTCTTAACTAATTAAATGCTACTTATTTTGAAGCTTGTCTTTATTATTCTAGCAGATTTTACACTTAACTGAATTAGATTTATTATATTTTACGTTATGTAGTTCAATTAAATTTGAACTGAATCCTTTAAAAACTATAAATGGATTTATAGTTTTTTAAAATGTTACAATAAGTTTAATTAAAATGCAATTAAGTTCAACTAAATGCAACTTAATTGCATTTTAATTAAACGGCTCTTTATTGCCTTTTTAATTTAGTTTGACTTATTTCATTTTAAGTTAAACTAAAATAAGGTTGTGTGCAATAATTTGATTTTAAGTTAATCTTAAGTTGAACTATCGAATTTAAATCAATAATTTAGAAACAAAAAAGTTGTGTGTTAAGTTATTCTTCTCATTTGATCCTCAATCTATTGAGGAGTTTAATAGCTGAGACTACTGTCGATTCTGTTTAGATAATTGTAATATGGTGTGAGACATATCTATGGAGACATCATCATAAAAGCAGTCTTTTGGCTGAAAAGATGCTTTATTTCGTATTTGTGCACATGCTGAGTAAATTCATCACTTATGTATTGTGAACCGAAATCGTTGCGAATAGGTAGGCCCTTTCAGGGCTTTTGAGCAGTATAAGCTTTTTGAAGTGCTTCAATGATTAACTCTGATGGGATTAAATGATTAACTCTGATGGGATTAAATGAGAAAAAATAGCACACAATTTCTTTAGTGTGAATTTAATGAGGACGCTAAACAGCACCAACCACCTCATATCATAGGGACATACTTAATTTCAGGCACCCATTGTTTAGAGAGGTTTGATAAATTTTTGAAGCGCTAGAATGTGCTTTACTTTTTCGTGAATATGACCATAGCCTTTTTTTGAATATCTAGCTCTTGTTTTAGCCAGAGCTTTTCTGAAGAATCTTAGCTAATTCTCTAGGTATTAGAGAGCTTTCCTTTGCATTAAAAGATGTTAATACATTCACGCAATTATAAATTGTTACTTCTGATCATCATATTCGCTGCTTGATTCTTTAACCAAGTTTCCAGCATGATATAAATACATAATCGTTTTCTTAAAGTCATCATTTTATTTTCTTCCACTTATGTTCATTTTCTACACCTTCTCTCAAAAATTATTAAAGGGACTTAATTAAATCGTGTCCACGAAACTATAATAAATCTAACATAGGGCTTTATTCTCTCTATACTCAGAAAATGATCTTTTCTGAAGGATAATTTTTCCTTATTTTGCAAAGTAGTAATAACTAATCCAGACTCAATTGAGTCTGGATTAGTTATTACTACTTGAATGAACATTACTTTAGTAGAGTCAGCTTGTACTTGCACATTTACTCTGTATACATCTAATTGGAATTAGTTTAAATCAATTAATTACTAATTGAATGTAAAAAAGCATAGATTCGATGGCTTTTAATCAGATAAATTAATATGCTTTATTTTAATTAAATTAAACTTCTTTTCTGTTGAGTTAATTTTAATTCATTTTAGTCTAAATTAGTGATGATTAACTTGGGTTTAAAAAAATTAGAGTTAGATTCGTGCAGCAGCAAAAAGAAAATCTAATTGTTTAATTATATATTAGGATAATAATGAAATTTTAAAAAGTTATTTAGTGAATTAATGAGATGTTTTCAATTTGAAAAGTACATGCTTTTAATTTGTATCAAAAGAATAGAGAAACAGAAACAAGGATATAAAAGATTCACTTTGATGGTCAAAGCATTCAGCTTCATCACTATAAGCAGAAAACTTTAAGTGAAAAGATGAAAAAAATGAATGAAAAGAAACAAGATTTAGGCATGAAGTGAAGAAACACATGTTGACAGTAGGTCAACATGTGTTTTTTTGAGGTTCACAGTAGGTTTACATCATTAGTTTTTCATGTTCACCGTAGGTTCACATGGCAGGTGGTAGGTCAACAGTAGGTTCACATTCAACCGGTTTTCTTGTACCCACGGTTTTGCTAGGCTCTGCCTAGCCCCACACCTATGGTGGGGGCAAAAACCCCTTATGCTCTTCTCTCTTTTCAGGGGGAAGAGCACTACTACAAAAGAGAGGTCGGATAAAATGGAAATTAAAATACGATATGTTGATCCAGTTGCACTAAAAAAAATTGATAAAATCGCAAAAGAAAAAAAGATTTCTCGGCAAGAATTTTTAAAAGGTCAGATTGAAACATTGGCTGTTTTTCAAGAACAAAAAGATCGTGAAGCAGAGTTAGAACGTCTCATTGATCGAAACATAAAGATGATGGAAAGGTGTTTAGTGGCAATTGAAACAATCAATGGATTTATTCAAGATATGACGGGAGAAGATGAGGAGTGAGTACATCTTCTGTTATTCCAGGCGTGGTGCTAAAAACAAAGTTTGTTACATCTGATAAAAAAGCTTTTCAAGATTATGTTGATTATGTAGATCGTGATGTTTTTATTTATAAATGATTGTGACGAAAAAGCATCTTTCTAATTGGAAGGTGCTTTTTTCGTTTCTTATAAAAATATAAAAAAGAGGAGAGCTTTTATGAAGAACATGTTTATTAAATCGATGACCATTCTTACATTATTAATGGTTGCATTATGTGGAGTAAATCAGGGGAAAACAGAAGCAGCAAGTAAGCCAGCGAATCAAGATTTGATTATTATTAACAAGTACTACAACAAGCTTGCCTATTTTCACAATGGCTATATTGAAATCGTTGATCCAGTAGCAACGGGTAAAACGTGGGATAAAACACCTGTTGGCTTTTTTAAAGTTGTGAACAAAATTAAAAACCGTCCTTACTATACAGGACATATTCCTGGGGGCGATTCTCGCAATCCGTTAGGAAAACGTTGGTTAGGGTTTAATGCAAACGGTACGTATGGTGATACATACGGCATTCACGGCAATAACAATGAAAGCAGCATTGGAAAATACGTGAGTCAAGGTTGCGTGAGAATGCATAATGCAGACATCGAAATGCTTTATGATAAAGTCCAATTAGGCACACCGGTTGCCATTACGTATTCTTATAAAAGTCTCGTTGATCTTACAAGGATATATGGCTACAAATTTAAAGGGTACAAGTTAAAAAGCAATTGAAGAATAAGCAGCATCTCGTGTCAGAACACGGGATGCTGCTTATTTTTTGTGTTCTTACCATATAGCCCTTATCATAGAAGTAGATGAAAAATATGGGTAAGGAGGAATAGGAATGAGAGCCAAAACCGAAAAAGCTGATCATATAGTAATGTTTACAGCAATTGGTGAGTTTTATGCACATGAGGTGCCGGGAGAGATAACAATTGGCTTCTTTGCTTGTCCATCTTGTGGAGTAAAAGTGTACCATAAAAAAGATCACTTCTTTTCCCATGAACATGAGCGTACGTGTACGTATGTGAAAGAACAATTTAAAAGACACAGTAGCAGAAATGCAAAGGGACAGTATTAAGTAATTTGTGCAACTATTTATTCTCATACTAAATTACTTTCTGAAAAAAGAAGAGAAAACAAAATCCCTTCGTTTGTCCATAAGAATAAAGAGTTGATGCAACAAAAATTAAACTCTATAAAAGAGGATATCTAGAGTTTATGTCCTTTATTATATATTTGGAGGTTGGGAAAAGTATGAAAACAACGGGTATTGTACGAAAGGTAGACGAGTTGGGTCGTATCGTTATCCCAATAGAGTTACGGAAGGTTCTTGCTATCAAGGAAAAGGATCCTGTAGAAATATTTGTTGATGGCAATCACATTATTCTTCAGAAATACAAAGCTCAAAATGAATGTATAATCACAGGGAAAGTCACTTCACAAAACAGGGAATATGCAAAAGGAATTGTATTAAGCCCACGAGGTGCAGAAATTTTAAAGTATGAGATTGAATTTAGATTCGGTATTAAAGCGTAATGTAGACGTGCGTTCTTGTCATACGGTATCTGCATTTCCTCTTTTATAATTGATCTATGTAAACTCTCCAGAACAAGGTTCTGGAGAGTTTATGGAGGTCTTTTTTATTTTACAGCTTCTTTAAATTCTTTACCTGGCTTGAAGGCTGGAGCCTTTGTAGCTGGAATAACAATTTGTTCACCTGTTTGTGGGTTACGTCCTGTACGCTCTCCACGTTCACGTACTTCAAATGTACCAAATCCAGCAATTTGAATTTTCTCTTCGTTTGCCAGTGTGGCAGAAATCGTTGCAAATAGTCCATCAATGGCTTTTTTTGTGTCTTGTTTTGTTAATTCTGATTTTGACGCAACAGCATCAATTAATTCAGCTTTTTTCATATCTACTTACCTCATTCTCTACTATGTATAGTGTATATAGACAAGAAATATATCATAGCCACCTCAAAAAAGTCAAACATACGTTCTTGTAGGTCTTCTTTATTCAAGAAATAGTATATTTTAATACAAAATAACTAAAATTCATTGTCCTTAAAGTTATACTTTTACGGACAAACATTATGGTTTATAAGAATCTCCAACGGATATATTCTCCATCTAATAAGGGCGATTTTTTAAATTTATTCGCTACTTTAAAGGATACAACAGTTGTTACACCCCACTTTTTTCCTAATACGACTGGTTTAATAGTTCTTTATATTCTATATTTTGTATATAAATTTATCCATCCCCAAGCAAGGATCTTGTAAACTCCTCTTAAATGATCATTATATATGTAAAAGTTTTATAGTTAGCATAGATTCGGATCAATAACTTTTTGTATCCAAGTTATTGATCCGAATCTATATTGTAAAATTAGTCAACTTTAGTCTTAATTATAAAAATTTGATATATCTAAAATGGAATCCATAATTAATTTGGATATCAAATACTCAACTGAGAGCATCATTAATTATATAAAACGTATAATACCCATCCCCCACTCGTTAGGAGAATGATTTAATATAAGGCCTCTAATAATGTGACATTTAATGCTGACAATACAGTAATAAGACAGCCTGCTTCAGCATAAGACCTTGTACTCCAATGCTTGAACTCTTTCATCGTCATGTTCTGTAATACGTAAAATTAAAAGTCTTTTCGTGAGTAGTTGTATTAGTAATTTCCTCATACTACCTCTTATTTTCTTCAACACAAATCAAATAATACGTTTAGGAGGTGTTTTTATGCCAGAACATGGCTTCAATCAAACACATAATAATAACAATCATAGCAATAGTTATGATACAAACGGTGGAAGTATCCAACCAGTAGATGTACCCCAATCTGTCGGAAATAAAATTCCTGCTGAAAACGATGGACTAACTGAAAAAGTAAATGCAAACCTCGGATACCATCCAAAAAAATAGCACGAAAAAACCGCCCTACAAAAGTAAGGCGGTTCTCCGATAAGTTTTATCTTACAAAACTAAAACCATATAGAATCTTTATATTTTGGAAATTGTACCATTTAACAAAAAAAAGAGCAACCCTAAAGTTACTCTTTTTCTCAGCAAAAACTAAAACAAAATGTGTGCATTGGTGCTCAAGGAGTGTTCAATAAAGTATACTTTTATGAACTATATATTTTGTTTTATTGTTAAATCTATACAAATAATCCCACTTTAAATTTGGGTTTAAATATTATATCCATAATTGCATAAAAAAACCTATTCCCTAGTGCTGTGATGTGGGAATAGGCTCAATGAGTTAAGATGACATTTCGAAAAATCTCCAATTAACATGCCTTTTTTAATATGTATCTTATCAGATTCAGCTCCATCCGTATATAAATCCCATTATTATACATAATAATAAACCAATATACTTTCTCAAAAGGGGCTTTCGATAGTGAATAGAGAACAAGTCATTGATATTTATCAAGATGTTCTAGATAAGAAAAGAAAACGTTTTCCAAATTATTTTTTTGTAGGTAATGAAGGGAAAAAATATATGCGCTATATGACATGCTATCTACTTGAGCAACGATTATCGATTCCTATTCACGAGATTCCTCTACAGGTAACGGCAGGCACTTTATGGTCTCATCGTCTTAAACCACCTGCTATGCTTTATGAATGGAATTATTACGAAGTCATTGATAACGCCTATCCAGGAAGATTTAAAGCTTGGCAGTTTCAACAAGTTCCTGATAAATATTGGGATGGAGACGAAGGAAAAAAACGAGCTATTGAAGCAGTAAAGTATGTAATAGAGGAAAAACTAAAAATCCCTCTTAAAGAGATTCCTATTCAAGTTAATATTCACTTTTTTAGTCAACATAGCCTGAGAGGTGTCTTTTCCCTGTTCGGCCAATCCCCTTTTCAAGTAGTAGAGGCTGTTTACCCTGGAGTCTTTAAACCTTGGCAATTTGCTCATGTTCCCATGAATTGTTGGAAAAACGAAGAATACGTTCGGGAGGCAATGGTCGATTTTTTATTCAAACAGCTTCATTTCTCTTCTTATGAGGAGGCTTTTCTCAAATTAAAGGGAAGTCATTTTACCGACTTTCAGTTAACAGGTCTTTTTCAAATGGCTTTTAATTCTAGAATGAATAATGTGAGG
The DNA here is from genome assembly GCF_028369225.1 of Priestia sp. AB. Classification (NCBI taxonomy): domain Bacteria; kingdom Bacillati; phylum Bacillota; class Bacilli; order Caryophanales; family Bacillaceae; genus Priestia; species Priestia sp. AB. The sequence goes on from NZ_JAQMYN010000010.1 coordinate 118,359, forward strand.
GAATGGATAAAAAACCAACTAAATAATCTAGATGATGGATTATTTTATATGAATTATTGATTAATGAAAGAACCAATTAAAACGGATAGCCTGAGCTACATTCCTATTTTTAAAAATGATAATTGGTGAGTATATGGTTACTTGCTTTGATTTTTCTTCTTCATAAAAAGATATAAAGATTCAGCAAAAAAAAGAAAAAGAAGAAAAAAGAGTACAAATAATTCAGCGACTTCCATTACCCTAAATGGACTCACAGCGTTGTACAACGCCTGAGACACATCAAATCCTTGAACCATATCAATACCTAAAGAAAAGCCCATTAAACATCCCAACATTAAAAGGCTAATACCTATGATTTTCATATCTATCACGCTCCATATAATAGGTTCTTCCCTTTCTTCTATGATGATACATAAATATTTATTGTTAATTTTTACATAAAAATCATTAATGTGGTTAAGTTAATTAAAAAATGCAGAAGGGTGCTTAAATCTATGCCTTCGTTTTTTAAAGATCGCAAACCAAAAAAGAAACGGCCACAGGGTGATAAGAATCAAACTACTGATCATCAAATAGAACGGATACAGGTTTCATTATCAGGCAACCTTAATATGATTAAGCAGAAAACGGGAAATAGCTCAGATGTTGTTATTCGGGAAATAAAAATGGGAATAAATATCGACATTAAAGCAGCCGTTGTTTATGTAGAAGGAATTGTAGATAATCAAGCGATTCAGGAATTCTTACTGCAATCTATAATGAAGGATGATCATAAAGAAGAAATACATCAGCACAACGCGTTAGACCTGCTTTCGGAAGATATGATGACAATTGGAAACATATCCTCCGTCACTAACTTTGATGACCTGTTTGCATCTTTAATGGTAGGCGATACTCTTATATTAGTGGATGGAGTAGATCAAGCACTAAGTGCTAGCACAAAAGGGGGAGAAACACGTTCCATTGCGGAATCTACTACTCAAATGGTAGTGCGAGGGCCAAAAGGAGCATTTACCGAGTCTCTTGGGACCAATACAGCGATGATACGGCGCATCATTAAGACCCCTGATTTATGGGTGGAGTCTTTAAAAGTCGGACGTGTAACAAAAACAGACGTGACATTTATGTACATACATGGCATTGCCAATGATAAAGTCGTTAAAGAAATTCGTCAGCGATTAAAGCGAATTGATATCGACAGCATTTTGGAATCAGGTTATATTGAACAACTAATAGAGGATCAAACATTCACCCCTTTTCCAACTATATATAACACGGAAAGACCTGACGTTGTAGCAGGAAACTTACTAGAAGGGCGGATTGCTATATTTGTGGATGGAACCCCTTTTGTACTCATTGCGCCTGCTTTGTTCATGCAATTCTTCCAATCGGCTGAAGATTATTATGCGCGTTTTGACATTGCCACCTCCATTCGTCTTTTACGTATTTTTATGTTTATGATTTCGCTAATCGCGCCTGCTACCTATGTCGCCGTTACAACTTTCCACCAGGAAATGGTGCCAACCACCCTTATTGTAGCCATTGCGGCACAAAGGGAAGCTGTTCCCTTCCCAGCATTTGTGGAAGCTCTTCTCATGGAGCTAACCTTTGAAATTTTACGAGAAGCAGGGATACGCCTACCCAAAGCCATTGGTTCAGCTGTCTCCATTGTTGGGGCCCTTGTAATTGGTCAAGCAGCTGTTCAAGCAAGTATTGTGTCACCAGCAATGGTTATCATTGTATCGATCACAGCCATTGCCAGTTTTGCCACCCCATCTTTTGATATGGCGATTTCAGCTCGTTTAATTCGTTTTTTATTTATGATTGGTGCAGCAACATTTGGTTTCTATGGCATCATTTTGTGTCTTTTATTGATGGTTGTCCATCTATGCGGCTTACGATCATTTGGAGTACCCTATATGGCTCCATTTGCTCCCTTCATTCCCGTAAACAACGAAGATACTGTTGTGAGATTACCGTGGTGGACATTGAGACAAAGACCGCGATTAATTACTGCTAACACGGTGCGAGAAGGAGCAAGCCAACACCCACACCCTCCTGCATCTCGTGGTATGGTGAACCGCGATCTGGAAAAAGGTGATAACAATGAAGCGTAAAGGAGTTTTTCTTTTATTGATGATGGCAATGACGCTCTTGCTCACCAGTTGTTGGAGTAAAAAAGAGCTAACTGACCTTGCCATTGTATCGGCCGCAGGTATCGATAAAACGAAAGATGGAAGATACCACTTAACACTCCAAATTATAAACCCTGGAAACGTGGCTGGAGGCATGCAAGGAGGAGGAGGCGGTACTCAAAGCCCTCCTATTACCATTTATTCAGCTTCAGGAGACAATATAGTCGAAGCAAGCAGACGTGCTTCGGGCAGAATTTCTCGACGATTGTATTATGCCCATGCAAACTTGGTTGTGATTGGTGAAAAACTGGCAAGAGAAAGTGGGCTTAACCCATTAATTGATGTTCTTGACCGTGACCCTGAGTTTCGTAATACTGCAACCATGGTGATTGCGAACCATTCAACCGCAGCTGATATTGTGAAAACGTTAACGCCTGTTGATAAGATTCCAGCGAATAAAGTGCTGAAAACCTTAGAATTTACGGAAAGAAAATGGGGAGAGAATGTCAAAACTTCGGTTCAAGAGGTGATGAAGAGCCTTGAATCTCCTGGAAGAGGGACCGTCGTATCGGGGTTTCGCCTAGTCGGGAATCCCCAGCAAGCACAAAAACTGGATAACCTTCAAGAAAGTGCACCCGAAGCAACGCTTCAAGCTTCCGGAATTGCCGTTTTAAAACAGGGGAAATTAGTAGATTGGCTGTATGGAGAACCAGCAAGAGGTACAGTATGGATTCTCGACAAAATCCAAGGTACTGATATTAATATTAATTGGGGTGGGAGAAAACAAGCCATTGCCTATCAAACTGTACGACAAAAAACAAGTGTGTCTGCCCAAGTGAAGGATGGGCAACCTCATATTTCTGTTCATACACGTGTTGAAGGAGATATTAGTGACATGGAAGTACCTGTTGATATCACCAATCCAAAGGTCATTACAAAAATCGAACAATCCCTGAGGAAAGAAATTAAAAAAGAACTAAAGACAGCTATTGACCGTGCGCAAAAAAACAAAACGGATATCTTAGGATTTGGCGAAGTCGTTCACCGTACTAGGCCAAATCAATTTAAAAAATTAAAAACAGAATGGAATGATGTCTACTTTCCAAAGTTAGATGTAGATATTACAGTGGAAGCCTATGTACGTCGAGCTGGCTTACGAAATAAATCATTTCTTTCAGGTTTAAAAGAGAATCAAAAGTAAGGAAAAGGAGGTGCCAGTTAAATGGAGAAAGCTAAAATTAGTGCTAGTCAGCTCTTTATTTTAATGGTCCTGTTTGAACTGGGGAGTGCTTTACTGGTACCACTTGCAATAGATGCCAAACAAGATGCGTGGCTTGCGATTCTGCTTGGAATGGGATGCAGTTTTGTTCTATTATTAGTCTATCATAGGCTTTATACCTATTATCCCAACCTCTTACCCACAGAATATATGCAAAGGATTCTCGGGAAAGTACTTGGATCCGTACTGGCTTTTGTTTATATTCTTTACTTTATGTATGATGCCTCAAGAGTTCTACGCGATTTTGGTGAGATGCTGTTAACCTTTGCCTATCCAGACACGCCTTTATTCATCGCAAATGCATTATTAATACTTGTCATTATTTATACCATTAGAAAAGGAATTGAGGTCATAGCTCGATCAGGAGAACTGCTTTTTATTTTTATGTATGTTCTTGCGGTTGCTGGCTTTATCTTAATTGTTTCTTCTGGTTTAATTCATTTTAAAAATTTACAACCTATATTGGAAGAGGGATTATCTCCTGTTCTAAAAGTGGTATTTACTCAAACGTTGTATTTCCCATTTACAGAAGTTATTGTATTTACGATGATTTTACCCTACTTAGACAATCCTAAGAAAGCAAAGGTAACTATGGTATGTGCAACAGGATTAAGTGGAATCAATTTAATTATTACCATGCTTATTAATGTTTGTGTACTAGGGGTTGATTTAACTGCACGTTCACAATACCCACTTCTTAGCACAATTGAGAGCATCCAGGTAGCTAATTTTTTAGAACGTCTTGATGTATTTTTTATGCTGGCCTTAATCATCACTATCTTCTTTAAAATCTGTGTATTATTCTACGCAGCTGTCGTAGGAACTGCTAATTTATTTAAGATTAAATCACCTTCACGGTTATCATATCCTTTGGGGCTAATCATTCTCTTTTTGTCTATTACCATTGCGAGCAATGTTCAAGAACATAATCATGAAGGACTAAAGGTGGCCATGTTTGTTATACATATTCCTCTTCTTGCAATTGTTCCTCCTCTTCTTCTTCTTGTAGCTTTCTTTAAAAATAGGAAGAAGCATGGGAAAAACAAATTTAACTAGCTAATTTTCATATGGAATATTGTCATCCTTGTTAAATTCTCCAGTAAAGTTCTTACCCGTGGAAAGAATACTTTTAGCCTAAAATTAACCTTAAAGTAAATCTAGTATCTATTACATAACGTTCGAAAAATCGGAAGTGGTGAAAGCAGTAAAGGATAATCCAAAAAATTAAAAGATTTCCTTAAATACAGTTGAAAGGGAAGGCGGATTGAATGGAGAAAGCTAAAATTAGTGCCAGTCAGCTTTTTATCCTAATGGTTTTGTTTGAGCTGGGTACTACTTTATTGTTACCTATTGCCATGGACGCAAAACAGGACTCTTGGCTTGCGATTCTGCTTGGAACCGTATTCAGTTTTGTTCTGTTTCTAGTCTATAATAAACTTTACTCGTACTATCCAGATATTTTACCTACAGAGTACATGCAAAAAATCTTAGGTAAAGCCCTAGGAAGCGTACTGGCCTTTCTTTATATCTTTTATTTTATCTATAATGTAGCAAGGGTTCTACGTGATATCGGCGAGATGCTGTTAACCTTTGCCTATCCTGATACCCCTTTGTTTATTGCGAATGCTTTATTGATTCTTGTTATTATTTATACAGTTCGCAAAGGTATCGAAGTAATAGCGCGATCCGGAGAAATCTTTTTTATACTCATGTATATCCTAGCCATCACTGGCTTTATTCTGATTGTATGTTCGGGATTAATCGATATTACGAACTTACAACCAGTACTTGAAGAAGGGATATTCCCACCCTTGAAAGTTGTTTTTACTCAAATCTTGTATTTTCCTTTTAGTGAAGCGATTGTGTTTACAATGATTTTACCGTATTTAAAAAACCCAAAGAAAGCCAAAGTGACCATGTTATGTGCATCAGGATTAGCTGGCATCAACTTGACTATTGCCATGCTTATTAACATTAGTGTACTGGGGGTTGATTTGACTGCACGTTCCCAATTTCCTCTTCTTAGCACCATACAAAGCATCCAAGTAGCTGACTTTTTAGAACGTCTTGATGTGTTTTTTATGATTGCTTTAGTTACCGGTGGTTTCTTTAAGATAAGCGTGTTACTTTATGCGGCTGTCATAGGAACGGCCAACTTATTTAAGATTAAATCATCTTCACGACTTTCATATCCTATAGGACTTATGATTCTATTTATGTCAATGACGATTTCTAGCAATTTTCAAGAACACCTCCATGAAGGATTGGTGATAGAGATGTTTGTTTTGTATATTCCCCTCTCTGCGATTATTCCTCTTCTGCTGCTTCTTGTTGCTTTTTTGAAAAATAGAAAGAAACAGAGAGGATAAAAGGTTCATTTGCCTAATTTTTCTTATGATGAAATAACTCTTACAATCCGTTGAATCCTTCTAAGTTAGTGTTTATCAATGTGATGTTAAACTATGGGGGTGTTTTTTTGTATACTTGGTTTTATGATCATTTCATCAATACAATTCTATTTCCTCTTACTTGTATAGTGATGGTAGCCATCCTATTAAGTGCATATGCGTACTTTAAATTTAAAAAAACAAATAATTAACAGTTACTAGGGCTTGTTGATTTCTAATGTGGACCTTTCTCATTTAAAATTTGATTATTTATACAAGATATTGTTATTACTTATATTAATGATTTAAAAAAAGTTCGCTATCTAAAAGAGTCAGTCACCATAGTGAATTTTATCGGCAACAAAATAAAAAGCCACCCAGTATTTGCAGGACAGGTGGCTTTTCACTATTAAAATGCATGTGCAAAAATACAATAACATATTCTTTCCATAAAGACTATATTTTACTGTACAAGCATATGTATAAAAGGTGAGCTTTTTATACATCATTTCTTCAATCACCTGAAAGAAAATAGTTGTTATATCAAGGATGTATAAAAAGCTGCATAAAAAAGAAACAAGGCCCCATCCAGAACCCCAATGCCACGGGGGTTCTTTTTTTTCGTGTGTTCCGGAAGAGTGTTTATGTAAACTAGCATTGAATATAATATACATTTTTCTCCTTAATCTAAATTGGATGTGTTAACATAAAAATAGATATTTTTAGGAGGATATAAATTTGAAATTTAGACAGCTTAGTTTAGTCATGGTATTTATTTGTACATTGCTTCTTCTTGCTAGCTGTAGTGAAGAAGATAAGAGTTTACGTTTTGAAGGGGAAAGTGATAATTGGAAATCTCAATATTTCTTAACTCAAGATAAAGATAGGGAAAATGGTGAAGGAAGTATTATTTATAAGGGATCCAATAAAGACAACATCGGAGAAGTTACATATAAAATTGAAGGTGATTATGGTACTATCGATAAAACTTCAACACCAGTAGATGGCAAATTGGATATCAATGATGGTTGTGAAGGATGTGCAAAACAAGATAGCTCCGAACCCTTTCATGTAACTATCAAATGGGACGGTAAAACAGAAGAATTTGAGTTAAAACCAAAATAAAAGATGGGGAAAGAGAAATTTCTTTCCCCATCTTTTATTTTTACTACCTAGAATATGGACTATGTAGACTAGAAAAAGAAAAAAACAAAAAGAGCAGTTTCCCAGGATATGATAACATGGGAAACTGCCTCTTTGTTTTTAATGCTTTTCTCTTTAAATAATACTTAAGGTACTGATCAATCATATTCTATTTATCTGCTATACAGCTAACAATTTCCTTGGAATGAAATATTTCTGTTATATGAAACCAACAATTTTCATTACGAATAATAATATATTCCTTATAAGGATACGTAGACTTTAAAATTGAATGAGGAAGATAGCTATTACGTAACTCATCATATTCCTTAAATCCGTGTGATACAATGACTCTTTTATTTTCCATACTGTTTAACATTTTACCAATTGGGATATTTTCGGTACTAAGTCTGTTTTGAATAGGTTTATCTATAGTTGAAATGTCAAAATAGACAACATTTTCAGAAAGAGTGCGGTTCTCAAAATTTAAAGATGTAATTCTTTTAACGAACGGACCTTTACTCTTAAAGAATACTTTAACATCAGAGGGTAAATCATTAAAAGTGACTATCTCTTGATGAATAATATTTAAGCTAACCTTTTTCATGATTAAGGATTCTAATGCTAAGGTGGTTGATCCATTTGTTGATAAAATAATACGTAAACAATAATTAATCATTTCCTCAGGCGTATTAACTAGATAAGTATTTATTTGTAAGCCCTCCTCATAATTCTATATAAAATAAACTTACTAATTAAGGGGTTCTAAGCTATTTTATTACTTAATCAATATTGTAGCATTAACATATAAAATTTAACTTGTAATGGTCGTTTAGGTTAAACTAAATTTTTGTTAACTACAATTTCAAATAAACAACATAGTTTTATCAACTTCTATTCCTAAAATGTATTATTTGTATAAGAGAAAGAAACCTTTCAAAGTTAAATTGAAAGGTTTCTTGTATTGTAAATACACTATTTTGTTTTTAAGAACCAAAAAATTCTTGGAAGGAATCGGGGTGAGGACCAAACCTTAAATCTCTATTTAAATTATCAATCAATATAAGATCAGCTTCATCTATATTAAAGTCAAAGATTTGATAATTCTCAATCACTCTTTCCTTACGGATTGTCTTTGGTATAGGAATTATTCCCTTCTGTAGATGCCACCTTAAAATTAATTGAGCAGCAGTACGTTGATACTTTTCGGAGATTCCCTTCAAAGTTTCATCTTTTAATAATTCACCCTGTCCCAATGGACTCCAAGCTTCTAACTGGATATCATTTTCTATACAATAATTGTGTAAATCCGTTTGAACTAAATAAGGGTGATATTCAACTTGATTAATAGCAGGTTTATTACTGGCCACATTCAAGAGAGTTTGTAGATGATGTTTTTGGAAATTACATACACCTATAGATTTTACGTAACCTTCTTCATACAGCTTCTCCATAGCCTTCCAACTTTCAACAAATTTGTCTTTTACCGGCCAATGAATGAGATATAAATCTAAGTAATCTGTTTTTAACTTCTTCAAGCTATGGTTGAAAGCTTTCAGAGTAGAGTCATAGCCTTGGTTACTATTCCAGAGTTTTGTAGTAATAAAAAGATCATTTCTAGGAATTTCTAGTTCTTGTATAGCAGACCCTATTAGTTCCTCATTTCCATATGCAGAAGCTGTATCCATTAACGAAATCCCTGTTGAATAGGATTGACTTATTATTTCTTTAATATTATCTTTATTATTTATTTGCCAAAATCCCATGCCTGCCGCAGGAATTTCTACGCCATTATTCAAAGTTTTTGTTATTAACACGGGTATCTCCTCCGTTTCATAATATTCTTTGATGAATTAATCATAGCAAATCTGTAATAGAAAAATAGGAGCTTATTTATAATAGTATTAAAAGTACCATTATAAAATGAAAACTAAGAACCCGAATGTCCTTAGTTTTCATTTTGTTATTAATTTATACAGTAGTGGCCAACACTAAGTTGGTTTGTTCACTCTCTAACAGCTGGACTAAATAGTTTTTGTATTCTCCTTTAGGCATTTTAGATATGTTCTGAACTAGCATGTCTAAAGATATAAAACCCATTTTATAAGCTATTTCTTCTAAGCAAGCAATCTTATTTCCTTGCCTTTTTTCTAATGTTCCTACAAAATTACTTGCATCAAGAAGACTTTCAGGAGTACCAGTGTCTAGCCAAGCACTTCCACGCCCAAATATTTTCACTTGTAATTCCCCTCTGTGCAAGTAAGCTAAATTTACATCGGTGATTTCAAGTTCCCCACGCTCTGAAGGCTTTAAACTTTTAGAGATTTCTATAATAGAATTATCATAAAAATAAATACCAGGCACTGCATAGTTAGACTTAGGGATAGAAGGTTTTTCTTGAATGTCTATAACGTTTCCTTTTTCATCAAAATCTACTACTCCGTATCTTTCAGGATCATTGACATGATAGCCAAAAACAATTCCACCTTTATCTAGAGTGGCACATTCTTTTAACAATTTAGAGAAACCATCTCCATAGAAGATATTATCACCTAAAGTTAAACATACAGTATCATTTCCTATAAACTCTTCTGCGAGTAAAAAAGCTTGAGCAATTCCTTCAGGTTTCTCCTGCTCTATATATGTTAATGAAATCCCTAATTGCTTGCCATCTCCTAAAAGTTCTTTATATAAGGGCAAATACTTTGGTGAAGATATTAACGCAATTTCTTTAATACCTGCTAACATCAACGTAGATAAGGGATAAAAAATCATAGGCTTATCATAGATGCTCATTAGATGTTTATTTGTTGCCCTTGTTAAAGGATATAAACGTGTACCGTTCCCACCTGCTAATAAAATTCCTTTCAACTTATTCACCTCATCTATTAGAATAATTAATCTCTAACCAGCCTTCATACTCTTCTTTATTTCCTACTTTATTCATCCAATCTTGATTATCTAAATACCACTTCACCGTTTTTTGAAGTCCTGTACTAATACTTTCGTTTGGATACCACCCTAACTCTTTTTGCACTTTGGTTGCATCAATTGCATACCGGTAGTCATGACCAGGTCGGTCCTTTACATACGTAATTAAATTTCGATAAGTTTGGATATTTTCACCTGTATAATTAGATAAGGTTTCTGCAATAATGTTAACTATTTGTACATTAGTCAATTCATTATTCCCTCCAATGTTATACGTATTTCCAACATTATCTGAGTTTATAATCTCCCAAATGGCATCGCAATGATCTTCTACATATAACCAATCTCTAATATTTAGCCCATCTCCATAAATCGATACCCCTTTACCACTAAGAAAGTTTTTAATTGTAATAGGTATTAACTTTTCTGGAAATTGATACGGTCCATAGTTATTAGAGCAATTAGAAATAGTTATAGGTACCTCATAGGTATGGTAATAAGCACGCACTAAATGATCACTGCTTGCTTTAGAAGCCGAGTAAGGACTTGTAGGGTTGTAAGGTGTTTTTTCAGTAAAATACCCCTCTTTCCCTAAGCTTCCATATACTTCGTCTGTGCTAACATGATGGAAGCGACAGTATGGTTTACTTTCGAAATACTTTCTAGATAACTCCAAAAGGTTGTATGTTCCTATAATGTTAGCATTTATAAAGTTTCCAGGATTAACAATACTGCGATCCACATGACTTTCCGCAGCAAAATGAATGACTACATCTGGAGTAAACCTTTCAAATACTTTTTCTAGTTCTTTATAATCTGTAATATCTACCTTTTCAAAGAAATAGTTATCGCACTTCTCTATTTCCTTCAGACTTAAAAGATTACCTGCGTAGCCTAAACTATCTAAATTTACAAATGTATCTTTTGGATTAAGGTGGACAAATTTATTTAAAAAATTTGCTCCAATAAACCCTGCTCCTCCAGTAATAAGATATTTCAATATGAAAGCCTCCTTTAAAAAATATGGACCAAGATCAAGTAATAATTGCTACCCAGTATGGATTTAAATTTCTTTCGAGCATATAGGATGCCTGAAGGCAAATGAAGCCTTCATCAGTTGTATCCGAAGGGGCATTAATAGCACGGGAGAAACCGCCATCCTTCGATTGATGTTTACTAAGCCATTCTTTACATTTTTCCGCATTCAATGGAAGTTCTCCTAATAAATATAAAGCTGCAATAGCATGGTAACTACCTACAAAACTTTCATTAGCATTTGGCTTATAACGAAAGCCACCGTTCTCTGTTTGACACTGTTTAAGCCATTTAATGGTTTCTTCATAATTAGTGGGTTGTTTTCCTAATATTAAAAGAGTATCAATAGCTCGAAATACAGAAAACGTCTCTGAAGGAGCATTTGGTGTTACCCCATAACCGAAGTCATCATTTTGACAACCTGCTACAAAAGCTAAACATTTATCAATGCTTAGTGGATTAGCATTCATAGCATGAAGACCAAGAACTGCTAGGTTAGTATGCCATACATCACTCGGATAGCCTTCTGAATTACCAAAACCACCATCTTCATTTTGACACTTTTGAATAAACTCAATGCACTTTTCTTCATTTGGAACTTTCGATTTTAGAATATAAGCCGTTAATATAACACAATAGGTAGTAAACACCTCACTTAAATGTCCTGGTTGTTCTGCAAAACCACCATCTTCGTTTTGGCAATCAAACATTCCTCTTAAAATAGATTCCCTATCTTCTTTACTAATTTTTTCGCCCATAATAGTTAAATCTGATACAACATGTAATGCTGAAAAATTTTGAGGTGATTTATCCGATCTAAATCCTAATGGTGACTTATAAGGAGTAAGGCCAAAACCCGCACCAGATTTTGTTTTATCAAGCCAATTCAGATATGATTTCTCATCAATTTTCAAATTAACATCCTTGTGATAAGTAATTTTATCTAAATTCTGTTTCAATTCACTTTTATGTTTTGGAATCATATCAAGGTTAATATCTTTTTCTTCATTAACTAGGCGAGCATTTGCTGTATTTAATACCCATAACGTTATAGCCTGAGTTTTTGCTTGTTTCTCGTGTAAAGGTAAATATCCAGTATTACCAGCATAGAATGCACCTGGCGTGTGATGGGGCACCATAAAATGTCTAATTAAAGGTACGGTTGGGTCAGTAGGAGTGGAAAACCAATTTCCTTGACCAATAAACATACCTCCATCTTTACTTTTAAACTTATTAACTTGATATAATAAGTCTTCTGCTAAGCTTTTATATTCTGTAGCTTTATGGTATTTAGATATTAACTGGGTGCATAAAAACAGTAAAGCTTGATCGTGTGTATATTTCACTGGAAATGGTGATTCGTCATTATTGTAGTATGATTCAACTGGCTCGACTCTAGCTTCCCCTTTATAATTAGCCTTGTTCCAAAAACCACCGGTTAGTGGATGCTTCAGGTTGTTGACAATAAAATCGAAATAAGATTTTCCCTTTTCAATAACACCAGGATCTTGTAATATTTCATGCGCCTTACAAAGGGCTATAGTAGCTAATGCATTTGAGAAGGTTTTCTTTCCTTTAGATTTAAATGGCTCATCATTTGTGAGCAAATAATCGTATACCCCTCCGTACTCTTGATCTTCAAATTTATCTACTTCTGAAATATAATGTTTTATGTATTCCGAATATAATGAATTTTTAGTTATTTTATAAGCTTCTTCTAGCGTTAAAATTGCAAAAATGGTAGACAAAACGTACTTATTGGGGTTAATATGTTCAGTTAAATTTGCATTTAAAATAGAAGGAGATCCTTTCGCTAAAACTGTTTCATGGATAGTTTTAAATAAATTTAATCCTTTCTCAACTAATTCCTGGCTATTTGTATATTTACCGATTACTAAAAGTCCATAAGATGTTAAAAGTTGAATATGAGTATGCCTTACCATACCTGCGCTATGAACTATGCCGAATCGGTCCGTTAATTCATGATAAGTATTTGTATACTCGTCATAATAGCGATCCAAGCTCTTAGACATTTCACATAAATCTTCTATTTTGTAATTTGAAGAAGCCAAAGCTAATAACGACCAAACCTGATCTTCTAGTTTTTTATCATCACTTACAATAGTATTGTTCTCTACCGCAACGTAAAAACCATTTAACTCTTTATCATAAAACTTATTAATTAAATAATCCTCTAGTGGTAACTTTGTAGAAATAGTTGTCATAATATCTCCTCAATTCAATACTTTTTTTGAATGTTCACAAGTAATTTCCGTAATTAAATGTGCAGCCTGTTTGGAACCTGAGTGATCCTTGTACGCGTTCTGATAACTTTTTATTAAGTTCTCTTTATTATTGATGAGCCTATGAGCTTTCTTATAAAATAAATCTGAATCAAACCCATAGTTGGTTTCATACCCCATTTTATTTAATCTTTCAAAGGCTTCTGCTTCATGATATTCCTTATAAGACGATAGACAAAAGATTGCAGGCACCTTTAAAGCTGAAACTTCAGTAACAGTTATCCATCCAGGGTGTGATAACAACAAATCACATTTTTTCAATAGAGGAATCCAATTACTTATGTACGGTATGGAAAGCATCCCCTTAGGTACAGAAACATCTTCCTTAGCCAACAGCACCATTTGTACTTTTGGATAGTCCTTCTTTAAATCTTCAAATAGCTTAGTGTAGAGTGATATCAATTTTTCTTTATTTTCTTTAAACATGGTTGTTCCACTAACTGTAGCAACAATTAATGGATAAGCATCTTTTTTTACACCTAGTTCAAATAGAAACGATGGATCATCATTTTGATCGATTGGTCTAATCATAGGGCCTACAAACTGAATTTTTTCTTCTTGAAAATATTTTTCTATGATAGATCCTTCGTCCATATCTTTCACATAAGGCTTATCCGTTAACATTAATGAAGTATTATCACCTAGCCACTGAAATAAAGCGTTCATTGAATTTCTAGCCTCATCTAGCTCATTTTTGTTAACATTAAATTCTCCAGCTTCAAGAAGATCATTTGGTACGTCTACTAAAGTAAAATTAAATCTTTCTGTGACAAAAACATGTTTTATTCTCAGTAAACAAGCAGCGATACTAGCATTAATATTGTAATCACTTACCACTACATCAGGTTTATTTTCAAGAAATAAATTCATGTACTTTAAAATTTTAGAACCATTGAAGAATGTCTTAGAAAAATATCCACCTATCATTGTTTCCCAGTTTAAATTTTTTTCTAAATGAGACTTTTTTGTATGGTTCACTACTTTTTCAGGATTAAAATCTATTACCTCTACACCTATTCCATTAAATAAATCTGTAAAGGTATCTTGTAAAGAACTGAGAACAACGGTCACATTTACGTTTTTCTCCTTAACCAAATCATATGCTATTGAATACATTCTCATATTGTGTCCTGTACCAGTTGGATTAGGTACCATAAATATCCTTGCCATATGAACTCCTCCTTAACTATTATTTTTGTGGACAAAACTATTGGCTTTGACTAAAGAACCTTTTGAAATAGTTACTCCGCCTAGAATTTTAGCTCCATCTTCGATTGTTACATCATCTTCAATAATGACTGGTAGTAAAGTCATCGGTAGAGAGAGTTTATTATAATCATGGGAGGTAGAAATAATATGTACGTTTTTCCCAATCCTAACATTGTCACCTATAATAACCTTTCCACCGCCTTCGACAATTGTTGAATCACCTATAGAAACATTTTTGCCTATGGTAATTCCTCCATCTATTTGCAATTTTCCACTTGAGTCACTAATCTTCTTGCCAATCATGATAATGTTTTTTCCTAGGTGAAGAGGGAAATTACCGTCAATATCAGCGTCAATAAAATTGAATACGCATTTTTGATATCTATCTTCAATTTCTTTCTGTAAGTTATTTTTTAGGATAGGATCTCGAAAATTTCTTCTAAACGCATTTATTAAGTTTCGAAAATTAGGTTCGCTGTCATTCATAATATTTCTATCTTTCAATTTAGTAGCAGGTTGACCAACCATAATACTGTATGGTGGAACATTCTTTTCTACGATAGTGTTTGCTCCTATAATAGCCCCTTCTCCGATGTTTAACCCACCTTTGATGACAGCCCCGGCACCTATCCATACATATTTTTCAATAGTCGTTAGCTTCTCACCACCAATTTTTGCATTAGAAGCTATTTGAACACCTCTTTTGACTATTGCATTTTGGAGTATAGATCTAAATCCAACAAAAACATCTGTATCCATGGTAGATGATGACAACTTACTTTCTCTTCTTACCCATGAAAATGAGCTCACCTTAGAATTGATTAACTCTACACCTGGTTCAATAAGTGGAGTTTCATTTCCATTAATAAAATCACTAAGATATGTATTTGAACTTTTTATTTATTCTCACACCCTTTTTTTTTCTTAAAACCATCCTATCATGAAGAAGAAATCTGTTCCTTCAACTTATGTTTAGATTAACCTTTATTTTTTTAAAGGTTCATTTAGTAAAATTTTTTATGTAATAACCTTTTCCTCTTGAACAAACTAACACTTGAGGTTTACATGGATTATCTTCTAATTTCTCTCTAAGTTTTCTTATATAAACATATAAAACTGCTGGTCCAGTAGTATCTAAATAATCTATTAGTTCTTCTGAACTTAAAGGAGTTTCGTTTTTTGTAAGGATGTATAACAATTTAAACTCAATTGTAGACAGATGAATTTTCTCGTCCCCTTTATAAAGACAGTGGCTTTCAATGTCAAAGATTAAATTCTTGGTTAATAAATAAGAATTGTTATTGTCTCTATGTTGGTAAGAACCTTTATTGTTTTCCTTTAGTTTTAAGGCTTCAATAGTGTTAGATATAACATTTCTGTTAGATGAGTCAACAAACATAACAGGACAGGTAATAGTATTTAAAATTTTATGTAGGCCCGATTGGTTATGAACAGTTGGTAAATCATAAATTAATAAATTAGGAGCTTTTTCTCTGAAAAAATTTGAGTCATGTTTATTCAAAAACGTAAACTCAAACTGCGATAGTGAAAATTCTAATATCCAAGCTAAATATTCATTTGTCGTCACTACATAAGTTTCAATCATTAATGTTTCCTCCAAAATTCAAAAGTTAGAATCTTTAAACAATATATTACATTTTATACTATTGTTTCATACTTTTAAAACTATTTTTTGTAAAATTTTTAAAATTAATGTACTTTTTTGTAAAAAATAAAGGGTTTTACCACAGAAATAAGGATTATTTTGTAAAATCATGTACTTATTTTACCAGATATATTTTTTTTGTATATTTAGCAATTGTTAAAATTTACTTGATTTTCAAATTTCCTTATACTATGATACTTTCATGGATATAAAACAATTAGACGATCAGATGAGGGTACAAATTTTCAAGGCCTTATCAGATGAATCAAGGCTTACAATTGTTCGGACTCTATATCAAAGTGGAAGAGAGTTAAGTTGTGGAGAGGTAGGGGAAAGATGCGATATTTTAAAAACAACAGCTTCGTATCATTTTAAAACTTTGAGAGAGGCGAAACTAACAACTGTAAGAAAAGATTCTAGAACTAAATACGTAAAGTTAAATTTAGAAACATTTGAGAAGTATATACCTAACTTCTTGGAAACTCTCTAAGAGAGTTTCCAAGTTACAATTTGTACAATAGTTTTAAAGTTTTAAAACTATTAAAGATGGAGGAGCTTATATGAATAAAATAATTACTTTATTTTTCTTTGTAATGTTTGTTATTGGTACAGATACATTTCTAATATCCCCTTTATTACCTACACTTTCTGATTTATATAATGTATCTACAGATATTTCAGGTTGGATGGTGAGTGCATATGCTCTGGGATATGCTGTCTTCGCTTTTATAGCTGGGCCTATATCTGATAATCTGAACCGAAAGAAAGTAATGTTATATGGAATGATTGCATTTACTATTTCAACATTCCTTTGTGGTGTAGCTTCAAGCTTTTGGATGATGTGTGCAATGCGACTTATTGCAGGAATAAGTGCAGCGTTTGTTACTCCGCAAGTTTGGGCATCTATTCCTTTATTGGTAAAACCAGAAAAGATAGTAAAAAGCATGGGTATTGCTACAGCAGGTTTAGCGATTTCTCAAGCTTTCGGTCTGCCTATTGGTAGTTATTTTGCTTCTTTCTCATGGAATACACCATTCTTCGTATTATCTGGATGTTCATTTGTTCTAATTCTTTTAATAGCAGTAGTAATGCCATCTATAGAAAATAAACAAAACATTCAAAATAAACAATCCATTATTGGCCGTTATAGATCTTTATTTTTAAATCCTAAAGCCTCCACGTTATTTTTAGCGTACCTTCTGTTCCAAACAGGAAACTTTGCTTCCTTTAATTTTTTAGGTACATGGTTAAGTGCTGACTATAATTTTAACGTTACACAAATAGGACTCGCTATGCTTATATTAGGTATTGGAAACTTCTGTGGAAGCTTCTTTGGCAGTGGATATGTCTCTAAAATTGGTAATGCCTCTACTCTTTTTGGTGGTTTAATCTTAATGGCAGCCTTATACTTTAGTTTACCTTTCTATCATAATATCGCTCTGGTAGAAGTTGCTTTTTTCCTAATGTTCTTTATAGCTGGAATTTTATTCCCTTTAATGATGAGTTTATTACAATCTCTGTCTGCAAATGCAAGAGGAACTATTGCAGCTTTATCAAATTCTGCTATGTACATAGGCACTACTCTAGGTACTTGCATTGCTGGGTTTCTATACCACTACTTTGGTAACTTCATTTCTGTTACTACGTTTACAGCATCTATGTTTATTATCTCTATTCTTATTTATAAGGTAAGTGGTGTTTTAAATCCTGTTAAAGCTAATGTTACAAAAGAACAAAACGCAGTAAAATAAAGGGCTGAAATTCACATGTACCCTAGTGGTAATCATATTACTTTATCTTCTCTGTTTTATGCTTTGAATCACCCTACTAGAATTATGCTTTTAGTTCAATTAATAGAGAATGAAGAAGTACCTTATAATTTTTTTGAATATTCAGGTTCTAAACCTAATTTATCTCATCATCTTAAGATTTTAAAACAATCAGGCTTAACCTATACTAGGAGAGATGGCGTTAAACGTTATATATTTCTAAAAAGAGACCTTATTGATACTCAATTTCCAGGTTTAATTCAAATAATACTTAATAATAAAGATAATATTCACTAAAATCGTTTTGTTGTTTTTATACTCCATATTTATTAATAGAATTTATAAAGAACTCCCCTATTTAAAAAGGGGAGTTCTTTACATTAAAAACATTTTATGCAATTTCTTGTCTTTTAACTAATTTAAAATCTGGAGATTTAGTACTTACAAACAGTATTAGAATAAAGCTTATTAAAATAATAATGCCGTCTAAAAATACCGGGAATATCCAGCTACCTGTTGTATCTCTCAGAGCACCATTAATGACAGGAGAAAGAACTGCCCCCATCTCACCTATTAAATTCCACATTCCAAAGGCTGAACCTCGAAATTTTGCTTCAACCATATCGGCGGTTAAAGAGTGTGAAATAGGCTGAAGAGCGTTAAAAAATAAACTAGTGATAAATAAAAGAATTCCCATAATTAGTACAGAGTGTCCACCAGATAGTAAATAGAATCCAAATGCTATAGTTAAAGCTCCTTGCGCAAAAGTTAAAAAACAAAGTAAAGACTTCTTACTCCAATTTTTTTTCATAACATAATCTGCTAGAAATCCACCTGCTGGATATCCTAAGATACCTGCTCCGGCATTAAAAGCAGCAGTCAAAGTAGCTTGAAGAAATGAAGTTCCTGCTGTACTAGTTACAATAGATATAGACCAATAACTAAAGAACCATAAATTCCATAGTATTGCTACAGCCGATAAATACATTAGCAAGAGGTTTTTACTAAAAAGATTAATTGAGGTATTCTTATTTTTATTTTTACCTCTCAAACTAAATGCTATTAGAGTAAATGCTAGTATAAGTTCCAGTACAGCTACCATCCAATCAGATAACCCAATCCAATCAGTTACTTTATAGATTAATAAAATAGCGAGTAAAAATAACAGTGAATATGAAAATAGTTCAATGAATGCATTTCGGTAATGCATCTCTTTCTTATCACGCTTAAATAGACTATATAAACATATTCCTACTAACAAGGTAGCTATCCCTAAAATTATAAAAGGCATCCTCCAGCCCTCATGTTTTCCAAGGATGTTCTCTCCTAATTCAATCATGTAAGGAACTGAAAGTGTACCTAGTGTTAAACCTATAGCCAATCCGGTTATTACTACGCCCATCCCCAGATTCCTTTTTTTATAGGGAGTAACTTCAATAACTAGTGCTCGATCGTTAGAATAGTAAGCACCTTCTCCTAACCCTACGGTGATTCTTAAAATAATGAATACAATTAACAAGGAAAAGAGACCACTTAAGAGAGTAGCTATTCCTGCCCAAATAAGACTAATGGTCAATATTGTTCTGTAGCCATACTTATCACCTAGCATTCCACCTGGAAATTGAGTTAACATATAACCAGTAAATAATAAACTACCTAGAAACCCTCCTAGTGCATAGGGGTGAGCAGCATCCTGTAAGAATGAAACATGATTTTGTATCATCCAAGTAATAACTGGACCGGTAATTGAACGATCTGCTGAATTAAAAATCCAACCTATAAGTAGAAACAACCAAATAGTATGATATTTTTCCCATTTAAAATTTCTCAAGAATTTCCCTCCATTTAAAATTCATAATTCTATGGATTAAACATATCACTTTATAATTTCAGTTGTCCTACAGCAAAAGTTTAGATAGATATTAATAAATTTTAAGGAGAAAGTTCTATTAGATGGGTATATTTATACATACAAAATTTAAAGGAGGTTTAAAAATAAATTATTTATTTAATAACTTTTTAACTTTTTTAATTGTGTCTTCCTTTTCTAAGGGTCGATAAACTGTTAATTTCAAATCTGGAGAATCATAAACTTGAAGAGTCATGTGTTCCATAAATAGTGTTCCCACGTAAGGATGTCTAATTTCTTTTTCACCGATGGGAGTCCCAGAAATCTCTTGATCACCCCACCATTGGCTGAATTCCCTACTGTTATTTTTTAAATCGTTAACTAAATTTCCAAACCACTCCTCACCAATGAAGCGATTAGTAGTACCTCGAAACTGTGCAAGTAACCTCTTAGCATGATCTTCCCAATTAACAAGTAAGCTTTTATATTCTACTGAGCAAAAACAACGCCAGACAGCATTTCTTTCTTTCTCGCTCATTTTTGTAAAATCACCAAATACTTTACAAGCAATACTATTCCAGGAAATAATATCCCATTTTTCATTTGTGACGTATACAGGACAATCTTCTAAATGATCTATAAAGTTCTTTACAACTGGATGCAACGAATTCTCTACGTTTCCCTTCATTTCCAATGGTATTTGATGATTTGCTAATAGATAAATATGCTTTCTCTCTTCATTATTCAAATTTAGTACCCGAGAGATACTCTCCAACACTTGGGTTGAAACCTGAATATCTCTCCCTTGTTCTAACCACGTATACCAAGTTAAGCCAACACCGGCTAATTGAGCAAGTTCCTCTCTTCTAAGTCCAGAAGTTTTTCTTCTTTTGCCAATAGTGATACCAAAATCTATAGGAGACAATTTATCTCTCTTTGATTTTAGAAACTTACCAAGCTGCTTCTTTTTTTCTTTTTCAATACTCAATTTTATATACCTCCTATAAAAAGCTATACAAAAGAAATCAAATTCTTTTATACACTTAATACAATTAGAATATCAAAAAACAAAAAGAGTGGAAATTATTCCACTCCTTCCAATTTAAGTTATTACGTAATTAAGCTATATTATCTAACAGTTTCCTGAAATTTTCTCCTAAAACTTTTCTCTCAACTTCCGCATTAGGTGCATAACGCTTAATTGCCTCTATAGTAATATAAGGATCTCCATATGGATAATCAGCTCCGAATATAGTTCTATCTGGAATCTCGTTCATCGCTAAGGTTAAAGCAAAGGTAGTATAAAAGGCTGAAGTATCAATATAAGCATTAGGAGTATTTTTAACAAGTTCAATCGTTTGAAGCCAATTTATACCTCCTAAATGTCCAAAAATTACTGGAATCTCAGGATATTGTTTTGCTAGCCCTATTAATTCTACAATGTCATCTAATTGCATAGGAGC
Source organism: Priestia sp. AB (assembly GCF_028369225.1). Taxonomy (NCBI): domain Bacteria; kingdom Bacillati; phylum Bacillota; class Bacilli; order Caryophanales; family Bacillaceae; genus Priestia; species Priestia sp. AB. Next base: position 139,528 of record NZ_JAQMYN010000010.1, read on the forward strand.
AAAAGTATGAATCCAGATTGACAAACCTTTAAATTCTTTCAATGCCTCAAAAATTGGCTTTAAGAAAGCAATTTGGCCACTTCCTAAAGTGAATTCACCTACCCCTTTTAAGTTATTGGCTACAATGTATTCCTTAATCCATTTTTTTGTTTCTTCGACTTCTAATCCCAAGGGGACAGAACCAAAACCAATGTACTTATCTGGATATTGGTTAATAACTTCTACCAGTTCCTTCATAGAATTCTTTCTAGCATTTATACTATTGACATTATTATTAAGAATTTGATTTAAGGCTTCCATTTCTTGTTTAAATGAATTTAATTTTATAGCTTTTTCTGGATGGATTAATGTAGAAAATAATATAGTCTTGTTAATTCCTAAGTCATCCATAAGTTGAATATGTTTAGAAACAGGAAATGTTACATGTGAATGACTATCTATAATCAAGTTATTCACCTACTTTAGCTAAAGAATTTTTATTTTTTCTTTCTTCAATAACTTCTGTAGCAACTCCTAAGATAGTATTTAATCCATTAGGAAAACCAGAATAGATAATCATTTGTAACATTACTTCGATAACTTCTTCTTCTGTCCAGCCTACATTTAATGCTCCATTAATATAAAATTTTAATTGTTCAGTATTTCCAAGCGCTGTCAAGCCTGCAACAGTGGCAAGAAGACGTGATTTTAAATCTAAACCCGGTCTAGAAAATATTTGACCATAATTGAATGAAACTGCTAATGTTCCCAAGTCGGGTGAAATGGAATCTTTAAAACTTTTTACAATTTCCTCATAATTGTCAGCATCAATTTGTTTTAAAATTTCTAAACCTTTTTTAAAATTTTCATCTTGTTTTAACATAATATCTTCTCCCTCAATTAATTTTCACTTGTTGAATTGAATTTAATTTCTTTTTTACACCGATGATTGAAGTGAAGGCAAAAAGAACCATAATAAAACCTACAGAACAAACCCCCATCCATTTAAAATGGCTCCAGGCGAGCGTACCTAAGTATGATCCTAATGCTCCTCCTAAAAAAGTAGAAACCATATAAATACCGTTTAGACGGCTTCTTTTTTCTTCAGATAATTGAAAAATTTTAGCTTGACAAGCTACCTGATTAGCTTGGGTTCCCATTGTTACTAATAAACTTCCTATTATAATGGCTGTTAGAGACGAACCCGACAAGATAAAAATTAAGAATGAAACCAATGAAAGATTCATACATAGTATACTTGCAAGATTAGCCCCTTTTTTATCAATTATTCTTCCAATAATGGGTGTAGCAAATGCTCCACCTATTCCCACTAAACCTATTGTCCCTGCAACACTGCTCGCATAGTGAAAAGGAGAATTACTTAGTCGAAAAACCAATGTAGTCCAGAATAAACTAAAAGCTCCAAACATCATTCCCTGGCTAATACAAGCTCTTCTTAATATGTTTTCCTTAATAAAAAGTGGCCAAAGTGAAGCCAGTAGTTCTCCATACTTCATTGTTTGTTTACCTTTACTTTTTGGAAGGTAAATTCTAATGAGTAGAATTACTAACAAAGTAAATGCGAATGAAATCCAATACATTGCCCTCCAACCCAAGTAAGTATCTACAATTCCACTGATAAAACGTGCCCCTAAGATTCCACAAACTAAACCTATAGCTACATTACCTAAGATTTTCCCTCTTTCTTTATCGCTAGCAAGACCAGCAGCTAGAGGTACTATAATTTGTGGAACGATAGTAAAGAATCCTAATAATAAATTCGATATTATTAACCAAATAAAACTAGTTGATATAGCAGAAGCAACAAGACTTAAACAAACTAGTATTAGAAGCGATAAGATGATTTTACGTCTCTCAAATAAATCACCTAGTGGTACTAAAGTTAGATTCCCAATAGCATATCCCACTTGCGTTAAAGTAGCTATAATTCCTATTTGATTTGAAGATATGTGAAACGAGTCTGCCATACTTAATAATAAATTTTGATTTAAATATACATTTGAAACTGTAAAACCACAGGTTAGAGCCATCAGCAATACAATACCTTTATTAATTTTATTTCGTTGTTCCATGTTCTCACCTCCTTTTCTAAACTTAGGATACAAAAAACATAATCCCAGTAATAGGAGTGAGTTTATACTGTTATAAAAAGTACCAGTCTTACTTTCAATATTTATTATTCTTGGTTAAACAAACTAATTTTGATTGTAGATTTTTTCTGAAGACGTTCGTAATTTGATTTCAAACTTAAAAGGATGATAAAAATGATAGATTTCTTATACGAAACAAAAGTCCGTAAACGTATACTTTTACGGACTTTTGTTGGTTCTTGTAATACGTTTTATGTTAACTGGATTGATTTTTTTTGAGAAAGTAATTGCTTAAAAAGCAATTACTTTTTTCTTTTTTATAGAAAAATATGAAATTATTGTATACTTTTTCGTTGTTAATACGTTATAAGACAGGAAGGAGGAAAAACATTTGAAAAATCGGTTATCAAACGATCAATTAAAGAATGTCATGAATCAACTTTATTTATACTTAATCAAACAAGGTGCAAACCAAGAAACAGCTAAAGATATTGTTCAAGAAGCT
>NZ_JAQMYN010000011.1:0-136902 GCF_028369225.1 Priestia sp. AB
ATCATCTTATCAAGTTATCAACGTAATGTCAACAACTTTTTAAAATTCTTTTTTCAGCTTCGTTGTTAACGGTATGTCTCAACGACGCTTTATAATAATAAAATATATTTTAACTAAAGTCAACGGTTTTTAAAGAAAAAAATAAAAACTATTATTTATAGATTTGAACAACGACTACTGCAACGTATTATAGTAAATATTATAGACAAAAGCCAGCTGTAACTTTGCCTTCTTTGTTCCTGCGCTTTTACATATTCTTTTCTTATAGAAGAAACTAAAAAAGAGCTGTCCATTAGACAGCCCTTTCTTATTTCCCTTTAAAACTAGGTCTTCTCTTCTCAGCAAATGCCTGAAGCGCCTCTAAACGATCTTCTGTCGGAATCGTTAACTCATATGCTTTTCGTTCAATTTGCAAACCAGTCTGCAAATCGGCCTTCATTCCTTCTTTGATAGCAAATTTTGCTTGCTGAAGCGCAATTGGCCCATTTTTCAATAAAAGAGAGATAAAAATATCTATTGTTTCTTCTATTTCATATCCGGGAGCCACCTTCGTTACTAGACCACATTCTTTCGCTTCTGATGCTGAGAGACGCTGAGCTGTTAAAATTAGTTCCATTGCTTTTGCTTCCCCAACTAACCGAGGGAGACGCTGTGTTCCTCCTGCTCCTGGTATAATCGCTAAACTTGTTTCCGTTAAACCCATAAGCGCTTCGGTTGAAGAAATCCGGAAATCACATGCTAAAGCCAGCTCCATTCCTCCTCCAAATGCATATCCATTGATGATTGCTATCGTTGGCTGAGGAAGCTGCTCTATCTTCGAAAACACTTCTCCTATTTTGTAAATATTGCGCTTTACCTCTTGATCAGAGAGAGTTTTACGTTCTTTTAAATCGGCCCCTACACTAAAAGACTTTTCCCCTGCCCCTTTAAACGTCACAACTCGAATATCTTTTTGAATACGAATTCCTTCAATTACTTCTTCCAATTCTTTAAGCATATCGTAATTAAAAGCATTCATCGCTTCCGGACGGTTCAGTATCACATGGGCAACGTGTCCCTTCATTTCATAAGAAATAGATGACATCCTTTTACCACCTCCAAATTGGAATCGCTTTCATTTTATCGCTCCTGGGATACTTGTTGCTTCAGTGCACGACGTAAAATTTTTCCCGTTGTATTTTTAGGAAGTTCTTTTAAAAATTCAATTTCACTTGGCACTTTATATTTAGCAAGGTGCTCTTTGCAGTAGGCAATAAGCTTCTCTTCCGTTATCTCTTGATTATTGCAAACCACGTAACACTTCACACATTCACCTAAGGAAGGATCAGGGACTCCAATAACAGCCACTTCTACAATATCCCGATGCGCATATAGCACTTCTTCTACTTCGCGAGGATAAACGTTATATCCTCCTACGATAATTAAATCTTTTTTACGGTCAACGATATAAAAATAACCTTCCTTATCCATTCTTGCTAAGTCACCTGTATACAGCCAACCATCTCGGAGAGCATATTCCGTGTCTTCAGGAAGCTTGTAATACCCTTTCATCACGTTAGGGCCTTTGACGATAAGTTCGCCGACTTGTCCTACTTCTACTTCTTCTCCTAGTTCGTTTACCACTTTATTTTCAACATTCATAATAGATGTGCCTATAGAACCGGCTTTTCTCTCTCGATCAATCGGATTGAAACACGTCACAGGAGAAGCCTCAGATAATCCATATCCTTCTGCTACCATTACCCCAAACTTACGTTCAAAATTGGTTAGAAGTGCCACCGGCATTGATGCCCCTCCTGATATACAAAGCCTTACCGTGTGAAAGTGCTCTTTTTTCCCTTTGTCGTGCTGAAGTAAGAAATTATACATTGTGGGAACGCCGGCAAAAATAGTCGCTTGTCGATTTTGAATTAATTCAAATATAGAAGATGGACTGAATTTTGGTTCAATTAATATCGTTCCTCCATTCATTAAAGGCGCATTCAATGAAACAGTTAAACAAAATACGTGAAACATCGGCAAAGCAGCTACGACTCGGTCATTCCCATTTATACTTAAATAATCTGCTACGTCTTGAGCATTTGAATAAATATTCGTATGTGTAAGCATAGCTCCTTTTGGTTTTCCAGTTGTTCCTGACGTATACAGAATGAGGGCCACATCTTCTTCTTTTAACTCCAGAAAATCATATGTAGCTTCCCCTCTGTTTACAACTTGCGAAAACGTGTGAAAATAAGAAGGTATATTTTCCACTGTATCTGTCGTTTCACATAAGATAACGTGTTCCAAAAATGGAGCGTGTCCAATGATTCTCTTTAAAATAGGGAGAAGTAAATCAACCGCAATAACTGCTTTTACATCTCCATCCTGAAGCATGTAGCTAATTTCATCCGCTGTGTAAATAGGATTAATCGGTATAACAGTAGCTCCTACTCGAAGAGCACCGTACAATCCAATCACAAAATGAGGCGAGTTGCCGACAATCAAAGCGATATGATCTCCTTTTTTTACACCTAACTGCTTCAGACCATCAGCAAACTTAGATACCGATGCATCAAGATTTGCATAAGATGTTTCCTGGTCCATAAAAACATATGCCGATTTTTGTGGAAATTGCTCAGCTGTTTTATGAAGCTGTGCTGACAAATTCATCTCATAACTTCCTCCTTTTAATAATGAATGAATGAACACCCATTCATTATTAAGACATAATAATGTAAAAATTCTTACTTCTTCTATTCTATTATAATGTTACTGCTGTTCTATTGACAAGACTCATCTGTTTAAAAAGAAAAAAAGCCTGATGTAGCAGACTTTTTTCTTAATAGATTAATTCAACAAACTCTTCTTTTGTAATATTACCAAAATAATGTGGAATATCGATGTCTTCTAAGGCTTGTTCAATAGAAGCTTTTTCATAACGAACACCTGTTAATTTTTCCTGCACTTCCTGGACATCCCCCACTCCAAAGAAATCTCCGTAAATGGTGCAAGCATCGATTTTTCCTTTATTCACTTCTAAACGAACGTCGATTTGTCCCACAGGAAAGCGGTGAGAGTGCTGTAAGTTAAATTTAGGTGATTTTCCATAGTTCCAATCCCATGACTGATAGCGCTCTTTAGAAATTTGATGAATCGTTTCCCAATCTTTTTCCGTTAGTTTATATTCTGTTATATTTTCTTCTCCGTCAAAGATATATCGAAGCAGCATTTCTCTAAACTCTTCCACCGTTACTTTCTGTTCTAAAAATTCGCTGATATTTGCTACTCTATTTCGAATAGACTTAATGCCTTTGGATTCAATTTTATCTTTTTTTACTTTTAACGCTGATACAACGTTTTCAATCTCTGAATCAAAAAGAAGAGTTCCATGGCTGAACATTCTCCCTTTCGTTGAAAACTGAGCATTTCCAGAAATTTTCCGTCCTTCAGCCATTAAATCATTTCGTCCGCTTAGTTCGGCATTAACTCCTAATTTCTTTAACGCTTCCACGACCGGCTCGGTAAATTTTTTAAAATTATGAAAGCTATTTCCATCGTCTTTCGTAATAAAGCTGAAGTTTAAATTTCCTTTATCATGATAAACGGCACCGCCTCCAGACAGACGTCTCACTACATGAATTTGCTGATCTTCAACATATTTTGTATTGATCTCCTCAATGGTGTTCTGGTTTTTTCCAATAATAATAGAAGGTTCATTAATATAAAACAGCAGATATGTCTCATTAATGTCTAGATGCTTGAGCGCATACTCTTCAATTGCTAAGTTAATTCGGGGATCATAATTTTTTTGATTATCAATAAATAACATTCATTTTCCTCCTTGTTATTCCCATACATATCCTGATTCAGCTAACGTAAGCGTACCTCTATAATGAGCAGCGGCTTCCTCTACTAGCTGTTGATGTTCTCCATAGTGCGGAAGGTGAGTAAGCATGAGGTGTTTGACACTTGCTTTTGAAGCAAGTGTACCGGCTTCTGTACTTGTCATGTGTCCAGCGCCTCTTCCATCTTGATTGGCATAAAAATTACATTCACAAATAAGAAGATCTGCTTCTTCTGAGAAGGAAACAAACTCTTCTAAATAACTAGAGTCCGCTGTGTACACGACAGTTTGATTGCCGGCGCTTATTCTCATGGCATAACAAACGACTGGATGTTTCGTTTTCATAAATTCGATGGTAAAAGGCCCAACTTCAAGTTTTTGACTCGGATCATACTCTACCCCTTTAGTAATTCCTTTATGAGTAAGTTTGTTGAAGCTTTCTTGATCATATGTATGTCCGTAAATAGAAAGTTCCTGAACAGCGTTTCCTAGATAAGTCTGAATGAGGCGTGCATATTGAAATACTCCGACATCAGCCACGTGATCATGATGATAATGAGATAAAATCATAGCATCTATTTCTTCTGGCTTTGCATATTTTTGCAGCTGAGCCAATGCACCGCTTCCACAATCAACAAGCAGCTGAAATCCATCGTGCTCCACTAAATAGCTAGAAGTAGCTTCTGAAACCGCAGGATATCCTCCCCAAAAACCAATAACAGTTACTTTCATTTCAATCACCCTTTCGTACTATTTTTATTACGTTCAGTATACCCTACTTTTTTTTGAAAACTAACTGAAAGGCACTCGTTTCGGTCATTTTATCGAAATAACTCATTGTTATATAACAAATAACCACTTAGAATAGCAAAATAGGCTAAATTGTTATAAAACATAATTGACATTTTATCATCTGTTATAATACAATATTAGTAACAAAAACAACGGAGGGGATTTAAAATGTTAGAAAAAATGACTGAATTTTTCAAAAGATTACCCAATAAAAAGTGCGTAGAATGCGGAAACGACATTGAGGAACAGCATGAATGCTACGGAAACAAATGTGATCACTGTCTAGATATCATGAAATAAAAAAAGCTGAAACTGTTATAAAACAGTTTCAGCTTTTTTTATACGGTCAAACTGCGATACTCGTTTGGCGTGATGCCTTCTACTTTTTTAAACACTTTTCGAAAGTATTTATCATCATGATATCCAATCATATTCGCAATTTCATAGATTTTTAGTTCTTCATTTAGTAAAAGTGATTTGGCTTTATTCATTCTGACTTTCACCATATAATCTGAAATGTTTTCTTGAAATTCTTGCTTAAACTTTCTCGAAATGTATTCACGGCTTAGATAGAAACGTTCCGATATTTCTTGAAGCTTCACATCTCGATGAAAATTTTGCTGCAAATATTGTTCGATTTCATAAATAACGTCGCGATTGTTTTGCTTGCTATACCTTTTTACTACTTTTAAAAAGCGCTTTACTTCACGCTTCTTTCTCTCTACATACTTTGCTAGCTGAAACTGCCCATCTTGGTTATAGAAAAAAGAAAGAACATATTCAGGACCGTTATTTATCGTATAAGGAATGTGATATCTTTTTAACCAATGCTGACTTAACAGCTGATATTCCTGCTCAAAATGCAGAATTTGCTTTAATGAGAGATAATTTTGTGCTTCAAAAGCTGTGATAATTTCGTTGAATACCGGCAAAAAGGCTTCAAACTTCCCGACTTGCAGCGCTTCTTCAATTTTACTGTTATAATCCATCATATTTATTAATAAAGCACTTGCTAAAACGTCTTGCTCGCCGTAGACCTTCACTTTATTTTGATCAAGAACATTGCTTAATAAAAGCGAGTTTTTCGCATCTTCATAGGATTTCATTAGCTGATCAATAGAAGAAACTTTGCACCCTCTTGCAATCCGACAGCTCACGTCTAACGTACGGCGAATTGCTGTATGTAAAGTCGTCAGTAAAGAGGTTATGCGTTCAAAATCATTCCAAAATATAATGATAATTTCCCACTTATTTGATAAATAACGAAAGGCTACCCCATTTTCTTCTGCCATCAGCATTTCATTGATTACATTTAAAATTGAAAAATAGGCTAAATCTCGGTCACCGCCAAAAGAACGAATAATGGATTCATCTACACGTACAATCCCCACTTCATATTCTCTAGTCAGATGGAAACCAAACTCTTCATAGATTGATTGATTTAGCAAATAATTGTTCATTAACTGCGTCAGTTTTCGATCTCGATAAATCGGCTTCATTTCATTGATTAAACGATAGCTGCTATTATGAACTTTTCTGGACTCTTCTTCTTTCTTCCATTGGGTTACAGCTCGTACAAGCGTATCGTTTAAAATCGAAGGATCCACTGGCTTTAGAATGTAATCCGTGCTTCCAAAATGAATAGCTTTACGCATATAGTGGTAGTCATCATACCCTGTTACCACAATCGTTTTGCTAGAAGGTGAATTCTCTTTAATCCACTCCAACAAAGCAATTCCATCGATATTAGGCATCTTCATATCAGTAAAAATGATTTCCGGTCCATGATCCTCGATAAGCGCAATCGCTTGCTCACCGCTATCAGCTTCTATCACATCTGTAATTTCATGCTCTTCCCACTGTCCAAGCAGCTTTATTCCTTCTCTTACATGCTCTTCATCATCCACGATTAATACTTTCATCACTATCCCTCTTTTCTTCAATTGTTGTTAGCTTTATGACAACGGTAAAATCGTGATTTTCTTGACTGCTAATTTGCATTGAAGCATGATCTCCATAGTAGATGCGAAGTCGTTCATAAATGTTTTGCAACCCAATATGCTCATCTGTTTGATTATACGATTGCTGAAGTCTCGTTTTTAATTGATTCAACTTTTGTTGCCCTATCCCTTTTCCGTTATCAGAAACAGTTAGAATCAGTTCTTCACCGTTCAACTCCGCTGAAATCAACAGCTTTCCGCTTCCTGTGCGGGTTTCGAATCCATGCTTAAAAGAATTCTCAACAAGAGGCTGCAAAATCATTTTCGGTATTCGCATAAGCTCTGCTTCTTTTTCGATATTTAACTCATACTCAAACTTTGAACCAAACCGCTGCTTTTGCAGACTTAAGAAAGCTTTTACGTGATCGACTTCTTGCTTTAAGCTAACGATATCCTCCTTCATATTCATGCTGTAACGCATAATGTGGGAAAGTGAGGTTAATAAAGAATATACTTCAACTGCTTTATGCTTAAGAGCAAGAGTTCCAATCGATTGAAATGCGTTGTATAAAAAATGCGGATTAATTTGTGACTGCAGCACTTTTAGCTGCGTTGATTTATTTTCTAATTCCAATCGAAATTTACGTTCAATCAAGTCATTAATTGTTTCTACCATAGAGGTAAAATGCCTTCCTAAAACACCAAATTCATCGTTTCCAAGCGACTTAAACCGCACCTCAAATGATCCTTTTTCCACTTCTTTCATATTGCGAATCAATACGTTAATCGGCTGTGTAAAACGTACTGATATAAAAAGCGTAGCGATAACGAGCATACACAAAAATGGCAGGCCAATTAATACATTCATAAGTGCTGTCTTTCTTGCATCCTCATATAAAACACTGTAAGGAATTCGTTTCACCATGTACAAGTCCTCAAAGGGCTGTTTAAGCTTTTCGTACATTAATACGCCTGAGAAGCTTTTATCTTCCCATTCCATACTATGGTCTTTTTGAGAAGTGAGCGCCTTCACCCACGCGTAGTTTTCATTTTTTCCAATAACCTTTGAATCAGAGGAATACAAAACCTTACCTTTATTGTTCATTAAATAAAAATCTTCTGACTCTTCATTATATAGACGCTGCGATATAGATTGAATTTGTGTCATATTAATGTCTAAAGATAGATAAGCTAACAACTTGTCTGATGGAATCTCATCAATCCGCTGATGAAAGCTAATAACTTGATTCGGCAGTGAATCAATTAACGTTGATAAATTATTGTAGCTATAAATTTCATGGGTAGGCTCAATCACAAGAAATTTATGATTTTTATTTAAATAAGAATAGTAAGGCTGAGTGTAAATATCATCGTACTTCCCTCTGCTGCTCACTTTCGAATTATAAGCTGTATATGAGTCATGCCCGTTTTCAATGTAAAGATGGAGCTGTTCAATCTCTGGACGAGTATTATATAAATAAAGAAGAGTTCGTGATATTTCCAGTTGATTGGCTCCTAAGTCACTTGATACACCTTCATCTAACACTTTAATAAATGGGTGGTAGCCGTACAGCCTTTTTGTAATATTAGCAATTTCATTTAAGTAATCGCCCAAATCATTGCTTCCATTTTTAATAACTTGATAGTTGGTAGAAATAAATCGGTTCTTAACCGTTTCTTTTGTGTATTGATACGTAAAAATCGTCGAAATTAAAAATGGAATAACCGTTGCGAATAAGAAAAACAAAATTAATTTCTTGCGTATGCTCCAGCCTTTCACAAATAACCTCCTTTGACTAATGTCATACATCATGACTATTATTATACATTAAAAGCGCTTTCAATTAACTATTATTTTTTCATAACTATGAATCTAACCAGCTATTTTTTCACATCAAAAAGTCCGCGTTTTCCACGCGGACTTCTTTTTTATTTTTTCATTTTCGCCCAAATTGTATCTAATTTCTTCATAAACTCTTCTTCTGTCATTTGCTTACCTGCGTAAGACTGCATTGCTGCGCCGACTTCTTGAACCGTTCCTTCCGGATACTTAAACCAGTTCCAAGATAATGTTTTACCTTCTTCAGAGTATTTTAAGATATCATCAGATAAAGAATCAATTCCTTTTCCATCGATGTTTTTGAACGCTGGAATGAACTTGAACTTTTCAACTAAGAATTTTTGACCCTCTTTAGAAGAAACCATCCAATTTAAGAATTCCTTCGCTGCTTTTTTATCTGCATCTGGCGCATTTTTGTTTACTACCCAGTTATTTGGAACTCCGATTGCTAGTTTATCATTTTTCTTTGCATCGTTGCTGATTGGCATTGGAATAAAGCCCATTTTCATGTCCGGATTAATTTTCGTAATCATATTTACCGTCCAGTTACCTTGTTGCATCATTGCTGTTTCACCAGAAGCAAATTGAGTAACTTGTGTATTGTAGTCTGTCGTTAGTGGATTTTTATTTCCATACTTTAACGTTAAATCGAACAGATTCATAAATTGCTTAAATGTTTCATTGCCTTCAAATTTTGCCTTTCCTTCGTTTAGACCTTTAATAAACGCATCTGGATCGTCTTGCTGTGCCATTGGAATATTAAATAAGTGGTTACCTAGCACCCACCACTCGCCGTATCCATTAGAAAATGGCGTAATGCCTTTTGCTTTAAGCTTTTTAGAAGCTGCTTCTAATTCTGACAGTGTTTTAGGTAATTCTTTAATGCCTGCTTTTTCAAATAAATCTTTATTATAAATAAAACCATAACCTTCTAAGTTTAGCGGCTGACCATAAATTTTTCCGTCCATTGTCATCGGTTCTTTGGCGATATCATACAGATTATCTACCCACGGCTGATCAGATAAATCTTCTAATTTATCCTTCCACGTTTGCGCTTCTTGGAACCCTCCATTGTTAAAGATATCAGGTTCATTTCCAGAGGCAAACTGTGCTTTTAATGCTGCACCATAGTCCGCGCCTCCGCCGACTGTTTGGATGTTAAACTTTACGTTTGGATGTTCTTTTGTATATTCATCCGTTAATTCTTTCAGCTGATCTGCAATTTCCACTTTGAACTGGAACATATCAATAACAACTTGATCACCTGAGCCTGTTGATTTACTTGCTTTTGAATCCGTACCTGAGTTTGAACATGCTGTCGCAAATAAAAGTGATGTTGCTAGCACTCCAGACATTATTGAAAGCCTTTTCATTTTCATTCGTTTTGCCCCCCTTGATATCTATCTCTCTTTATTTTACCGATTCTAGGACATTTGAACAGGTAACAATATTGAACAACCGAGTGGAAAATATTGAACACCCCCTTCAGCACCCTTCGACAGATCTCTCTTCTTTCGCAAAAATTTCTATAAATTTTTTGTCTGTTTTATTCCACCTAATAACATTTATAGACAAAATTATGTTAATATGTAGAGTGATAGATTCATAAGAAAATTTATGAATTTTTTTAACTTGTATAAACAAAGTGAAGGGGTTTACATGAAAACTAAAAAGCGCAAAAAAACACATGTCTCATTTCGAATTAACTGGCTGTTTATTGTGGTTTTCCTGCTTTTTTCTGCACTCATTTTACGATTAGGCTTCGTACAGATCGTGTACGGAGAGAACTATAAACGAGAAGTTGAAAAAACAGAAGATGAAACGGTAGATTCACCGGTTCCTCGCGGAAAGATGCTAGACCGCTATGACCGCGTTATCGTGGATAATAAACCGTTGAACGCTGTCACGTACACGCGTTTGAAAGGCGTCACTCAAGAAGACAAGCTAAAAGTAGCTAAAAAGCTTGCCACTCTTATTGATGTTCCTGTTACAACAGACGTGTTTGGCAAATCGGATAAAAAGAAAGATAAAAATACGATTAAGCTAACAGAACGCGACTTAAAAGATTATTGGATTGCAACTCATCCAAAAGCAGCAGCGAAAAAAATTACCGCAGCGGATAAGCAAAAAGTAAAAGAAGGTCAACTTTCTGAAGATGATTTATATCCTCTTCAGCTAAAGCGTATTACTAAAAATGAACTTCTATCGGTGAAAGATGACCTTGAAGTGATTGCCATTAAAAGCAAGATGGAAGGCGGGTACGCGTTAACTGCTCAAATTATTAAAAGCGGCTTAACCGATAAAGAGCTTGCCGTTATTAGTGAGCAGCTGGGTGACTTACCAGGCGTCGATACAACAACTTACTGGGACCGTATGTATACATACGACGACTTACTTAGCACGCTGCTTGGTAAAATCACATCAGCAGATGAAGGATTGCCGAGCGAAAACTTACAGTACTACTTGTCACACGGTTACAGCCGTAATGACCGAGTAGGAAAAAGTTATTTAGAAAAGCAGTACGAAGACGTTCTTCGCGGTCAAAAAGCCCGCGTGCAAAACGTAACGGACCGCTCGGGCAACTTAGTGAGCCAAGAGACTGTTACAGAAGGTCAGCGAGGCAGTGACTTAATTTTAACAATTGATATGGAACTTCAAAAACAAGTCGAAGATGTTTTAACAAAAGCTGTGACATCCGGTGCTGCTGGTTCACGGTTAATGGACCGAGCATTTGCTATTATGATGGACCCTCACACGGGAGATATTTTAGCGATGGGCGGAAAACAGCTTGTTACTGATAAGCAAACCGGAGCACGTAAAGTACAAGACTTTGCTCTTGGTAACATGACCACTTCTTATGAAGTAGGTTCTGCGGTTAAAGGAGCGACCGTTCTAGCAGGACTTGATTCAGGCGCTATTCAGCCCGGTACGGTTTTTTACGATGCGCCGCTGAAGTTTGCTGGCGGAACAATTAAAAAATCGTCTCACCAAATTGGAGCAACTGGGATTCAAAATGCTTTGGAACAATCATCAAATGTATTCATGTACCGTACGGTTATGAGCATGGCTGGTGAAACGTACCGTCCTGGCGGTAAACTTAACATTCCACCGTCTATCTTTAATAAGCTGCGCTCATACTATAGCCAGTTCGGGCTTGGAATTTCAACGGGCATCGACTTAGAAAACGAATCAACGGGTATTCGTAACAGCGTCACAAATGAACCAGGTAAAGCACTGGATTTTGGTATTGGACAGTATGATACGTACACACCGCTTCAGCTTGTTCAATACATCTCAACGATTGCTAACGGTGGATATCGCATGAAGCCGCACTTAGTAAAAGAAATCCGCGAACCTGAGCTTGATAGCGAACTAAAAGGAAGTATTCAAAGTTCTGTTGAACCAGAAGTGTTAAACCGTATTACGATGGGCCAATCAGAAATTAACCTTGTTAAACAAGGGTTTCGCCAAGTAGTTACAGGGTCACATGGTACAGGGCGTTTACTTAATACAGGAAAATACCGTCAGTATAATATTGCTGGTAAGTCTGGTACCGCGGAAACCTTTAATAAAGGCGTAAGCGTTCGTAACTCTACATTCGTTTCATACGCGCCTTATGATAACCCGGAAGTAGCCGTAGCCGTTGTTATTCCTTCTGCTTATGTAGCCGGTACATCTAACACGTTAAGTAAAACTGTTACCGGTGACGTGATAAAAGCTTACTTCGATCTTAAAAAAGAAGGCGAAAAAGAAGTAGAGCAAAAAGAAGAAGATGCAAAAACAGGAAATACAGAATTAAACGGTGTAAAAAAAGATGATAATGAACAATAAAAAGGGTCTCGTCATGAGACCTTTTTTGTTTTTTCCATGAAAAAAGCCCATCTCACTGAGACAGACCGCGTAAAAAGTATAGTTCAATTAATTCAGCAATTTTTTCTTCTGAAAGCGGCTCATGCCGTTTTTCCCAATCATAGACGAGTGCAATGTACATTTTAAATAATAAAAAAGCTGTGAGCTCCGGGTTGCACGGTTTGATTTCTTTTTTAGAAATCGCAATTTCGATTTTGTTTTTTATATAAGTCAAAATCTCTTCTTCTACTCGCACCAGCACTTCTTGCACTGCTGTAGTGCCTAATTGCTGTTCCTGTACCAGCTTCAGCATGAGCTGATGCTCGGTGCGGAATTCTAAGATTCGAAAAATGGCTGCTTGGGCATTTTCAAAAAAAGGACGGTTGCTATCAATGACAGTTTCAGCTGCATCTGTCATTTCTCGAATCATTCGTGTCACAATTTCATCGAATAACTCTTCTTTGTTTTTAAAAAAAGTATAAATCGTTCCTTTTCCGACATTTGCAAGCTTCGCCACTTGCTCCATAGTCGTTGCTTTATATCCAAACAGCGCAAATGATTTTGACGCTGCATCAACAACTGATTGCTTTCGGTCTATAGCCACGTTATCCCCTTCTTTCTGACCAAATGAATATTCTAGTCAACAAGTACGGTTTTACTATAGCATAAGTTTCTTTTGCTTTTCAACCACAATCTCTTCTCTTAGTATAACCTTTCTCTACAGGTAGTAGACAAAAAAGCGGAGCATTGATTCACCGCTCCACTTCTACAGTTGCTGCACATATTTAACCGCTTTTTTAGCCACATCTTCTCCTTGCTCTACACATTCTGGTATACCCAGACCTTCGTATGAGCTTCCCGCTACATAAAGACCGGCCAGCTCTTTTTCAAGCTGTTCGTTCATCGTATCTAGCATATCGTGATGTCCGACCGTATACTGAGGCATTGACTGCTTCCATCTCGTTACCGCGTAAAATTCAGGCTCAGCAGAAATTGTAATGAGCTTCTTCAAATCCTCCAGGACAATTTTGAAAATTTCATCGTCAGGCTGATCCACCACAGCTTCATCCCCGGTTCGTCCAACTAAACATCTCAGCAGAACTTTTCCTTCCGGAACCGCATGCGGCCACTTTTTATTTAGCCATGTGCACGCCGTAATCGTGTAATCGCTATTTCTTGAAACGGCGATGTTCATTGCATCTAGATTGTCTTGCAGCGCTTCTTGTGCAAAGGCTATCACAACAGTAGCTACTGAAGTGGAAGGCATATGCTTCAACGGTTCGAATATTTTATATTTCGAAAGCATAGACTGAGCAGCTGCATGAGGAGAAGTTACAATAACGCTATCTGCTTTTATTACTTTCCCGCTATTTAACGATAATTCATATGTGGTATCTTCTTTATAAATTTTCTCTACTTTTATTCCTTTTGTAATAATATCAGGATCTATTGCTTTTTCTACCCCATCTACTAGCGATTGAAGACCTTCTTTTAATGTTAAAAAGACACTATTTTTTTTAAATTCCGAATCATCACCGTGCTGGGGGTGAATTTCTTTTAGCTTTTTCATTCCAACAATTAAGCTTCTGTACTTATGTTCAGCATGCAAAAACTGTGGAAATGTTGATCTTAAACTCAAACGATCAACGTCTCCTGCGTAAATTCCTGATAATAGAGGCTCAATTAAATTTTCAACAACTTCATCACCAAACCGTCTTCTAAAAAATACGCCTAGCGAACGGTCATCCTGATTTTTTGTCTTCGGTATAAAAAAATCAGCTGCTGCGCGCAGCTTGCCAACAGGTGAAAATAACCCTGTTGTGATAAAAGGAGATAACTTGGTTGGTATCCCCATTACAGCACCATCAGGCAGCGCATGCGGTGTATCTTTTACTAGAATATAGGATTTCCCCTTTTCATTTCCGACTAGCTCCCTGCCTAACCCTATTTCTTTTGCCAGTTTTGTAGCAGCTAGCTTACGCGCTAAAAATGAATCAGGACCTTTTTCAAATAAATACCCGTCTCGTTTGACCGTTTGAATTTTTCCACCAAGCCGATGCGTCGCTTCTATTAGTTGAAGATCAATTGGCAGCTGATGATCCTTTATTTTTTTTTGCACATAATAGGCAGCTGAAAGACCTGTTATTCCTCCACCGATGATGACAACCTTTTTTCGTCTATCCGTCATGTTATCATCGCCTTTTCTGTAAAATTCAATATAAAGAGAAGCGATTATGGAAATCCATAGCTCGCTTCTTACTTTTCTCTATATTGATTATAAGTTACTTTTCATCCCTGTTCAACGTACAAAGAATCTATATTGACTTAACGGGCAATCTGTTTTAACACAACTGTAGCTAACCCATCGATAAATTCAGGCTGTGCATTGGGCATTTCAGGGCGGTAATAATCAGCCCCAATTTCATCTGTCACCACTTTACATTCATAGTCGTTATCATAAAGAACTTCTAAGTGGTCTGCGATAAATCCAACCGGAGTATACACGAACGATGTATAACCTTTTTCTTCATGCAATTCTCTTGTTAAATCTTGGACATCAGGACCTATCCATGGCTCAGGCGTATTTCCAGCACTTTGCCAGCCAATTTCGTAATGTTCAATGCCAGCGGCTTGTGCAATTAAATCCGCTGTTTCTTGAAGCTGATTTGGATATGGATCTCCTGCTGCAATAATTTTTTCTGGCAAGCTATGTGCAGATACAATCAACACGGCTTTTTGGCGTTTCTCTTCGTCTATTAAATCAAACGTTTGTTTAACACGTGTAGCCCAGTACTGAATGAACTTTGGCTCACTGTACCAGCTTTCTACTGAATGAATGATTGGTCCTCCTAATTTTCCAGCCGTTTCTTTGGCGCGCCCATTATAGGATTTTACGCTAAACGTTGAAAAGTGAGGTGCAAGCACAATGCTGACCGCTTCTTTAATTCCGTCTTTATGCATTGCTTCTACTGCATCTTCAACAAACGGTTCAATATGCTTTAAGCCAAGATACGCTTTAAATTCAATTTCATCCTGCACTTCATTCAAGCGCTTTTCCAGACTTTCCATTTGCTGTTGCGTAATTTTTGCAAGAGGTGAAATGCCCCCGATTGCTTCGTAGCGGTTTTGTAAATCTTCTAAGGATTCTGGTGAAGGTTTACGTCCGCGGCGGATATGTGTATAGTAACGTTCAATATCTTCTTCTTTATATGGCGTTCCATATGCCATTACAAGTAATCCCATTACTTTTTTACTCATGTGTTCGACACCTCTTTATTAGATTCAATACTTGTCTTCATTTTGCCATGAATAAAAAGAAAAATTCAAAGTTTAGCGCTCCAAATTATTTGACAATTTATTGTCTATTTGCAGAATATTCATGAATAAAGGTTGTTAAACGTTTTAACGTTTCCGGCTGAACCTGTGGAAAAACGCCGTGCCCCAAGTTAAAGATGTAACCAGGACTGGCCATCCCTTTATCTAAAATTTCTGTTACGCGTTCTTCAATAACTTCCCATGGAGCTAACAAAATAGCAGGATCTAAGTTTCCTTGCAGTGTTTTTGTTAAGCCTAATGCACGTGCTTCATCCAGCTGTGTTCTCCAATCTAATCCCACTACATCCAGCGGCAGATCATGCCATTCTTTTGCCAAATGACTTGCCCCTACTCCAAACATAATGAGCGGTACATTTTTTTCACGTAAAGAGGTGAAAATTCGTTCCATGACAGGTTTTATAAAGTAACGATAATCCGCTACATTTAAAGCACCCACCCATGAATCAAAGATTTGAATGGCTTTTGCCCCAGCGTCAATTTGCGCTTTTACATATGTAATCGTCATATCTGCTAACTTATCCATTAGTGCAAACCATGCTTTAGGTTCGGTATACATAAATGCTTTTGTTTTATTGTAATTTTTTGAAGGTCCTCCTTCAATCATATAGCTTGCCACTGTAAAAGGAGCACCCGCAAAGCCAATTAGAGGTACGTTTAACTGTTCTGTTGTTAACAGCTTAATCGTATCTAATACATAGGGAACATCTTCTTCCGGCGTAATTTCTCCTAGTTTTTCTACATCGCTTAAAGATTGAATTGGATTAGAAATTACGGGACCAATTCCTGACTTGATTTCAACATCTACTCCAATTGAAGGAAGCGGTGACATTATATCTTTATATAAAATAGCTGCATCCACTCCGTACTGTTCAACGGGCAGGCGTGTTACGTATGCCCCAAGCTCCGGCTGATGAGTGATTTCAAATAAAGAGTACTTCTCTTTTAGCTTTCGGTATTCCGGCTGTGAACGCCCTGCTTGGCGCATATACCAAACCGGAACATGATCCGTTTTTTCCCCTCTACAGGCTTTTAAAAAAGTATCGTTAAACGTTCCTTGACTCATAATTTCCACCTTTCTCGATTGTCTTCCATCCGTATTTTCTTCGATTAGACAGACAATAATCAGCAAAGGAACATACCGGTTCCTCTACTGATTAAAGTTTCACGTTATATTCTCTACTTGTCACTATACCCATTTCTTTACGACTTGTATAGCCACCTGCTAAAAATGTCAAAAATTCGCCCTACTCTTCCTTATTTTATTGAAAAAGAGCAGGTGTTACTTCGTTGGATTTTTTTCCTTTTTGTTTTGTTTGGGAATTGTAAGGAACTACATAATAAGTAGGACTGTCGAGCAGATTCACCCGCTCTTTCTCAAATGCCCCTTTTCCCTTCACTTTGCCAATTACTTCGGCTTTATCTCCTTTTTTCTCATAAACATAATAAACAGCTCTTTTATCAGGTGAAGGTGTCCACGATAAATTTACCGTTAGCAAACCAAATGGATGGAATGTTAATTCTTGTTTTAAGTCTTTAACTTGCTCTAAGCGTATTGGTTTTGGCAAATCTTTAACGCCTGCTGGCTTTTGAAATGCAGCTTCGTCGTAACCAGCTCTTGTGAGAATGTCTTTAAATAATAGAGTCGGATAAGAACTTCCTTTTGTTAAATAATGCTGATCATCTGTAGAGTCATATCCCATCCACACGCTTCCTACAACGTCTGGCGTATATCCAACGAACCAAGCATCCCTCGTGGCTCCTTTAACATTCGTATATGAAGTAGACCCTGTTTTTCCTGCTAACTCTCCTGTAAACTCTCCATTTTTTGCCGTTCCTTCTTTAACAACTCCTTGAAGCATCTTTGTCATATACCAAGCCGTTTGTTTTGAAAATGCTTTGTGAGTGTCGGGAACAGCTTTTGCAATCACTTTTCCGTCTTGATCTTTTATTTCTTGAATAAAGTACGGTTGGATATTTTCTCCGTTTTCAGCAAATGCCCGGTACGCTCCTGCTAATTGAAGCGGTGTAATTCCTTCCTTTAATCCTCCAAGAGCAATCGCAAGTCCTTTATCTTCTAAAGGAATTCCTAGCTTTGTGAGATACTGCTTACTTGTTTCAACTCCTAGCTGATTCAATGTCCAGACAGCAGCTGCGTTTTTAGAATCTTTTAGGGCATCGTACATCGTTACCTTTTTAGCATATTGGCCGTCTACATTTTTAGGTGTGTATCCCCCGTAGCTTCTCAGCTTGTCTTGCAGTAAGGAATAAGGCTTGAATTGACCTTCTTCTAACGCAGGGCCATATACCGCAATAGGTTTCATCGTAGAACCTGGCTGTCTTTTGACATTTACGCGATTGAGCGATTTTTGTACATAATCTCGTCCTCCCATAACAGATAAAACTCCTCCGCTTTTGTTATCAACTAATACAAAAGCACCTTGGGCACTGTTATCTGTACCTGGAAAATAACGATTTTCTTTCATCAGTTCATAGGCGGCTTCTTGTACTTTTGTACTCATAGGTACTTTGACCGTATAACCGCCGCGCAGAAGCTCATTGCTCGAAATGCTGTATTTTTTCTCTGCTTCTTGAATAACCATATCGATATAGGTTAAATACGCTGGGTTTTTAGCCTGTTCCTTTACGTTCAACCCCAGCGTTCTTCCTTGCAAACGGACATTTTTTTCAGCTGATAAATAACCTGCTTTTTGCATGGCATTTAACACAACATTTCTACGTTCTATACTTTTTTCTGGATGTAAAATAGGAGAATAAGAATTCGGTGCTTTTGGCAGTGCAGCGAGCAGTGCACCTTCTTCTACCGTTAATTCGGAGACATCTTTATTGAAGTAAAGCTTGGATGCAGCTTGGATTCCATAGGCTCCGTGTCCAAAGTATATTTGGTTCAAATACATTTCAAGCAGTTTTTGCTTACTGTAACGCTGCTCCAAGTTAATGGCCACCACTACTTCTTTTGTTTTTCTAAGCAGCGTTTTATCATTAGATAAAAACACATTTTTAGCCAGCTGCTGTGTTAAAGTACTTCCTCCTTCAACACTTCCTCCAGCCAATATATCTCGGTATAATGCTCGACCAATAGATTTAAAATCGATTCCGTGGTGTTCATAAAAACGAACGTCTTCAATTGAAATAAATGCTTGTTGCACATGCTTTGGAATCTTATCAATTGAAACCAAGTCCCGATTTTTCACATAGAGCTTTGTTAATTCGTCTCCATTTTCGTCCACTAACCTCGTAGCCGAGTCCATGACGATCTTTTTCTCATCAATTACATAGTTTCCAAGAAACAAGATGATAATATATCCGATCAATCCTAATAGAAAAATTCCAACTAAGGCAGCAATTGCGTATAAGCCTTTTTTGTACATCATGCCACCCCTTTTCTTTCGCTAAACTTTTGATAATATGGAAAACAACTTCATCAATGTTTTACTTTACCATCTTCATTAGAAGTTCACAATTTTTGAATTTTTGTGTGTAAAATTTTATAATTTTAGTATGATTTACAATTGTAAATTGTATGCAATTCCCAATTAGAAAGGAAGTATAATCCATGAAGATCTTTATTACTTACGGAACAGGCCCTTACCTTCAGAAGTTGATCGACGAACATCCGAGTGAACGTTTGTTACTGCTTCACAAAGATGACGATCAATTTGCACTAGTTCATGAAACAGATGGAGATACAATTTTTAAAGAAGGACATGCTTATGAGGTATTAGATGCTTCTGGAGATCTTGCAGACAGCGGATTTGCTGTACTAAATAATATTTCAGTTACAGATGAAGGCCGTCCTTTGTTTGAACAGCGATTTAGCCAACGAGCTCGTTTAATTGAAAATGAAGCAGGCTTCTCAGCTATTCGTGTGCTTCGGCCACTGCAAAATGACACATACATTATCTTTACAGGATGGAAAGATGAAAGTTCATTTAGCGATTGGCAGTCTTCAAAAGCCTATAATGAAGCACACAAAAAACGCGGTACGTCAGAAGGCGTGGATCAGCAACCATCGATTTTCTCTCGCCCTTCTTATGTGACTTCATACCACGTAGTTAAATAAGTAACCACCCTCCTAGTAGGCGAGTATCACAATAGGCACAAACTTCATATTGTATACTATATCACCTATTGGGAGGAATTTTTATGGGCATAGAGCTTGGAGCTCTTCATTGGATGTATGTCCTTTTTATCGCCTTCATTATCGGCTTTATGATTATGCGGCGAGATACGAGTATCCTTTGTATACTCGGGATTTTTTTGCTTTCCTTAACGGCTACCTCTTCGTTAAGCCACTCCGTCAGCGCTGTTTTTTCCAGCTTCATTTATGCCATTACAGAACTGCTTCCTACCATTTTAATTATTTCAATTATTGTATCTATGAGTAAAGTCTTAATGGCTACAGGAATAAATGAATCGATGATTTCACCTTTTGCTCGCCTCATTAAAACACCTGCTCTTGCCTATTGGGTTATTGGATTAGTTATGATGACCATCTCCTATTTTTTCTGGCCTTCTCCAGCCGTTGCTTTACTTGGAGCCGTGCTTTTACCAGTGGCCATCCGCGTAGGGCTTCCAGCTATAGGCGTAGCCGTAGCGATGAATTTATTCGGCCACGGCGTTGCGCTTTCAGGAGACTTTGTTATTCAAGCTGCTCCTAAGATAACAGCTGACGCAGCAGGTCTTCCAGTTCACGAGGTGGTTCAAGCAAGTGTCCCTCTGGTCATCGTGATGGGAGTTGTTACAACACTCTCTGCTTTTTACTTTTTAAAACAAGATATGAAGCACAATAGAATTCACGCTCAACCGACAATGTTAACAAACAGTTCTTCTGTCCAATCCACACCTCTTTCTTCTTCAATACGCCGGGCTTTAGCCATTATAGTTCCCCTTTTCTTTGCTATAGACGTATGGGCAATGTTCGCCCTTCATTTACAGGGAGGAGATGCAACTGCTCTCGTTGGCGGCACAGCCCTATTTATTTTAGTGGTGGTTTCACTTATTGCTCACAAAGGAAAAGGTCTCGAACAAACAACTTCCTACTTGATTGAAGGCTTGCAGTTTGGTTTTAAAGTATTCGGTCCCGTTATTCCCATTGCAGCTTTTTTCTATTTAGGAGATGCTGGATTCACAACAATCATTGGTGACTTTCTTCCGAAAGGATCACATGGACTTGTAAATGACCTAGGCGTTGCGCTTGCTTCCACTGTGCCGTTAACCGCACAGGTCGCCACTGTAACGATAACTGCTCTAGGAGCTATTACCGGATTAGACGGTTCAGGCTTTTCAGGCATTTCACTTGTAGGCTCTGTCTCTCATTTATTTGCATCTGCTTTAGGATCGGGCGCTGCCACCCTAACTGCTTTAGGGCAAATTGCTGCGATTTGGGTTGGTGGAGGCACATTGATTCCATGGGCATTGATTCCAGCTGCTGCGATTTGCGGAGTCAGTCCGTTTGAACTCGCCAGACGTAATTTAAAACCTGTAGCGATTGGATTAGTCGTTACAACAATTGTCGCGATGTTCTTAGTTTAAACAAAAGCCCCCTTCTTTTTATGAAGAGGGCCATATGTATATATTTTTTACATGCCTTTTGGAAACTCTTTTTCCGCTGAAGGCTTTACATACGCATAAACAAGCGTATAGAAGAAAATGCCTACAATAAGCCACATAAGCCCTAAGCTGTAGCCAGCTAAGACATCTGTTAAAAAATGTTCTCTTAATAGAATACGGCTCACACCTATTAATAAAACGATTAAAGTAATTGCCAGCTGATACCGCTTGGCTACCTTTTGACTGTTCATATGCTTTGTGAGAAAAAAGATAATCAGACCATAAATAAGAATTCCCATCATCGCATGGCCGCTTGGAAAACTGTAGCCTTCGATGCCTTCAAGAGGACGTCCTCGTTCTACCGCATCTTTAACTGCTTTATTAATAATATCACCGCTTAAAATAAGTAAAAATGCCGATATCATACCGATATAGTCCTTTTTAAAAAATAAAAAAACGAGAAGTACAGCTAAAAGAACCATAATCATCACTTTCGAAGCTAAAAAAGACAAGCCATGAAAAATAGATGATGCTGACTGAAGAACAGTGCTGTCATCTATAGCTGAAACAAGCCAGTGGTCTCCTTGAAAAGAATCTGTCGACACAACAAACAACACTCCTAAAAAAACGAGACCTGCCCCCCCAAACACCCACATCAATTTTTTGTACAGGGATACAGTTTGTGAATCTACCATATCGTTACCTCCTATTATCTCATGAGAAAATTGGCAAAAAACTCATTCTTTATCCCTATTCCTCATCTTATGTATCTATTATGTATATAAAATATTTCATGATTCAATTACTTTTTTCAATAACAACGCTTACATTCTTTTCTTTTTAATAGATAATGATATAATGATTAAAATGTCAAAAAATTCAAAACTTTATTCAACCTATACAGAAAGGATATGGTCACGTGAATTCCAAGCTACATACTTTACTTGAAGAAAAATTTGATGAAATGGTTCAAATCCGCCGATATTTGCATCAGTATCCAGAACCGTCTTTTAAAGAATTTCAAACCGCTGCCTACATTCGATCTTTTTATGATAAAATCGGTATTTCTTACCGAGCAAATGTAGGAGGAAACGGCATTGTAGCAAGCATTCAAGGAGGAAACCCCGGTCCTACTGTAGCTTTGAGAGCCGACTTTGATGCCCTGCCTATTCAAGATGAAAAAGATGTACCATATCAATCAACTGTTCCGGGTGTAATGCATGCATGTGGCCACGATGGTCATACGGCTACTCTTTTAGTCCTTGCTAAAGCGCTTTTTGAAATAAGAGATTCTCTCCCTGGTAAAATCGTCTTCATTCATCAGCACGCTGAAGAGTACGCACCCGGAGGCGCCAAGTCCATGATTGAAGACGGATGCTTAGACGGTGTAGACGCGATATTCGGAACGCATTTATGGTCATTAACTCCAACTGGTGTCGTTCAATATCGAACGGGCCCTATTATGGCTGCTGCTGATCGCTTTGAAATTACGATCAAAGGAGCAGGCGGCCACGGTGCACAGCCTCACAAAACAAAAGATTCAATCGTCATCGCCTCTCAGCTTGTTGTTAATTTACAGCAAATTGTAAGCAGACGTGTAAACCCAATTGATTCAGCGGTTGTGAGCATAGGTTCTTTTGTAGCAGAAAATGCATTTAATATTATTGCTGATTCTGCTCGACTAATTGGAACGGTAAGAACATTTAATGAAGATGTACGAAATGATGTCGAAAAAGAAATCGAACGAATTGTCCAAGGTACATGCTTAACAGCTGACGCTTCTTATGAACTGAGTTATACGCGCGGCTATCCTTCCGTCGTCAACCACCCGGAAGAAACGGCCTTTCTTGCTTCTGCTGCTTCTCAAATCGATGAAGTTCATACAGTCGAAGAAACGGAGCCTCACATGACTGGGGAAGATTTCTCTTATTATTTGCAGCATATTAAAGGAACGTTCTTTTTTACAGGAGCTCAGCCAGAAGGTGTAGATGCTCCGTATCCTCATCATCATCCTAAATTTGATTTTAACGAAAAAGCAATGCTTATCGCAGCTAAAACGCTTGGTACGGCTGCTGTTGAGTATTTAAGAGAACAAGCTCCTTCTAAAAACGTAATAAAAGCGAATTAATCATTCAGCAAGCATTCGTACAGATAAGCAGACGAGTGCTTGTTGTTTTATTTCAGGAACCTTTTCCTCACTTAAAACGTAGTATTTATATCGACTGAAATGAGGTGATTTTTTTGAATACGTATGAAGAAAAAGTGTTACAAGAAGCTGAACATTGGAAATTCAGCATGTTGAAACGACCTTCTAAATTTCAACGGACCGCAAAATCTTTACAGCTTAAAATAAATGAAAAAATCCCTGCTAAAGTCCATAAGATTATGACTGAAAGCATAAAAAAAATGGTTGAAACCACGCTTGTTGGATCCGATTTCACCACTAAAAAAAGAGATGTCAGCGGTCTTTCGTTTGAAGAAAAAGAGAAAAGAATTTTGGAACTCATACCTAAGTACAAAAAAACAGCTGCTGTAGAAGGAGCTGGTACTGGAGCAGGCGGTATCCTTTTAGGTGCAGCAGATTTCCCGCTTCTTCTTTCCATAAAAATGAAGTGCTTATTTGACATTGCCGCTACGTATGGTTTTGATGTAAAAGAAAAAGAAGAACGCATTTATATGCTGTATATTTTTCATCTTGCCTTTTGCAGCGACGACCATAGAACGAAGCTGCTCGAAGTAGTAGAAAACTGGGAAGAAAAGAAAGAGGAACTTCTTGAGCTTGATTGGAAAGCTTTTCAACAAGAATACCGTGATTACATTGATGTCGTGAAAATGTTTCAGCTTATGCCGGGAATTGGAGCTGTTATAGGTGCATATGCTAATTATCAGCTTCTTGACCATCTCACAAAAGTAGCAATGAACGTCTATCGCTTCCGTATATTATCTTCGTCTCCAAAGTAGTCTAAAAACGTAAAAAAGCTCCTTTCGGAGCTTTTTTTTACGTTAATTTTTTATTTACATATGCATGTACAAATAAGTGAATAAATACAGCACCTGCTGCCACGGAAAGCAGTGCAGCAACTATATTAGAAAAAGCCACTGCTATGGCGAGCACAAGAATTTGTACATACAGCGCTTTTTTCCATACGTCCAAAAATGCCTTTTTCCGTTCTTTAGCTTCAACCGGATAAAGAGAAAGCCATAAAATCTGTTTGTGCTGCTTCCAAAGCGGGAGTAATTGAAAACCCGTCATGTATACAACAAATAAAACAACCACTATATTGCCGTATTGAAACGGCGCAGCTACAATTAAAAATCCGCCAATGACAGTTAAGCGAACGAGCAAACTTAAATAATCTCCTGATCGTAAAAATGTTCTGGTGTATAAGTAATGGTAAGTGGCACTTTGACGAAATGGAATACGTGCTACTAGCCAATCTAAATATCTACGGCGTTTGATTCGCTCTTTCACCTGAGGAACGTCCGTAAATAAATTAGCTAATCGATAAAAATAGCCCATGCGCTTTTCTTCTAAGTCAATTAGCTTTTCCCATTTGATCGGCTTTCTTTTTGTAAGGGAGCGATAATAAATGGCTAGCGCAATCATAATCACCGCTACGACTCCTGTAAACAATACGTATGCATGGGAAAATAAGAAGTACGTAAAAACAGCGTTCAAGAAAAACCTGACGATATAATCTGTCCACTTCGCCCACTTTTCTTCAAACCATACAGCCCACCAAGACATGCCTAAGTTTACAACTTTCAAGATGAGTAATAGCAGAAAAAACACAAAAACGTTTGAATAAGAATCATGCATTACCTTTACGTGAAGAGGTGCTGCTGCACCAGTTGCAAATAATAAAATATAAAGCTGAATCGTAAAGGTAAACCAAAAAGATTTTTTAAAATAAGGCTGCAGCTTCGTCTCTAAAGGAAGTAAAAAGACTAAATCAGGTCGTTTTAAAAACGTTTGAATTTGACCCATGGTTAAAATCAATCCCATAAGTATCGCAATCACTACAGCCGAAGGAAACGCAGGTGTTAATGTACTCAACCACTGTTGATAATAGTAGGCCAAACCGCCAATCGCAAAAATTAACACTAATTTAATGTGGTCATTTAAGATATATTTTGTATATCTTCTTACATCCACTAAATACTGCTGAAACCGTTGCTTCCATAATGCATCAATCTTACTCATAGCCTTCTTCCTTTGTTAATTCAATATAAATTTCATCAAGAGTAGCATTGCGCATCTGAAATTCTTCTTGAAGGTCTTTAAGCGTTCCTTGCGCTCTTACTTCTCCGTTATGTAGAATAACAAATTTATCGCAGTAGCGTTCCGCGGTCGCCAAAATGTGTGTGGACATTAAAATGCCTGCACCTTGCTTTTTCATATCCGTCATCAAATCAAGTAAAGATTGAATACCCAGCGGATCTAAACCTAAAAAAGGTTCATCAATAATATAAAGAGACGGCTGAACCAAAAAAGCGCACATAATCATAACCTTCTGCTTCATTCCTTTTGAAAAATGCGCAGGGAACCATTTTAACTTCCGGTCTAAACGAAACTCTTTTAAAAGCGGCTGCAGACGGGCTTCATATGTTTGAGGCTCAAGTCCATAAGCCATAGCTGTCATATCTAAATGTTCTTTTAATGTTAATTCATCGTATAGCACAGGAGTTTCTGGAATAAACGTAAACTGACTTCGATAACCTGTTGGATCTTGTTGAAAGGTTTTATTATTAATGGATACACTTCCTTTTTTTGTTTCCATTAATCCAATGATATGTTTAATCGTTGTACTTTTGCCGGCCCCGTTTAACCCGATTAACCCGACTAATTCACCTGCATTTACATCAAACGATACATCTTTTAAGACGGGAGTTTTTGTATATCCCCCTGTAATATTGTTAATTTGCAATAAAGAACCCATCACGATCTCCTTTTATTTGTTCTTTTTTGTCTCCAAGCGCAAGCGCTATTTGCTCTATTGTACCAAATCTTTTTCTTCCTCACATTGTTTTCAATTTTTTTCGGTTAATTTTTCCAGAATATAATCGAAATATCGGGACATTCTATATAGGGAAGAAGGAAAACAAGTTATTGATTACAACTAATCATTACAAAGCTTCTTACATTTGGGATGAGGTGTCTACAGCAGGCATATTTCAGAAAACCTTATTGTAAATCGATGTATGTTTGATTCATAAGGGGATGGTAGTCATGAACGTAGTAAGAATATATATAATGGGTAGACAATAATGTTCATTTATTACTGTGTAGATGAGGTGTTTGTCAAAGACCAAGAACGATTTCGTTCACATTGTATATTTTTTAGCTCAATGCTTAAATGAGGTGTTTGTTAAAGAGAATATACTTTTTCAAGTTACTGTTTCATTAGGCAATGCAATTACGTAAATGAGGTGTTCCTTAAAGATCATATGCTGCATTAAAAGCTATTTTTTCCTTCTTCACATGACGGGATGCATAATCGTTTGCATCCCGTTTTTGTGTATAAAATGCCAGCAGCTATTTCTTGCCTGCTGATTGCATTTCTACTTTGTGGTAAAATAAACATACATGTATACCCATACATTTATATTGGTAACGGAAGGTGAATATAATGAGCACACATGATGAAAACTGTATTTTTTGCAAAATTACTCGCGGTGAAATCCCAGGTGCAAAAGTATTTGAAAATGAACATGTATTAGCTTTTTTAGACATTAGTCAAGTAACAAAAGGGCATACGCTGGTGATTCCAAAAGTACATAAAAAAGACATTCACGAACTAACGCCGGAAATTGCGCGCAATTTGTTTGAAGTAGTTCCTCAAATCGCAAATGCAATTAAAGAAACATACAGCCCAATCGGCTTAAACATCTTAAATAATAATGGTGAAAAAGCTGGTCAATCCGTGTTTCATTATCATATGCACATTATTCCTCGCTATGGGGAAGGCGATGGATTCGGTGCTGTATGGAAAGAGCATACAAGCGAATACACGCCTGAAAAACTTCAAGAAATCGCTGGCAATATTTCTTCTCACCTTTCTTGAAACAAAAAAAGCTTACACATGTAAGCTTTTTTTGTTTTAACTATTCATTTAACACATGTTTAATCAGTTTGTGATATAAAATATCGTGCGGCTTTTCACTTATTATGAACGACTTTCCGCCTTAACTTCTAAATTCATACGTTCTTCAATCAATTTTGTTAATGCTCTTGATCCTTCAGGTACCAAGTGGACACCATCTGATGTAAAGTATTCAGGGTGCTTAGAAGCCTCTGAGTGCCAATCTACGAGCGTGACATGATCAAACTTTTCAGAAGCAGCTTTCAAGTTCTTGTTCACGGTGCTTTCCCAGGAACGAGGAACGCGCGTATTCACTAAGTAAACGTCCGCGTGTGAAAAAGCTTTTAACAGTTGTTCAAGTTCTTCATTTGTAAAATAGCCGTTTGTTCCTAACTCAATAATCACTGCGCTGTTCGGATTATTAAATGCTTGATAGCTAGGAGTTAGCTGCAGTGCTTCATTGAGCTGCCTTCCTACTTTTCCGTCAATCGTAATACTAAGCGGCATCTCTTTAAGATTAGGAGCAATATCCAGCATGACCGAGTCTCCAATCGCAAGAACATCTCTGTAAGAATTCGGCTGCTGTTTTTCTTTGGCATCAGATTTTTCTTCCCCGGAACTCTTTTCCGCGTTCTCTGCTTTTTTATCAGCCGCTTTGTTCTTGTCTTTGACAGAAGTTGAAGCATTTTCTTTATGATTCGTTTGAATTTTAACCTCTGTCTCTTTCGCTGTCGTTTCATCCTTTTGCTGCGTACTAATAGCAAAGCTTGTCATATCCGCTGTAAACAGCGCCAAAAAGAAAATGAGACTGCCCAAAACCGCTTGTCTCGAACGAGAGAGATTACGCCATTTAAAAAGCTCTCTCGGATGGTAGTGCCGGAAATAATAGCGAAAGCCGCGTGTGCGGATAGGCACTTCAATGTAACGGTAAGAAAGTTCAGCAATGATAAATGTAAGGCCTACTTGTAGCAGCGCATGCCAATAGACCGGGCGGCCAATCTCGGATACAGGTGTTGTAAGAACAATAACCGGATAATGCCACAAATAGATGCCGTATGATCTAGTACCAAGCCAGCGAAGCGGTTTAAACGACAGAGCTTTTCCTAAAAAACTACTAGGATGACTAATCGTTGCAACCAGTACAGCAGCGTTTAAACAAATCAGCAGCATTCCACCTTGATAAAGAAAAGATGCATGAGTATACTCATCAACGCTCCATACACAGAGAATAAATACAAAGAAACTCACCATACTTACCGCGTTTAATACTTGCTTGCCTACGGCTGGAAGATTTTTTGATGATAAACGATACATCGGCCAGGCAAATGCAAGTAAACAGCCGATTAAAAGGGCAAAAAGCCGAGTGTCGGTTCCATAATAAATGCGGCTAGGATCTCCTCCTGGCTCATATAAAAAAGACATTAGAATAGCTGAGGCCATTACTCCAGCTAAAATGAATAGAGAAAGAATTCCTCTCTTTTTGATAAATTTTAAACCCAATAATAAAACAAGTGGCCACACAATATAAAACTGCTCTTCAATAGCCAGTGACCATAAGTTCTTTAATGGTGACGGTGACCCAAAACTATCAAAATATGAAACTTTATGAAAAATAAACCACCAGTTACTCATATAAAAAATAGACGATAATGCATCGCCTCGTAGCGTTGTTAACAACGGCCGGTTAAATAAAATAACCCAAGCTGCAGTTAATACTACCATCACATACACAGCTGGAAGAAGTCTTCTCGTTCGGCTAATCCAAAAATGCTTCAAATTTTTCAAAGGATTTTCCCAAGATTGCACCAGTAAAATCGAGGTAATTAAATACCCTGATAATACAAAGAAAACATCAACTCCTAGAAACCCTCCAGATGCCCATCCAAATCCTAAGTGATATGCAATGACAGACATAACAGCGAAAGCTCGAAGTCCATCCAAACTATATATATACCTATTTTTCTTTTCCTTTGCACTCATAAAAATGCCTCCAAGCAATATGTACAACAAATTTCTTTCTGAACCAATATTAAGAATATTACGTAATTGTTACATTTTTGTTACAAAAATCATTATATACAATATTATTACTTTCTTCAATATATCACTTACTTAAAATCAAAGAATAAGCAAAAAGAAACAAATTCATTATCTATCTTATTCATAAATTACTAATTTAGTAGTAGTCATATCGATTCTATCTGCGCAGTACTAAAGCCTAACATCTTTCTTTCACCTTACCCGTTTCAGAAATAGAAAAACTTCACACAATTGGTGAAGTTTCTAAGGTGTCTTTAGCATATCTACGTGGGGAAGCCCTTCATCTGAATAAATATCGGAAACAGGTCTAAAACCAAACGATTCATAAAATGTTTGAAGTCTGCTTTGAGCTTGAATTTTAATTGTCTTCTCGTGCAACTCATTCTCTAAAAAATCAATTCCTCTTGCTACTAGTTCTCTTCCGAGACCCGTACCGCGCTGTGCTTGTTTTACAATAATGCGCCCAAGAGAAGCTTCCTGGTAGCTAATTCCTTTTGGTAAAACTCTAAGGTATGCGGTAATTTTCTCATTCTCTTTTTTGAACAAGTGATAAGCAAGTTTGTCTTTTCCATCTACTTCTAAGTAAGCACACTTCTGTTCAACAACAAAAATAGCGGTGCGAACCTGTAGAATTTCATAAAGCTCATCGTTTGTCAGCTCTTGAAATGATTTTATGCACCAAGTCATGATCCGCTCACCTTTTCTTATTGTTCTTTTTCAATTAAATTCAGCGTGCGTTCAAGCCAATTGATATAGCTTGTCTCCCGGTCTTGAGCGCGAGATAGCACCAAATAATGACCAAATTGAGGAGACGAAACGGTAATTTGATGATTAACTTGTTCCAAAAGGTCATCCATTCGTTTCTTTAAAAAAGTTAGCTTCACTTTCCTGCTTGATAGCTGATTATCTATTTGTTGCTTTAACTCTTCTATTGACATGGATGAAGCAAAATAAGCTTTTAACATAAATTCATCTTTAGTTGTTTCAGGAATAGGATCAATTGTAGTGAGCCACTTGCTTAACTCTGCTCTTCCTTCTTCCGTTATCGAATACATCTTTTTTTCTAATTTCTTGCCTTGAATCACGGTTTCATAGCGAATAAAACCCTCTTCTGTTAATCGCTTTAACTCGGGATAAATCTGGCTGTGCTTAGCACTCCAAAAATTACCGACCTCTTCTTTAAAAAGTCTGGTAATGTCATACCCGCTGAGCTCCTTCTGATCTAAGAGCCCTAATATGGCATATTTTAATACTCTCATTCTGTTCCTCCACATTATTTCTTCCATCAGTATAGCATATAAACATTTCATTTACATGTTTGCCAAAACATGTTTGCGTATACTTTTTATTTATCTTTTTTCTATTATTTCCTCTTTACAGATTAATTTAAATTTTTGAAAAGTTACCTCCACAATCAATGGTTTTCATGATAGTATAATGATATTCTTTCTGACATCAGTCATTAGCCATTTTGTATGATGAGTGTTCGAACTAATTTGAGGAGGAATTAATGTGATTACGTTAAACAGAGCTTATAATTTTAATGCAGGTCCGTCTGCGCTTCCCCTACCTGTCTTACAACTTGCTCAAGAGGAGCTAGTTAATTTTAAAAATACGGGTATGTCTGTGATGGAATTATCACATCGCAGCAAAGAGTTTGAAGATGTATTAACACATGCTAAAGAAACACTCACGGAATTGCTTAACATTCCAGATACACATGAAATTTTATTCCTGCAGGGCGGAGCAAGCCTGCAATTCTCTATGATTCCAATGAACTTTTTAGCTCCCGATCAAGTCGGTGCATATGTCCTAACCGGATCATGGTCGGAAAAAGCATTAAAAGAAGCAAAGAAACTTGGAAAAACAGCAGTTGTTGCTTCTACTAAAGAAGAGAACTACCGCTCTATTCCATCTTTAGATGATATAAAGCTTCCAAAAGAAGAGATTGGGTACTTGCATATCACGTCCAACAATACTATCTTTGGTACACAATGGGCTGACTATCCGTCTATCGAAGGAGTAGACTTAATTGCCGACATGTCAAGCGACATTCTTTGCCGTCCAATTGATGTATCTAAGTTCTCTCTCATTTATGCTGGTGCTCAGAAAAACCTCGGACCATCTGGTGTCACGGTTGTCATTTTGAAGAAAGAATTACTTAAACGTATTCCTGAAGGTTTACCAACAATGCTGAATTATGAGACACATGTAAAGAGCAACTCTCTTTACAACACTCCTCCAACGTTTGGCATTTACATGCTTTCACTTGTTTTAGATTGGATTAAAGAACAAGGTGGCGTTAAAGCAATTGAAGCCCAAAATCATAAAAAAGCTAAGTTACTCTACACAAGCATGGAACGTTCAAATGGTTTCTATACCCCTCACGCTACAGAGGAAAGCCGATCAATTATGAACGTAACGTTTACTTTACCGACCGATGAGTTAACGGCTGCGTTTTTACAGCAAGCAAAAGAAAAAGGCTTCGTAGGATTAGCTGGACACCGTTCAATCGGCGGATGCCGCGCTTCTATTTACAATGCTGTACCGCTTGAAGCGTGTGAAGCTCTTGCCGCCTTTATGGATGAATTTGCACAAGCAAACGCATAATTGGCAGAATTAACTGATCCTTTTTTCACATAAATATGTTATAATCAGTATGTAAATATATGCAATGGGCATAGACGCACTATTGGTATATTTCGAGCTTAGCTTAGAAGAGGAGAGATGAGAAATGAATACAAAGGTTTTAGTTTCTTTAGCGTTATTAGTCGGAATTGGAGCGGTTCTCCACACGGTGGTACCTCCTATTTTATTTGGAATGAAGCCAGATATGATGTTAACAATGATGTTTTTAGCAATCCTGTTGTTTCCTAGCATAAAAAATGTTGCATTGGTTAGCTTAACCACA
The DNA here is from genome assembly GCF_028369225.1 of Priestia sp. AB. Lineage (NCBI taxonomy): Bacteria > Bacillati > Bacillota > Bacilli > Caryophanales > Bacillaceae > Priestia > Priestia sp. AB. Next base: position 32,189 of record NZ_JAQMYN010000011.1, read on the forward strand.
GCGGTTATTTCTGCTTTAACAACAAGCTTTCCTGGCGGACAAATTGCAAACTTGATTGATAAACCAATTACAGCATTTGTTTTCTTTGCATTATTTATGCTTGTGAAAAAAGCAACAGGCATTAAAACACCAGTTGCCGCTGCTTTAACAGCTGTTGGCACACTCGTATCAGGAACCGTATTCTTGTCTGCTGCCGCGCTAATCGTTGGCTTACCGGGCGGAAACAGCGTCATGGCGCTTGTTACTGCGGTTGTATTACCTGCAACAGTAGTGAACACAATCGTTATGGTCGTTATTTATCCAATTGTTCAATCCGTTCTAAAACGCACAAGCATCAAAGCAAAATTATCGTAACGTCAAGAGCCTGATTTAATTAAGAATCAGGCTCTTTTTTTACACCAAAAGCTCAGGCCCGCCAAAGCGTGGCGGACCTTTAGATAAAACGGTTCATTCATAGTATGTTGCTGATCTTTTAGAGACAATCTACAGTTCGACTCTTAACTTTTTGTTTAAAAAGAAATGGTACAGAATGCTTTTCACTTAAATTTCATTTGCAGCTCATACAATAGGTATGAAGACTTACTATGTAATAAAGGTTTAAGTTCTCCATCCTAGGTTACATAATAAAGTATAAGCGCCAATAAAAAACTCGCAAAAGCCACTGTCGCACATGTAAGAGACTTTTGTTTCAGTACATGTTTAGGTGGATATGATGCCGTTCTAGTCGTAAGGCTAAACCATTTAAAGGCAGCCAGAAAAAAACTCAGGCTAATTATCAAAAGAATGAATAAAGCTACCCCATGTTGATAACCTCCTTCTTTTGTATAAATCTATGCTATTTTTTTATGATTATGTCAGAAGGAAGTGTTAGCAATTACTTTACTACATAGGAGGAAATAAATAATGAGCAGAATGAAAAAACTAGCAGCTGGAGCAGCAATCGGAAGCACCGTAGCCGCTATTACAACGCTTCTTGTTACTCCATATTCAGGACGAGAACTTAAACAGCGTGTCAGCTCTCGAAAAGACCGAGTTAACGCTTCACAACAAGAGCTCTCAACAAAAATAAAAGCTGTTTCTCAACAAGTACAAATGACCGCCAGAGAAGGAAATACTATAGTGAAAAATATCGCAAGTGACCTTTCTACTACCCTTGGTCAGTTTAAAGAAGAAATTGTCCCTCATAAGGAATCCCTTCAGCATCATTTGAAAGAAATCCAAAATTCTTTGTCAAACCTAGAGGAACATGTACAGACAACTAAAAATCCCAATGAAAAAATTGACAAAAAAGAAGGTTAAAACGCCTTCTTTTTTAATTTTTTAAAATTTTGTAAATTTACATCTTTATAATTTTTTATTTTATTGGCATAATAGAAGATAAATAAAAAAAGAGACTAAGTAGGTGGGAGAAGATGAAAAAGACTAGTGATCAAGATTACAGTTTGAAAGAAGCACTTCTATTTAGCCAACGCATTGCCCAATTAAGTAAAGCCCTTTGGAAAACCGTAGAGAAGGATTGGCAGCAATGGATTAAGCCTTATGACCTTAATATTAACGAGCATCATATTTTATGGATTTCATATCATTTAAACGGGGCTTCCATTTCCGAAATTGCCAAATTTGGAGTTATGCACGTTTCTACTGCATTTAACTTCTCCAAAAAACTAGAAGAACGAGGTTTGCTTGAGTTTTCTAAAAAAGAAAGCGACAAGCGAAATACGTACATTCAGCTGACAGATAAAGGCGAGGCCATTTTATTAGATTTAATGGAACATTACGAACCTTCTAATAATTCAGTGTTCAGCGGCGCACTTCCGTTGCGCGACTTATACGGCAAATTCCCTGAGTTTATGGAACTAATGACCGTCATCCGCAAAATTTACGGTGAAGATTTTATGGATATCTTCGAGCGATCTTTCCATCATATCGAAGAAGAATTCACTGAAGAAGATGGCAAGCTTGTCAAGAAAGATAAAGAGAACCACCAGGAGACTATTTCAAACTCTTAATGGTTAGTCCCTTATCCATTGAATAATTTCAAAAAATTCATTCATCACATCTTGATAAGAAGGTTGATAACGAAGCGATTCGACCGTCTCTCTGGGAGTTAATTTATAATTCAGCATGCCAACAAATTGTGTAAGAAGCGGAACAAAGTCTGTTAGACCTTCCGCTTTTTGCTCAATATATTCGTTTTTTGTATCTTCACACAGAATTAAAATTTCCTCTACTTCCTTCTTTGTAAGCTGATTTCTTACCACTAAATCAATAAATGGTTTAGCTTCTTGTTCAGATGTCCCAGATAACAGTTTTATGTAATATTCTAAACGTGATACTCGAGATTCTAAAGTTTCCATCCGCTTCCCCTACTCCTTCAACGTTCATATACCTCTACTCCATATTGTACATGATTCATTCATGTTCTTCCAAATAATTCTTTCTGCGTCATTCACATTTCCTGTTTAAGTAGCACCGTATAAAGATTTTCATATACTGATTATGTACTCACTGCATATATTAATATAAATCCCTCTGTCCTTTTTAACATTCCTTTTGCACAATGGGTAATTGTTACTCATTTCTTATCCATTCACTTTGCTATTTCGTTTAAAACCTATTTCTCAACTTCTTAACTACCTTTATAAAATAAAAACCGTATTTCTGTGTAAATACCTTTTGAAATTCTTTGCTCAACTGTATATATAACTATCTATTTTACCGCTTTTTTGGTAATGTTAATATAGATATTTGTAAATTCATACAAAGCTGTACTATATAAATGACTATAAGACTTTTTGTCTTCGTCACACTGATTTTGTTAGGGGGATTTTTATGTACATATTCTTTATTGTATTTGCACTATTCATTTTATTCTACATCAATGCACTAACAAATACATTGTGTATTCAAAAAGAAATTCCAGCTGAAAAACAGCCTAAAGTTTTTCGTACGATTAATGTATTAATTACCATTTTATTAGTTTCATCTTATATTGAAGTATCATTTACATAAAAAACGGTGAGATGTCTCACCGCTTTTTTATAGGCTTAGCAAAAACAGCTAGCTCCGATGATAACTAATAAGATGAATAATACGACTAATAGCGCAAATCCACTGCCGTATCCGCATCCGTAAGAACCCATATCTATCGCCCCTTTCCTTTTATATTCATCTGTTTCCTAGTGGTAACATGCACAACCAACAATGACTAATAAGATAAACAGTACAACTAATAGTGCAAAACCGCCTCCATATCCGCCTCCGCTCATTTGAGCACCCCCTTTGTTTACTAATACTGCATCTTATGCATCAGCTCAAAAAACGTCTAGGCTTTTAGCCCAAACTCCATAATTTATTTCTCTTGCTTCTCGTTTGGAGATTACTCTGTGAGTTTGTCCACCATTTTGAAAACGCTTTATAAAAAAGCCATCATAAGCGTATAATCACTCCATACTTAGTGGAAAATAAATGTAAATTTACGTGGTTTTAACTTCATTTGCTAACATCAGGAAATGTGATATAGTAAATCTTGAGTCAAGCTACATAAGTAAAAATGATGAGTAGGAGTGTTTACGTATGAAAAAAAGCTTAGTTGCACTAACAACGGCAGCCAGCCTCGTTGCTTTATCAGCATGCAGTGGGGGAAATGAGGCTTCAAATGCAAACGATTCTTCAAAAGTAATTGTAGAAACAAAAGCAGGCAATATCACTCAAGGTGATTTGTATAAGCAAATGAAAGATACAATCGGACAAGACCAATTTAATACACTCGTACGAAGCGTTACCGAAGAAAAAGTATTGAGTAAAAAATATAAAGTAACGGATAAAGAGCTTGATCAGCAGCTGAACATTCTAAGAGAACAATACGGTGATCAGGTGGATTCAGTTATTAAGCAAAAAGGCGAAAAAGAAGTTAAAGATATGCTAAAAGTTGATATTCTCCGTGAAAAAGCTGCTACGGCAGGCATTAAGGTATCGGACAAAGAGCTGAAAAAAGCTTATGATGAATATAAAGCTCAAAAACCTCAAATTCGCGCAAGTCATATTTTAGTAAAAGACGAAAAAACAGCAAACGAAGTAGAAGCGAAAATCAAAAAAGGCGAGGACTTTGCTAGTCTAGCAAAAGAATATTCAACAGATCAGCAGTCTGCAGCTAATGGCGGCGATTTAGGCTACTTCGGTGAAGGCCAAATGGTTAAAGAATTTGAAGAAGCGGCTTACAAGCTGAAAAAAGGTGAAGTAAGTAAACCAATCAAAACAGAGTACGGCTACCATATCATTAAACTAGTTGATAAAAAGAAAGTAGAATCGTTTGAGAAAAAGAAACCCGAACTTGAGCAGCAAATCAAACGTTCAAAAATAGATCAAGCAGAAGCGAACAAGAAGATTCAAAAAGAGCTTGATAAAGCAAAAGTGACACCAAAAGATAAGGATGTAAAACCAATTTTCGAAGAAGGTGCGACAGATAGTCAATCTGGCGTAGAAACTCCTCAGCAGTAATGCTAAGAGCCTGTCACTCATGTGACAGGCTCTTTTATATAATCAGATGGAATCGCTGTTGCGTCTTTCTTTTTCCACTTGCATTCTTTCAATGAAGACTTGTCCCTCTTTTTCAATAAACGAATCATCCACTTGCTTATCATGTTGTGCAGCACGAATCGCCATAAATCCACTAAAGAAAATGCCTGCTACAACTAAATAAATCCAAATTGGTAGTGTCACCATATATTGATCCCCCATCACAGTTATTTACAACCACTATATGCGAAGGAAGAAAGACTTATACCTTTTTAATCAATCGTTGGTTTATAAAATGAGCGATTATCAAGTGCAAAAATACGCTCTGTAAACTCACCGGGCTTCACTTTTGTTAATGCTCGGTCTAGCATATTCATTTTAGCGTCTACATTGTCAATCAAATGAAGCATCTCAGCCTCTTTAATTAACGGCTTTTTCGGACTTCCCCACTCTTCCTTACCGTGATGCGATAATACAAGATGCTGAAGAAGCATAACCTCTTCTCCTTCAATCGCTAATTCTTCTGCCGCTTTTCCAATTTCATTCACCATAATCGAAATATGGCCAAGCAGGTTCCCTTCGACTGTGTATATCGTCGAAACAGGACCTGAAAGTTCAAATACTTTGCCAAGGTCATGAAGAATAACTCCAGCGTAAAGCAAGTCGCGGTTTAAGCTTGGATAAAGGGTTGAAAATGACTCAGCCAGCTTCAGCATAGACACCACATGGTAGGCAAGTCCCGATACAAACTCATGGTGATTTTTAGTTGCTGCCGGATATTCTAGAAATTCCGTTTGATATTTTTTAAACAAATGGCGAGTAATGCGCTGGACATTCGAATTTTTCATTTCAAATATACTCTTTGTAATATGTTCGACCATTTCTTCTTGAGATAAAGGCGCCACTTCTAAAAAGTCAGATGTGCGAACTCCGTCTTGGGGCTGTGCAGGACGAATGTTGCGTATTTTCAGCTGGTTGCGTCCGCGGTAATTCATTACTTCTCCAGCAGCTCGCACAATCTTTTGAGCAGCATAATTTTCCTCGTCATCTGGGGAAGCATCCCACAGCTTGGCTTCAATATCACCTGTTTTATCTTGCAGGATTACCGTTAAAAATGGCTTTCCATTGCTTGCAATTCCTCTCGTTGAGGATTTAATTAAAAAATAAAGATCAACTTGCTCTCCTACTTCGTATTGAGCAATTCCTTTTGTCATGATCTTTTCCTCCTTACCACTTCATTCTATGTATTTGATAACGAAGCTCTTATCGCTTCGTCCGCTTATTTACAGCTCTTTACATTTCATTTTACCATCGCTTGCCACCGAATGCACGGGTAGACGCTTTTTCATAAAAGATGAGATTGCGACATAACAAAATCAATGCAATCTAAAGACGAACAAATTGGATAAAGGAGCTGAACTGCTTGAGACACCGCTGTTGATTTCCGTGCAAGACTTCGCTTTCCGCGAGCGGGCGCTGAGCCTCATCGTCCCTTCCGCTCCTGCGGGGTCTCACCTATTCCGCTTTTCCCGCAGGAGTCTTCGTCTTGCTCACCAATACATAGCTAGAAGCAGCCACATATATGAAAACTATGGTCACTATAGCAATAAAAAAATCCGAACGAGTTGGATTCTCCCTCAAGAATCTAGGTTGTTCGTTCGGATCTTCCTTCAACTAAACTACTTTTATCTCAGCCTCTCACTTCTTTATGTTTCTTTTTTCGTTAGCTGCAGCGCCTTTTTAATATCTTTAAAAGAGGTGGATTGCCCATACATAAGGACTCCTCCTTTATACACACGGGCACCAAATATAGCTAAAGCAGTAATCGTCACAACTAAAATCCCTATCGATACACTCACTTCCCACACAGGAACATTTAACATACCTACACGCAAAAACATAATCATCGGAGCAAAAAATGGGATAAAAGATGTGACCGTAATGATTGTGGTTTCAGGATCACCAAGTCCAAACATAGCAATTAAAAAAGCAGCCACAATCACAAGGGTCATAGGCGTAATCATTTGCTGTACATCTTCAATACGGCTCACAAGAGAACCTAAAAAAGCCGCGAGCGTAGCAAAAAGGAAGTACCCCAATATGAAAAAGACAAATGCATACACGAATGTAGTCAGTGGAACATCATTAAATCCGAGATAAGAAAAGATACCGTTATGATTTGTTTCCACACTGGCTTTTAACGATGTGTAGCCCACGCTCAGTATCACTGCAAGCTGTGTTAAGCTGAGCAGTGCAATTCCAATGATTTTAGCAAACATTTGTGTAATAGGTGATACGCTCGATACAAGGATCTCCATAACGCGGGATGATTTTTCAGTAGCTACTTCCATTGCGATCATGCTCCCATACATGATAACAGCAAAATAAATAACAAACAGCAGTACATACACAAGACCTCTTGCTTGATTTAGCTCTTGTTCTGTTTTGGCATTTTCAACTAACGCTTTCTTTTTAAATGAAACAGGGCTGTAAAGCTGATCGATTTGCTTTTCTTCTAACCCGATTTTTACTGTAGCCATAGCCACTTTTGTTTGCTGTACCGCCTGTTCTAAGGTAGAAGAAAGGTTTGATTCGGCCAAAGAGTTAGCTTTGTACACAGCTTGAGGCAGCTGCTTATCGTTTAAAGATAAAAGTAAATAGCTATCGAGCTCCCCGTTTTTTACCGCTTGTTTTGCCTTAGACTCAGACGTAAATTCTTTTAAATGAATGTCTTTATCCATAGCATTTACATTTTGTTTGAACAACGTATATACGCTTTCCACTTCGTAGATGACACCCACATTTGTACCGTTATCGTCTGAATTAAAAACGTCGATAATTTTCTCCATATTTGTAAGAGCAACTAGAATAAGAGCAGTAATAATCGTCGTAATAATAAAAGATTTTGTTTTTAATTTATTAAGATATGTATGAAAGACAATGACCCAAAATTTATTCATAGGAAGCACCTACCTTTTCAATGAAAATATCATTTAATGACGGCTCTTCCACTGCGAATTTAGATACAAATGAAAAGTATTTAAGTTCTTGAAAAATGAGTTGTGATACGGATTCATGTTGAATTTGAACAATCATGCCCTCAACCGTTTTTTTTACCTTTACAATGCCTTCAAGCTCTGTAATTCTCTCAAACGGACCTTTTCCATGTACAATGACGTTTTTCTTTCCAAATGAACGTTTGATCTCGGGCAGCCTTCCATACACTACAGGCGTGCCATGATGCATAATACATAAATATTCACAAAGTTCTTCCACATGTTCCATTCGATGACTTGAAAAAACAATCGTCGTTCCGCGTTTTTTCAAATCAAGCACCGCTTCTTTTAATACCTCTACGTTTACAGGATCTAAGCCGCTAAAAGGTTCGTCTAAAATAAGCAGCTCGGGTCGATGAATAACAGAGGCAATAAATTGAATTTTTTGCTGATTTCCTTTGGATAGCTCTTCTACTTTTTTGGAAGCATATTGAGGAATATTGAATCTAGATAACCAGTGCTCCATTTCTTGCAGCACGTTCGCTTTTTTCATTCCGCGCAACCGTCCAAGGTATACAAGCTGATCTTTGACTTTTAATTTCGGATACAGTCCCCTTTCTTCTGGAAGGTAGCCAACTAGATGACTTCTACTGTAAGTTAAAGATTTATCATTCCATTGGATATGACCTGAGGTTGGTTCAATGAGCCCTAAAATCATTCGAAACGTCGTCGTTTTGCCAGCACCGTTTGCACCTAAAAAACCGAACACTTCGCCTTTTGGAATTTGCAGGGATAGCTCGTTTACAGCTGTAAATTCACCGTACCTTTTTGAAACTTCACGGATAGAAAGAGACATTTAATTCCTCCTTTGTAAATAAACCTATGTTTATTGTATGGAAAAAAATGATATCTGTAAACCTTAGCAGGATTTAGGGGAATAGGACGAGAAATATGTTGAATACGCTTACGATTATACTATAAAAGGGGAGTAGATTTTATGAGTACTTACACATTAACCGCTTTTGAAAAGACTGGGGAAAAATTAATAGATGAAAGTTTTGAAGCAGCTTCTGAGACAGAAGCAAAGACTATCGGCACCAAGAAGTTAGAAGAGCTTTCCTATTTAGAAAAAACGCATCGATGCGTTAGCTCTAGCGGAAAACTTGTATTGTTTCATCGTTAATACAAAACGCCGGAAAGTTTTAGCTTTCCGGCGTTTTATATTACTTTACAGCTTCTTTTAGTTCTTTACCAGCTTTAAATGCCGGTACTTTTGATGCTGGAATTTGCATTTCTTCACCCGTTTGAGGGTTACGGCCTGTACGAGCAGCACGCTCGCGTACTTCAAATGTACCGAAGCCGATTAACTGAATTTTTTCACCTTCACCTAGCGTCGATGAAATTGTTTCTAGTAATGCATCAACTGCTTTAGATGCATCTGCTTTTGTTAACTCTGATTTTGTTGCCACTGCGTTTACTAAATCTGTTTTGTTCATTTCCAATCACCTCATTAGTTTCTACATTATCTTGTGTTACCACTGTTTTGCAACTTTTAAACATGCTCTATCAATATGATAGACAAAAATATTGGCTTTTAAACTAGTTCACTTAATTTTCGGAAATATCTTTTTCACTTTGATTAAAAACAGGCGCTCGCTTTTCTAGAAACGCACGTACACCTTCCTTATGATCCGAACTTTGGCTCATAGCAAACTGACTTCTTTTCTCAAGCGCAAGCACTTGCTTTAATTGTGAAACAGATGTCTCCACATAAATTCGCTTTGTTTCCTTCAAAGCACGTGAAGGTTTTTTTAGCCAATATGAGAGATAATCTTCTACATACTTCGCCAAATCTCCTTCTTTTATTTCATCAATTATGCCAAATTGATGAGCTTCCTCTGCTTTTAATGTCTTTCCTTCCCAAATTAGCTGTTTTGCACGATGAGCACCGATGCGCTTTTCTAGTAAAAAGTGACCGCCTCCGTCTGGAATTAGAGCAATACCGATAAAGTTCATCGCAATTTTTGTGTGTCTTTCTGCAATAATATAATCAGAAGCAAGCGCGATGCTCAGTCCTAGCCCTGCTGCCGCACCGTGCAGTACACTTATTGTCATTTGAGGGAGGCTGTATAAAGTCAGCACGGCTTCATTAATCAAATCCATTACCTGCTCAAAACGTTCTGATTGTGAAGGTGACATCATCATATTAATATCTCCGCCTGCTGAAAATACTTTTCCGTTTCCTTTTACTATTAAAAAGTCCGCTTCACTTTCTTCGACAACTTTTAAACATTGAATAAACTGCTCTAGCACTTCTTCGTTTAATGCATTTAACGCATCCGGCCTGTTAAACGAAATTGTGGCGATACGCTCTTGCAAAACTAGTTCTACTACTTTTAATTCGACGGTCATCTTACTCACCCTTTCTGATAATGATTGAGGACTTGTTCACGAAGCGTACGTTTTAGGAACTTTCCTACCGTTGTCTTCGGGATCTCATCCATAAATAAAATGTCATCTGGAAGCCACCATTTTGCGAACTGCGGCGCTAAAAATTCGAGCAGCTCTTCTGACGAAACGATGCCTTGGTATGCATCTTTTAACACGACACAAGCCACTGGACGCTCTTGCCACACCTTATGAGGGACTGCTATTACACAGGCTTCGAAAACTGCTTCATGGGCAATAAGCGCGTTTTCTAGATCAACCGATGAAATCCATTCTCCTCCGCTTTTAATTAAATCTTTTGTTCGGTCTACGATTTTGATCGTTCCCTCTTCGTCAACCGTCACAATATCTCCGGTGTACAGCCAGCCGTCTTTAAACGTATCTTCTGTTCTTTTATCCTTGTAATATTCAGAAGCTACCCATGGGCCCTTTAGTAATAGCTCACCCATTTCGACTCCATCCCAAGCAATTTCTCCATTTTGACCTATTACTTTCATTTCAACGCCAGGAACTAAGAAACCTTGCTTCGCTTTTACGTTGAGCTGATACTCAAAGTCTTCGCTGTACTGATAGCTTTTTAAGCGGGAGACGGTCACCACAGGGCTTGTTTCCGTCATTCCGTATGCATGCATAAATTCAATTTGATATTTTTCCTGAAATTCTCGAATGACGCTTTTTGGGGCCGCTGATCCGCCACATAAAATAGCTCGCAAACTATCGACTGCGTAAGGCCTGGTTTCTATCTCTTGTAAAAAGTTTAACCAAACGGTAGGTACTGCTGCAGCCAGAGTTACTTTCTCTTCTTCAATCAAAAAAGCAATCGTCTCTGAAGTACAAAAAGCACCCGGCAGCACGAGCTTTGTTCCAAGCCAAACGGCAGCAAAAGGAATTCCCCATGCGTTCACGTGAAACATTGGAACGATAGGCATAGCGGTATCAGCTTCTGATAATCCAGCACTATCAGCAAGCCCTAGCGCCATACAGTGCAGATAAATAGCGCGATGAGAATATACAACGCCCTTTGGCTCTCCTGTAGTAGCAGAGGTATAACAAAGACCTGCTGGTTCTTCTTCGTTTAAATCTTGAACAAAAGAATGCGATGCATCCCCTTGCTTAATCCAATTTTCGTAATGATAAACTGGCAAGTCTGTTTCTGGCAGCTTATTTTCATCTGACATAATGATATAGGCTTCAACATGTGGAAGCTTGTGATGAATGCTTTCAAATAAAGGTAAAAAACATTCATCAAATAAAATGACTTTATCGCGTGCATGGTTAATGATGTATACAATTTGCTCAGGATCTAACCGGATATTGATGGTGTGAAGAACAGCGCCTATTCCAGGCACGGCAAAATAAGCTTCTAGATGTCTATGATGATTCCATGCAAACGTCCCGACTCTTTCTCCTCGATTCACTCCAATTCGTTCTAGCATACTAGAGAGCTGCCGAGTCCGTTTTATTAACTGATTATAAGTTAAACGCTGAATTCCTTTTGAAGATTTAGAAACCACTTCTTTTTTACTAAACAGCTTTTCAGCTCTTTCCATCATAGATGGTACGGTTAACTGTACATTCATCATTAAGCGGCACCTCGCATCGCCATAATAAGAAAACGCTTACAACTTTTTTTATATATTCAACAGATTCCGACATTTCCCTGCCGAAAATAAAAAAAGATCACTAAAAAGTGACCTTTTTATTTCCTAAACAATTCATCTAAAATCTTGAGTTTCTCTTGTGTGTAGTGCTCGAATCCATCGTTGTACGATTTTGGGTCTTTTGGATTCGCAAACCTTGTGATAATGCCTGTTTCTGGATGCACGAACTTACTAGATGCCCCGCATCCAAGACCAATAATCGTCTGCTTTTCTTCCATAATCATAATATTGTACAGGCTCTCTTGACCAGGGAATGAATATCCAACGTTCTCTAAATTACCTAAAATATTTTTTTGGCGATATAAATAATAAGGTTCATACCCTTGTTCTTGAGTCCACTCAGTCGCTAAATCCATCATTTTACCAATTTCATAGCGATCTGCCACTTTGTATTTCCGTTTATTTTGAGTCATTTCAGACGCGCGTTTAAACGATAGCGTATGAACAGTTAAAGATTCAGGAAGCAATTTTTTAGATTCGTCTAGCGTATGCTGAAATTCTTCTACACCTTCATTTGGAAGTCCAATAATTAAGTCCATGTTAATGTTATTCATCCCCATTTTTCGAGAAAGATGAAATTTATCAATAGTTTCTTCAACTGTATGATGACGTCCAATAGCTTTTAAGGTTTCTTGAATATAAGACTGCGGATTTACACTAATCCGGTCAATATTCCATTTGTTCAAAACAGCTAGCTTTTCTTCCGTAATCGTATCGGGTCTTCCTGCTTCTACCGTAATTTCACGGATATTTTGTACATCCGGGAACGATTCATACATCTCTTCATACAGCATGTCCATTTCTTCAGCGGTAATGCTCGTTGGTGTACCTCCACCATAATAGACGGTTGTAATCTTGACGTTATTGTCTTTTAGCCATTTTCCTACTTCACGCATCTCATAATGCAAGCCGCCTAAAAATGACGTAACGGATCCTTGACGTCCGTTAATTGCATACGCTGGGAATGTACAGTATGCACACTTCGTCGGACAAAACGGAATGCCTATATAAATGCTTACCTCGTTCTTTAACTCATGTAAATCGGGAATAGCTGCTAGTTGACGATCCACAATATGCTGCATTAAATTAATTTTGTCATCGGTGATTAAATATTCTTCCTTTAGCTCACGATGCGCTTGTTCTTTACTTTTGCCTGACTGCAGTTTCATATGAAGCAGCTTCGTTGGACGTATACCAGTTAAAATACCCCATTTTTGAACAATGCTTGTATACTCCTGTAGTACAGATAAGTAGACGCGAAGCACCACATTTTTTATTTGCTTAAATTTTTCTTTTTCTGTTTCATATGGGGTAAACGATTTAGCAAGCTCTTCTGTAAACACTTTGTCCGTTTCAGCGTCATGGAGTACTGCTTTCGCATAAATTTCTTCATGAACTTTTAGCTCTACTTCGACTTTCAGCTGAGCTTCGTTATCATCCTCAAAGGAGACGTTGCTTTCTTCAAAAAACAAATCTGAAATTCGGTGAAGCGGACGTAAAAAACGTTCATCTTCTATACCTTTTATATAAATGTTCAATATAATCACCTTTCAAATCAATTCTATCTAAGTAATCAGTTTACAAAACCTACGTATGTCCGGTCAAGGTGCTCAGTTCAAGGGAATGCGCGGACAGGAAACAAACGGAAAAGAGATTGAGCCATAAACATTAATTCAATCTAAAGACGAACAAATGAGATACATGAGCTGAACCGCTTGTTACACTTTGTTGATTTCCATGCAAGGCTTTGCTTTCCGCGGGCGGGCGATGAGCCTTCTCGTCGCTTGCGCTTTTCGCGCGGAAGTCTTCGCCTTGCCCTCCAATCAACTGCTAGAAGCACGTACATATATGAAACCTACGTTCACTCTTCCAATAAAAAAATCCGAACGAATTGGATTCTCTATCAAGAATCTCGATTCATCGTTCGGATCTTCCTTCGGCTAAACTGCTTTTGTACTAGCCTCTTTTTTCCTTTATTTATTTTAAACGAAAGCTGTCAATTTGATGAAGATAACCAAGGCGCTGCTGCTTTCTAAATAATTCTTTTACCATATAGGCTACACCATTTTCATTATTAGAACGAGTAACCCAATCCGCAAGCATTTTTAATTCTGTTGGTGAATTGCCCATGGCCACACCCATTCCTGCATGTTCAATCGTTTCTAAATCATCATAGCAATTTCCAATTGCTACTACGTCTTCCATTGGTATCCCTAGACGATTTGCTACATAACGAACGCCGGCAGCTTTTGTGGCTCCTTTTGGCGTAATATAACATCTATTTTCATTTGGATACGAAAACCATTCAATATCCGGAACTGCACTAGCAATTGTTTGCTCGGCATATTCTTTTTCTCTACGATCTGCAAAATACACTTCTATTTTTGGCGTAGAAACAGGTTCATCACGAAGTGTATCTCCTAATGAATCTACGAACTGCACGGGATAAAAGAGCGGTTCTCCCGTTTTCAACACGCTTTTAGCTACGATATTATTAGGAAGCTTTACACGATTTCCAATTGAAAACCTTTCATGTAAAATGCGGACATGACAATTAAAATTTTCAAAAAGCTGAATGAGATTAAATGTTTTTTCCTCGCTAATTCTCTTATCTAGTATCGGTTTGTCTATCGATGTTCCGATAAAGGCACCGCTATGAGTAATGAGCATTGCTGGATGAACTTTAAGTGACCGAGCAATTTTTTTAGCAGACGGAAAATGCCTGTTTGTTACTAATGTAACGTAAACGCCTTTATTTTTAACGAATTGAATTGCGTCTTTCGTTTCTTTTGTAACGCGCCCTTGGCTATTTAAAATGGTTCCATCAATATTCAACGCTAGCAATCGATAAGCCATATGAGAACCCCTTCTTTCATAGATGTCTAATCCGTTAGGATACGGTTATAAATGACCTTTTCATGATAGTCGGCATGTGTAGCCTTGTTACTAAGCTTATGAGCAGAACTGCACAATTAGAAGGAATTTCCGCATAAAAAAAGAGGAAAAGATTTCTCTTTTCCTCTTTTCTCTATCTCTTATTCAGCCGCACCGTAAAGTTCTTCAAGTGGCTTCATGATAATTTTGTTTAATTCACCAATTACCATGCTCATACGTTGCTCAGCTTCCATTAACTTCGCGATATTTTGATCTTGTTGAACGATTGCAACTGTTTGTTGAGCTTGCTGAACTTCTTCTTCAGTGATTTCTTGGCCCATCATTTGCTTTTGTTGCAACTCCATTTGCATTGTACGGAAACGCTCAAATAATTGTTTTGAACCTTGATCAGCGTTTACTGCTGCATATAAGTTTTTTAAGTTTGTGTAATCGTCGCTTTGACGAATTGCTTTTTCTAAATCATTTGCTACATCATATAAGTTTACAGACACGTTAAGTTCCTCCTAATTAAGTTCTATAATTTCTTGACTTCCCTAACTATAACAAATTATTATATAAAATTCAGCTTAAGACCTTTATTTTCTTAGAAAACGATAAATTCTCTTCACAGATTGGGCTAATTCCTCATAGTATATATCAGCATTCGCCTACTAAAGGAAAGAAAAAGAGGATTCGTTTATGAATACTTTTACCATTTCTCTAAAACCACTAGAGAACCATATGAGCAGCGACATTTACATTAGTTCTGCTCTGTTCTCCCATGTGAAGTGCAAGCACGAGTTTACGTTAACAGTAGGCTCCATTACGAAAGAAGTCGAAGCCACCGTTTTTCAGCATCGAGAATGCTGTTTCATGATGTCAGAAGCTCTATTTACAGACTTTCGCTTTCCGTATGAAACACATCAGCTGAGAGGCATTTATGAAGAGAACACGTTTAGGTTGGGACCCGTAATTAGCATCGTAACAGAAGTTCGAGAAGATGAAGAACTCTTTGGCTCCATTTCTGTATTTTGTAAGGAATTTGTTCAAGCTTGCAAGGAGTTAGGGTGTTTTTGCTATGTGAGTAAATTAAGCGACGTGAAGTCATTATCCCCTAAAGGATATGTTTATCGCGCTGATCGATGGGTTTATTCAGACGTTCCCTTTCCTGGAATCGTACACAATCGGATTCATACCAGGAAAACGGAGCAAACCGCTGATTTTCAAACCTTTAAAACATTTTTAAAAGAACATGACGTTCCTTTCTTTAACGCACGCTACTTAAATAAATGGACGGTTTTTCAACAGCTTAAAGATGTCGTACACTTGTTTCCATATTTGCCAAAAACGTATCAGCTTCGTTCACGTCAAGATCTTCTTGACGCTTTGGAACTTCATGACGATGTTTTTTTGAAGCCTGTTCATGGTAGCCAAGGAAAAAATATTTTTAAAATTTCAAAAAAAGAGAAGTATATTTTAGACTATACAACGTTTACGCAGACATATGAAAAAGAATATGAATCTCTTTATGACTTATTTGAAACGCTTTATAGTCAATTAAAAAGGCAAGGATTCCTCATCCAAGAAGGAATTTCACTGCAGACATACAAACAGTGCCCTTTTGATTTCCGCATTCTCTGTCATAAAAAAGACGACTTGACGTGGAAAATCACGTCCATTGTCACACGTGTATCAAAACCCGGCAATTTCGTCTCAAATCTTGCCCGTGGAGGAGATATTCATCCTCCTCAGCAAGTGTTAACTCAGCTCTATGATTCAAAAACTACCCGCCATATCCTTTCACTTTTAAAAGAGATTGCGATTGAAATTTGCACGCAGCTTTCTCATCCGTCTGAACTTTATGCCGAATTCGGTATTGATTTAGCGATTGATCAAGAAGGAAAGCCTTGGATTATTGAAGTAAATGTCAAGCCTTCCAAACAATCCGATTCAAGCGCTTTCTCTGTCCGTCCATCAACAAAAGCACTGCTTGATTATTGTCTGCATGCAACGAATTTTCAATTTCCCAAGGAGGATTTATGATGATTTCATTAGGCTTTTTAACGATTCACCCGCAGCAAGAAGTGGAGTACGTGACCGAAATTGCTAAACATGCTTCTGAGTTTTCGATTGAAATATACCATTTTACTCCTTTTAACATTCATCCTAACACCGAAAATATTGAAGGCTTCCGCTACGATTTACAACAAAAGAAATGGATAGAAGATTCCTTCTTACTTCCTTCGTTTATTTACGATCGCTGCTTTTATCGAAAAGACTCTCTGTCTAAAAAGGCTCGCCCTATTGTAAACTGGCTTAAACAGCGGGAAGATGTTACATTTTTAGGCCATGGATTACCCAATAAGCTAGATGTCTATGAAGTAATTAAAAAAGATAGCTATTTATCTTCATATATTCCTCCTACCACTCCAATCGAAAGTATAGAGCAACTTGTTCAGCTGCTTCGAACAAACGATAGCCTAATGATTAAACCTGCCAACGGCTCACAAGGTAAAGGGATTGTGAAATTAAGACAGCGTGGACGTGAAATTGAAGCTTCTTATCAACAAAATGACATTGTAAACACCATTCTATTTTCCTCTTTTCAAGAGTTTAAGAACTGGTTTACGAAAACCACCCGTGATGTACTGTATATTGCTCAGCCCCATATTTCATTTTTCCCTTATGAACGCACTCCTTTTGATATAAGACTGCTATTACAAAAAGGAAACGGTGGTGCTTGGAAAGAAATTGGAAGAGGCATTAGACAAGGTGAACGGGACTCTATCGTAACAAATGTAAGTTCAGGAGCATCTATTGTACCTTTTGAGAACTTGCTGCCTCGCATCCCTCGCGTTCATCGTCAATATGTAATAGATGAAATCAACACCATTTGTAAAACGATTCCGTCCGTACTCGAAAACCACTTTCCTTCTCTTTTTGAATTAGGTATTGATTTATGTATCTCGAGAGACTTCAGCATCTGGATTCTAGATTTAAATTCGAAACCGGGAAGAAAAATAGTAATGGAAACAGCACCTGAACAAAAAGAAGTCATGTATAAAAATGTCCTGTCTTACTGCGTCTATTTAGCTAACACACTATCGTATCGTAAGGAGTAATGCTATGAAAAAAACTCTTACTCGCCTTGTTGTAGTAGAGCAGCTAGGCTGTGATCTTTCTGTTCCTGCACCTCTTTACAAAGACTCCTTGAAACAAGCAGCTTTTGGAACCATGACAGCTCCATGCCTTATACAATCTTCAGAACGTGAAGAAATTCAGATTTCAGCTGAGCTAATGACAAAACTTCAAATTCCTTTCGCCCATATGATGCATCCTATTATTGTGAATGAGACCATTCACTTAGGACCTTTAATCGGTGTGTTATCCGCTGGTTTTACTGGTTCTCTGCTGCGGCCAATTGGAAAGCGTTCCCTTCACTTAGCTAAACTTCTTTCTAGTGCAAGTATAACAGGGGGCCTGCCTTTTATTTTTGGAACTCATCATATCAACTGGGAAACGGGGACCATAAACGGCTATTTTTATGAAGAAAGCGGCTGGACACAGCATGAAATCCCGCTTCCTAACGTTGTATATAATCGTTTGCCAAATCGAAAAACAGAAGGGTTAGCTCCTTTTAAGTTCATTAAAGAAAAGATGATGACTGATTACGGCATTCCATTTTTTAATCCTGATTTTTTCAACAAGTGGGAAATTCATGAGCTTTTAAAACTGAACGAGCAGACAGCCTATTTGTTACCTTACACGGTTGAAAGTCCTTCGTGTGAGCAAATAAAAAAACTTCTGCTTCTTCATCAAACCGTTTATTTAAAACCGAAAAACGGAAGCTTAGGCCGGGGCATTTATACCCTATCTTTTAAGGATTCCATGTACACGCTGACTTACAAAGGAGAAAAAGGTCTTCATGTTCAAGAAAAAGAAACCTTAGAGGATCTATTATCAGAATTTGAATATTTACTTACTAATCCTTCCTACATTGCTCAGCAAGGTATTTCATTAATCAAAAAAGAAAAGCGCTGTGTAGACTTTCGCGTGCATACGAATAAAGACGGGAATAACCAATGGGTGCTTACTGCTCTGGCTGCTAAAGTAGCCGGTCCCAACAGCATCACTACGCATCTTGATTACGGCGGAGAAATTGAAGCTACAGCTAAAATATTCACCAACCCTTCTTACAAAAAAGAAATTGAAAATAAGCTAAAAGATGCCGCTATCTCAATTAGTCATGTGCTTGAACAGGAGTTGAACGGATTAATTGGAGAGCTTGGATTCGATTTTGGAGTGGATTATCAAGGAAACGTATGGCTGTTTGAAGCTAACTCCAAGCCCGGTCGCTCTATTTTTTCACACCCTGCCTTACGAAAAGCGGATCAACAAACTAGAAAACTTTCTCTAGAATATGCGATTTACTTATCTGGATACTATCTAAATACACCTGAAGGCATCAGCATATGATTACAATTTACTATCACAAAGAAAAGCAGCAGTGGTTTCATCATAACCCTTCAGCATCTTACACATGGGGAGTTCAAGAAATCGAACTTCCCTTTACTCAAAACATTTCTTCTACTCAAGCTTTTCTTCGTTTAAAAGAAGAAAAAGTCGGTCCTATTGTGGGAGTTTTAACGAACAAAGCGGTTTTGGAAAAACTGAATGTAAAACAGCGCCCTTTATTGGAACTCTTACATCATACCCTGCAAGAAAAAGGCGGGCTTCTTGCTTTATTCGCTGAAGAAACAATGTCTCATCACTTCTTTGAAGGGTATTGCTTTGACGGTGCAAAAAAGCAGTGGATCAAAACAACTTTGCCGCTGCCAAATGTTATATATAATCGTTATCCAGGAAGAAAATCAGAAACTAAGAAGCTGACATCTTTACATCAAAAAATTAAAGGCAAGCACATCCCACTTTTTAATTCCGCTTTTTTTTCAAAATGGAAAGTATATCAATTATTTTCAAAGGATCCACTACTATCTTCTCACCTTCCTAAAACCTATCGTTTAACACCAGAAATTGATATTGCTAAGCTTCTGCAAAAGCACTCTTCCCTTTACTTTAAGCCTATTAACAGCAGTAAAGGTGCTGGAATTTTTCGATTATCTTCCCATAAGCATACGATTATTTACCAAGATCATAAACGCAAAGAAGAATTTTCTTCTTTACAAGCAATTGACCTTCCCAGGTCTGCTTATCTCATTCAAGAAGCGATTGAGACGCAACCATTCAAAGACAGGCGCTATGACTTACGTATTTTAGCGCATCACAAAGATAGCGGATATGTTGTTAGCGGCGTCGGCATTCGACATAGTCCCTATCAATCCATTACAACACATACGTTAAACGGCGGCAGCATTTCATCTTTCCAAGATTTTGAAGATGAAGTAGATACTTCCTTTCTTTCGTCCTTTGTAAATACGTGCGGGCAAGTCCTTCAAAAATCCTTCCCTCTAGTTGAAGAATTTTCTCTTGATATGGCAAAGTCAGCCCAAGGGCAGTATTATTTGTTTGAAGTGAATGCAAAACCGATGATTTTTGATGAAATAGATATTCAAACGCAAGGTGCTAAACACATATGCAACATATTTTACAAATTAACAAAATTTTTAGATTAAATGATTTTTCATCTCCTTTTCTCATGGTAAGCTTATAATAACTAATTGAGAAAGGAGATTTTCTTTATGGTTTCACACTTTCAGGTTAAACCGCTGTATCAAAATAATCGAATGCCGGGCTGGCATATCTCGTTTTATATGAATCGGGTTTATTATGAGGCTGATTATTTAAAAGATGGACAAATTGTATGGAAAACTGCGCCTTCTAATCAAATAGATGAAACACAATTAATTGATTATATTCATGAGCTTATGCTTTTTCACGTTTATGAATAGTAAGCTTTCACCGAAGGGAACGAGCACAGATGAAACAGCTGTACACACTATTTGGGGATAAAATGATTAAGGCTAAAATCCCTTCTCAATTTGAGCGTTACAAATGGTTTTCATGTGATGAAGGCTTCATTGGAATTGAACACACCGCTTTATCTCAAAAAGAGCAGGCATTACTTTCTGCTTTTTTAACCCCTTATGATGAGAAAGTTTCTTTACTGACGCCAGAGCAATTGTATTGGTCAGACCTGTTATTTGAAGCACCTGAAAAAGTCATTCACTCTCATCATAAGCACCATTCTTTTCGCTTCACCCAGTTTTTAATTAAACGTTTGTTTGAACAAAAAATAGAGTTTGAAAATGCGCTTCACGCCTTGTATTCTACCTCGATTACTGTGTTGTGGATTGATAAACAATCAGGTATCGTTATCGAAACCTTTAATGATCCTAATGACTTAACTGAAAATTTATCAGATTCTATCGAGGTGCTATGTCATGATTTTGAAACTTCAATTCAGTTCTTTGAAGGACAAATTCACTTTTTTCCGTCTTCACCGCGATTAATTTTTGAGCGTGAAAAGAAATGGTTTTATCAAATTAAGCATACAGTCGAACAAAACCATGTTATCCATTTTACCGACGTTTTACCCCATTTGGTTCTGCAAGAGTCTTCAGAGGCAATCCAAAATCATATGATACATTTACTTGACTTAGTAAAAGATGATGGAGATCTTTTAGAAACGATTAAAGTTTATTTAGAATGCAATTTAAACGTATCTCTTGCTGCTAAGAAATTGTACATGCATCGCAACAGCTTGCAGTATAGAATTGAGAAATTTATTGATCGCACACACCTTGATATCAAACACTTTACAGGAGCTGTGTCTGCTTACTTAGCCATTCTTGCTTTAAAAAATTCGCAAGATGGAAAATAAAATGAAAGGGTTTTCGTAAATAGTGCACGAAAACTCTTTCTTTTTTTTGTGCATGTTTCCCATTTACCGTTTCATTAAAAAAAATTACACTAGATTTAAGAAAACGGTTTCACATAGTACATATAAGGGGGAAATGGAAATGGCTGAATTACGTTTAGAACATATTTATAAAATGTATGATAAAGATGTGACGGCGGTAAAAGATTTTAACCTTCACATTCAAGATAAAGAATTTATTGTATTTGTTGGGCCTTCAGGCTGCGGGAAATCGACAACGCTTCGTATGGTTGCAGGGCTAGAAGAAATTTCCAAAGGTGATTTTTATATTGACAGCAAGCGTGTAAATGACGTTGCTCCAAAAGATCGCGACATTGCAATGGTATTCCAAAACTACGCATTGTATCCGCATATGAGCGTATATGACAACATGGCTTTCGGCTTAAAACTTCGTAAATTACCAAAAGATGAAATCGAACGCCGCGTAAAAGATGCCGCTCGTATTTTAGGACTTGAGCAATACTTAGAGCGTAAGCCAAAAGCATTATCCGGCGGACAGCGTCAGCGTGTAGCTCTAGGTCGTGCAATCGTTCGTGATGCTAAGGTCTTCTTAATGGACGAACCTTTATCAAACTTAGACGCGAAATTACGTGTGCAAATGCGTTCTGAAATTGCGAAGCTTCACCAGCGTTTGGGTACAACGACAATTTACGTAACACATGACCAAACTGAAGCAATGACAATGGCTTCTCGTCTAGTTGTTATGAAAGATGGGATTATCCAGCAGGTTGGTACACCAAAAGAAGTATATGAAAAACCTGAAAATGTATTTGTAGGCGGGTTTATTGGTTCTCCTGCTATGAACTTCTTAACCGGAACGTTAAAAGACGGAAAGGTTCAAGTAGGCGATTCTCTTCTTGCAGTTCCGGAAGGTAAAATGAAAATACTTCGCGAGCAAGGATATTTAAACAAACAAATTATTTTAGGCATCCGTCCTGAAGATTTCCATGATGAGCCTGTATTTATTGAATCTTCACCTGGCACAAAAGTTACAATCAAAGTCGATGTATCCGAGTTAATGGGAGCTGAAACCATGCTTTATTCTAAACTTGGCGGACAAGATTTTGTAGCACGCGTAGATTCAAGAACAGATATTAAACCGCTTCAGTCTCTAGACTTAGCATTAGATATGAACAAAGCGCATTTCTTTGATGCAGAATCTGAACAGCGCATCCGTGCTGAACACGAATAAAAAAGACCCCCAGGGGTCTTTTTTTATTCCTGTATTTGCTTCAATTCTTCACTGTGACAAGTAGAGCAGTAAAAGAGATGAATACATTGGTGATTTGCTAAATCACTAGGATACCCATTTTCTATTTTTAACTGATCGATTTCCATGTAAGCACTGTAATCATCAAAATAATCGCTGACTTTTCCCATATCCCCCAGCACTCCTCCACATGTTTTGCACGTCATTTGTACATCACTAAACCCATTACATAAGGAACAAATCGACATCCGCACACCTCGCTTTACCTGATCAATATGTACCTATAATATGCACGGAATAAAACTCTCTTACTCTTTATCAAACTCTACACAAAAATTTCTATAAATTACCAATAATTTTCTATGTATATGTTTTTTTCCCTTTCGCCATAATACTAGTAACAACCGAGTACAACAGCTCGCAAGCATTGAGTTACGCCGCGGTAGGCAAGCAGATCTAATCGATGCATCTGCTCGGCTGGTTCAACTCCAGCTAACTCAACCATTACAATCTATTTTATCTAACGAGGAGATGAATACACATGGCAAATTATCAAAACGCATCAAACAGAAATTCATCAAACAAGTTAGTAGCGCCTGGTGCTCAAGCTGCTATCGATCAAATGAAGTTCGAAATCGCTAGTGAGTTTGGTGTAAACTTAGGACCAGATGCAACAGCTCGTGCGAACGGATCTGTTGGTGGCGAAATCACAAAACGTTTAGTACAATTAGCTGAGCAAAACCTAGGCGGCAAGTACTAATATTAACTAATTTCATATTATGGCTTTAGCGCTCCAAGATCTCTTGGAGCGCTTTCTAGTTTCTTTTAATCAGCTTCCTCATTCTTATTCCCAAATGATTTTACGGAAACTTTGCGAATACGTCGATTTTCTACTTCCTTAATGGTAAACAATATCTCTTCATATGAGAAAAAGTCTCCTTTAGCAGGGATATGATCAAACTGCTCATATATCCATCCCCCTAAGGTATGGCACGTACTGTCAGGAGAACTAACCGCTATATAGGTTAAAAATTCATCAATAGGGATGTCGGCGTTAAATTCGTACTCCTTTTCCCCTATCTGGTGTACATACTTAACAGCTTCATCATGTTCATCCCAAATCTCTCCTACAATTTCTTCTAATATATCCTCTAAGGTCACAAGACCGGCCGTTCCACCAAACTCATCAACTACAATTGCCATGTGCACCTTACTTTTTTGGAGCTCTGGCAATAGAACAGATATTTTCATGGATTCTACTACAAAAATAGGTTGTCTCAACAAATCACGAATAGAAATCTTTTTTCTTTGGATTAAACAGGTTAAAAATTCTCTTTCTGATAAAATGCCAATAATATTATCAATATGATCTTCATATACAGGGACTCTTGAATATCTCTCTTCAAGAAACATTTGACAAACCGAATCAATATCAGCATTTACGTCAACTGCTGTGACATCTATTCTAGGTTTTAAAATTTGCCCCACCACAATGTCATTAAAATTGAGTGAACGATGAACTAGCTCTTTTTCAATATTATTAATCGTTCCTTCTTCTTCGCTTAAATCTACCATCACTTTAATTTCATCTTCTGTAATCGTTGGTGTAGGAGCAGACGTTAACAAGTGAGAAGCTCCTTTTTTTACCTGTAAAAATAAGAAGGAAATCGGGGTTAACAATTTAATAATAATAAATAACAAGGAAGAAATCATCAGCGCAAAAGATTCGGCATGCTCTTTAGCTAACGATTTTGGCAAGACTTCACCAAAAATCAAAATGATGATGGTCATAACGATGATACTAATCACAAGTGCTAGGTTTCCTTTAAACATATCGAGGGCAATTTTAGCTGCCAAAGAGGACGCAGCAATGTTTACGACAACATTTCCTACTAAAATTGTCGATAGCGTCTGCTCAAAGTGTTCAGCAATATGCAGCGCTTTTTTACTTCCCCGATATTTTTTCTCAGCGTAATGTTTTAAACGAATTTTATTTACGCTTGAAAAGGCTGTCTCAGCAGATGAAAAGAAAGCTGATAACATAA
This sequence comes from Priestia sp. AB, assembly GCF_028369225.1. Taxonomy (NCBI): domain Bacteria; kingdom Bacillati; phylum Bacillota; class Bacilli; order Caryophanales; family Bacillaceae; genus Priestia; species Priestia sp. AB. The sequence continues at coordinate 56,839 of NZ_JAQMYN010000011.1, forward strand.
GCAAAACGACTAGTATCATCATTTGATTCAGAGGTAAGTCTCCCAAAAGACATTCACTCTCCTATTTTTTGATTTTTCTGTCTTTTTATCATATCAAATTTTTTTGTTGTTGAATATTTCATTCATCAACTTTGTATTACTTTATGCTACGCATGCTTTTTATTATGAATAAGTATACAGATTGTATATCCTAAAGAATAGATACTATCTTTTATAGAGGGGTGTAGCCAATGAAAATTTTACTATTAGGCTCTACAGGGCGAGTTGGACAGTCTTTATTAAAAATGATGCTAAAAGATGAAAACGACGTTACTGTACTTGTTAGAGACCGCAATAAGCTACAGGTTAGGCATCCAAACCTACATATCTTACAAGGCGATGTACTTCATCAAGAAAATATCAACTTTGCCCTCAAGCACCAAGATATCGTAGTCAGCGCGTTAAATACAGATGGTGCAGAGACGATTTCAAAAAGTATGCCGCTTATTATAAACAGCATGAAGTATTACGACGTTCATCGTATTCTTACTATTGGAACTGCAGGCATCTTACAATCACGAACAGAACCAGAAAAGTATCGTTTTCAATCAAATGAATCAAAGCGTAAAACGACCAGAGCAGCAGAAGATCATTTAAAAGGATACTTACACTTGAAGGAAAGTGATCTAAACTGGACGGTTATATGCCCAACATACTTGCCTGAGGGTGAAATAACAGGCACGTATCGAGTGGAAAAAGATATTTTACCAGCTGATGCCGTTAAAATTTCAACGGGAGATACCGCTCACTTTACCTACCATGAGATATGGGCTCAAAAATTTTCCAAATGCCGCGTTGGAATTGCTTATTAAAAAATCAGGAGAACTTTTCGTTTTCAAAACGAGAAGTTCTACATCCAGAAAATACCGATTATAGCTAATCCACCTAGAACAAAACCTCCTATTTGACCAACGAGAGCCGGTGTCAAAACAGGCTTTCCTTTTTCTTTCTCTAATGTGCTAATATCAAGCTTCATCTGATACATTTCTTCTTTTAAATCTTCAATTTGGCCGTGCAGCGCTTGAATCTGACGTTCTTGGTCACTCATCCACTATCTTCCCTTCCTTTTTTATTTTTATCATATGCGTAAAAAAGTTAAAGCTTTACTTTTCGGCATCACTTTTTCTAAATGATAAAAACTCCTTTCCCCGGCTTTAGGATAAAAAACTCTTTCCTTCTCATAATAAAAAAGAATAGAGTCCTTAGTCACTGTTGAAAGGAGAACACGATGATAAAACTTGTGTTGATTCGGCACGGACAAAGCGTGTGGAATCTTGAAAATAAATTTACAGGCTGGACGGATGTAGATCTTTCTAAAAATGGATTGCAAGAAGCGCGAGAAGCTGGAAAAGTACTAAAGAAAAACGAATATACTTTTGATATTGCCTATACTTCTGTTTTAAAACGATCCATTCGCACTCTATGGATTGTCTTACATCAAATGGACTTCATGTGGATTCCCGTGTATAAATCTTGGAGGCTGAATGAACGGCACTACGGGGCTCTTCAAGGTTTGAACAAAGAAGAAACCGCAAAAAAATTTGGAGAAGAGCAAGTGCATTTGTGGAGAAGGTCGATGAACGAACGCCCTCCTGCTTTAGAGACAACAGATATTCGCTATGAAGCTTCCAACCCTAAGTATAAGGAATTAGCTAAGGGACAATTTCCTGTAACGGAAAACTTAGCCGATACAGAAAAGCGGGTTCTAGAATACTGGGACGAAACTATTGCTCCTTCTATTAAAGCTGGCAAAAAGGTTATTATTTCCGCTCACGGTAATACGATTAGGGCTCTGATGCAGTACTTGGATAACATTTCGCCTGATGGCATTGCGAACTTGAATATTCCTACAAGCGTGCCGCTTGTTTATGAGCTTGATGATAATTTAAAGCCCCTTAGACATTATTATTTAGGCATCGATGGAGAGATTCCTACCCATATTCCTTCTTCATAAAAAACGTGCCTAGATTGTAGGCACGTTTTTTTATATGTTTGAACGAAAGTATTTTCCATACGCCCAGTGATTAGTAGGACCGTGTCCGGAACCAATTTCAAGCGTGTGCTTAATCGCATAGTGAACAAAATCTGAGGCAGTTTGAACTGCTTCAACCATGCTTTTGCCTTTCGCTAGTTCAGCTGTGACGCAAGCAGCAAACGTGCATCCCGTTCCATGTGTATGCTTTGTATTCATCTTTTCATGTGTGATTTCAACGTACTTATGACCATCATACACTATATCAATCATATCTTGATGAGATTGATCATGTCCGCCTTTAACTACCACGTGCTTTACACCTAGCTCATGAATCTGTTTTGCCGCTTCTTTTCGCTCTTCGATCGTGTGAATTTCTTTACCCGTGATGACTTCCGCCTCCGGTATGTTCGGCGTAATGACTTCACAAAGGGGCAATAATTCTTTTAGAGCCTGTACGGCTTCTCTTTGAAGAAGAGACTGGCCGCCTTTTGCAATCATAACGGGATCAACTACAACATTTTGCAGTCCGTACTGTTTGATTTTACGAGCCACTGCGTAAATAATATCAGCACTGAACAACATACCTGTCTTCACTGCATTAGGAAATAAGTCAGTGGCAATTGAATCTAACTGCGTTTCAACTGCTTCTACTTCTAAAGGATAAACTCCTTGAACGCCAACTGTATTTTGTGCGGTCACAGCTGTAATAACAGACATGCCAAAAACGTCACGCTCTTGAAATGTTTTTAAATCTGCTTGAATACCTGCTCCTCCACCGCTGTCTGATCCAGCAATGGTTAATGCTTTTGGTACTGTCATGCTTGAAACCTCCATCTCTTTCTTACCCAATATACCGATGATAAAGTGACTTTGCTTCTACTATATCGTTTGTTCCATGGACAAAGACGCGCCCATCTTGAAACATAACTAAACGGTAATCATCTACATAAAAAGAAAGCAGATACGGATTCTGTTCAATTTTATATCCTTTTTCTTTTAATCGTTCACCTAAAGACTGCAGCGGCTGCTTGGCTGATTTGCCCGGACGGATTTGTACCGTGTTTCTTCCGCATAGCACAGCTGTTTTCGTTTGATTTTCATATTGTAAAAAGGGATACGTTTGTTCACTGCCGCATGAGCGGCAAGCAGATTTGCGAAACACGTTCACATTGATGCTCGTATACTCATTTTTCCATACGTCAAACGAAACAAGTTCCCTCCTGAGCGCATTCCAGTCTCCGACTAATATTTTTAACACTTCTGTTACTTGATGAGCGACTACCATTTGGACAGCAGGACTAATAATCCCTACTGTATCACATGTTAACCCTCCAAGCGGTACAGATTCAAGCAGACAGGATAAACACGGTGTTTCACTTGGTATGATAGTATAACTAATTCCATAACTTCCTACACATGCTCCGTAAATCCAAGGAATATCATATTTCTGTGATAAATCATTCATTACAAGGCGTGTGTCAAAATTATCGGTTGCATCAATCATAACATCTACCCCCTCAACAAGCTGTTCTAAAACTTGAGGGGTACCGTCTGCTACGTGCGCTTCTACTTTTACATCGTGATTAATATCGTGAAGCCGTTTTTTAGCGGCAATTGCTTTTGGAATTCTTTTATCAGCATCTTTTTCACTATACAATTGCTGCCGCTGAAGGTTGCTCCACTCTACATAGTCCCGGTCAATGAGCGTTATTTTCTTTACCCCCGCTCGCGCAAGGGCCTCCGCGTTCCCTGTTCCAAGAGCACCTGCTCCTACAATCAGAACATGTTTTTCTTGAATTTGCTGCTGTCCGCCTTTTCCAATAGGTTGAAACAATTCTTGGCGGGAATAACGATTAATCAACCGATACTCATCCCTTCTGTTGGACTGCTTGCCGTTGCATATTGTTTCTTTTCAATACGTCCTGCTTCAAATGCTGCTCGCCCTGCCTCAATCGCTAGCTTCATAGCACGAGCCATTTTCACAGGATCTTTTGCTCCTGAAACAGCTGTATTTAATAACACACCATCTGCTCCTAGCTCCATAGCTTGAGCTGCGTCTGAAGCCGTTCCAATACCTGCATCTACAATTACTGGAACAGTTGATTGTTCAATGATAAAACGCATGTTCAACGGATTAATAATACCTTGACCTGAACCGATAGGCGAAGCTCCTGGCATAATGGCATGTACGCCTAACTCCTCTAAACGACGCGCAAGTAAAACATCATCTGATGTGTAAGGTAAAACGGTAAAGCCCTCTTTTAAAAGTTCTTCACTGGCTTTTAATGTTTCAACTGGATCAGGAAGCAGCGTTTTATCACATCCAATTACTTCTACTTTCACCATGTCACAAAGTCCAGAAGCCTTTGCTAATTTAGCAATACGTACGGCCTCTTCTGCATTTTTTGCTCCAGCAGTGTTAGGCAAAAGAGTGAAACGCTTCACATCAAGCGCTTCTAATAAATTAGGTTGATTTTGATCAAAAATATCCATTCGTCTCACAGCAAATGTTAAAATTTCTGTTTCTGACTCTTCTACCGCTTGACGCTGAGTCGTAAAGTCCGGAAATTTCCCTGTCCCTAATAATAAACGTGAATTAAATGTATATTGTCCAATTTTTAACATACTCTTCATCCTCCTCCGACAAATGAAACAACTTCTAATATATCGCCATCTTTTAAGCATGCATCGCTATGTTCTTCTTTTTGCAAAATGTTCTTGTTTAGCTCAACAATTACCACTCGTTCATGCAGGTTCTGAGCCTGCAACAAGTGCTCGACCGTTTCAATTTCATCTCCAAAAGTAACGGTCTTACCATTAATGATTAGATTCAATGAACTCCCTCCATTACTCTTGTTAGCTGAAATGATGTAAAAAATGAATGATTCGGCTTTTTCCCTAACAAAGCATCAGCCATAATTTTTCCAGTTGCAGCACTTAATAAAATACCGTTTCGGTAGTGGCCAAACGCCATGTGTAGATTCGCTATTTCAAGATGCTCTCCTAAATAAGGCCAGCCATCATTTGTTTGCGGACGAAGACCAGCCCATGCTTTTTCAAATGTGGCTTCTTTAATAGCTGGCAGAAGCGCCGAAGCTTTATTCAGCAAAAATTGAATACCTTGTGCAGAAACCGTCTTGGTAAAGTCATGCTGTAACTTAGTTGCCCCGATTACGATTCTTCCACCAGTCTTAGGCACTAAGTAAAAACCTTCATCTAAAAAAATCGTTTTAGAAAGCAGCGGCTTATGACTTCGAAGAGCAATACACTCCCCTTTTACGGGAAACACGTGACCTAAATGTTCAGAAGAAATAAAGCGTTTAGCCCATGAACCTGCTGCGATAACTACTTTTTCTCCATAAAAAGAGCCTTTGGACGTCTGTACACCTTTTACTGTTTCACTTTCCATAATAAGAGAATGAACGTCACAGTATTCGAATACATCTGCTCCGTGATACAAGGCTCCATGAGCAAGAGCTTGCGTTAACTTAGCCGGAGCTAGCTGGCCGTCTCCCGGTATTGTAATAGCTCCGTATATGTCTGGAGAGAGCCCGGGTTCTAACAAACGCGCTTCTTTTACATCGATCCATCTTACATGTTCATCCCACCGGTGGTGCTGAGCGGCTTTTTTCTTTAATACGTGTGCATCTTCTTCTGTTACAGCAACTTTTAATAAGCCTTTTTGAATGAGCTCTACGTCGATGGCCGTTTTTTCTTTTAGTTCCTTCACCAATTCAGGAAACATGCTTCTGCTCTTAATAGCAAGGTCTAAAAGAGGACCTTCTTCATCAATTTCAGCTTGAGCACCTAAAATACCAGCGGCTGCACTTGAAGCTTCACAACCAATTTGATTGCGTTCAAGAATAGCTACTGACGCTCCTTGTTTTGACAAATGATAAGCGATAGAAGAGCTGATTATACCTCCTCCGATTAACAGTACATCATAATGCTGCTTCATTTTCTCCACCTCCAGATGTCCATATATGAGAATATTGTTTAATCGCTTTGAGGGGATCTTGCGCAAGCATGACACCAGACATCACAGCTATACCGTGTGCTCCTGTTTGAAGCACCTCTTTGGCATTTACAGGTGTAATTCCTCCAATGGCAATAACCGGTATCTGCACAGCATCTACTACTTCTTTTAGTGCTGCTACCCCTCGACTTTTTAATCCTTTTTTTGAATGTGTTGAATAAATATGTCCGTATAGAATGTAGTGAGCACCATCTTTTTCAGCTTCTAAAGCCTCTTCTACAGAGTGAACTGATTTTCCGACAATAAGAGAAGGAAATGCGTCTATAACAACCGAAACGTCTAAACTATGATAGGCAAGCTGTACGCCTTTTGCTTTTAAAGCATGTGCTACATCAACTCGGTCATTCACAATAATTTTAGAGCGACAAAATGGAAAGCTTTCTAGTAAACATTGAATCTGCTTTGCCGTTTTCTCTTTTTCTCTAATATGAACGGCGCCCGCAAAAGGCGCGATAGCCGTTAAAACTTTTTGAAGCTCTTCGATTGGCTGCTTATCTGTTGTAATGACATGAAATTTAGGAATATCCACATGATCGAAACCTTTCTATTCAGAATAAAGAGAAATTTCAATCACCTCATCTTGTGTAGAGGGCTTTATTACATACAAAAAACCACTCTACAACGTAGAGTGGTTAGCATGCATCGTTATGTAAACATGATCGCCACTTCCCTACGCTGGTCCAAACCAGATCAGGTTCAAAGGGTCCGAAATACATTCGTCTCAGCTTCAAAAAGCTCCCCTAGTGATTGCTATTTATTGATTTTGTTTTCGCACTTAAAATTATAACACAACTAGATGTAAATACAATATCTCTTTATGCTCTTACGGCTCTCTTCCTTTTATAGATGTATCTTTTAAGCTTCTTTACTAAGTAAGAGGTCCGGCGCACCGCATCATTCTGCTTTTTATATGATTAGTAATCGGTATAGTCGTCAAATTCTTCCTTGTCTTTTTCCTTTTTCCGATCCCATATAAACAGCAGGAGTAACATAATAAAAGTTAGAATATAAAAACCGTAAAAAATAAATGCCGCCACAACATTTATAAATAAAAATAAAAAACCAATGATCTGACCTGCAACAGCTACAATCAACAAAATGTACTTCCAAACTTCTGCTTTTCTATCCATTCTCTACTTCTCCGTCTTTTTGTTTTTCCCTACTAGAAACGTTCTCTTTACTTAAATAAAAACGTTCCTGCCAGTAAACCGACTGTAAATAAACCAACTGTTCCAAATGCTGAAATCCCCACGTACACCAGCATTTTCCGATAAGATTTTTCTCGAATTAACTGTACGTTTTCCACACTGAACGTTGAAAAAGTGGTAAAGGCACCAAAAAACCCAATGCCAATCATTAAAAATATTGAATCATCATAAGCATGACTCGGAACCTTTCCATAATAACTACCGTAAAAAAGACCAAGCCCAAACGCACCGAGCAAGTTTACAAACAGCATTGATACTGGAAAAGGAGGGTTTGAAACTGTTTTTGTAACTTTTAACCCCAAAAGATAACGGCATATTCCTCCAGCTGCCCCGCCAAGTGCCAAGCTCACTATGCTCATTTACTTCACCTCATGTACTTTCACTAAATTTTTCCCTGCCGCTTCACCGCATAGATAGCCTGCTAAAGCAAGAAGGATTCCACCTACTAAAGAGACCATTACATAAATGGCTCCCCAAAATAAATGGTGCTGAGTGAGAGAAATGACGTCTCCTGCAAACGTTGAATACGTTGTAAAACCGCCGCATACGCCAACTCCTAGTCCAAGCTTTATCCATTCTTTTGGCTTTTTCCACACAAAAAATCCTGTTAATAGGCCTAGTATGAAGCTTCCTAATAGGTTTTCAATTACCGTTCCTATTGGATAGCCCGTATATAGTAAGGAAAGATTCAGCAAATAGCGTGCATATGTACCAGCGATAGCACCAAAGGCAATTGAGATTAAGTTTATGGCTTTCATCATATCGCTCCGTTTCATAAATTCTTCTTTAAGTGTACCATAAGGAATTTATTTCTACCTTAACATTTAACTATATGTTTATTGCACCAAAAGTCATGAAAAAATGAAAGAGAAAATCGTCGCATGAAACTTCCTTTTTACTCCTCGAATCTCCCTTAAAAATCCACTTAATCCAAATTTTAAAATCTTTCTGTATCCTTATGACAAACCGTGTATAGAAGGTATATTTCCCTCATTTTAAGTCACATTAATCGTATAAGTTTTTTTTGTTGACTTTTGCTGTGTTCTTGTTTAGTATCACAGAGTATCATTTCCTATCAGAATACTAGGGGGTTTAGAAAATGAAGAAATTTGCTGCACTTTTGTCGCTACTCTTAGCTTTCACAGTTGTGCTTGCCGCATGCGGTTCTAGCTCAAAAAATGAAGCAAACAATGGAGACAATAAATCTTCACAAGAGGATTTATATAATAAAGTGAAAAAAGATGGCGTATTAACAATTGGAACTGAAGGTACATACCCTCCGTTCACTTTTCATGATGACAAACAAAAGCTAACTGGGTTTGATGTAGAATTGGCTCAAGAAGTAGCTAAACGTCTTGGCGTAAAAGCTGAGTTCAAAGAAACACAGTGGGATGGCATGTTTGCCGGATTAGATGCTAAACGCTTTGACATGATTGCTAACGAAGTGGGTATTCGTGAAGATCGTCAAAAGAAATACGATTTCTCTGATCCATACATCCAGTCAGGCGCTGTATTAATTGTTCGTAAAGACGAAAAAGATATCAAATCATTTAAAGATTTAAAAGGAAAAAAATCAGCGCAGTCATTAACAAGTAACTACAAAGACATGGCTCAATCTTATGGTGCAAACATTACGAGTGCTGAAGGTTTTGCTCAAGCAGTAGAACTAATGAGCGCAAACCGTGTTGATGCTACAATCAACGATAAATTATCGTTCCTTGACTATAAGAAAAAGCACCCTAACGCACCTATCAAAATCGCGGATGAAAAATCCGATGGTGCTGCAAGCGGCTTTATGTTTAGAAAAGACAGCGGTAAGTTAGTGGATGAAGTAAACAAAGCATTGAAAGATATGAAAAAAGACGGAACATACGCAAAGATTTCTAAGAAATGGTTTGGCGAAGATGTTTCTCCTAAATAATATTTTTCCTGATGGAGAGCGATTGAATCAATTGATTTCAATCGCTCAATCATCTCTCTTGCCAATGCTAAAGGGAGCTATTCAATATTCTATTCCACTAACATTAATCACGTTTGTACTCGGTATCATTTTAGCTGTCTTAACAGCCTTGGCTCGTTTATCATCTATAAAAGTTTTAAATATAATTGCGCGCATCTATGTATCGATTATTCGAGGTACACCGCTGCTTGTGCAATTATTTATTATTTTCTACGGCTTACCCAATTTAGATATAACAATTGACCCATTTATCTCTGCTGTTATTGGATTTTCATTAAGTGTAGGTGCGTATGCATCTGAAATTATCCGAGCAGCGATTCAATCTATTCCTAAAGGACAGTGGGAAGCTGGTTACTCACTTGGTATGACCTATTCCCAAGCGTTAAGACGGATTATTTTACCGCAAGCAGCACGTGTATCGATTCCGCCATTATCTAACTCTTTTATTAGCCTTATTAAAGATACGTCACTTGCATCGCTTATTCTTGTTTCTGAGATGTTCCGTAAAGCTCAAGAAATTGCTTCGACTAACTATGAATTTTTACTTCTTTATAGTGAAGCAGCGCTCTTGTACTGGATTATGTGTACAATCTTATCCATTATTCAAGGACGCATTGAAATAAGACTAGATCGTTACGTATCTAAATAACCGTTTCGAGTAGCTAAAGGAGTTTTTTATATGATTAATATCAAAAATTTGCATAAATCATTCGGTGATTTGCAAGTATTAAAAGGGATTGATTTAGAAGTTGAACAGGGCAAGGTAATTGTATTAATCGGTCCTTCTGGATCGGGTAAAACTACTTTTTTACGTTGCTTAAACCTTTTAGAAATCCCAACAGACGGCACGATTGAACTTGATAAAAAAAGCATGAATTTCACCAAGCCTGTTCGTAAAAAAGACATTACTTCATTTCGAAGTCTAACAGGTATGGTCTTTCAAAACTATAACTTGTTTCCTCATAAAAGTGCGCTTGAAAATGTTATGGAAGGGCCTGTAATTGTAAAAGGTGTTTCCACTCAAGAAGCAGAAAAAAGAGGGAAAGAATTATTAACACGAGTTGGCTTAGGAGATAAGCTCGACTTTTATCCTTTCCAGCTGTCTGGCGGACAACAACAGCGTGTTGGCATCGCCAGAGCAATGGCGATGGACCCAAAAGTTATGCTGTTTGATGAGCCTACTTCAGCTCTTGATCCTGAGCTTGTAGGAGACGTTCTTCAAGCGATGAAAGACTTGGCAAAAGAAGGAATGACGATGGTGGTGGTAACTCATGAAATGCGCTTTGCCCGTGAAGTAGCAGATGAAGTTATCTTTATGGACCAAGGCGTCATTATGGAAAGAGGTACACCGGATCAAATATTTTCAAATCCTCAACAAGAGCGTACACGTCAATTTTTAAATATGATTCATTAAAAAGGTTGCACATTTTCACGTGCAACCTTTTTCTTTATTTGGCTACTGCTTTTTTCATTAAATCTGTAATGTACGTAAAGAATGATTCAGCTGTGACATCATATACGACATCTACAGGTCGCCCTTCTTCAGAAATTTCTGTTCTTCCTTGGCTTGGTGTTTCTGTATGCACAATACTCGAAACGGTTTTCACCTTCACAAGCGTTGAATTCCCTGTAAATGCTGTTGTGAGCACATCCCACAAATAATATGTTGAATTGGTTTCAACGTGCACAAGCGGCGGACAAGCCGCGTAGCACTGCCCTACAAAGTCTACTCCTTCATATCTTCGAAGTGAAGCCCACATTTGACGAATAGCCGGCGTTAATGGAACTTGATTTGTGCTTTCTAAAGCAACCATCTCAATTTTAATGCTGCTTTCCCATACTTTTGCTACTGCTTCTGGATCCCAAAAAGCATTCCATTCTGCCGTTCCATCATGTTCAGGCTCCTGCACATTTCCTACTTCTTGAAATGTACCTCCCATCCACACTAACTTGTCAATTTTCTCTTCTATTTCCGGCGCTTTTTCAAGCGCTCTTGCTAAATCTGTTAACGGTCCTGTAAATAATAAAGTCGTTTTTCCGGCTGTGTGCTGCAATGTTTCAATTAAATGATCATGAGCAGGCAGCTGACTTATTTTTGTTTGTACTTCCCCTTTTTCATTTAAAATCGGCAGTGCATCTACATAGAACGTATGCATGCGCCATTCTTTTGGAAATGGGTTCATACCGCGTGAAGTAGATTTAGCGACCTCGATATCATAACTTCCAAAACGATCAATAATTTTTTGGCTTGCGCTGATACCTGGCTCTAGATATCCGTCAGCGGGAATGACAGATACTCCCGTTATTTTTACATCATCCATTTGCAGCAGTAAAAAAAGCGATACTAAATCATCGATGCCTGCATCATGGTTAAAATATATGTTTGTGCTCATTTCCCTTCTCCCCTTTTCTATGTATTGCTACCTAATAGCTATACCGCTATTTTATAATGAAATGACCTCTTTCGTAATCAAAGTATTAGGAACTTCTTTTACTATTTTCTATAATGGGTATAGAAATAAGGTAATCTATGTATAGATATATACATCTCAGTATAGAAAGGAGAAATAAAATGGAGCAATCATTTTCAGCATTAGTGGTAGATAAAACAGGTGAAGAACAAGTGGAGGCCTCTGTCCAAGAACTGACACTAAACGATTTGCCAGAAGGCGATGTACTTATTCGCGTTCATTATTCAGGAGTGAATTATAAAGATAGCTTAGCCAGCATCGCAAACGGCAATATTGTGACAAGCTACCCATTTGTCCCAGGAATCGACCTAGCAGGCGTCGTTGTATCTTCTGACAGCCCTGATTTTAAAGAAGGTGATCATGTCATCGCAACAAGCTATGACATTGGCGTATCGCACTTTGGAGGCTACAGTGAGTATGCGCGCGTACGCAGCGAATGGGTTGTTCCTCTTCCTGAAAATTTAACGTTAAAAGAAGCAATGATTATCGGAACAGCTGGCTTTACAGCTGCTTTATCTGTGCATCGCTTAGAGGAAAACCATACTAGTCCAGCTAATGGCTCCGTGCTTGTAACAGGCGCTACGGGAGGTGTAGGAAGCTTTGCGATTGCCATTCTTTCAAAATTAGGCTACACAGTGGAAGCAAGTACGGGGAAAAGCTCGGAAGCAGCTTATTTGAAAAAGCTTGGCGCTTCCTCTATTGTAGCGCGTGAAGACGTTTTTAACGGCAAATTAAAAGCATTAGGCAAGCAAAAATGGGCCGCTGCGGTGGATCCTGTGGGCGGAGAGCCTCTAGCTTCTGTTCTCAGTCAAATTCAGTACGGAGGCTCTGTAGCTGTCAGCGGGCTAACAGCTGGAGGCAAACTGCCAACAACCGTCTTTCCCTTCATTTTAAGAGGGATTAATTTATTAGGTATCGATTCTGTTTACTGTCCAATGCCTACTCGAAAAGAGATTTGGAATAGACTCGCTAATGACTTTAAGCCTGAAAGCTTCGAACCTTTCATTCAGCAGGAAATTTCACTACAACAGCTCCCTAAGGTACTTCCGACTTTATTAAAAGGACAAGCTCGGGGACGAACAATTGTGAAGCTATAAAAAAACGGAGAAACCTAGGTTTCTCCGTTTTTTTACGAACAGAAGCATGTTATTATGCATCTATTTTTGCTATTAAATCCGTCACTAATTCTTTCATGGTCACATCAGCTAAGACTTGTTCCATGGCATCTTGAGAACGTTTTAAAATCAATTCAAGGACACTTTGAATATTGGCTCCTACAGGACACTCCACATTCGGATTTTCATGCATTTGAAACAATTCTCCTTCTTCCACTGCCGCCACCGCTCGATAAACGTCTAACAACGTTATCTCCTCTAGATCTTTCAATAGATAAGCTCCGCCAGCTCCGGCTTTTACACCCACGAGTCCAGCTTTCTTTAACATCCCAATTACTCGTCTTATAACAACAGGATTTGTATTTACACTGCTAGCAATCCACTCTGAAGTACTAGGATGACTGCTATCTACTTTAATTAAAGATAGTATGTGAACGGCCACGGTGAATCGACTGCTAATTTTCATTGCTCTCACTCCTATTTTGTTGTAATCATTATAGTTACAACATTTATGAAAGTCAAGCATGCTTTTTTAGGAAAGAATGTCCTCTTCTACCGCCTCATAAAAGCGCAGCGTTTTCTTGATTTCCATAGCTTCAGCACATGCTTTCGTTTTCTTTTTATTCGCTTCTTTATGTTCGTTCACATGTTCTTCTCTTGAGATCCACGCTTGAAAGAAATGCTTGTCTTCCCACTTGGATACAAAGACATATTCAACTTTATCTGCGGAATCTTTTTTCCAGCATTCGAACGATAAATTTCCTTTGGCTGCCTCAATTTCTATTTTGTTTTTCTTAGCTTTTTGCTTGAGCTGTTCTTCAAATTTCTTTTCTGTTTCAAAAGTTGCGTTTACAACAAACATCTTATCTTCCTTTCTAAATGAAAGTAATTCTCATTCGATTATTGCATAGTAATTTTATTTTTTCAATTTATATGGATAAGTTACAGAAGCCCAAAAAGACCGCTGTTTAAGCGGTCTTCTTTTTACAAATGTTTTCTATGCACTGTTTTTCCATCATACGTAAAGGCGATTGGCTTGCCTTCCATTATCGTTTCTAAATGAACGGGGCGGCCCCAAAGCTGATGAACGTACGGTACCACTTTTTCTAAGTATTTGACATCTAATTCAATTCCTTCATACCAGTGTTTTAAATAGAGCTCTCCATTTTTTAAATAGTCTCCATTGGTTACTGTGATATAAGGAAATCCGCCGTTTACGCGCATATTAACAAGCTGATCTCTAACTTCTGTCCACTCTTTGTCGACGATTTTATAGTCTTTTCCTTGTTTTTGGAATAAGTACATATCCTCCCGCATGACTAAATCTTTTGTTAAGTAATTGCGAATAAAGGAAATATCTGATTCAACCTCACGTACCTCAAACATCTTCTCTCTTCCTGATCCCGGCTCCACGCCCCGGCGAATCATATCTTCTGTTGGATTATTGTAGCGTTCTTCAATGTCTTCAAAGATTTTTAAACCTAAATAATATGGATTGATTCCCGTCTTAGACGGCTGCACAACCCCTGCATTTAGCTTGGCGAATTCTATCGCTTCATCACTCGTTAAGTCCATTTCTCGAATAATGCGCTGATGCCAGAAAGAAGCCCAGCCTTCATTCATAATTTTTGTTTCAAGCTGCGGCCAGAAATAAAGCATTTCTTCTCGCATCATCGTTAAAATATCTCGCTGCCAATCCTCTAAATAAGGGCTGTATTCTTCGATAAATAATAAGATGTCTTTTTCAGGCTGAGGCGGAAATTTTTTAAAAGACTTTGGAGGTTTTGGTTTTTTCTTTTCTTTATAATCCAAATTCCATAAATCATCGTAAGGAGAAATGATTTCTTCTTCCGATGATTCTACATCATCTATGCTCCAAGAAAGCTTGGCACGCATAAGGGACGGATCAATATGTTCCTGAATCGATAGAACAGCATCCAAAAATTTTTCTACTTCACGCTTACCGTGCTTTACTTCGTATTCTTTAATTCGATCAGCGGTCGCTGCCATACTTTCTACCATATCCCGTTTAGTGTTGGCAAAACGGCTGTTATTTTTAAAGAAGTCACAGTGGGCTAACACGTGAGCTACAATTAATTTATTCTGAATAAGCGCATTGGAATCCAATAAAAATGCATAACAAGGATCTGAATTGATAACTAATTCATAAATTTTACTCAATCCAAGATCGTAGTGTAATTTCATTTTGTAAAATTGTTTTCCAAAGCTCCAATGTGAAAAACGAGTTGGCATCCCATATGCACCAAACGTATAAATAATATCTGCCGGGCAAATTTCATAGCGCATCGGATAAAAATCTAAGCCGAAACCGCTAGCTATTTCCGTAATTTCATCAATCGCACGGTATAATTGCTTATAATCTGCTTCTTTCACGACAGCTCCCCCTTTCACTCCTTACTTCAATCTATGTACAAACATGTCAATTCATGTGTTTTCATCAAAAAGAAGCTTTATTTTTTCAAGAAAAGGGGATTTTTATTTAGTTGTCTTAAATAATGGATGTAATATAACTGTTATACTGCTTCATTATTTGCCTTTCTTATCATTTATCCGGTCCTGTACGTTTATTCTTCTTGCATAATGACTACAACCTCTTTTAATTATGCACTGGTCTTTTGCCCAACATTTACAGCGTAAGAATTCCCGCAAATATCATACACTAATTTCAACTCCTCAAAAGGAGGAACGTTATTAATGGATGTAATTGATTATGATCGAGCTTTATATTACACACACCGTTCACAATGGGATAACTTATTAATTTTAATGGTTCGAACAGACGACGATTTTCTTTCAAAAAAGATTGAACATTTTTTGCACGCCTACAATTTTGAACGAAACTACCGCATCATTCAAGAAGAGCTCTATTCTTTACTACGCTACATTGATCATGCAACGGAATATTCGGAGCACAACCCGGAGCTTCTGGAAGAATCATTGTACTAGTATTTTTGATACACACACTTGGACAAAGAAGGGATGAATTCCCTTCTTTATTTTTTTATCTTGCACTAAAAATATGCATACTTTATTTCAAAAAACGTCGAAAAATATATGTAAACATATTTATTTTTATCGTTGACATAAAAGCGGATTCGACGTACAATCTTCAGTACATACGCTAAGATATTTCAGTACATACTGGGAGGAACATATATGAGTACTAAAAGGTTTCGCACATTAGATTTAACATTAGCCGGTATGTTTGCAGCTCTTATGGCTATTGGTGCAAACATTACTTCTTGGGCACCTTTTTTACAAGTAGGCGGCGTGCCTCTTTCACTTCAGCCTTTTTTTGTTATATTAGCAGGACTTTTACTGGGGAGCCGAATGGGTTCTATTTCGATGATTGTATATGTACTAATTGGCATTGCCGGCGCTCCGGTATTTGCTCAATTTAAAGCAGGAATTGGTATTTTATTTGGAAGCACCGGCGGCTTTTTGCTTTCTTATATTGTCGCTGCATTTATCACAGGAAAAATTATGGAAATGCGCGGCAAGCCAACTTTTTCTATCTTTTTAATTTCATCTTTAGTTGGTATTGCCGTTATTTATTTAATTGGTACTACGTATATGTATGTAGCGGTTAATTATTGGCTTGAAGCTCCTGCAATGACATATGCAGCCGCTTGGAAGATTATGTCGTGGTTTGCGGTAAAGGATCTTATTTTTACTGTTCTTGGCGCTATGCTTGCTCCGAGAATTTATAAAGCCCTACGATCTTCTTCGTATTTGTCAAATACGCAATCAAATAAAGTATCATAAAAGAAGCCTGCTCAAGTTTGAGCAGGCTTTACTTTTATACCGTTTTCACTTTGTCTAATACACGTTCTACTTCACCCATTACAGCTGTTTGTACAGCTTCTAAATGGGCAATGCTCGTCGCTTCATCTTCTGACACGACGCCAAAATAGAACTTCACCTTTGGCTCTGTACCAGACGGACGAAGGCAGAACCAAGAACCGTCTTCTAAGATATATTTTAATACATTTGATTTTGGTAATGTAATCTCTTCTACTTTTCCTGCTTTAATATGCTGGCGCTCACTTAATGTATAATCCTCTACAACCGAAACATTTAATCCTGCAATGTCAGTAGGAGGCTCATTTCTAAATGTAGCTAAAATATGCTGAATTTGCTCAGACCCTTCTTTTCCTTTAAGCGTTAAAGATTTCAGACCTTCACGATAGAAACCATATTTAGTAAACACTTGCTGAAGCGCTTCATACATCGTCATGCCCTGCTTTTTATAATAAGCACAAGCTTCTACTGCTAGAATAGCTGCTTGTACAGCGTCTTTGTCACGAGCAAAGTCACCAATTAAATAGCCGTAGCTTTCTTCATAACCAAATTGGAATGTATACTCGCCCGTTTGCTCATATTGCTTAATTTTTTCACCGATAAATTTAAAACCTGTTAGAGTGTCAACAACTTGCAGTCCAAATGAACGAGCAATTTGTGCGCCGATTTCTGACGTTACAATCGTTTTTAACACAACGCCATTAGCAGGCAGTACGCCTTTTTCTTTCTTTTGAGAAAGCAAATAGTGAAGCAATAAAGCACCCGTTTGGTTTCCTGTTAATAACGCATATTCGCCGCTTGGGTCTTTGACAGCAATTCCTAAACGATCTGCATCTGGATCCGTTGCGATTAAGATATCTGCATCAATTTCTTTTCCTTTACGAACAGCATATTCAAATGCAGCCGGCTCTTCAGGATTCGGAGATTTAACCGTCGAGAAATTCGGATCAGGAAGTTCTTGTTCTTCAATAACCGTGACATTTTCGTAACCGATGGATTGAAGCGCGTTGCGCACTGGCTTATTAGCTGTACCATGTAGAGGTGTAAAAACTACCTTTAAGTCTTTACCTGTTTCAGAAGCTAGCTCTGGATTAATTAAAATCGTTTTTAGTTTCTCATTGTATGCTTCGTCAATCGCTGAACCAATCATTTCAATAAGACCTTTTTCTTTTAACTCCGCTTCAGATTGAACAGCTAATGTAAGTTCATTTTCCACAGCATTTACAAAGCCAACTAGTTCATCAGCTTCTTTTGGCGGCAGCTGACCACCGTCTGGACCATATACTTTGTATCCGTTATATTCAGGAGGATTGTGGCTCGCTGTAATAACAATACCTCCAAATGCGTTTAACTCACGTACTGCAAATGAAAGTTCAGGTGTTGGTCTTAGCTCTTCAAATACATACGTTTTAATTCCGTGACTTGCTAATGTTTTTGCTGCTTCCATCGCAAATTCAGGCGATTTGTGGCGAGAATCATACGCAATGACTACGCCTTGCTTGATCGCTTCTTCGCCAGCTTGTTTAATGTACTCAGCAAAGCCTTCGGAAGCTTTTCGGATTGTATACGTATTCATACGGTTTGTACCCGCTCCAATTTCCCCGCGCATTCCGCCTGTTCCGAATTCCAACGTTTTGTAAAAACTATCTTCTAATTGTTTTTCATCACCTTTGATTGCATCCAAATTTTGACGTAATTCAGGATCTAAATTTGGATAATTAATCCAAGATGTATACGTTTCTTCCCAACTCATAAAAAAAAGCCTCCTTATATAAATGTAAATATGTATGAAAAGAGAAAAACGAGTAATCGTCTTTCTCTTTTTTAACAGTCATATTATATTTCTTCGTCAAAATTTGACTTCCTGCTATTATATTATGGCTGCATTGACAAATTTTGAGGTGCTTTTTTATTTTATCATGAAATACCTGTCATACGGTTAACTTTTTCATCTACTGGTACAACTGCATCATGAAGGTGCTGTTCTAATTCATCCGTATAAGCTTTTGTTTGCTCAGGCGTCCACTTTAAATCTTCGGCCATATGAGCAATCACTTGTTTTTTCCAGCTTCTTACCCAGTTGATATCAAAGAATAAAGCGCCCGTACGTCGAATGAAGAAGTCCACTGGTTTTGAAACCATTTCTTCTTCTATGCCATATTGAATTTGCAAAAATACACTAGCTGGAAGGTCGCTGTTTTTTAGCTGATCCGGACGTTCAATCATGTAGCGGTATACTTTATCTACGTTTGAGCCATAGCGTTTCACAAGCTTTTCAGCAGCGTCACGTGATAACCCGAGTTTGATGCCTTCTTTAACTTTTTGCTCTACAAACGTCGGGAACCCGCCTGAACCTCCTACATTACCTCCAGAAATCGGTAAATGTTTAGTTTGACAGCTTTCAAATTCGCGTCCTTCTGCTTTAAAATCTTCGGCTACGCGATTTACAACAATTTCAGCCATTTTACGGTACCCAGTTAATTTCCCTCCAGCGATTGTAATTAAACCTGATTCTGATGTCCAGATTTCATCTTTACGCGAAATTTCAGAAGGATCTTTTCCTTGTTCGTGAATAAGTGGACGAACACCCGCCCAGCTTGATTCTACGTCGTCTACTGTAATATCAACCGTTGGGAACATATAGTTAACCGCATCAATAACATATTGACGGTCTTTTACAGTCATACGCGGATGTCTAGCGTCTTCTTTATAGACCGTGTCTGTTGTGCCTACGTATGTTTTTCCATCACGCGGAATCGCAAATACCATACGTCCATCAGGTGTATCAAAGTAAATAGCTTGTTTTAACGGAAAGCGCTCTTGATCAATAACTAAGTGAATTCCTTTTGTTAATTGAAGCTGCTTGCCTTTTTTTGAATTATCTTTTTCACGCAGCGTGTCCACCCATGGACCTGCAGCGTTGACGATTTTTTTTGCATAGATATTATATTCTTTATTCGTAAGCTGATCACGAACAACAGCCCCTACTACTTTTCCTTTATCGTAGATGAAGTTTTCCACTTTTGTGTAATTGACTAAGTCTGCTCCTCTTGCGGCAGCTTCTTTAGCTACTTCAATCGTTAAACGTGCATCATCTGTTTTATATTCAACGTAGTAACCGCCGCCTTTTAAATCTTTAGATTTCACTAATGGCTCGCGGCTAAGCGTTTCTTCTGCGCTAAACATTTTGCGGCGTTCTGAGCGTTTTACACCAGCTAAGAAATCATAAACGCGCAGTCCAATTGAAGTTGAGAATTTACCGAATGTTCCACCTGTATGGAAAGGTAACAGCATCCACTCGGGAGTCGTTACATGAGGGCCATTTTCATATACGATGGCACGTTCTTTACCAACTTCGGCTACCATTTTAACTTCAAACTGTTTTAAATATCGTAGACCGCCGTGAACAAGCTTCGTTGAACGACTAGATGTTCCTGCTGCGAAATCCTGCATTTCAACTAATGCCGTTTTCATGCCTCGATGAGTCGCATCAAGTGCAATACCTGACCCAGTAATTCCCCCACCAATTACTAGTAAATCATATTGATTTTGTGTCATGTCTATTAATTTATTCGAACGTGTTTGACTTGAAAACATACGTCATTCCCCTTTCAATTTTTAAAGATATCAAAATTTTCCAATATACAAAAAAGAGAGACCACAAATCACATATATAGTATGTCTACATATGGATCTGTGGTCTCTCCGATTCTCCAACCAATTTATTAACTTGATTAAATTATATCATACATACGCTTTTAATTAAAGGGTTTTCATCAAATAATTACTTAAAAGCCATTGTTGCATGTACAGCTTTTTTCCAGCCGCTATATAATTCTTCACGCTTTTCTTCTTCCATATTTGGTTCGAAAGATTTTTCCATATTCCACTGCTTCGCAATTTCATCGCAATCTTTCCAGTAGCCAACCGCCAGACCCGCTAAATATGCTGCCCCAAGAGCTGTTGTTTCATTCACTTGAGGACGCTCAACCGGAACGTCTAACACATCACTTTGGAACTGCATTAAGAAATTATTCTTAACTGCTCCTCCGTCTACACGCAATGTTTTTAATGTAATTCCAGAGTCCGCTTCCATTGCGCTTAATACATCTCTTGTTTGATAAGCTAGTGATTCAAGCGTTGCACGGATAAAGTGTTCTTTTTTTGTACCGCGAGTCAATCCAAACATCGCCCCTCGTACATCGCTATCCCAATAAGGTGTTCCAAGTCCTACAAAAGCTGGCACAATATATACGCCGTCTGTAGACTCTACTCGCGTTGCATAGTTTTCAGTTTCAGCCGCATTTTTAAACATTCTTAAACCGTCGCGAAGCCACTGAATAGCAGATCCTGCTACAAAAATACTGCCTTCAAGCGCATATTCTACTTTGCCGTTAATCCCCCATGCTAATGTAGTTAACAAACCGTGATCGGACTTAACTGCTTTTTCACCCGTATTCATGAGCATGAAGCAACCTGTTCCATACGTGTTCTTCGCCATTCCTTTTTCATAGCACGCCTGTCCAAATAAAGCGGCTTGCTGATCTCCTGCTGCTCCCGCAATTGGAATACTCTGACCGAAGAAGTGATAATCTACTGTATGAGCGTATACTTCAGAAGAAGGCTTTACTTCTGGAAGCATGGATTTCGGTACTCCTAAAATATCTAGCAGTTCATCATCCCATTTTAAATCGTAGATATTGAACATAAGCGTGCGGGATGCGTTTGAGTAATCCGTTACATGCGCCTTTCCGCCTGACAGCTTCCAAATTAACCATGTATCAATTGTTCCGAATAACAATTCACCGTTTTCTGCTTTTTCACGTGCACCTTCTACGTTATCTAAAATCCACTTCACTTTTGTTCCAGAGAAGTATGCATCAATTAATAATCCCGTTTTGTCGCGGAACGTATCATTTAATCCTTTTGCTTTTAATTCTTCACAAATACCAGACGTTTGTCGAGACTGCCATACAATTGCGTTGTACACCGGCTTTCCTGTTGCTTTTTCCCATACTACTGCTGTTTCACGCTGATTGGTAATTCCAATCCCTTCGATTTGATCAGCATGAACACCTGACTCAGATAGACAAGATGCGATAACTGCTAGGATAGAACCCCAAATTTCACTAGCATTATGCTCTACCCAACCTGGTTTTGGGAAGTACTGCGTAAACTCTTTTTGAGCTACATGTACAACTTCACCTTTTTTATTAAATAACATTGCTCGTGAGCTTGTTGTTCCTTGGTCTAAAGATAAAATAAACTTTTCCATATCAATATCCCCTATTCTCTGTATAGTGTCGTTTCTTTATTGTACATAGTTAGATGGTAAAGCGCATTCATTTTTTCGGTACTACTGCTGATTGAATCTGTGCTGCCTTTTGTTTAGAAACAGCGTAGATAACTGCTAAAACCATCAGGGCTAGACTTAAAACAACCCATAAGCTGCTTGACATTTTATTTAAAAATGCCGCTTGGTAAAATACTGCCCCGATTGATCCGCCTACTAAAGGACCCACTACTGGCACCCAAGCATATTTCCAGTTCGAGCTGCCTTTGCCAGGTATCGGCAAGATAGCATGAGCAATACGAGGTCCTAAATCACGAGCCGGGTTGATGGCATAGCCTGTTGTTCCTCCTAATGATAAACCAATACTTACAATTAAAAATCCTACTACTAAAGGATTTAATCCATCTGTAAATTTATTTGCTCCAATTGCTAGGATTCCTACTACTAATACAAACGTTCCAATTGCCTCACTTAAAACGTTTGCAAATGGGTTAGCAATTGCTGGCCCCGTTGCGAATACACCTAATTTTGTACCCGCATCTTTTGTTTCTTTCCAGTGTGGAAGATAGTGTAAATATACAACTGTTGCACCAAGAATGGCTCCAATAAACTGAGCTAAAATGTACATTGGTACTTGTGACCACGGAAAATCCCCTGTAATAGCAAGCGCTACGGTTAACGCTGGATTTAAGTGTGCCCCACTCATATTACCAACCGCATATGCTGCCATTGCTACTGCCATTCCCCATCCCATTGTGATAACGATCCATCCTGAATTAGCAGCAAACGATTTTTTTAAATTGACGCCCG
Organism: Priestia sp. AB; assembly: GCF_028369225.1. Classification (NCBI taxonomy): domain Bacteria; kingdom Bacillati; phylum Bacillota; class Bacilli; order Caryophanales; family Bacillaceae; genus Priestia; species Priestia sp. AB. The sequence goes on from NZ_JAQMYN010000011.1 coordinate 79,568, forward strand.
CACATACACCAGCGCCAAGGATAATTAAAATCATTGTTCCAATTATTTCTCCTAAGAATGCTTGCATATAAATAACCTCCCCTTTGTATGAAAACGATTAAAATAACAAGAAAATAAGAAAATCCACAATACATCCCCCTAATAAAATCATTAAAAGGCTATACCGTGGATCTCCTATTCTCCCTCACATCTATTAACTTATCTAGAAGTTTACTAGATGATGAAAGCGTTGTCAAACAGTTTTTTTAAGTTGAAATACTCCACAGTTCTCTATTTGATGTTGTAACAGCAGAAGCCCCGGCTCCTAAAGCATTTCGAACTTCTTTTTCGGTTCGTATTAAACCTCCAGCTAATACTGGAATGCCTGTTTCAGCTTTGACTTCTTGGATTAAAGTGGGCACTATTCCAGGAAGAAGCTCAATATAATCGGGTTTTACTTTCTTCATTAACTCGTAGCTTTTCTTCAAAGCCGTGCTATCTAATAAAAAGACCCGTTGAATGGCATAGATCCCTCTTTGTTTAGCTTTTAAAATGACGTTTGTTCTTGTCGAAATAATCCCCGCAGGCTTAAACTCCTGACACAAAAAATCAACCGCATACTCATCGTGCTTTAACCCATGAATTAAATCTAAATGAATAATTAGCTTCTTTTCATGCTTATGGACCTCTTTCATAATTCCTTTTAGCATGCCCACTTGATTGTCTAAAAGAACTCCGTACTCATAATTACTTGCTAAAAATTTTTCCAATTGCTTCATATCTCGAACAGCGGGTAATACCGATTGTCCATGAAAACTCATTTTTCCCCCTCTTTTCCATGGTTAGTCCACAAAATTCATTGTAATAGTTTTATTATGGCAAAAGTTGAAATAAAAAACACCATGCATTTGCATGATGTTTTTAGAAACTGCTTTATTTTTTATATTTAATATTGTAAACATCGTGGCGTCGGTCTTTTAATTGACGAACCGTTCCTGATTGACGCTGGCGGCGAAGAATTTCTAAATCTACGTCTCCAATAACTACCATTTCAATATTAGGATTACATTCTCCTACAATGCCGTCTCGTGCAAATTCAAAGTCAGAAGGTGCAAAAATAGCAGACTGAGCGTACTGAATGTCCATGTTTTCTGTTTCAGGCAGGTTTCCAACTGTACCTGCGATAACCGTATAAATTTGGTTTTCGATTGCGCGCGCCTGAGAGCAGTATCTTACGCGCAGATAGCCTTGACGGTCTTCCGTACAGAATGGTGTAAAAATAATATTTGCACCTTTATCGGTAGCAATACGGGCAAGCTCCGGAAATTCGATGTCATAGCAAATTTGGATCGCAATTTTACCGCAATCTGTATCAAATACTTCAACTTTGTCTCCTGGGCTAATTCCCCACCATTTTCTTTCATTAGGTGTAATATGCACTTTATACTGCTTTTCAATTGTTCCATCTCGGCGGAATAGATAGGCAATATTAAAAATATCTCCATTATCTTCTTCAACGAAGTGGGATCCTCCAATAATATTTACGTTATATTTAACCGCTAAGTTAGTGAATAGCTCAATGTACTCTTCCGTATATTCTGCTACGCGCTGAACCGCTTTGCTTGGAATCTTTTCATTCAAGAAAGACATTAGCTGAGTTGTGAAAATTTCCGGGAATACGCAGAAGTCGGCTTTTGCATCATAAGCAACATCTGTATAATATTCTACCTGTGTTGCAAACTCTTCAAATGAATTGATCTGTTTCATCATATACTGAACAACACAAATACGCACTGGGAATGACGTTTTAAAATGGCGTTTTGAACGGCGAACGTAATCTACGTTGTTCCATTCCATCAGCGTTGCATACTTATTAGAAGCTAGATCATCAGGAAGATAACCAGGGTTTATACGCATAAGCGTAAATCCGTTCATTAGCTGAAAAGATAGGACTGGATCATAAATTTTATGATGAATAACTTGCTCTACATATTCTCTAGGCGACATTTCAGCTGAATGCTTATGGTAATTAGGAATTCTTCCTCCGATAATGATACTTTTCAGGTTCAATTCACGTGCTAAATCTTTACGCGCTTCATACAAGCGGCGTCCTATTTTCATGCCGCGATACTTTGGATGAACCATTACTTCAATTCCATACAGATTGTAGCCTTCCGGGTTATGATTTGTAATGTATCCTTCGTCTGTAATATCGTCCCACGTATGCTGATCATCGTACTCATCAAAGTTCACAATCAAGCTTGAACAAGATCCGATAATTTCCCCGTCGTACTCTGCACATATTTGTCCTTCTGGAAAAATGGCCAGATGACTTTCAAGCTGTTCTTTTTTCCACGGATCCATTCCGGGGAATGATAGCTTTTGAAGTGCTAAAATTTCATCTATATCGTCCGGTTTGATGTTACGAATAATCATTTTTTTCTCGAATTTTGATAAATCTATTGTAGACATACGTTAAAACAACCCTTTCTCTCTCTTCATTAGGCAATTAGTTTCCCTGTTTTTTATTATAATAAACATTATTAAAAATTCAAAAAATGAGGTTGAGATATAACGAAATAAATCCAGTCGAAAGACGAACAAATGGATGCATTAGCTTGTGACACTGCAGTTGATTTCCGCAGGCGGCCGATGAGCCTCCTCGTCGCGTACGCTCCTGCGGGGTTTCATCCCTTCCGCTTTTCCCGCAGGAGCCTTCGCCTTGCCCTCCCATCAACTGCTAGAAGGAACAAAACAGATGAAACCCGCGTTCACCACAATAAAAAAACGAACCACAAATCAAACATGTTGATCAGCGGTTCGTTTTTCACTTGGGCTAAAATACTTTTGTCCCAGCCTCATTTTCTATTTGCAAATATCTAATTTTATGGATGTTTTTTTATTGGGATAATTTTCAATAAACCCTGGCCCTAAAGAGACTTTAATGCCATTTATTTTATATACATTATAGCGTTCACCGCGATTTAACGTACGAATCTTTACCCATTTTCCTTTTTCTTCTTTTAACAAAACCATCGGTGATTGAATCGTTACAAAACCAATTTGGCCTTTTGAGAGCTTTTTCGTTTTACAAAGATTCTGGGCGACTGGAGCACTGCTTACTTTGTATTTGTTTTTAACAGCGATTGAATCAAAACTTTGAGAATGAAATTGACCAATAACCACTTTTGTACCGGTTTGAACGCGGTCAAACAGCCAGCGTACCTCTTCATCATACATACGAATGCACCCTGAACTTGCGTAAGTCCCGATAGAACTTGGATTATTATTTCCGTGAATAGCATACGTCGTTCCATATGTTCCGCGTGCATTTAACCCTAGCCAGCGATCACCTAGCGGATTCCTAGGATCTCCTCCCCGAATGTTGTCTTTATAATAAGGGCGGTTTTTAATTTTATTCACAATGCTGAAAGTACCCTCTGGTGTATAACCCATCTGCCTCCCTGTCGCAACTTTGAACGTCCTTACTAATTTTCCTCCATCATAAAAAGCAAGGGTGTTAGTAGATTTATTAATAATAATAAGTTGATTGGACGCCGCAGACGCATTGCCTGTCAGACCCATCCCCGCGAGTAAAAAAATAAGCCCAACAAAAAAAACAGCCACCTTTTTCATTTATTGACTCCCCCAATTTCTCTTGTATCTATATAAGAAAAGTATAGGATGAAAGGCAAACCATCAGAACACTTTTTATCTTATAAGTCAAAATACAATAAAATCTTTCACGCACCCCTTTTTACTGACAAAAAGCAATAAATGTACATAACAAAAAAACGGCCCTTTAAAGGGCCGTTTCATTTGTATTTAAAGCTTCACTTCAACTTTTGCATTTTTCTTAAGTTCTTCAACTTTTTTCTCTAATGCTTCTTGTTTCTTTTGTTGTTCAAGCTGCTGCTTAATTTGTGGCTTTACGTCTTCAAGCTTTGGCATTTGAGATTGTTCTTTACCGCCGCTTGCTTGACTTTGGCTTTGTTTTGCAAATTGATCGTAATAATCTTGAATTTCTTTATCCGTTACTTCTGGTGTTTGGATGTCTTTATCTACGTACTGCTGATATTTAATGCTGTCAGCCAGCTCAGACTTTAATTGTGATTGAGTTAGTCCTGCATCTTTTAAAGCCGCTTTAAACTGTTTATCTGTTTTGAACTGCTTTTTCGTTTCTTTTAACTTTTTATTTACTTCTTCATCAGTTGCTTTATAGCCTTTGTTTTCAGCTTCTTGCAGTAGCAGCGTTTGCCCTACTAAATTGTCAATTGTTTGCTGCTTTACTTGTTTAGCTGCTTCTTTAGATGTTGGGTCTTGTCCCATTTGTTGATATTGGGCTTGTGATGAAGATAATGCCGCATTATATTCTTCACCAGAAACTTTTTTACCGTTTACAACCGCTACGGTTTTCTTCTCATCTACTTTTTGTTTATCTAATTTCTTCTGCATTTCTTTTGCTTGCTTTTCCTGCTTTTCCTGAGCCTCTTTTTGCTTCTCAGTTTGTGCAGTTTTCTGATCATCACTTTTTGATTGCTTTGCATCATCGTTTGAACCGCATGCTGTTAAAGCTGCAGCAATTACCCCAATGAGCAATGTATACATCAGTTTTTTCATGATTAATCTCCTTTCATAATCCCAAACGATTATTAGCTATTCGAAAAAATCATCTAGGGGGCATTGTATATGATATAGGCGTAAAAAGAAACCATTTAGGCTAATTTTAAACATATGTAATAAGATTGAAACGTTCTGTAATCTTATGAAAGGTAAATGCTCTTCTTTATACGGCCTGTCTAATCATAACATTATTTAGTATGATTTACATAATTTACAGTACGTTATACATCTGTATTATTTCAATTTATTTGTTATATGAAAAGCAATAGTATTTGATTTCATGTTTCTATAAGAACTTTATACGAATTTAACGATATCACAAGTTCTTTTTTTATCCAATCGAAAGCCAAAATTCATTAAAAAAAGAAAAAAGCATGGGATAATCATGCTTTTTTCTTTTCAATTTATGTATGAATTATAAAACGATTCATACGAATACGTAATCAAATTGTTTTCTTTTGCAAAACACTCAATGGAAACAGGAAATAAGAACCCGTATTTTTTTAAAATTGCAATATTTTTTTCAAATTGCTCGCAGTCGCTTTCTTCAATCGGCCGGTGTTGAATCGCTTCAATCACGGCAATTATTGTCTGAAGGCTACTAATGACTTGCAATGCTTCATCGAGTAAGCCATTATATAAATGGTCTGTACAATAATCTGGGTTCAATAATTCATCAGGATTAAGCTTATCTACAGATACATACCGAGGTAACAAGTCATAGCGAAGCTGTTCAGTCAACTCTTCTATGTAATTCTCCATTTCTGGCGGAGCTGCTTGGGCAATTTTCATGGTTACCCCCCCTTTTTCTCTTAGCTTATGTCTCTTTATTTAGCATAACATAAACATAAAACGAGAACTTCAGGTAGTTATTTCCTCCTAATTATTTACAAGTTCTTTTTAAAGATTAAAGGATATTTACTAGTATGTAAGGAAGGGATTAAATATGAGTATACACGGCCAATGGCTAGAAGATAAAATCGCAAAAGATGATGCAGGGCAAACAATTGAAGATTATTTAAAAACGAAATGGCATATTCCTAAAAAAACGCTGCATCAGTTTCGGATGAATAAAAATGTGCTTCTAAACGGTGAGCCTTTACCATGGAGGAACACCCTTAAGGAAGATGATAGAGTGTCACTCCCTTTTTTTGAAGCAGAGCCTAATGAAGTAACACCTTACAATGTTAATATAGAGATTTTGTTTGAAGATGAGCACGTACTAATCGTAAACAAACCAATAAACCTAGATACTCATCCTTCATCAGAACAGGACCAAAAAACTCTTTTAAATGCTGTAGCTGCTTATTTTCAAAAAATAGGCCTCAAAACAAAGCCTAGACACGTTCACCGTTTGGACAGCGATACATCAGGTGCTATCTTATTCACGAAGCATTTTGTAGCAAGCTCTGTGTTTGATCAGCTGCTGGCTGAACGTAAAATTAATCGGACTTATATTGCCATCGTCCAAGGAATCATAAAAAAAGAGTACGGAATCATCAATGAACCCATTGGACGCGATCGTCATCACGCTACAAGAAGAAGAGTATCTAGAACGGGACAAGCTGCCAAAACACGTTATCGGGTGTTAAAACGCAATACGGCGAAAAACGAAACGCTTATTGAACTTTCGCTAGAGACCGGACGCACTCACCAAATTCGTGTTCATATGAGTCACATTGGCCATCCATTAGTTGGCGATACGCTTTATGGAGGAAAGAGATTAAAAGAGCAGCAGCAAGCTTTACATGCCATTAAGCTTTCTTTTATACATCCGTTTACACATCAGCGCGTGTCAGCTGTTGCACCTCTAACTCAGCAAGTCTTTTTGCCTTACAGCAAGTTGTTTTCCTATTAAACATAAAAGAGAGGTTAAGACACAACCAGCTAAGGGCAAACAAATAGAAGAAGTGCGCTGAACCGCTTGAGATACCTACATGAAACCTGCGTTCACCATATCAATAAAAAAATCCGAACGAGTTGAATTCTTTATCAAGAATCTCAATTCATCGTTCGGATTTTCCTTTAACTAAAATACTTTTGTCCTAGCCTCTTTTTTTCTATTGAATTTTAAATTGACGAATCAAGTTCGCCAATTCTTCACTAATCTCTTGCAGATGTTCCGCTGATTGAGAAACAGTAGAAATAGCTCTAATTTGTTCTTCTGTGGAAGCGGTAATCTCTTCAGTTCCTGCTGCTGATTGCTGTGCAATGGCTGCTATGCTTTGAATTGCCGCTACCACGTCTTCCTTATGCTCATCGATACTGTCCATGCTGCTTGTCACATGTTCGACAGCCGCCGCCACTTGTTCAATCGTGGTTGTAATTTCATGAAAAGCTTGTTCTGTATCTCCTACCACAAAGTCTTGAGACTTTGAAAGCTCTTCTGTACGGTTGCATTCTTCACGCGCAGCTGCGACTTCCCCTTGGATCGCTGCAATCGTGTGGCGAACTTGTTCAGTGGCCTGCGAGGACTGTTCAGCAAGTTTTCGCACCTCTTCAGCTACTACCGCAAATCCTTTGCCATGTTCTCCTGCACGAGCTGCTTCAATACTAGCATTTAGTGCAAGTAAATTTGTCTGATCTGAAATACTATTAATCGTGAAAATAATAGACTCAATTTCTTTCATCTTACTTGTTAACTCTTCCATTACAGTTTGAACAGCGTGAATCGTTTGAGACGATTCAGTGGTTTGGTTGCGAAGCAGCTGCATTTGTTTTAAACCTTTTTCATTGATGGTTACAGCTTCAATCGTCATTTTATTAATCTGGGCGTTTTGTTCAATGACTTCTTCAATTTGCGAAGATAAACTCATCGTTTTGTGATTAGTGGAGTCCGCATCAGAAGCCTGCTGCGTGGCGCCGCTGGCAATCTCATGGATAGCCCGGCCAATTTCTTCACTGGATGCAGTTGCTTCTTCAGATACAGCACCCAAGTCTTCAACAGACGTTTTTACTGTCTCAACAGACGTCTGAACCGTGCCAATCAATGTTTTCATTTTAGCTACCATATCGTTAAATAAATGAGTAAGCTCACCAATTTCATCTTTTGACTTCGTCTTAACCTGAACTGTTAAATCGCCATCTGTTACTTTGGCTACTTCGTTTTTCAAGCGGCGAATTGGATTAGTAATGATTCTTGAGAAAAAGATGGTTAACACCACTGATAATAAGATGCCAATTAACGCAATCCAGACAATAACAGTCAGTAAATGATGAGCGCTTGAGAGCATTTCATTATAAATAAAGGCATTTCCTATCTTCCAATTCGTCCCTTCGAGAGTATCATATGCCATCACTCTCTCTTCACCTTGAAAGGTATACTTCATGAAATCTCTATTCCGGTCTGCTTCGTACATTTTTTTCATAAATGGCTGATTCATCAAATTTTTCCCAGCTTCTGTTGGATGAACGAGCGCTGTGCCATTTTGATCAAATAAAAATGCATACCCACCGTGATTTACTTCTGCTTTACCTACAATGTTTTTTAATGCATCTAAGTCTAAATCAGTAGCTATAACACCCAGCACCTTTTTAGTATCTGGATCTAAAATAGCCTTTGCAATCGTCACAACCGTCTTTTTTGTTGCTGCATCTTCATATGGATCCGTATAAACAACCTCATCAGGTGATTCTACTGCTTGTTTGTACCACACTCTGGAAGTCGGATCGTAGTTTGAACCAAACTCTTGTTTAGGAACAGAATACATTCCCTTATTTTTGGTGCCTATGTATTCAAGTGCCAGGTTCGGATATTTTTCTTTAAACTGCGTAAACTCTTTTTGAACCGTATTCCATGTAAAATAAGGATTTTTCTCTTGATTTGTTCCATTTCCTTCTTGCTTAACAAAATTAACAATTACATCGTTTTCACTATACGTTAGCAAAGAACGACTATACATGTCTAAGTACGTATGAATGGTTTCTTTTAACTCTTTCACTTGACTTTGAGACTGAATTTCTACATCTTTTTCTATTTGCGTTTTGGTAAATTGATAAACAGCCCCTGAAACAACTAATAATAAAATAGCTATAAAAATACTAAAAAATACTACGAGCTTTGCACTTAACCTCTTCATTCCCTCACCCTTCTACAAAAATCTTTATATTACTAATAACGGCTTTTCATTTTCATTTTTGAAGAAGTTTTTGTGATTTATTTCAAATTCCCGCAAAATAAAACCAGCGCATCCTTTCATAACGAAAGAACGTGCTGGTTTTATTTTTGTTTTTCGTATGCATCAGGTTCAATATGAACAAGCGTATCTTTAATTTGATGCTCATCGTTCATCATATGTTCAATTTGATCAGCAATTTCATGGCTTTTGATAACATTTAAATGGGGATCTACTTTAACAGTTACATCAATCACGACTTGATTACCAAGCTTGCGCGCTTTCACATCTTCTACTTCTTTTACACCTTCTACAAGCTCGATGCTTTCTTTGTAGTGCCCTAACTTTTCTTCATCAAATCCGTCCGTTAAGGAATGAGCCGCTTCTTTAAAAATCTCAATGGCTGTTTTACAAATAATAATTCCCACAGCAAAAGCAGCTACCACGTCCAGCCAGGGCAGGCCGAATTGTGAGCCGAAAATTCCCACGACAGCCCCTATGCTCACAAGTGCATCAGACAAATTATCTTTAGCAACCGCATATAAAGACTGGCTATCAAGTTTTTTAGCAAGCTTAATATTATATCGGTAGACACCACCCATAACAGCAGCCGCTCCAAGACCTACCCAAGCAGCCAGTAAATTAGGCGCTTCAGATTTGTCCATAAATAATGACTGACCCGCATCGACCAATACTTCTAGTCCGATGACCATCATGATAAAAGAAGCAATAAGTGAAGAGATATGTTCCGCTCTGGAATGTCCATAGGGATGATCATTATCGCGAGGTTTTTTAGAGATTTTTAAGCCGACCAAGACGGCAATTGATGCAATAATATCTGTAACATTATTAAGACCGTCGGCTTTTAATGCAGAGGAAGCGGTGACACCCGCAATGATAAGTTTACATGTCGATAAAAAGATATATGATAAGATACTAACCCAAGCGCCTTTTTGGGCTTGCTCATAGTAGTTCTCCATCCCTTCCACTCCTTTATTCAAAATAAGCAAACTTAGTGTAACAAATGGATTTCGTGTGGGTCTATAGAAACATTATTGGCTGCTAACATACAAATAGAGAATGTTAAACTCTTTAGCTTTCTGCAAAACAAGTTGCCTTTACTCAACACTTTAAACGTTTAAGATCTTTCTAAATGTGGCACTTCATGTAGAAGGACATTTTTTTAAATCGCCCTGTAAAATTGTTTACTATTTTTTAAAGGGTGTGATTTTTATCACAGCTGAAGCAATTTATTCTTGTTACACTAACATTGTGAAAAACATCACAAAATAAAATTCAAAGGATGATACAAATGAAAACACAATTTACACCAAAAACACGAAAAGTTGCCGTTATCGGAACTGGTTTTGTGGGCTCAAGCTACGCTTTTTCAATGGTGAATCAAGGTATTGCCAATGAATTAGTGTTAATCGATATGAACAAAGAAAAAGCAGAAGGTGAAGCACGTGATATCAATCATGGAATGCCATTTGCCACACCGATGAAAATCTGGGCTGGAGATTATAAAGACTGTGCTGACGCTGATTTAGTAGTTATTACAGCGGGCGCTAATCAAGCTCCAGGGGAAACACGCTTAGATCTAGTTGAAAAAAACGTTAAAATTTTTGAATGCATTGTAAAAGATATTATGAACAGCGGATTTGACGGCATCATTTTAGTGGCAACAAATCCAGTTGATATTCTCGCACACGTTACACAAAAAGTATCAGGATTACCAAACGAACGGGTAATTGGTTCAGGAACGATTCTTGACACAGCTCGCTTCCGCTACTTGTTAAGCGACTATTTCGAAGTAGATTCTCGCAACGTCCACGCTTATATTATGGGGGAACATGGAGATACGGAATTTCCTGTTTGGAGCCACGCGCAAATTGGCGGTGTGAAGCTCGAACATTTTATCAATACTGCCGCTATTGAAAAAGAACCCGATATGCAGCATCTATTCGAACAAACCCGCGATGCGGCTTACCATATTATTAATCGAAAAGGAGCGACTTATTACGGAATTGCAATGGGGCTTGTACGCATTACCAAGGCTATTTTAGATGATGAAAATTCTATTTTAACAGTATCTGCTTTATTAGAAGGACAATACGGTATTTCTGATGTGTATATCGGCGTACCAGCTATCATTAATAAAAACGGCGTGCGTCAAATTATTGAATTGAATTTAACCCCTCACGAACAGCAGCAGCTCGAGCACTCTGCTAGCATTCTCAAGCAAACTCGCGACAGAGCTTTTGTGTAACATCTAAAGATTTTTGCGGGGGACTCCCCCGCTCCCTTGTTTTAAATATGTAGTAGAGGTGTATGAATATGACGTGGACTCAGGTATATAATCCGTTAGATAATATTTGGCTTTCTGCACTAATTGCACTCATCCCCATTATCTTTTTCTTTATTGCTTTAACTCTTTTGAAATTAAAAGGACACATTGCTGCCGGTATTACGGTGCTTCTTTCTATGATTATTGCTATTTATTTTTATGATATGCCTGCCTCAATGGTTTTAGGAGCCACAGGCTATGGGTTTCTGTATGCACTTTGGCCCATCAGCTATATTATTATCGGAGCGGTGTTCTTATATAAGCTAACTGTCAAAAGCGGACAGTTTACTACCATCAGACAATCTATTATTTCAATAACCGATGACCCCCGCTTGCAAATGCTGCTTGTTGCTTTTTCCTTTAATGCTTTTTTAGAAGGGGCAGCGGGATTTGGAGCTCCAATTGCCATTACAGCAGCGCTTCTAGTTGGACTTGGGTTCAAACCGTTAAAAGCAGCGGCGCTATGTTTAATTGCTAATACAGCTTCAGGAGCGTTTGGCGCCATGGGGATTCCTGTCATTGTCGCAGGACAAGTATCTGGCATAGATCCAAAAGAAATTGCTCATTTTCTTGGCACGCAGCTTCCGATTATTTCTTTTCTTATCCCTTTTTTACTTGTCTTTATTATGGATGGGATAAAAGGATTAAAAGACGTATGGAAAGCAACGAGCATCACAGCCGTTTCCTATGCACTGACACAGTATTTAACTGTTACATACATCGGCCCTGAACTTCCAAATATCACATCTTCTATTGTGAGTTTGCTTGCTCTTGCTTTTTATATTAAACGAACAAGCCCGGCAGCGGCTAAAAGCTTCAGCCTGTCACCAAAACAGATTTTAAAGGCTTGGTCTCCTTTTATTCTATTAACGATACTCGTTACGGCTTGGAGCATTTCTTTTGTCAAAACGATGCTTGAACATATGAACCTGCTTATTAACGTCCCATTTTTACACAATCACGTAATTAAAGCAGCGCCTTTAGTAAAAGATCCTACGCCTTACGCTGCTGTCTTAAAAATAGACCTATTTGCAGCAACAGGTACAGCAATTCTTATTGCTTGTATCCTTTCAGTTTTCTTGCTTAACGTGTCGCCAAAAGTGGCATGGACCACTCTTTTAGAAACCGTAAAAGAATTATCAAGGCCTATTATTACTATTATGATGGTCATTGCTTTTGCTTTTATTTCAAATTATTCAGGACAGTCTTCTACACTTGGATTGGCGCTCGCTACATCAGCTGCTTATTTTCCATTTTTATCTCCATTTCTTGGCTGGATCGGCGTATTTCTAACGGGGTCTGTCGTATCAAATAATGCACTGTTCGGCAACTTGCAGCTAACTACAGCTCAGCAAATTAATGTCTTGCCAATTATTCTTGTAGCGGCCAATACTGCCGGCGGAGTGATGGCTAAAATGCTTTCTCCTCAATCAATTGCCGTCGCTGCCGGAGCAGTGGGACTGGCTGGAAAAGAAAGTGAACTGTTCAAATACACGCTCAAATACAGCATGGGATTTTTGATACTAGGAGGATTTGTTACCTTTTTATTGGCTTGGTGGTGATGATAAAAAATCGCTAAAAAACCGTTATTACCGTGTTTCTTTCATTTAAACAAACGTTTGATTATATAAAAAGGTCCCCTGTTAGCGCTGGGGATTTTTTTATTCTGAAATAAGTAAACCTATATTGCCGAATTGTTTTCCTTTATCTAATCGTTCGCAAGCTGCAGCTGCCTCTGACAGCGGATAGAATCGATCGACGATTGGTTTAATTTGATGTTTCTCTATAAAATCCATCATGTCCACAAATTCTTCCTGACTTCCCATAGACGTACCAAGTATATTGAATTGAGGATAAAAAATAGTTCTTAGAGGCAATTCAACTTCATTTCCAGAACTCGCCCCAAAATTAACAATTCTTCCATTTGGCTTTAGTATTTCAAAATACGTCGGAAATAAAGCTGCCCCCACACTATCAAGTATGATATCTACTTTTCTATCGTTAATTTCTTCTTTTAGGTTGCTTCCACTGTCTAATGCATAATCAGCTCTATACTTTAGGGCTTGCTTTCTTTTTTCATCACTTCTAGAAGTGACTGTTACGTTAGCTCCGATAGCTTTTGCGAATAACAATCCATAGGTCGCGACTCCGCTTCCTATACCGGGAATAAGGAGGTGCTCTCCTTTTTTTAACTGCCCTTTTGTAAATAGAGCTCTATAGGCAGTTAAAGCGGATAATGAAAGAACCCCCGCCTGTTTCCAAGATAGATAAGATGGCTTTTGCACAACATTATCCGCTTGTATGATTACATACTCTGCAAATGTTCCATGTGATGGACCGCCTAAAATTTTAGGTGTAAACGGAATGTCCTCTACACGATCCCACTCCAGACTTGGATTAATGATCACTTCTATTCCAGTTTTTAAACCTTTTACGCCTTCTCCCACTTCTTCTATAATACCTGCACCGTCTGAACCGGGAATAAACGGCTTATCTCCTTTACCTCGATTTTTCATAACGAACAAGTCTCTCCGGTTTAAACCTGCTGTTTTTAACCTTATTTTTATTTCTCCTCTTTGAGGTTGCATCTCCTGAAAATCTCTGTAATTCATGCCTGCTATTCCACTTTTTTCACTATGTATAATGCCTTTCATCATTTCGTCTCCTCTTAATCTACCCTACTAAAAAGCTGAAAATGGCAAAAGAAATATGCCTAAAAAAGGAAAAAACAGTTTTCACATTCACTTTTTCACCGTTTTATCTTTATTTTTCTGTATCGTAAAGGTATTAAGCTTCTTTTATTACAGTTTTGTTACAAATAATATTTTTGTAACAAGAAGATTAAAAAGTAGAAAGAAACGCCTGAAAACGTTGATAAATAAACATTTAACTGGTAATTCCCTTACTATATCTATTTTAGAAACTAGTAAAAAACTAAAAAAATTTAAGAAAAAAAAGACAAAACACTTTCTTTTGTTAAAGATTTATTGTAATATAAATGTAACAAAAGAAATATAAAACACATAATTGTTACATAAATAAGGTTAATCAATTAGGAGTGAGTTAGAAATGAAAAAAATTGGACTAGTTTTATCATCAATCGCTATTTTCTTTACACTAAGCACTGGAGTTACAGCACAAACAACATCTACAACACTAACGGATGCAAATGCTGTCAAAATTGCAGCTAGTGCCAGCAATCATTTCTGGAGTGCTCTGCACGGTTATAAAAACAAACCATGTACAGAACGTACATTTGAATATAAAGGAACTGAGTACGTGTATCTTTGCCCTGAATTTGATACAAAAGCTGAGCTATCAAGCTACTTATCTGAGACATTTACAAATAGTGCAGTAGAAAAAGGATTAACAAATTACGGCTATATCACATATAACGGCAAACTTGCACATCCAATCGGCGACGGATTCAGCATGTTAGAGTGGTCAAAAGCAAAAACAAAGCTTGTGTATCAAACAGCAACAGTTCGCTCTTATGAATTCACAGTTCCAACTGTAGATGGCGGCAGCGTAAAACGCACTGTCACATTCTATAAATCTAATTCTCAGTGGAAAGTAAATAAATTTGACGCTGTTCAATAATAAAAAAAGCAGGCCTGCTTGAGCAGACCTGCTTTTTTCTTTTTTATCGATAACATAAATAAAACTTCTACTTACAGCGCTCTAATAGCTGTAAATAGAAGTTGAGATCACAAGTTTAAGTAAATCAAATTTTGTCGAATCCTGTAGAAACAGTGATAAGTTACGTTTTATATTACAGGCTAAATTGCTTATTGTCAACATAATTCAGCAAAAAGATAGGGCAATATATTCAGAGCATAATAAAGACATTAACTTGGATTTTGTTCATGTTCCTCTGGGTTATCATGTACAGGATGCGCGCCTGGAAATAATCTTTGCGCTTTTTCATGAAGATTTTTGTTTTCATAATTAAATGCGCTATACGTTCGCTGCCCTTCTTCCCATGAAGTAGATTTCCCAAGTTTTTGATTAACAGGAGAGCCGAAAGGACCGTCTGGAAATTCTTCAGCGGTTATATACTCGTGGCTTTTTTCTACTGTAGAGAAATCATCATACGGTTTGTGTTCTTTCAATGATTTCATCCCTTCTTTCTAGAAGATTTTCTACTAGTATGCACACTTCTTTGTAAAAAACCCTCTTAAATTAGTCTAAATCAGGGTATGATAACTATACATTTATTTTTAAAAGGAGTTGAACAGCTTGGAACCTAGACCTCAGAAAGGAACTTTTTTCCGAGAAAAAATCTTAAATAATAAATTTGTTGTATATACAATTATTATTTTTATTCTCAGCATGACTATTTTTTCGTTATCAAAAATCGGATTTATTTTAATTCCTATCTCTATTTTTATTAAAACAATCGCACTGCCGATTATCTTAGCAGGAATTTGCTTTTATTTATTTAATCCGCTTGTTGACTTTTTAGAACGAAAAGGTGTAAAACGAATTATTTCCATTCTTGTTTTATACATAGTGATTATCGGCGCATTAGCCATTATTATTTCATCGGTTATTCCGCCTCTAAAAAATCAAGTTGACCGTCTTATTGATAATATCCCAGAGCTGACGCATGACGTTCAGCATGCGGTGACGAATCTTTCAAATAACCGATATGTCGAGCAGGGTCTTCAGTCGGCCAACACGGACCTAGACAAGCTTTCAAAAGATGCATCAAAACACTTGAGTAAATATGTTTCTGGATTTTCAAGCGGTATCGTTAATTTTGTCGGAACCATCACAGAAATAATATTATCGGTTGCCGTTTTACCCTTTATTCTTTTTTACTTGTTGAAAGATGGAAAAAATCTTCCTAATTACATTGTGAAGCTGCTTCCAAATCGTTCTCGTTCTGAGGCTAAGTTTATTTTAGCCGATATGAACCACGCATTAAGCGCATATATTCGCGGGCAAATTTTCGTTGCAATTTGTATAGGTGTACTGCTTTTCATTGGCTATCTGATTATTGGATTAGACTATGCATTACTTTTAGCGATTATCGCCATGGTAACCAATGTTGTGCCTTACCTTGGTCCTATTATCGCCATCATACCAGCAATTATTATTGCGTTTATTACCTCTCCTTTCATGCTTGTAAAACTAGCCATTGTCTGGGCAGTTGTTCAATTGCTTGAAGGTAAAGTAATATCTCCGCAAATTATGGGAAGAAGCCTAGACATTCACCCGATTACGGTCATTTTTGTCATTCTAACCGCCGGAAACTTATTCGGAATCATCGGTATTATTTTAGCCGTTCCTGGATATGCCGTTTTAAAAGTTATTATTACGCATATTTATCAATTCATCCGTTTGAATTCTACTATGTATCCAGATAAAAAAGCATAATAAAAAGCCCATCGATTTTCGATGGGCTTAACTTTTTACTTTTGTTCTTCTTCGTCTTCACGATCAAACCAAAGGAGCTCTTGATCATCTTCATCTCCATTATAGTTGATGAGAATTTCTTCTCCTGCTTGGATATCCGTATATGCATAAAAATCAAAGGTATGATTGTCAAAATTAATTTCATACGTAGCATTTGGTGTATACGAGTGATTAAACAGCATACCGTATCCCAAAAGAATAGCCGTATGATTCACTCCATATTCAAAAGCATAATCCGCTAGTGTTGTTTTCTCAATAAAATCATGCTCTTTATTAGGATAAGCGATAACAGGAGCTTCGTGAATAAGCGTTCCTTTTTTAATATCTTGCTTAGCAAATACACCTCTGTTAAATTCTCCGTCGCTTATCGTAGACTTTTTTATTTCGATCATATTCGTCACCTATATATTCTTTCCTCTAAGATTTTCTTCTTCCCTAAGCTTGACAGTTTCTAATGGGGAAATCAACTGTTTTTCATAACCACTTGAATATAAACTGAAGGAACGCATATCATGCGCGCTTGTGTGAGCACTTACCTTAATAGGAACATGCGATGTGGTTTTATTTTAGACATGGAGTCGCAATGATTTGGTTAGCTCTTGTTATTTATACGTTTTCATCTATTACTAAATGGGGGAACAAAAAAACAAATAAGAAATAAAGTGGAGGTCTAACAGAATCATACGTTTTCTTACCTATTATTTTTAAACAAAATGGGCTGGGAGGAGCAGTATTTATGAAACGAATCATTGACTCGCATATTCACCTCGATCAATATGAACCGAAAAGATGGAAAGACATAATAGAGAAGGATCGTTCGTTACAAGCGCTTATTTCTGTATCTTCTACATTACACTCTTGCCAACTTAATCAAAAAATCAGCAAGTTATATTCCTGCGTGAAACCCGCCTACGGATTTCACCCTGAACAAATGCTGCCTTCTTCAAATGAATTAGCGGAGCTGTTTGCTTGGATCGATCAAAACAATGAAGAAATGATCGCTGTTGGTGAGGTTGGTCTACCTTATTACTTAAGGCAGACATACCCTCTTTCTCTAGAGCCCTATTTGGAGCTGCTTGAAGCTTTTATTATTCATTCAAAAAAGTGGAGAAAGCCGTTAATTCTGCATGCTGTATATGAAGATGCTGAGATCGTGTGCGACTTACTAGAAAAACATTCTGTGTCTAAAGCTCACTTCCACTGGTTCAAAGGAGCTAAAAAGACCGTTGAGCGAATGAAAAACAACGGCTACTATATTTCCGTTACACCGGATATTGTATATAAGCCTAAAACCCAAGCGCTTGCCACGGAATACCCTCTTGACTATTTGATGATTGAAACAGATGGTCCGTGGCCATTTGAAGGACCTTTTCAAAACCAGACAACCGTTCCATCAATGATGCATCAGTCCATTCAGCAAATAGCACGTCTCAAAAGGGTTTCTGTAACGGAAACATATGATTTTTTATATCGAAATACAGCTTATTTTTATAATCTCTCCATATAAAAAGCCTTTCCCTAGGGAAAGGCTTTTTATATCTAAATTCGTTTCACAAGTTTTACGATCAGCACAATCACTGCAATGACAAGAAGAATGTGAATGATGCCGCCGCCAATATGAAAAACTAATCCTAATAACCAAAAAATAAATAAAAGTCCAATAATCGTCCACAACATAATTTTTTCTCCTTTTTTATATGTAGTATTTGTTATAATTTTATATTTCCCTAAATGTGCATAAATAAACGCATTTCATATACATCTTTTCACTAAAGAAGGTTCACATAATGTACAAAAAGCAATCATGTTCTCTGTGGTAAAATAAGTATGTAATCTTATTTCATTTAAACTATAGCGGAGATGATTAACTATGACGTGGATTGTATTACTTTCCATCATTCTTGTAAGTGCACTCAAAATATTAATAACGTGTCTTCCAACTCCAGTGGTCAAATGGCTTATGACTAAATTCCAATTACATCCAACACTTGATGACCAAAGCGTTACTGTCACAGTTGATGGGAAACATTTAGAAGGCAAAAACAAAATGCAAGTGATTGATTATTTTAATAAAGCAACATTTTTAAAACAATATTATGTCCATGAAGGAAATAAGGACTATTATAAGCATCTAGAAGACAGTGAAACTCCACTGGTTATCGATACGAAAAAAGGAAAAAAAGATGTTCGGTTATGCGTATACAGTTATGATGATCATATCGATGTCGTAAAACAGTATAAAAACAAAATTATTGCTTACAGCCTGCTGTCTGATCACCTTCAAAAGCAGTCCATAACGGCTGACCTAGCTTAAACCAGTCGCCTATAAGGCGGCTTTTTTAGTTTTAGTTTTAGTTTGAAGCTATCTTATTTAAAAATACCAAACTTTAACATTAATTCTAATGCTATAATATAAATTAATAGAATTTTCTAACTTTTTGAGAGGTGATGGATAATGCTTTCTTTGTTAGGGTTTGGAATGATTGCTACTTTTCTATTTCTTGTCATTAGTAAACGCTTGTCCGTGGTTGTTGCTTTTATTTTTGTCGCTATCCTCTTTGGTATAATTGGAGGTTTTAGTGCTGATATGGGCGATATGATGATGAAGGGTATTTTAAAAGTAGCTCCTACGGCCATTATGATCGTTTTTGCTATTTTATATTTTGGACTAATGATTGACGTCGGTTTATTTGATCCTATGATTTCTCGTATCCTAAACATTGTGAAAGGCGATCCTTTAAAAGTCGTAATGGCAACTTCCGTTATTACAATGCTTGTTGGCTTGGACGGAGACGGCTCTTCTACATTTTTAATTACAGTTTCCGCCTTGCTTCCTTTGTACACAAAACTGGGAATGAACCGACTAATACTGGCTTGTGTTATTAGTTTAAGCGCAGGTGTTATGAATATGATTCCTTGGGGAGGTCCTCTCGTAAGAGCCGCAGCAAGTTTGCAATTAGAAGTATCAGATCTATTTAACCCTCTTATTCCAGCTATGGCAGCGGGATTGATGTGGACTTTATTTTCAGCATATCTACTCGGAAAGAGAGAGAAAGCGCGCTTAGGAACCATTCATTTAAAAGGTTCATCAATGGCTTTTGCTGAACAGCTTTCAGTTCATGAGACCCCTGGGAAGCCACCTAGACTCTTTTGGTTTAATGCCTTATTGACACTGTGCTTAATGACTCTCTTGGTCGTAGACATACTCCCTATTCCTATTTTATTTGCTATTGCTTTTGCCATTGCTTTATTTGTTAATTTTCCTCATCCAAAAGAACAGCAGGAAAGAATCTTAAGTCATGCAAACAGCTTTGTAATGGTTAGTACGTTGGTTTTTGCAGCCGGAATCTTTACAGGCGTTTTTACAGAAACAAAAATGATGGATGCCATGGCTAATACCATTGTCAGCCTCACTCCTGAATGGCTGGGCTCTCACCTTCCCTTAATTGTAGCAATAACGAGCCTTCCTCTTAGCTTTGTATTTTCACCTGATGCTTATTATTTTGGCATTTTACCTGTTATTAGCCATACAGCAGCTAATTTTGGTGTAGACCCTGTAGAAATAGGACGAGCAGCTTTATTGGGACATTCCACAACTGGGTTTCCCCTATCTCCTTTAGTACCCGCTACTTTCATTCTGATTGGGCTGGTTGAAGTAGATTTCGGGGAGCATCAAAAGTTTCTTTTCAAGTGGGCCTTTGGGACAACTATTGTGATGACAATTACAGCCATTTTAACGAATGCTATTTCCCTTTAGACTCCTATCATAAAAAAGGAAGCCGACTACCATAAGGCAATCGGCTCACACATGTAGGATATTGATTTAACACTAACAAAGTACAACACAACACTAGTAATTATATAATATATTTCATTATTTTGAAAGCGATTTCATAGATATTTTTAAAAATATTTTGTTATTTGTTTTTCATAGAAAAAAACCACGTTTCAGCCAATTCGAAACGTGGTTCTTTTCTGTAAGGACTTGCCCTACAGGCTATAAATGTAAGTACACTCATTATAGCATGAGCTCTTATCTAGATTCTATGGTAATTACTGTATAATATCGTTACATTACGACCGGTTGTATTTTTCTGTCCATGTGCAGCGTATTCCATGGCTCATCCTGTTCAGCAAGCCTTTCGATAAAATCTTGTGAAGTCCAGAATGGAATAGCCCCCGGTAAAAAAGGATGAGTATGCAGATACAACGTGTCATAAAAATGACTTTGAGCAAATTGTTCCACTGCCTTTAACAGCTGCTGTCCAATGCCTAGACGCCGGTATGCTGGATCGACATAGCATTTTACAATCTCGGCTGCAGTTTTATGTTCATATCGCTTTTTTAATGCATGAAACCTTCCATCGTAAGCGTATAAACCAATTGTTCCAATTACTTGTTGATTTTCCGTGACAGCTGCAAAAAAAGCAGCGCCTTTCGCTTGAACATAATATTCATTAAAATGAAGCAAATCCACAGGAAGCTGATTTTTTTTCATCATAGGAAATAGCTCATTCCGCATATTCATGACAAACTGAATCACTTCAGCATCCTTTTCTGTTACTTCTTTAATTTGATACATTTGTACTTCTTGCACGTTTACTGTCACATCCTTTTATCTATCATTGTATACTTTCTCTTTTTCCTATAGGAACAACACAATATTGACTATGGCGTTACGTCTAAATGCTGAGTCAGCATATAATACTCGCTTGGATTTGTGGTCCAGTTTTTCACTTTTTGATTATAAGCAACAACAATGTTTGGATGCACAATCGATGACGTCAGCATTTCCTCATTAATCAAAGCGGTTGCTTGCTTAGCTAACTGATCTCGCTTTGCGTCATCTACGGTTAAATTTAACTGCTGAATCATTTTTGTTAGCTTATCATCATCAATCCGGCTGGCATTTAAACCACCGCCCGGCAAATAGTTCGTACTTAAATAATAGCTTGCATCTCCTCTAGGTGCAGTGATAAGACTGTACAGTGCTAAATCCCAATCGTCTTTTGCCATTACATATTCATCGCTGTCCTCAACGAGATGAATCTTAATAGTAATTCCTAACTCTTTCGCATTAGACTGTATAAGCTGAGCAATCAAAGGAAGTTCCGGCAGAGAGCTGTATGTGACAAGAGAGAGCGATAATGGCTTTCCATTTTTGATTGTTTTGCCATTTTTAATTTGATAGCCTGCTTTCTCTAAATATTTTTTAGCAGATGGCATACCTCTTTGCTCATTAGCATTATTATCAGCAAAAGGAAATTGGGGTAAAAATGGACCTCGAGCTGCTGCCGCTTGATTGTTCATGATGCTGCTGACAATTTCTTTTCGGTTCAGTAAGGTATCGATAGCTTTTCTTACATTTTCGTCTTTTAATGCGTCATTGGTTTGATTATAAAGTAATAAATGTGTACGCACACTGGGTACTCCACTTACCTTAAAAGACGGATCTGTTTGTAAAGTGCCCAAACTTTCTAAAGGCGGGCGATAAATAATATCGGCTGTTCCGGACTGAAGAGCCGCAACTCGCGCATTAGCATCTTCGTTAAATGCAAAGATCGCATTTTTCAATTTTACTTTCCCATTCCAATAATGTTCATATCTTTCTAACTTCACTTGATTTCCTTGATCGAAAGTCAAAACTTGAAATGGACCTGTGCCAATAGGCTTCTTAGCTATATTAGAAACATCAACATCTATAATAGCTGTGTTTGGATGCACTAACTCAGAAGGAAATTTAGGCATTGGTTCTTTTAATGTAATTGTCAGCGCATCACCGTTCGCTTTCATTTCTTTAATATTTAAAGCGTTTTTCATCGCATAACTTTGATCTATCGTTCTTTGAAGAGAAGACTTAACAGCATTTGCATCTAGCGCTTTACCATTTTGAAACGTAATATTCTTTCTTATCGTAAATGTCCACGTAAGACCGTTATCTTCCGTTTTCCACTTTTCAGCAAGCCAGGGCTGTATTTTTAAATCATTGCTGATTTTAACAAGCGTCTCCCCTACTCCCGCACGAACTGCTGTATAATTATCATCCGTATGAGGATCAAGCGTTGCAGATGTAAAATTAAATAAAAACGTCACACTTTTATCCGTTTTCTTTCTTTCTTTTATACTTATGCTCTCTTCATTAGGAGCGCAAGCAGTGAGGCAAAGTAACACAAGAAATATCATAGATACGAGTTTTTTATTATTTATCATTGATCTTTCCACCTTCTATTTTAATACACAAAAAAAGCACTTCTAAAAAGAAGTGCTTGTCTTCAAAACAAATTCAGATAAACGTATCCCTTGTTTATCTTATTTTTGATTCTGCCAAAACACCTCCCTATCCTCGTAGGTTATTGTGTGCTGCGATTTATGGCAGGTCTCCTGACTTCAAGTCATTGCCTTATACCGCCTTCCCGTCTCTAAATAGACAGTGGCTTTTTGACATAAGGCTCCTTGTTACAGTGGCGGGACCGCTCCGGATTTGCACCGGATTCCCTTTTAAGGCAATTGAAAAACAATTGCCACCATAAAAGCTGGTTATTTAATTTAGTAGCGTGCTCTTGAAACTCTAGAAGTAGAAGCTGATGGTGAAACATCTTCATCATCAAATCCAGTGGCAATAACGGTTACCATCATTTCGTCCTTTAAATCTTCATTAATCACGGACCCAAAAATCATATTTAAGTCCTGATCAGAAGCAGACGTGACAATATCTGCTGCTTCCTGTACTTCGTAAAGACTCAGGCTGCTGCCGCTCGTAATGTTCAACAGCACGCCTCTTGCTCCATCAATCGATGCGTCTAGCAGCGGACTAGAAATCGCTTTTTTCGCTGCTTCAATTGCCCGGTCTGATCCGGAAGCTCGTCCGATACCCATAAGCGCAAATCCTTGATTAGACATGATTGTTTTTACATCAGCAAAGTCAAGGTTAATCAGCCCCGGAACAGCGATTAAATCTGAAATACCTTGAATACCTTGGCGAAGAACATTATCTGCTTCACGGAATGCTTCAAGCATAGGCGTCTTTTTATCGACAATTTCAAGCAAGCGGTCGTTTGGAATCACAATAAGGGTATCTACCGATTCATTCATCGCAGTAATACCGCCTACTGCTTGCTTCGTACGTTTATTTCCTTCAAACTTGAACGGGCGAGTGACTACTCCAATTGTTAAAGCATTTAGTTCACGGGCAATTTGGGCAATAACCGGAGCTGCTCCAGTACCAGTTCCTCCGCCCATGCCAGCTGTTACGAATACCATATCTGCGCCTTGCAGTACTTCTTGAATTTGTTCTCTGCTTTCTTCGGCTGCTTCTCTTCCCACTTCTGGATTAGCTCCTGCACCTAATCCTCGCGTTAAGGCCGCACCAATCTGCATTTTCACATCTGCTTTAGATAAGTTAAGCGCCTGGGCATCCGTATTAACGGCGATAAATTCTACCCCTTGTACACCATGTTCAATCATACGGTTAACGGTGTTATTTCCTCCACCGCCGACTCCAATTACTTTAATTCGCACTAGTGGCGATACATCTGTATCAAATCCAAACATTCTAAGTTCCTCCTCAATGATCAAAATTACTTTCTCTTATTATCCGAAAAAACACGTGAAGAACCTTTTACTACTATATTTAACGCGTAACTGTTCTTTTGTTTTACAGATTTTATACATTTCTCTTTTAACCTTTAAATCTTTACATCTTTATGTAAAATTATTGTTGTTCTGAAGTTAGTACGCCGAACTCTTTTTTGGTTTTTCCACTCAAAACGGCATATAAGCTTATTGTATCATTCATTTGACAGATGTCTGTATTTAATTTTGAGTAAGATGTGACTAAGAGAATAATATTTTTATAGACAAAATGAGAAAAAGCCCTTAGAAATAAGGGCTTCTCTAGATAATAAACCGTTTTATAATTTCCCAGTTAAGAATTGAGCTTCTCCCATGCCAAAGCTCCAGTCAGCATTACCGTTCTCAACAATTGAAATCATAATGTCGTTTGGCTGAATACCGCAGCTTTCTCCCAGCTCTTTTACAATTAATTTGTAAAGAGCTTGTTTTTGCTCTTCTGTTCGCTGTTTGCTCGTCACACTTATAATAACCAAATCCTTGCTTCTCTCAAAGCCAAGACCTGTATCTTCAATAATCATTTCATGAGCAGGATGCTGATGTACAATTTGATAACGATCGCGTTCTGGGACGCCAAAGGCTTCTAGCATCGCTCGGTGAGTAGCGTCTAGTAATGCTTTTAACTCTTTTTCGTCTCTTCCTTCTATTACATCAAATCTAAGTAATGGCATACTAAGTAACCTCCAGCTTTTTGTCTAATGTATTATTGCTTTATCATATCACAACTATCATTTGTAAAAAAAGATATGCTATTCCCAATGTGCTCTCTAGTGAAAGAGCGCTCAAACTCTTCAATAAAAGCTGAACCTAATAAAAAGAAATGAGCAGCATAACGGCTCATTTCATTAGTACAAAAATATTTATAATAAGAGCTAAAATACATACAGATACAATGGCAATGAGTACGTTCATCACAAGGTTTTGCGAGGATGTTTTAGCTTGTTTTTTCATATCAGCCCGACTCATCTGTTGCTTTTCATGATCACTTTTAGACATCACGTAGCCTCTCCTATTCATCAAAATGTCAGCAGTGTGTAAATGATTTTTGAGAAACCTTGATCCAGTTTTTTTGTATAAACAGCAGCACATACAGGTTATCACCAGTTATTTTAGCATGTTTTGTCAAATAAGTGGACTATGTAGCGCTTCAATTTAGTATTCACGGCCAAATATATTTAAATTCGTTGCTTTTCTCTTCTTTTCTCGCTATTGTTTGAGAAGAAGGATAATTAGATACGATAAAGGATGATACGATATTGAATAACCATACGCAGCTGCCTCAGTATATCTACACATACGCATGCAGCGAAGAGGAACTCTCACTATGTCAATTAGAGAAACGCTCTCTTTTTGAAATTGAAACTGAGAAACCTATCATAAAAAGTGCCGTTAAACTTGATCCAAGCAGAAGCCCTTTTATCAAAGAGCGATTAGATATTATGTATGAATCAGATGACCTTGCGGATATTTGCAAACAAGTAGAAGATATTGACCTTGGAGATCAAACATTCAAACTCATTTTTATGAAAATTAATGACTTGGAAAAAGATCAAAAAATAAGTTATAAAGGTCAGCGTGCTGTTGAACGTGATGTGGGTTGGCATTTTGTAGCAGAAGCAGACTTGCATAACCCTGACCATTTGTTTGGCATTGTTCCATTTGAAGGACGCTGGTATTTTGGAAAATATCAAAAAAGCGAAGCGGTATGGCTGCATCATTTGAAGAAACCGCGTGAATACTCT
The DNA here is from genome assembly GCF_028369225.1 of Priestia sp. AB. NCBI lineage: Bacteria > Bacillati > Bacillota > Bacilli > Caryophanales > Bacillaceae > Priestia > Priestia sp. AB. Next base: position 105,424 of record NZ_JAQMYN010000011.1, read on the forward strand.
ACAGCACTCAGTACCCGCCTTGCAAGAGCTGTAGCTAACATTGCCGTTCCAAATCCTGAAGGAATCAAAGCGATTGATCCATGCTGTGGTATTGGTACAGTTCTGGTAGAAGCTCTTTCAATGGGCATTGATATTGTAGGACGGGATATCAATCCACTTGTGACCGACGGATCTCGTGAAAATATTGCGTATTTCGGCTTAAGCTGTGATGTCAAAACGGGACCGATTTCGGATGTTACAACTCACTATGATGTAGCTATCATCGACATGCCTTACAATCTCTACACCCACGCGACGCCTGAAGATCAGCTTTCTATTTTGAAACACGCTCGCCGCTTTGCGGATAAAGTAGTCGTGATTACAGTAGATACGATTGACCATATGATTCATGAAGCTGGCTTTTCTATTTCAGATCGCTGCGTAGCGCGCAAAAGCGTATTTTCTAGACAAGTAGTTGTATGCGAATAAAAAAAGACACCAGTCTAACAGGCTGGTGTCTTTTGATTTACCACTCTTTAGGTTCATAGTCTAATTCTTTGAATAGCTGCGTACGCTCTTTTTTCGTTAAATCTCTCCATTGCCCAACAGGTAAGTTGTTTAAATGGATATTCATAATACGCGTGCGCTGAAGGCGGTATACTTCATATCCAAGCACTTCACACATACGGCGAATTTGACGATTTAAACCCTGTGTTAAAATAATTTGAAACTCGTACTTAGACAGCTGTGTCACTTTACAAGGAAGCGTTTTTGTACTCAGAATCTTTACTCCCTCAGACATGTTTTTGATAAACTCCGGTGTAATTGGCTTATCTACTGCAACAATATATTCTTTTTCATGTTTGTTTTCTGCACGTAAAATTTCGTTAATAATATCGCCGTCATTTGTAAGTAAAATTAAGCCGTCTGAATCCTTATCTAGTCGTCCGACATGGTGAATACGCAAAGGGTGATTGACTAAGTCAATGATGTTTCCCTTTACTTTTTTTTCACTCGTACTTGTAATGCCGACTGGTTTATTAAGCGCAATATATACATTATTTCGAGCAATCCGAAGCTGTTGGCCGCTTACTCGAATATCATCGCCAGGCTTAACTTGATCTCCAACTTTTGCAACCTTCCCATTAACGGTTACTCTTCCTTCACTAATTAACTTATCTGCCCCTCGTCTTGACGCTTTGCCAGATTCGCTAATAAATTTATTCAGTCTCAGGTGAATCACAACCTTACATTTAAAAATTTTAAAATTTGTCTCTTCTATTAGAAACAGATATGTGTCAATTTCTATACCGTCCCTATCGTAACATGCTATACGCTTCTCGTCTTCTTTTAATTTCATTACTGGATCATATTTTTTTAACAGTAATAGAAGTATAGATCCAAAATACTTTGTAATCTTATTCTTAACATTTCAAGCAATGCTTACACCTGTCAAACTAACGTCAATCTCCACTCCTATACAAGACCTAAACGTCTAGATTGACTGATCCGTATAGGGTTGCTACCATTATACTGACCGATCAATTAGTAATTATATCAGGGAGCTGTTTTCATGGAATCAACCAATGGCGTAGGTTTAAGCATCGGTCCCGTGATGACGCTTGCTTTAAATCAAGTACCTAAACCTCTTCACGCTCACGGTTCAGCTATTTCAAATACAATTAACCAAGTTTCAGGCGCGATTGGACCCGCTTTGTATACAAGTATTATGACCATGGCTTCTCAGCACTTTATTCAACAATCAAACGAAACGAATAAAACGCTGTTACAAATAAAAAGTATGACAAGCGGGGTCCATACCGTCTATTATGTAGCCATCGCTTTCGTTTCGTTCCTGCTCGCTCTTACGTTAAAGAAAAAAGACCAGCAGCTCGAAACGCAATAAATAAGAAACTGATAAGAGCTGCTCATAATTTGAGCAGCTCTTGTTACATGCATAATTTATATTACAAATGTAAAAGCAATCATAGATACTATTAAAACAAGGATAACAATACTTTTCTTTCTTTCCGTTTTCCATGTTTCAACAGCGCCCACGATACCACCAATAGCTAAAATAAAAGTACCTATAACGTGGAGAGGCAGCAGAGATAACAACCTGCCTAAACTCGCTATCACTCCTCCGGTCAATATAAAACCTGTTGTTGCAATAGATTTTAAAGATATTAAGTCTCGTATCGCTTCTTTTTTTTCAGTTTTACTCAGTTTAAAGTACTCTACTATACTAAAAACAGCGGGTGTTCCCCATAAAATAAAGAAGCTAATCAATCTATCTGTGTCTACACTCACTGTTCATTCACCGCCTTTATTAATCCCTTACGCTCAGTTCCACCATTTAACAAATAGTTATATATTATTCTTGCTTCAAGGATCCTCCAAAAGAAAATTGATAGTAATCATCAAGCTTATTCCAATACCCTATGCACTTTACGTCAGGCTCATCAATAGCTAACGCTTCTTTATTAGTTCCTTTGTAAGGAAGAAATGCCGTTAACTTCACCTTTTGTTTTGGCTTGATATTTAATTTATTTCCTTCTGCTAACACCTTAAATTTATTATCAGAATAACCGTTTTTCATTTTTAAAGGATAGGATAAAAATACATTATTTTGTTTGATGGTCAAATCGCTCTTGTTTACTAATTCCATTTCATATGAAATTCCTTGCTTCATTTTTTGTTCTTTGATTACGTTAATACTTATCTTTTCTAGTTCTCTTAAAGGAGCATTGTCTTCTTCTTTTGAACACCCGGCAAATAAGATGGCTAAAGCTAATAAAACAAGAATTCCTAACTTTCTATTCAAAAAACAATCCCCTCTCTAGTAACAAAGGTTATTTTACAATTATAACTCAAAAAAGTTATTTAATGGTAAAATGCAATTAAAAAAGCAAACCGTCATCGGGCTGCTTTTTAATTGCTACGCATAGGTAATGTGTTGTTGTGCGAAAAACTTTTCGATAAGGAGTTTGCCAACTATATGTATATCGTAACAAAAGAAAAAAGAATGCGCTGTGAGATTTGTCACTCCTTCTTTCAAAATAATCTAACCGAATACTTCCTATTGCCTTACGCAAAAAGAGCAGATCGCAAACGCGACCTGCTCTTTTCACATGCTAGAGATATGGGTAATTTGTCCATGCGTGAAAAGCTCTTCAATAATAAGGGGTTTATCACTACACTTATAGAATAACAAAGAAAAAAAGATGGGGCTGTGAGATTTATCACAGCCCCATCTTTTTTATCCAACTAGCTTATTAAATTGTACACGTTTATTAATTGCAGCCATAATTGGTGCTCCAACAAGCATAACAATGAACTCACCAACAGCCGTTGTTAACCATGTAAAGAAAAATGGTAAATCAAATGCTAAGTGCAGTTCAAACGCAATAATAAACATCGTGAACGTAAATACAAGTGTATTAACAAGCATACGAGCCCACATATTTTTAATGTAGCGCATAGAAAAAATGGTAATGAGTAATGATAGCACGGATTGTCCTACCCCAAACACCAGATCATAAGCGACCATTGGTGAAAAAAACAAATTCGTCAGAAATACTCCTAGCACAATGCCATACACGTACTTTTTATTAAACACAATTAAGTGATTGAACATTTCCGATATACGAAATTGGATATTGGTGAAGCCAAACGGCTGGATTAACATGCTGACAGCAATATACATAGCAGCTAAAAGACCGTTGACGCAAAGTGTTCTTATATTCATCTTACTATTCTCTCCTTAGTTTTTTAACGTGGGATGGTTACGAACCACGTAAACACTCAAAGAATCATACAGCAAGCTTAAGCTTTCGTCAATCTAGCTGTTTACAAACTACTGCCGGTTTCTATATCTTACATATTGACGGCTCTTTTTTCTTACTTTTCTTTAGTATAAAATAGAAGACGTATCAGTATACATAGGTGACATCAAGTAGTTAACCCTTTTGATTTGAAATACGAAAGGATTTGTAGCGATGTTAGATAATACAGATAAACGCATACTAGAAGAGCTATCAAAAAATGGACGTATAAAGATGAAAGAATTAGGAGAAAAAGTGCATTTAACCGGACAAGCCGCTTCTGCTAGAGTATTAAAGTTAGAAGATGAAGGCATTATCAAAGGCTATACAATTAACATTGATGAACGAAAACTCGGCTACATCATTCATGCATTTTTAAATATCTATACGCAGAGCATTCATCACCACCCCTACCTTACATTTTTAGAAAGTCAGCAGGAGCACGTTATCAACAACTTTAAGATCAGCGGCGATGGCTGCTACTTATTAGAATGCAAATTTCATTCAAATGAAGAACTAAATGATTTTTTGACAGAGCTAAATCAGCATGTGAATTACAAACTTTCAATCGTCATTAACAAATAAATTTTTTTGAAAAATTAAGGTATATTAATTTATGAAAATGGTAATCCTAATAACGTATTCCCCCTATTCCAATAAATTTGAAAATCCTTTGCACCATCGCAAAGGATTCTTTTTTTTATGTAGGAAACAGCCTTCTATTTTTTGAAAAGTTGAACATCTCTCACAGCGTTGACATAGCGGTCAGAGGTTTATATAATCGGTGACATCGAAGCATAGAAAAGCCGGATTAAGACCTATACACGTATCGTAATTCTTCGTCTTAGAAGTTGATCAGTTTTATAACTAGACAATTTCTAAGACGTTTTTTATTTTATCATTTATGAAACACTAGTAAAAACAAGATTCCACATGAAAATATCCTAATAATCAAGGAGGTTTGCATATTGAAAACAATCTATAAAGACATTATCTTAATTATTGTTGGCGCACTTTTAGTTGCTGCATCCATTGATTTTTTCGTTATTCCAAATAAATTAGGTGACGGAAGTACGGTTGGTATTGCCCTTGTTTTATATTATTTATTTCATATCCCTACAAGTATCAGCACATTTCTTGTAAACCTTATATTTATTGCCTTAGCCTATAAATTTCTAACCAAAAAAACGATTCTTTATACGATTCTAGGAGCCGTCATGACATCCGTTTTCCTCGGTCTAGTCAGCTATATTCCTTTTCACGTTCATGACATGATTTTAGGAATTGTATTTGGCGCCTTACTAATGGGAACAGGACTGGCTCTCATTTTTATAGCGGATGGATCGACTGGTGGAACAACTCTTTTGGCTTATTTATTAAACTACACAAAAGGCTATAATATCTCTAAAAGCATGTTCTACATGGACAGTGTAATTATTTTAGCATCGGTTTTCGCTATTGGCGTCAATAACATGCTCTATACTTTTATATTCGTCTATCTTTGTGCCAAAATTGTAGATGTCGTTATCGAAGGTTTCCACAACAAAAAAGCAATGACGATTATGTCCGATCAATACAAAGACATAGCGCAAGTCATCACCAGTGAATTTGGAAATGCAGCCACCATCTTTTACGGATACGGCTACTACGCCAACAAAGATAAACGTATTATTTACGTTGTTATTAAAAAGAACGAGCTATTAAAAATTAAAAAGAAAATCCAGCAAATTGACCCGAATTCTTTTATTGTCATCCACGAAGTAAAAGAAGTTGTCGGCGGGAAATTTGGATTTATCGGCAATTCGCCTCATGAAACAAAAGCCGCTGCTAAATAAAAAATCCACCTCTTGGTGGATTTTTTTATGAAAAAACCGTTAAGAAAAATGAAAAGATACCTGCTAAAAAGTAAACCGACCCTAACGCAATTGCTCCTGTAACGACCGTAAATACACTTAATCCGATAGCCACCTTCATTTTCATCCACATCCCTTTTTAGATTAGTAGTATAAGTATGTCCAAGAATAGAAGATTTATAACTATGCCGTCCTATTTATTTCATATATCGATGCAACAATTGTCTATTCAATGTGTTCTAAAACCACCCCTGGCGACATAATGTATAGGAAGGATTTCATATACACATCTTTGTATCACACATATCATATGAAATTAGGTGAGATAAAATGGTGGCTGTCCACTTTTTTGAAAACAGAAAGCTTCTATTAAGCCAGCTGAGGGAAAACATTCCTTCTAAAGGTGATGATTTAAAGATTAAAGGACGAAAAGGAACCGTCGTCCTTGTGAATGACATCGATGAAAAAAATGTTCACGTGGAAGTTGCTTTAGAAAGAGTAGTGAAAAAGAACTTAGCATTAGATAACGCTAAAAAGAAAAGGAGATAAGCGGCTTACGCTTATCTCCTTTTCTTTTTAATTTATATACGAATCGTCTGTATCTTTTGCTTCAGTTTCCCCAAAAAAAGAGACTCCTAAAAAGGAATCTGCAGCAAAGAGCGATATCATCGCCTGAATATTAATACAAACTATATTTTAACATATAAAAACATATTTTACAAAAATAAACTATTATTTTACGCATAATTATTTTTTATTCGAGGTTTTTCAACATCAGCAACCCATTTCGTATAGAGATCTTTATTTATTTTTCAGGCCAAATTTTTGCATCTGGCTCTAATAACCACTTATGCTCTTCTTCCATAATACGGTCTGTCCACGGATTATTGTCGAGATGGCGAATCATCCAGCAGAAGTACATCGCATAGCCGGGAGCCGTTGCTTGAGGATGATCCAATTCACCAGGAATTGTAATAAAACTATTATCAACTACACGATACGCATCTTCTCCAACCATTGCGCAGCCAAATCCTTGTGGCTTGTCAAAACGATAGTAATACACTTCGGGCTGGTCATGATGATGAGGCGGATAACTCGACCATCTTCCTGGATAAGAAATAACTTCTCCAATAACAAGGTTAGAGTAAGGAGCGCTATTGTAGTCAAAAATTGTTCGGATTACACGCTGAGCAGTACCTTCCCATACTCCTTCACCAGCCACTGTGTTTTGACAATCTTCGGGGGTATATAATTTTGATGAAAACTTTTTTTCATTATCCGTTTTTTGAACTAGTACTTCACTATCGGCAAGCCCGGTAATTTTGACCTCCACATTTTTTGAAACGTGCAAACACCAAGGCTCTTCTTCAAATAGGGACTGGCGCTGAATTTCTTTCGAATGGCCTTCCCACTCTAGCTTTACCTTTCCTTCTAGTAAAAGAATAGCCGTTTCACTACTGCTGTCTAGTAAAGTTTCCTCTTTTCCTTGAAACATTTTATAAATCCCAATATCCATCAGCATATCTTTGTGCTGACCGGTCATTTCTGTAAGTACGTTGTATCCTTTATTTAATTCACCTAATTTACCTAACATGCTTGAATTCCTCCTTTATGTAGTAGCGCAATAAGAATTTACTAATTGCTCATTTTTTCTTCATAGACTCTCTAAATTCTTTTGAATATGTGACTATGAGGATTTTTTATTAACGGCAATATTCTTGATTGTGTTCAATTATTTGTAGACGCTGTGGCGCCCCTTTTTAACGGAGCCGTTGATTTACGAATAATCAATTTTGGCTCAAGAAGCAAATGTTCTTTATGAATCGCTGGATATTTCATTTCTCTAACCAGCAAATCCACTACGTTTACAGCCATTTCTTTTGTCGGCTGTGCTACCGTTGTCAACATGGGCGTGATGGTAGTAGAAAGAACCGTATTATCAAAGCCAATCACTGATAAGTCTTGCGGCACATCAATTTTGAATTCTTTTGCAGCTTGCATAACGCCGATAGCCAATAAATCGTTACAAGCAAAAATAGCCGTCACTTTCTCCTTCATTGAAAAAATTTGCTTAGCACTTTCATATCCTTTTTGAATACTTGCTTCGGTCGTAATGACGTGCTGAGGCGGCACGATGATTCCATTTTCTTGCATAGCGTCTCGAAAAGCATCTAAACGGGCGTGGTTACTTTTTGCATTTTCTGTAATAATCGCAATTTTTTTATGATGCAAAGACAATAAATAATCAGCCGCTAAATAGCTCCCTTTGTAGTCATCCACTGTCACTGTATTAACGGATATGTGAGGAATTTCTGAAGCAATAACGCTAATCGGTATATCTTGCTTAAGCATATTTTTTAAAAGATTAGCATTGCGAAAAGCAGAAGCTACAATTAAACCGTCGATTCTCTGACGTATTAACAGCGACAGATACTTTTTCTCTTTTTCCGCATCGTTATCGGTATTGCACATTACAACATGGAAACCTCGCTCATGACTTCGGTCTTCTATGCTTCTTGCCAAATCGGCAAAAAAAGGGTTGGAGATGTCAGGTACGAGAAGCCCAATCGTTTTAGTGGGTTTTCCTGTTAAAGCAGATGCTACGACGCTTGGATGGTAATTCAACTGCGTCATAACCTCAATTACTTTTTGTCTTGTTCTTTCACTAATATGGCCGGTTTGATTGATGACTTTTGATACGGTAGAAATTGATACACCTGCTTCTTCAGCCACACTATAAATGGTTGGCTTCATTTCCTCTCCTCCTTTCCTTTCATAAACACATAAAAGGCGTAAAATCTTTTACAATGGAAATTAAAGACCGCTTTTTTCTTTAATAAAGTTTCTTGCTTTTAACGCATATTCAAAAGGATTAGCAAGGGCTGGATCCTGTTCTGCTTCTACGACAAACCATCCGTTATAATCCGAAGTGGCAAGCGTAGTAAATACTTCATCAAATTCAATAGCTCCGTCACCTGGAACAGTAAAGGCTCCTTCTTTTACCGCTTGCAAGAAGCTTAGGTCTTGTTCTTTGACTCGATCAACTACTTCTTGACGAATATCCTTTAAATGAACATGCTTAATACGGTGCAGATATTTTTTTAGGATATAAAGAGGTTCTTCTCCTGAAAAGACAAGATGACCGGTATCAAATAGCAGCGAAACAAGCTCCGGATTGGTAAGCTCCATTAGCTGCTCAATTTCTTCTGTTGTTTGTACACCTGTTCCCATATGGTGATGATAGACAATATGCATATCTTTTTCTTGTGCCAGTTTCCCAAGATGGTGCAGGCCTTCTGCAAGTCTGCTCCACTCTGTTGGCGTGAACACAGGCTTTTCTTTAAATAAAGGAACATCCATCGACCCTTGAATGCTGTGCCCTTGTTCAGACACAACAATTACTTTTGCTCCCATTTCGTATAAAAAATCGCGATGTTCAATAAATGGCGTTACCGTTTCTTCCAGCGGCTTTGTTATTAAAAATGTACTAAACCAGGCACTTGCAATTTCCAAATTCCGAAGCGATAATGCCTTTTTTAAGATTGAAACATTTCGCGGATATTTGTTTCCAACCTCACTTCCTCTAAAACCGGTTAAAGCCATCTCACTGATACACTGTTCGAATGTATTTTCAGCTCCCAGTTCAGGCATATCATCATTTGTCCAAGCAATTGGAGCAATCCCCAGTTTGACCGTATTTTCCTTGAACATCTCTTCCTCTCCCTTATATGAAATTAAAACCTCTTTTATATTTATCGAATGTTTCTCTTCAACAACCTCATTTTCTCCTGCTCCTTAATAAACTCTTGCCATTTCAAGGTTTTTCACCTTATCTTCATAAGCTTCCTGTACATGCTGATTTTTAGATACCTCTGCTACTCCTACATGCCACCATGATTCATAACCGTTCGTCATAGTTTTTGGCAGCACTTTAATATCAATTAGCGTAGAAACCTCTTGTTTTTGTGCATCTTCTATCGCCGTTTTTAATTCTTCAAGAGAACTTACGCGATACGTTTTTACACCGTAGCCTGCGGCACTGGCTGCAAAATCAATTTTCATCACGTTTCCGTTTAGTTTTCCTGTTTCATCGTTTCGATAACGAAACTCTGTTCCAAAGCTCCCCATACCATTTGACATTTGCAGGTTATTGATGCACCCGAAGCCCGAGTTATCAAACAGTAAAATGTTTATTTTTTTTCTTTCTTGAAGGCTTGTAATAAGCTCTGAATGAAGCATTTGATAGCTTCCATCTCCAACCATCGCATACACTTCTTTAGCTGGTTCTGCCAGCTTAACTCCAAGTGCGCCTGATACTTCATATCCCATACATGAATATCCATATTCCATATGATAGGTATTAGGTTTAGTAGACTTCCACATTCTCTGTAAGTCGCCTGGAAGACTTCCTGCTGCACCAACAATGACGGAGTTGTCATCAAGGAGCTTATTCACCTCTCCAATTACTTCTGTTTGCGTTAATTGAGTACCAAGTGATTCTACATATTCAGCTAAGCTTTCATCTAAATGACCTTGTATTTCTGGAACAAAATCTGCACCAGTAAAACGTATGCTATGCAGACGCTCTAATTCTGTTTCCCATGCGTCTTTAGCATTTGCAATTTCTGTTGTATAACCAGACTGATAGCCAATTGATTTTAGCTCTTTCCTAAGAGCAAGCAACCCTTCTTTTGCATCAGCTACAAGTTTCACAGCATCAAGTTTATTTGCATGAAATTCAGACGTGTTAATGGTAAGAAATTGCACGTTGGGATGTTGAAAAAGCTGTTTAGATGCTGTTGTAAAATCAGTAAATCGAGTGCCTACTCCAATTACTAAATCTGCTTCTTTAGCAATTGTATTAGCAGCTGAGTTCCCTGTTACACCTATTCCGCCCAGATTATAGCGATAGTCACTTTCAACGGCACTTTTCCCTGCTTGAGTTTCTCCAAATGGAATATGGAACTCACTAGCAAATTGTTTTAACTCTTTTGCAGCTTCTGAATACCGAACGCCTCCTCCACAAATGATGATTGGCTTTTTCTTTGTTTTCATTAATTGAATTGCATCTGCTAGACTGTCCCTAGTCGGAAGGCGGCGCTCAATGCGGTGAACGCGCTTTTGGAAGAAATAAGCTGGAAAATCCCATGCTTCTCCCTGCACATCTTGAGGCAAACAAATAGTTACAGCTCCCGTATCTGCTGGATTCGTTAATACACGTATTGCATTAATCATAGCTGTCATCAATTGTTCAGGGCGGCTTACGCGATCCCAGTACTTACTCACTGGTCGAAAAGCATCGTTTGTAGAAATAGATAAATCATATGACTGTTCAATTTGCTGCAAAACGGGATCCGGCTGTCTAGTTGCAAATACATCACCAGGAAGCAGCAAAATTGGAATATTATTAGCTGAAGCAGTGGCCGCCGTTGTAACCATATTTGCTGAACCTGGCCCCACTGAAGATGTGCAAGCCATAATTTGCTTTCGATGTTTTTGTTTTGCAAAAGCCATCGCTGCATTGGCCATTCCTTGTTCATTACGTCCCTGATATACATCTAGATGTCCTGGGTCTTCTTCCAAAGCTTGCCCAAGACCTACCACATTTCCGTGCCCGAAAATTGTAAAAATCCCTTTGATAAGCTGATGCTGCTTTCCATCAAATTCAACATACTGCTGATTTAAAAACTTCACTAATGCTTGTGCCGTTGTCATTCTAACTGTTTCCATGCTTCTTTCTCCCTTCTAGTACTAGATTGCGATTTTAAAAAAGGAAGCATAAGGAATATCTTTAATTCCTGATACTTCCTTTTTAAATGAGATGCGATTTTTAATGAATCACTTACCAGCGCGTTGTTACCATTTTCTTTCTTGTATAAAACTCCACGCCGTCCGTACCATTTGCATGAAGATCACCATAAAAAGAGTCTTTCCAGCCAGAGAATGGGAAGAATGCCATAGGTGCCGGCACCCCTACATTTACTCCTAACATACCAGATTCAATATTTTCACGGAACTCACGTACACTTGCGCCGCTATCTGTATAAATACAAGCACCGTTTGCAAATCGAGAGTTATTAGCTACTTCAATAGCTTCTTCTAATGTTTTCACACGTACAATGGACAGCACAGGTGCAAAAATTTCATCTTGCCAAATTTTCATTTCTTGCGTAACATGATCAAAAATCGTTGGTCCTACAAAGTAGCCATTGCCATTTACTGCTGCATCAGTACGACCGTCACGAATTAGCTCTGCTCCTTCTTGCACGCCTGATTCAATATAGCTGAGCGTACGCTCTTTATGATTTTCACGAATAACTGGTCCTAAGAAGACGTTTTCTTCTAAGCCGTCGCCAATTACAATATCATTTGCTTCCTCTACTAATCTTTCAATTAGCTGATCCGCAATTTCTTCTTGTACAGTAACAACAGATGCTGCCATACAACGTTCACCTGCTGAACCAAAAGCGGCTCCGATAATTTGTTTTGTTGCTACGTTCAAATCTGCATCCTTTAATACAATTGAATGGTTTTTAGCACCGGCTAAAGCTTGAACACGCTTTAAGTTTTCCGTACCTTTTTTGTACACGTACTCAGCTACAGGCTGGGAACCTACAAACGAAATAGCTTTCACTAACTTATGTTCAAGAAGACCGTTTACCACATCATGCGCGCCGTTTACAATGTTTAATACACCTTTTGGCAAACCAGCTTCTTCAAATAATTCTACTAATCTTGCAGCTAAAAGCGGTGTACGCTCAGAAGGCTTTAACACAAATGTATTGCCGCAAGCGATCGCAAGCGGGAACATCCAGCAAGGAACCATCATTGGGAAATTAAACGGCGTAATTCCCCCAATTACACCAATTGGGTAGCGGTACATGCCAGACTCAATGTCTGTTGCAATATCAGGAAGCTGTTTCCCCATCATTAACGTAGGAGCACCCGCCGCAAATTCTACACATTCAATACCACGCTGCACTTCGCCCCGCGCTTCGCTAAAGCTTTTTCCGTTTTCAACCGTCACTAACTTTGCTAATTCATCCCAGTTATCTACTAATAGCTGCTGATACTTGAATAAAATTCGTGCACGTTTAGGCACGGCTGTTTTTGCCCACCCTTTGAACGCTTCATTTGCTGCTTGCACCGCTTGATCTACGTCTTCTTTTGTAGAAAGAGGTACCTGGGCGATTAATTCACCTGTCGCTGGGTTATACACAGGTTCCGTTTTTGATGTAGCTGATTCAATCCATTGTCCACCAATATAGTTTTTTACTGTTTTTACTGCTGTCTGTGTCATAGAATATCTCTCCCTTTATCTCATTTTAATAAGCTGCTATTTCTTTAATCTCTCAAGCAATCTCTCAAGATTTTCCCTTTGTTTATTAAGCTTCCTGCAAAACTTCTGTTGCTGTTTCCATAAAGTTGAAGAGCTCAGCGCTTGTCGGCATAGCATCTGAACAGCTGTGTTTTGAAATTACAATCGAAGCGGAGGCACCCCCCAATCGCATTGCCTGTGGAATTTCCAGCCCTTGCATCAATCCGTAAATAAAAGCTGAAGCATATGAATCACCCGCGCCAAACGTTTTCAGAACTTTTGTTTTAAATATTCCTCCGCGGTGAGACTTACCATCTCTTGTATAGGCAATAGACCCTTCTCCACCGTGCTTAATCACGACGATTTGAGCATGGTGAGAAAACCAGCGCTCTGCTGTTACTTGATCATTAGATTCTTTATAATTTAAAAGTTTTTCCATCATGTCAAACTCTTCTCGCGTGCCAATAATTACATCTGATTTTTCAGCGGCTAAATTAAAATAGACTGCCGTTTCAGCTTCCGATTCCCATGTATATGGACGATAGTCGATATCAAAAAACACTACAACTTCATGCTTGCGTGCGTGTTCTAGTGCTAAAAACACTGCTTCACGAGAAGGACTTTGCGCAAGAGCCGTTCCAGATATTAAAAGTGCCTTTGACTGTTTGATATATTCTTCGGATACTTCTGTAGGACTTAGCTTTAAATCCGCTACGTTATCACGATACATTAAGATGCTGCAATCTGTAGGGCTCTTGATTTCCGTAAAAGCAAGCCCCGTTACGGCCCCCGTTTTATCAACAACAATGCTATCTGTATTAATCTTATTTTTTTGCAGATAATCCGTAATGAAGCGTCCCATTTGATCATTTGATACTTTTCCGATAAAACCGGTTTTTAAGCCTAGCCTTGCTGCTCCAATCGCAATATTAGCCGGAGAGCCTCCTACATATTTAGTAAATGTTTTAGTCTCTTCCATTGGACGCTGTGTTTCATTTGCATTTAAATCAATACATAAACGGCCAACAGCGATGAAATCTAACCCACGATTTTCTTTAAAAACAAGCGGATTCATCTTTATTCCTCCTTAGTTAAGCGCTTTCCTAAAAAGGCGAAAAGAGCAAGATATTCTCTTTCAGCCCACATTTCTATCATTAATTCACTGCGTATTTTTTATGTTCAATCTTCACTGGCTGCCCGGATAGTAAAGATTCTTTTGCTGCTTTAGCAATTCGTTCTGCTTGTAACCCATCGTTCCCTGTACAAATAACGCTTTGTTTTTCCATAATTGCTCTTGCAAATTGTGTCACTTCCGCTATGTACGCTTGTGTATAGCGCTCAAGAAAGAAATACAGGGGCTTCTCTTTAACTACACTTTCGCCTGTTGATATTTCTACCGTAGTAGGACGGCAATTGTCAGCAGCAGCTGCACCTTTTTCACCAAAAACTTCAAGGCGCTGATCGTAACCATAGACAGCTTGACGACTGTTATCGATTACACCTAAAGCTCCATTTGCAAATTTTAATGACACAATTGCCGTATCTATATCCCCTGCTTCTTCAATAGCAGGATCGATGAGCGTCGTGCCGTAAGCCGATACTTCAATTACTTCACTGTCCATTACATAACGAGCCATATCAAAATCATGAATCATCATATCCATGAACAATCCTCCTGAAGCGCGAACGTATTCCGGACTCGGAGGCTGAGGATCTCTGGAGGTGATTTTTAAAATGTGCGGCTGTCCTACTTCTCCTTGCTGTACAAGATCATGCACTTTTTTAAAGTTGGGATCAAAGCGTCGGTTAAAGCCAACTTGAAGCTGCACGCCATGTTCTTTTACTACTTCTAACGCTTGGATTGTTTCTTCTACTGAAAAACTAACGGGCTTTTCACAGAAAATATGCTTTTTCGCTCGAGCTGCTTCTTTAATAATCGATGCGTGCGTATTCGTTGGCGAACAAATGAAAACGGCATCAATTTCTGGATCAGCTAATAAATCTTGATAATTTGTTGTTAACGTCGAAATTTCTTTACTTGCAGCCCATTCATGTAAATGGTCTACTACCACATCTGAAACCGCTTTAATTTTTATTTGCGGCATTAATTTTAAATTATCAACGTGTAATTTCCCTATGCGTCCAGCACCAATTATTCCAATTGTAAGAATCCCCATCTTATTTTCCCCTTTAATTAAAAGTTAAGAAAACATTCGCTCAAACCTCTATATAGGTTAAGCGCTTTCCTGATTCCAATTATACATAACGTTTTCTGAAATGCAAACATTTTTTATAGATTATTTAGAATATTTGTTTTTTAACAATCTAAATTCATACTATAAAAAACTATTTTTATTTTTTATCTATTCATCGATGAAACATAAATAAATTCTCTATATTTAAGTATTTTTATCATGAATTCAGTGGTTATTGCCTTACATACTAATATTTTTATGATTAAAATAATTTAATTGAAAATTATATATATTTAAAATTTTAATTGACGTTCAAAAAATGTAAGCGTATACTTTTTATCAAATAGATTAAGCGCTTAACCAAATTAGTTTGATGTTTTACACAAAATAATCGATCTGGTGGTGTGGAAAATGAATCAATTTATTTCCAGAAAAACGGCTTTAGACAGGATTGGCATCCCTTCTCATTTAACGTGGGGATACATAGGTATTATTGTTTTTATGATTGGCGATGGTTTAGAACAAGGATGGTTATCTCCTTATCTTGTAGAACGAGGTTTAACCATTGAACATGCTGCTTTACTGTTTACTGTTTACGGCATTACGGTCTCCGTTTCTTCCTGGTTCTCCGGCGTACTGGTTCAACTGTGGGGTCCTAGAAAAGCAATGGCATTCGGCTTGATCTCCTTTATTATTGGTTCAATTGGATTTATAGGTTTAGGACTTCATATTATGAATTACACAATTATACTAATTTGTTATGCTCTTAGAGGATTTGGTTACCCTTTATTTGCTTACTCATTCTTGGTCTGGGTGTCTTACCGCACGCCCCAGGAAATGCTTTCAAAAGCAGTAGGCTGGTTTTGGTTTGTCTTCCAGCTCGGATTAAGCGTAATCGGAGCCTTTTACTCAAGTTATATGGTTCCAAAAATTGGAGAAATCGCTACCTTATGGAGTGGTTTACTTTTTGTTTTGATCGGTGGAATCTTTTCAATTATTATGAATAAAGACAAGTTTACCGTACAAAAAGTAAACGATAATAAAACAAAAGAATTAATGAAAGGGATTACAATTGCATTTGAGAACCCTAAAGTAGGAATCGGCGGCATCGTAAAGATTATTAACTCTGCTGCTCAATTTGGATTTGTTGTTTTCTTGCCAACATATATGATGAAACATGATTTTACGATGAGTGAATGGTTGCAAATCTGGGGTACATTGTTTTTTGTGAATATGGCTTTTAATATTATTTTTGGTATTGTTGGAGATAAGTTTGGCTGGGTAAATACAATCAAATGGTTTGGCGGAGTTGGATGCGGAATTGTAACACTCGCTCTCTACTATGTACCGCAATTCGTCGGACATAATTATTGGGTAATGATGATTGTCGCATGCTGTTACGGTGCAACACTAGCAGGTTATGTCCCTCTTACAGCGTTAGTGCCTTCTTTAGCTCCAGAGAATAAAGGAGCTGCAATGTCTGTGTTGAACTTAGGATCTGGACTTTCTGCTTTTGTAGGTCCTTTAATTGTGACCGTTTTCATTGGTCTTTTGGGCACAAGCGGCGTAATTTGGATCTTTGCTTGCCTATACTTCTTTGGTGCTTTTCTAACTGGTTTCCTTACGATTCCAACAGAGACAACTATTAAAGGCGAAACAATAAACGAAGTCAAAAGTCCGGTCTCTCTATAAATATGCTTAAGAAGAAAAAGCTGCAGATGTCTCAACACCTGCAGCTTTTTTACCTTCTCTATTTTATAACTTTTTTACCGACGCACGTTCTACTAGTTCGGGAATAATCGTTACTCGCTGTTTCGCATGCTCTTCTTTTTTCATAGACTTTAACAGCTGTTCAAACGTACTAGTAGCCATCTGAGAAATGGGTTGTTCAATCGTTGTCAAACCGGGCTCAGCAATATCGGCATAAATCGTATTATCAAATCCAATTACCGATAGATCTCCCGGGATCGAAAGCCCCTGCTTTCTTGCCTCGTTTATGAGCGATACCCCAATTAGATCTGTACATGCAAAGACTGCTGTTGGCCTATTAGGCAAGGAAAGCAGCTGTTTACTTGCTCTCCTGCTATCTTCTACTGTTGAATAACAGCTGATAATGGATTGATTTTCTAGGGATAAATTTGCTTCTGTGAGCGCTTGTTTAAATCCCTCTAATCGTCCCTCACTGCTTTTTCTATCTTTTTCAGTCATAATCGTTACCGATTGATGACCTTTTTCTATTAAATACGTACCTGCGATATATCCTCCGCGAACGTTATCAATTGTCACTACATGCGTTGAGATAGAAGGATGGTCAACTGAAAACAATACAAGCGGTACATCATGCTTCACGATCTTCTTTACGAGCTTCGTATCATTTAGTTCGGTTGCGATAATGATTCCATCTACTTGTTTTTTAAATAAAAGATCTATATATTCATGCTCGCGCGCAGTTTGATGATCTGTACTGCATAAAAAAAGCGTGTATCCCGCTGCTCTAGCACTATTTTCAAAAGCTCTTGCTACCTCTGCAAAAAAGGGATTCGAGATATCAGGAACTAGAACACCGATCGTGTACGTCTTTTTTCCTGTTAACGCCGCTGCAACACTGCTAGGCTGATAATCTAATTCCATCATTACTTCATTCACTTTTTTTATCGTTTTTTCACTAATACGGCCTGTTTGATTGATTACTTTGGATACAGTGGCTATTGATACCCCTGCTTTTTTCGCAACATCGTAAATGGTTGGTTTCACTTTCACTGTTCCTTTCTTCGTGATCTCTTTCCTTATTTTATCACGAAAGTATTCAATCGTTTATTTTAGATACAATCTTTCGTTTTAAAAGAGAAATAAAAAAGCTGTTCAATGTGCAACAGCTTTTTTTAAAATGATTAATTTTTCAACGATTGTTTGCTCATCCATTCCATTATGCTTGTTGTGCTTCCGTTTATTTTAGCGTTGGGTTCATTATTATACAGATATATCCAAGATGAATGTCCATTATACTGATAGGGCGAACCATCATTATTTTTATACAAGCCTGTGGTGTCATGGACATCCTCAAATAGTGATAAATAAACATTATTTGCATGGCTTTTCACCAAACGTTCATAAGTTGGAAGAGTGTTAATTGTTGGCGGAAGGACTGTATCATTCTTGGCGGCTACGAACCAAATAGGTGTTTCTTTCATCTTTTCAATATCTTGATTCGTAATTAATCTATCATTTAGTCCTTCACATACTGGAAATGCTGCTGCAAAGTATTTTGGATAATCACGAATCATAAGCATAGTCATATATCCGCCGTTAGATGCTCCTCCGATATAGATTCTATTGGGATCAATATCAGGGTTTTTAGAAGCATATTCTTCAATTAAGGCCATCAGTGATTCTTTATAAATAGAAGTTCCATCCGCTTTACCCGTATAACCATCCATCCATTTTGTTGGCGCTTGCGGTACTAAAACGTAGGCACCTTCAAAATAAGCCTGAGTTTCTTTTGTGATAAAACTAACAGCTTTATTGGCAGATAAGGGAATTGTTGCATCTGTTCCTCCCTCTCCTCCACCATGTAGCCAAATGATTAATGGATTCTTTTTCTTATCCTTTGCCGGCGCATGACTTGCGTATGCTAATTCTATATTTTGATATATACCTTTTTTAATTGTAAAATCATCTACGAGTTCTTTTTTCTCTCCCGCAAACTGTTTCACTACAAGCCCTGACAACTTTCCTTTATTTGTTATTATGTCTTTTTGCTGAGTAATGGTATATTGACTGTCTATCCATGCATTTAACCCTGTACCATATTCATCATAATTTAGTGGTGCTCCTAATGAAACAGCTGGTCCAACTTCCATTTCTAAAACTGCATATTTTCCAGTATGTACGGCTGGTTGTCCATCTTTATCGGATATATAGGCTTTTTTTACTGTACGATCTCCTTGTTCCAATAAAGACGGTTCTAATCGACTATCACTTCGAGCCACATGCACCTTAAACGTTTCTTTTGTAAGTGAATGGGTTGGAACAGGTTCACCTAAGTCAATAATAATTTTTGTGATCGCCGCTCCCCAGTCATAAATCTCTGTCACTGTACGATAGGATGTAGCTTTTTCGTGCGTCTGCTTCGCCAGCGCTACTTTCTCATAAGAGAGTACAATGCCAATTGCTAAACTCAATGTAATAGCCAATAGTACAGACTTTTTTAACCTTTGATACATAGCAAATCTCCTCCTTTTAAATAGAATAGGAATATTAAAATTCTCCTTCTATCTTAATCGTTTTGTAACCGCTTACTTACTTGTGTTCTATTTTACTTGCCCCCTCTCTCTTTCTACACATAATTATTTTCCGTTACCTAGCGGAAACTTTTGGTTCTTTATTCCAATAAGCATATTCTATAAGTCCTTGAAAAAATTTTTTTATTTTATGTATAAAAACTATCTATTAATCAAATCATAATCTTAACCTTATAAAAGGAGTTGATTATGATGGCAAACAGCAGAAATAAGAGCAGCAACGAATTAGCAGTACACGGTGCTCAACAAGCAATCGATCAAATGAAATATGAGATCGCTAGTGAATTTGGCGTAACTCTTGGTCCTGACACAACTGCACGCGCAAACGGCTCAGTAGGCGGCGAAATCACAAAACGTCTTGTGCAAATGGCTGAACAGCAACTTGGCGGCGGACGTTTCTAAATCACTATCATAAGCAATGCGGCTGGAGGAAGAGCGAATGACCGTTCTTCCTTTTCCCATTTTTACATAATCTCTTATCGCGTTTCTTCTCCTCTATATGTATCTAAAACAAAACCTCTCCATAACGTTTACGTTCCGTTATATAAGGTTCTCTTTCTCTCACAATAGATTGTTTATGATAAAACATAAAAAGAAGTCCCTTTTATAGGAACTTCTTTCATCTCACTCTATAAATGTGCAAGCTCTTTAGATATCTTTTCGGTCTTTGCTTTTAGCTGCTCTTGCTGACCTTCTAAGTCAGCAAGAACAGCTAACACTTCCGTATTCTCTGGTTCTTCTTCATACTGTTTTAACGTAGCAACAAGAGACTGTGAAACTTTGATGAGCTTGTGATTAACTTCTTGCTGCTGTTTTAAATAGTCAAGTTCATATTCCGTTTTTTCTAGATTTCTCATCGGTCCCCTTCCTTTCGTTAACTAGCTTTTATTTAAGAACGCAGTCTTTTATTATAGCATTTAGTTACTTCAACATTACCTTATTTTATTTTCGTGATTGCCGTATAACATTTTTTCATTCATTGGGTCAGCTGATTTTTCAGCAGGTGTCACTGTTTGTCCTAGAGCTGAATTGTGTTTATCATGCTCAACTGCGTCTACCATCAGCAAAACTTTTCCTTTTTTAAGATCAGATACATATGAGGAAGCTTCTGCAGCAGGTACACCATATTCGGTTAATTGATTTTCGATTCGATTAACATCTTGATCCATTTTTTCTTCAGACGGCGTAAAAGCATTTTTTATTTTCTCCATAAAGGACTGATGGTGCTTTGAGTGTTCATCTGTATCAACTGTTTGCACATCAATTCCTGCAGAATGCTCAATCGCTTCTGTATTTTCATGACGCAGACCACTGTTTGTCAAGACAGAAAGTGCACTGTCCGGATATCCCTGTGTTTTTAAATTTCGAATCGCTGTAATAACCGCTGCCTCTGAATCATACGTACCTACTACATTTTTTGTCATTTTCTATTCCTCCTAGGTATTATCATTTTTTAGCTTGTTATAGTATTAATACCCTTGGATTTTTTGGTAAAACTTTTTAATTTTATCTCTAGCTCTCCTTACAAGGAGAAACCAATAAAATAACAGACCTGAATCTAAAAATTCAAGTCTGCTTCATGATATCAATGATTTGTATTATAAAATTGGTGACAGTAAGCGAGATACCGCTTCTTTAAATTTTATAAGAAGAGAGCGCTCTTTATATCGTTCGAGCGTTAATTTTGAACTGTATTGCACATCTTCAAGAAACAGGTTCTGCAACTTTTTGGCAATAGGCTGGTCATATACAACTGCATTCACTTCAAAATTAAGACTGAAACTTCGTGGATCAATATTCGTTGTGCCTACAGAAGACACTTCATTATCTACTACAATCGTTTTAGCATGCAAAAAGCCTTTTTCATAGAGATAAATATGTGCACCATACGTCAGCAGTTCGCCTACGTGAGACCACGTAGCCCAATAAACAAAAGGATGATCGGGTTTGTTTGGAATCATAATATGAATCTCTACTCCAGATAATAAAGCAATTTTACAAGCATCCATAAAGCTTGCGTCTGGAATAAAGTAAGGCGTTTGAAGGTACACACTTTCTTTGGCCGACATAATCAATGAGATATACATGTTTTTTAGATGCTGAGTAGTCGAGTTTGGCCCGCTTGCTACAATTTGTACAGGAACCGTTCCAGAATGAGTTTCTGTACGATGCAAAAATTGTTCCAGTTCAATTGGCTGTTTTGTTGCTTGATGCCAATCTAAAATGAACCTCCCTTGAATATCGTTCACTGACTCTCCTTTAATGCGAAAATGAGTGTCTCTCCAATAACCCATTTTTGGATCTAACCCTAAATATTCATCTCCTACGTTAAATCCTCCTATGTATGCTACTTCACCATCAATAATACAAAGCTTTCGATGATTTCGATTGTTAATCCGAAAATTAATTAAGCGAAGAATTGAAGGGAAAAATGCCTGTGCTTCGCCGCCATATGAAATAAGCTCCTTAAAAAATGATGGCGTCATTTTTCTAGATCCTACTTCATCATAAAGAACACGAACCTTTATGCCTTCTTTTGCTTTTTTTGTTAGCTCATCTCTTAATTTTTTCCCAAGATTATCTCGTTGAATAATATAATATTGAATATTAATTTCTTTTTTAGCATTTCGAATGTCCTCAAACAATGCATCAAATTTCTGATTACCATCACTAAAGATATCAATTTCATTGTCGGTGCGCACGAGTGACTTAGAAGAATTTAAATTGGTGAACAGCAGTTTATTATGTTGAATCAATAAATCATTTCGATATTCATGGGTAGCTTTAAGTTCTTTTAATTGTTCATCTACTGAAGATCTTAAATATTCCCGCTCATCAGATGATAACTTATAAAAGTTCTTCTGTTTTAGCTGTCTTCCAAAGAATAGATATACAATAAAGCCGACAATCGGTATAAAAAATAAAATAAGAAGCCACGCCCATGTAGATCCTATATCTCTTCGTTCGATGAAAATAAGAATACCGGCTAATAAAACATTAATAGCTGTTACAACAGATACACTTAGTGTAAAGATATGGGCAAATTCCATCCTATTACTCCTTTCTTTCTACTGCATTGCTTTATTAACTCATTTCCGTTTTTAACGCTTTCATTCACTTTACTATACATAACACAGATCGCTTCCTTTTTCATCTTTAGTATCCAAATTTTATTGTTTTTTTATTTTTTGTTATACTAAAAAAATGTAAAATATTTACTTTATTGATGTATTGAAAACAAGGAGGTAATAATTTGTTTTTTCCTTTTATTTTTCTTAGCCTTATCAATGTATTTATCAGTATCGGCCTGGGGTATACGGCTTATCAATTGTTTAGAAAAGCATTTATTGGAGGTATTCTTACGTGTATCCTTGCTTGCAGCGCTCCTATCATGTTTGTATGGCCTTCCCTGTTTCTATCAACGGGCATATCACTTTTTCTCTACTTTCTCATTATTTGGTCAAAAAAGCACATATCATCTAATATATAAATAAAAAACACGAAAATCTAAGATTTTCGTGTTTTTTATTTACAAGCTGTATACGTAATAATCTTGCACGTGATATGAATTGAAACCGCATGTTTCATAGAGTTGCAAAGCGCGTTTGTTTTTCGCTTCAACCTCAAGAAATATATCATATCCTAGCCGAAGCTGCTTTAAAACAACTTGTTTTAAAGCAGCTTTTCCTATTCCCAATTTTTGATAAGAAGGTAAAATGCCAAATCCATAAATCCATGCTTCGCTTTTATTATAAGATAACCTTAACTTTCCAACCGCTTGACTATTGTACTCTACAATAAAATGGTTTTGCTGTTCTTTCGTTTTCGTTTGTTCATAATAAGCAGCTGCTTCTGTTAAAGACATACCAAAGCATTCCACATCAACTTGCATTTCCATTTTCATATCGGTATCTGATTGGGAAGAGCGAAGTGTAACAAAGGGATTATCATCTTCCAATTCTTTTTTTGTCCACTTCATTTGATATTCTGAAAAAGTAAATGAACATGGAATTTGCTTTAAGAACTCCCTGCCTGAAACCGAATCGCCAGGAGCATTTAATAAAATCTCTGTATACCCACGCTTCTTACATATATGTAAAGCTTGAGAAAACAGCTTTGAAAAAATCCTTTTTCGGCGATAGCTAGGAGCGACCATTCCGCATATTTCTACTGTATTCCCAAACCCATAAAGACCAATAAACCCAACAAGCTGATTATCTTCATAATGAAAAAAATCGTTAACTTCATTTTGTTTTCGACTTCGTAACATATCAAAATTCAGCTTCAGCTCTATGTGCTCTTCTTGTTCGCAAATAGACTGTAGCTTTTTTATATCTTCTAACACATGTTGTTCTAACATAAAACGCCCCCTGCATTCTTCTTTTTATTATAAGTTCGGCTTTATTTAACTTTTTCCTTTCATCTTTAGCGCAATAGTCGAATAATTATAGGGTAAAAGCAAGATCAAAAAGCATATAGAGTAATCAAACTAAATAGGCGGGGTGCTTATGAAAAAGACCATTTTGATAAGTTTTATTGCACTAGTTGCTTTAACCATTATTTATTGCCTGCAGAAAGAATTTATTTTCGCTTTAGCTTTGTGGAGCATTTATGGAACAGTATTATCTGTTTTTGTATATTTTTCTTTTTACAAATCAACGGAAGATCGCGAGGAGGAGTAACAATAAAGCTATTAAAAGGTCGGTGAAATAAACTTTTTTACAGACCTTTTATAAATTTACAACCGGGATATATGTTGGTAACAACTTAGAAACAAGTAACCCTTATTCTTAGTGTTATAGAAAAGTTATTACCTATTTCACTAAGGAGTTGGATATTTGTATGAAGACAATTACAAAATCTATATCGGTTTTAGCATTAGCAGCGGGCTTTACTTTTTCATCTCTATCTGGAATACTGCCATTCACTCACGAGCAAACAGCAAGTGCAGCAGAAAAAATAAACGCACCGTTCAGCGTATATGAAGTGACCGCAAACGTACTCAATATACGTTCAAAACCTAGCACTCAGGGAAAGATTCTTGATACATTAAGAAAAAAAGATCAAATTGAAGTAGTCAAGTTTGTAAATGCAGACTGGGCTGCCATTAAAATACTTGGCGGCACCGGATATATCAGTACTTCCTATTTAATGAAAGTC
This sequence comes from Priestia sp. AB, assembly GCF_028369225.1. Taxonomy (NCBI): domain Bacteria; kingdom Bacillati; phylum Bacillota; class Bacilli; order Caryophanales; family Bacillaceae; genus Priestia; species Priestia sp. AB. The sequence continues at coordinate 130,054 of NZ_JAQMYN010000011.1, forward strand.
CCTACTACTGTTCATACAACTGCTAACCTTAATTTACGCACAGGGCCTAGCACAAGCAACAAAGTTGTAACAACTATTCCTAAAGGAAAAAGCCTCAGCTTCTTAGCTTGGGGCTACTCAAAAGATAAAAAGCTTTCATTTGATTGGGCTTTTGTAGAATACAACGGTTTTAAAGGATATGTAAGCACTGCGTACTTACAGTTACCTACTTATAGATAAAAATAGATAACTCCCTTGAATTATTTCAAGGGAGTTTATTTATGGACATCTTATTAATAGTGCCCTGCCCATGAAGCACCGATGATAATTAGTAAAATAAATAGCACAACGATTAGCGCAAAGCTACTTCCGTGACTTGATCCGTATCCGTACCGATAACCATAACCTCCGTAAAAACTCATTTTCTTTCACCTCCCTTTTTTGTAGAATATGTGAAGGGAAATGAAAACGAACATGAGTATTCTTTATCAAAAAATTCATTATAATTTATAAACGTTAACTCTTTTACTAGTAAGGCATAGGATATATCATCCCGTGCTTCATCTCTACATCTCTACATCTTTCCCTCGTTCCCCCTTTTAAAGTAAGGGTATATTCCAGCAATACAAAAAAAGAAGAGTTTATTAACTCTTCTTTTTTATTGAACCAGATTATCAACTTGCATGTAGTCATTATAATATTCTTCTAACGTAATTCCTTTCTTAGACACCTTAGAGGCGAGTTCTTTTCCGACAAATCGTATATGCCACGGCTCATATTTATAACCTGTAATCTGCTGCTTTCCTTCTGGATAGCGAACAATGTATCCGTATTTATATGAATTTGCTTCAATCCATTTGGCTTCAGGAGTATCTTTAAAACAATCTTGAGCCGCACACTTACCGGTGCTGCTTGAGACATCTATACTTAAACCAGTTTGATGTTCACTGCTGCCTGGATGAGCACTGTAATGATTAGCTGCCGCTTCTCCATCTTGTTTTATATACGCTTGATAAAGAGATTCTTGACGGCTTTGAGAACGATAGGCAGAAACACCGGCTAGGTAAATTCCTTCTCGTTCAGCAGCTGAAAACATCCTTTCTAATGCTTTTGCTGCTTCTGTACGCATTTGGCGCTTTTCAATTTTTTCTTTAAATATAAACCGAACGTCTGGGTATACAAGGTCAGTGGGTTCATAGCGATCAGGAAGAAGATTTTGCTTGTTTACTAACACACCAATGGATTCTGGGTTCCCTACAATTTCTATACTATTCTGCTTCTGTTTAGAAGAAGATAAAGGATTATGATCAGACGCATTCAAATGATCATCGTGCTGAAATAATCCCTGATAGCCTAGATACGAGAATCCTGCGATAACACCCAGCACTATTAGTAAAGCCATTTTTTTATAAAGTTTCATATTTCTATACTCCTGACATATTTTCAGCTTTTTAGGACACTCAAACATTGTATATAAATCAAGAAATAATTACTAATATAACAAACTAATTCCTACTATAAATTTTAGTATGCCCGGACCTAATTTTTTCAAACGTTCATTTTAAGCATAAAAAAAGAGATATCTCCTAAAAGACATCTCTTTTTACTTCTATTCTATAAGACTAGTATTAGTCGATAACTGTAATTTTAACTGATCTTCTGCCCCAGTCTTGTGCAGCACTATCTGAAGAAACGAATACATCAATTCGATTTCCTTTAATTGCGCCACCTGTATCTGCTGCTACAGCTTGACCATAACCTTCAACGTATACTTTTGAACCTAATGGGATAACGCTAGGATCAACCGCAATTACTCGTTGATTTGGATTTGATTTTAAATTTACTCCAGTAGCTGTTGTACCACTGCATCCAGCACAGTTAGCTGTATAAGCTGTTGCTTCAACAGTCATAGACTTGCCGCTAGCTTGCTGTTGAGACTGCTGTTGCTGCTGTTGAGCTGCTTGTTGCTGTTGCTGAGCTGCTTGTTCTTTTTGTGCTTGCTCTTGTGCTGCCTGTGCTTGTGCTGCTGCTTGAGCTTGCTCTTGTTCTTTTTGTGCTTGCTCTTGTGCTGCCTGTGCTTGTGCTGCTGCTTGAGCTTGCTCTTGTTCTTTTTGTGCCTGCTCTTGTGCTGCCTGTGCTTGTACTGCTGCTTGAGCTTGCTCTTGTTCTTGTGCTGCCTGTGCTTGCTCTTGTTCTTTTTGTGCTTGCTCTTGTGCTACCTGTGCTTGTGCTGCTGCTTGAGCTTGCTCTTGTTCTTGTGCTGCCTGTGCTTGCTCTTGTGCTACCTGTGCTTGTGCTGCTGCTTGAGCTTGCTCTTGTTCTTGTGCTGCCTGTGCTTGCTCTTGTTCTTTTTGTGCTTGCTCTTGTGCTACCTGTGCTTGTGCTGCTGCTTGAGCTTGCTCTTGTTCTTTTTGCGTTTGTTCTTGTGCTGCTTGTTCTTGCTGAGCTTGTGCCGTTTGAGACTGCTGCGCTTGTGGAGCTGCCTTTGCTACTGGCGCACTAGCTGTTTGAGATTGAGCTGCTTGTGCCGTTTTAATTTTAAATTGTTCTCCAGGGAAAACTAAGTCTGATGTTAAACCGTTCCATTCTTTAATTTCTTCTACTGTTACGCCATAATGTTGACCGATTGACCACAAAGTGTCACCACGTTTTACAGTATGTACGATTTCTTTTATGCTAGATAAGTTTAGTGTCTGATTTGGATAAATTAGTGTTGATGTTAAGTTATTAGCATCTTTTAGCTCGTCTACGCTCACATTATGATTTTGAGCGATTTTCCATAAAGTGTCACCTTTTTGTACTTCATACGTTCCGCTTGTAGAGGCAGATGCTGCACCTACAAATCCTGCTGAAAGAATTGCCGTTGTCCCTAGAGTAAATACAAATTTCTTCATTTTCCGAATACCTCCTTATTTACTCAATGACTGAATGATACCACCTGTTCATTTCACTTCCATTACAGGAATATTTTACTTTTATTACGGATTTAATTAATTTTAAACATTTTCTTGTAATATTTCTGACAATTCATTTTTGAATAATGATTAAATTTCATCAAAATCATGTCAAAATTTGAAGAAAACTCTATAAAAAGTTGGAGTTGTATTCGGTGATAAAAGTAACTTATCAGCAAAAAAAACCTTCTAAAAGCAGTTAGCTTTTAGAAGGTTTTTTTACTGATATGAAACAGTTAAAGTGGGAGCATATGCAGGATTGTCGCCCCCATAAATTTCAACTACGTCACTTAAAAAGTCCGCTGGACATGAGCTTGACAAGCGAAATTGAGTTTTGCCGGTCCTATTCATATATCCCCAAAGTGAGGAAGGAAGTTGAATAGTTGTATATCCATTATTGAGTGGAGGCACTGACATTTGGAAGCCCGCTGAAATAGATGGTGAAGCCTGATAATCTATTTGTTCTAAAGCACTGCTAGTTCCAAATACACCGCTTTTAATATCGCCTTTCAAAGATGAAATATTACCAGTTGAAGATTTGCGATAAATTTTTAAAGATACATCCGTAATGACTGCATCATCAGGTAAAGAACCCGTGTCAAAAGATAAAATGGTTCGGTATGTGTCGGTATTGTACATTCCTTTATCCCCAATTTTATGAATAGAACTACTCATACCGTCAGCTGATAAGTTTCCGATAAATCCATCTTCAGCAGCAAGTGAAGAAAATACTGAAGATTTCTCTGAAGTTCCAGAAATTTGATAGACTTCCGTCTTTACTTCCTCTTGGTTACCCGCTGCGTCTACACTAAAAAACTTTACTATTTTGCTAGAGTTGATGGTAATAGGCTCAGAGTACTTTAGAGAATTAACAGTTGGTATGCTTCCATCTAATGTATAGTAAGTGGTGGCAGGTTCATTGGTTGATAATGTAACAGAAACAGAACTTCCATACGTTCCTCCCGCTGGTGAAGCAGCTGTAACCGGTGGGGATATATCTCCTGGATTAGGAGCATCACCATTTTTCGGATGGCTTTTAAAAAAGTTCCAGCTTAATTTAGTTGCATTTGGTCCTTTAGGATCTGTATAAGAACCGGATGTACTTCCTCCTGACCAAGCATGTCCCATTCCTTCTATCATATACTTTTCCATTACTGTTTTTCCTGCTGTATCTTTGTATATATATTGCGTATAGCTTCTTCCACCAGATACTGTACCTGTTGCAGTTTGATCTGCCGTATCATCAATATTGTTATTATCCAGCCCATCAGAAGCTCTATCATTTGTTTGAGCCCATTGCGATAATATTTGATGCGCATTTATAGGCGCAACAGTGTAGTCAGCTGTCCCATGAAATAAAATAACTGGAACCACTCGTTTATGATCTCCCATGGCTGAATAGGCTAAATCTCCTTGTTGGATAGGATTAGGACCTCCACTGCTCATTGCTGTATAAGCACCTGTCACATTAGTCGCTGCTTTATATTCTAAGCCAGCCCCAACGCTGATAGCCGCAAATATGTCTGGATAAGTAGCTCCCATAATAACACTCATAGCTGCACCAGCAGATAGCCCTCCAACAAAGACTTGGTCGGCATCTATTGAATAACTGCTTTTTATTTGATTGACCATTCCAGCAATTAACGCTGGTTCACCGCTTCCCCTTGATTGATGAGCAGTATCAAACCAGTTCCAACACTTATTTGAATTAGCAGAAGAGGGTTGTTCTGGATAAAGAACAAGAAACTTCTCTGTCTCCGCCAGTTCATTCATTTGTGTTCCTGCTGCAAATTGATCAGGGTCTTGAGTACAGCCATGTAGCATAACTACTAGAGGTAAGGCAGCACCTCCCTGATAACTGCTAGGTACGTACAGTTTGTATGTCCTTCCGTTATATGTTTTAGAGGTAAAACTTCCTGCGGCTGAAGAAGATACAGCACCTAAAGATAAAAAAAGTATAAAAATGATCCCTGCTATAAATAATCGTTTCATCTTCCTGCTTCCTCCTTATATTGATATGGTTATACTTAGCAGCAAACGTACATATCGGTATGGTATGGAAATGAATAAGAGTTACTAGTAAGATGATAGCAAGGTTTTATGTAATAAAATTTATATTAACTGCACGATTTGCCTACGGTTGTGAGGACGAATAAAATCATTCATCTCCCAAAAAAGAAAACGCTTACATAAAATTGTAAACGATTGTGCCGATAAATACTATAAAAAAGACATACCTTTTAAAAATAGGCCGGTATGTCTTCTATGGATTGCTTACTTAAGTATTCATATTGTGACTCGCTGCAATTTACCATAGCAATGGATTGAGGATAACGTTGTAAATGAGAAGGGAGCTCCTTAAACCCAAACTGATGATAATATTCAGGAAGAATATCGCTATACAGCATAAAAATAGCGCTGCGCTTCTCTATCTTCATCTTTTTAAAAAAGTCTTCAAGCATATCACGGCCATACCCCATTCGTTGATAAAGCTGGTGTACAACAACGGATCCAATACCATGCAAAGCAAACTTTAATCGAGGAGTTTGTAAAAGAAGTAAAATAAATGAACCAATAATTTGATCCTCTTCATTTACGTATACATACCGAATTCCATATGTTTCTTCTTTTTGATTATCTCTCACATACTCTTTGTACGTCCTGCCTTTAGGCCATGCGGCATATCCCATTTGATAGACTTCTGCCAATTCTTCAGACTTTATTTTTCTTAATAACATGAACATCCCCTCTTTATTTATAATCCCATACGTCAGCAGACATTTTTTATAAAGTTAAAAATAGTTCCTGTATGTATATATTATACTTCATCCTACGGAAGCTTTCTTGCTCTGAGTCCTATTAACAGCTAATATGTGAGCTACTTTCTCAAAAAACTAGAAAAAATTCTTGATAGTTGTTCCTCACCCATAGCAGTCATATAGGTAAAGATACTCTTTATCATTCCATAAAAACATAGAGATGTAAATGTATTTCCAGCTTCATTTAGCATTCATTACGTATTACTCATCAAAAAAAGCATAGAAACTACGTTCTATGCTTTACAGTGAAAGTAATCATCATTTCTTAAGCTTTTTCGTTCTCTACATACTCCACTAGATGAAAGAAAAAACGATATGTAAGAACAAGAACTTCACCTATCGACATTTTTTCATTAAACTCTTTTATAGCATCTAACTCAATATTCACATCCCATAATCCATCTTTATCATTAAATAAAAGCTGGACGCTTGTTGGACTTTCATTAAGTTCTTTAGCAAAAAATTGTTTTAGTAAAGAACCGAATTTTTTTTGCATATGTAGCCCCGCTAATACTTTATATGTGCCAAACACATCATCCACTTCAAAAGAACATCCATCAAGCTTAATAAATTCGAACCATTTTGATTCTACATATAGAAATTCACTTCTGTGTTCTTTCAAGTAAGAAATGGGCGTATCTAAAAACGAAAGAGGAGATTCTTCTGCGATCAGCTCGTCCGTTTCTTTATCTACTCTTTCGATATAAGAATCTTTAAAACGTAAAGATTCCTCTTTTTCTTCTATCATCAGGTTTTGCGGTACCAACTTTTTTTGCAACGCATATTCCTTTTCTTCCTGGTATAGAGATAAAGATTGACCTTGAACGTTCATTTCTTTTTCAATATAAGTTTGAATATTACTTTGTAACATGAAAAAACCTCCTGATTAATCTGCATCACTATCTTATATCATAACCTAAACAAGTGTTTATAAATATAGCCAAACAAAAAATCCTTAGGCTATGCCTAAGGATAATAATGATATATTCAAGTATGTATAAAAGATAATTTGGTTGCGGGGACAGGATTTGAACCTGCGACCTTCGGGTTATGAGCCCGACGAGCTACCGAACTGCTCCACCCCGCGATAATAAAAT
>NZ_JAQMYN010000012.1:0-120858 GCF_028369225.1 Priestia sp. AB
GCTGACGTACACCTTACAAGATCCTCCGACAAACGGAGTGGCAGTGGTCAATGCGGATGGCACCTTCACATATACGCCAAATGGAAATTACAATGGTCCTGATACGTTTACAGTGTTAATTAGCGACCCGTCGGGCGCATTTATAGTGACGAGTGTATTTGTGACGGTTACGCCAGTGAATGATGTGCCTGTGGTGCCAAACTATGAGTTTGTAATCAATGAAGACACGACCTTAAATAGCCAAGTGGTGGCAACGGATGTCGATGGCAACCCATTGACGTACGGGTTACTGACAGGTCCAGTGAATGGAACGGTCGTTGTGAATTCAGACGGCACCTACACATATACGCCAAATGAAAATTACAATGGGGTAGATAGCTTTAGTGTAGTAGTAAGCGATGGCCAGGGAGGAGCGGCAGTTTCTACAATCACGATTACGATTCTGCCAGTAAATGATCCGCCAGTGGGGCCAAATGTTATTACGGTTACTACATTTGAAGAAACTCCAGTTACAGGCCAAATCGTAGCAACTGATCCAGATGGAGACTCTCTAATATACACCTTACAAGATCTACCGACTAATGGAACAGCGATAATCAATCAAGAAGGATTGTTCACTTATATACCAAATGAGAATTTTGCTGGAAATGATACGTTCACTGTACGTATAGCTGATCCAACTGGACAATTTATTATTACTAATGTATTTGTTGTTGTTATACCAGTTGAACAGCCACCTACTGTACCGAATTATTCAATTACTACTCCTGAAAACCAATCCGTAATCAGCCAGGTAGTAGGCACCGATCCGAATGGGAACCCACTCACTTATCGTTTAGGAACCTCTCCAGTAAATGGGCACGTTATAGTAAATGAAGATGGAAGTTTTGTATATTTACCAAATTCTAATTATGTAGGTCCAGATTCATTTACTGTTATTGTAGAAGATTCAACAGGTCTTACAGCAGTGTCTATTGTAAATGTTACAGTTATTGATATGAATGATGCGCCAGTTACGAGTGATGTTATTCTTCAGACTATAGAAAACGTAGCAATCAATGGGCAAGTGTTCGCTACAGATCCAGATGATAATTTACTCACTTTCAGTTTATCTGGTACTCCCTTTAACGGCACAGCTGTGGTAAATGCAGATGGAACATTTTTATATACACCAAACCTTAATTTTATTGGCTTGGATTCTTTTACAGTAGAGGTAAGGGATAGTCGCGGAGCTAGTGCACAATCTCTTGTGACTATAAGTGTAATTCGAGTAGACCAACCGCCTCTCGTTATAGATTTATCAATTTCGACTGTACAGGGACAGTTTGTAACAGGGCAAATTCCTGCCTTTGATCCTGAAGGTGAACCAATAGTATATGGATTAAATTTAGCCCCACTTAATGGTAACGTCATTATTAATGCAGATGGCACCTTTGCCTATACACCGAACCCAAGTTTTGTAGGAACAGATTCATTCTCTGTTTTCGCGAGGGATACTCTTGGAAACCAAGGGTTTGGAACTATCACTGTGGAAGTGCAGCCTCAAGATTTACCGATTAGTGCTGAAGGGCTCACTTTAACTACTTTAGCAGATCAACCTGTAAGTGGATCTATTGCCACTGTGAATCCAGCAGGCTTTCTATTAAGTTATGCTGTAGCCATTCTCCCATTAAATGGAACCGTTGTGTTAAATCAAGATGGTACTTTAGTTTACACACCAAATCCTGGATTCACAGGAGAAGATGTCTTTGATATCGTTGTTAGAGATTCAGCTGTAAACCAAAGTATTGCTAACGCTGTTGTGACAGTAGTAGTAGGAGACAGAATTTCAGTTGTTAATAGTGAAATAACTACTTTATTCAATGCACCAGTTTCTGGGCAAGTAAGTGCTACAAATTTGAGTGGAAATCAGTTGTTTTATACACTTACGTCTAATCCTATTAATGGATCTGTCTTAGTTAACCCAGATGGTACATTTAGTTATACACCAAATGCTGGATTCTTTGGAACAGATCAATTCCAAGTGCTTGTAAGTGATGTTCTCGGTAATACGGCTGTTGCAACTGTTTCCATTATTACGGAAGGACCAGTAGAAAGGGCACCCATTGTGTCTGATCAAACCTTGACTACAATTGAAGAACAGCCAGTGTCAGGGGCAGTGCAGGCAGTTGACCCTCAAGATGAAGCATTAACCTATACGTTACTTGGCACACCACCAAATGGAATAGTCGTATTAAATCCGGATGGAACCTTTACGTATACACCAAATTCAGGGTTTGTGGGAACTGAGTCATTTACAGTGGCTGTTCAGAACCAAACTGGTTTAAACGCCACAGCTACCATACAAGTGACTGTTAACCCACTAGTAAATCAAATTATAGTGACAAATACGACAGTTCGAACAGAGGAAAATCAGTCAGTAAACGATCAAGTATCAGCTCGCGATCAGTTAAACAGGCCGTTAACCTACACGCTTAACACTCCTCCATTATACGGAACAGCAATTGTGAACCAGGATGGAACTTTTATCTATACACCAACTCCAGGTGTAAGCGGTATTGATCAGTTTGATGTGCTTATTCAGAATGATCAGGGAGACCAAGCAATTGCACCCGTTATTGTAATAATAAATCCAGCCCAGAGCACTATTACACTAGAGGATGTAACAGTGCAAACCCAACAAAATGTGAGTGTCTCAGGGACAGTAATAGCTACCGATTCTCTTGGAAGACCTCTTCGCTTTTCATTGAACCTGCCACCTTTAAATGGAACAGTTAGAATAAATCCGGATGGCACATTCACATACACGCCGAACCCTCAATTTTTTGGAATAGACTCTTTTACCATACTTGTCCAAAACGATCGAGGAAATTCAGCCATTGGAATTGTTCGAGTAGTGGTTCAAGAAAATCAAGATATTATTACAGTTACTCCTCTTACAGTGAGAGGGCAAGCAAACCAATCGGTTACAGGGCAAGTTACAGCAACCGACACACTAGGAAGGCCGTTAACATATCAAGTAAATAATTTACCTTCAAATGGAACAATTGTTTTCAATGCGAATGGTACATTTATTTATACACCCAATATGGGTTTTACCGGTATTGACTCCTTTACCGTACTTGTTCAAAATGATTTGGGTCAGTTTGCAACGAGCAGTGTGAACGTTGTAGTTGAAGGAATAAATAATACGATTAGTACACAGGATCAGGAATTAACAATTCCAACAGGTCAAATTATTGGAAGTCAAATTATTGCGGTTGATGCATTAGGAAGACCCCTCACCTACACAGTGGTAACACCGCCTGCAAACGGTGTAGTGATTTTAAATACAGACGGCACATTCACCTATACTTCAAACTTAGGGTTTGTCGGTCAAGATCAGTTTGTTGTAGTTGTAAGGAATGACACTGGGCAAGAGGCATTCTCAGTTGTGACGGTTAATTCAACTCCAAGTAATAATATCATTACACCGGGCAGTAATACGTTTACTACTCTTCAGGGGATACAGGTGATTGACAGCGTGCAAGCAACGAATCTATTACAAAGACCATTAAATTACACACTGACTACTGAACCGGCTAATGGCAATGTAACCCTTGATGCTTCTGGGAGGTTTGTATATCAACCAAACTCCGGATTTATAGGAACAGATTCCTTTACAGTATTAGTAAGAGACGATTTAGGCACAGACTCTATTGTGCTAGTTACAATTATAGTAGGTAGGTTACCTCAGCCTCCTATCATAGCAGCCCAAACGTTTAGATTGTTGGTTAACACTATAGCAACAGGACGAATTATCGCCACAGATCCAAATTCTCTACAATTGTTTTATCAAGTGACTCAAAATCCACAAAACGGGCAGTTGCTGGTTGATCGAATAACAGGTGAATTTATTTATGTTCCTAACCCTAATTTTGTAGGAACGGACACTGCTGTCGTGCGTGTAACAAATACGGATGGGGTATCAAGTGAAGCTACGGTTACATTTACTGTAGAAAGGGCGCCTACACCTACACCCCCAATTAGCCGTCCAGTCAACAATCTAAGGAAAAGAAAACGTCTTAAAAAGAAAAAACGCAAACAAAAAAATGACTGCTCTAAAACGAAAAAAGAGAAATCACAGGATGATTGTTCTAAAACGAAAAAAGAGAAATCACAGGATGATTGTTCTAAAACGAAAAAAGAGAAATCACAGGATGATTGTTCTGAAACAAAAAAAGAGAAATCTCGGGATGATTGTTCTAAAAAGAGAAAAAAATAAGATATAGAAACTGATCCTTTGGTTGCCAATAAAGTAATTCACGGTTCTCTAATTTCACAAAATAAAAACACCTTCACATTTAATAACTAACATTGAATGTAAAGGTGTTTTTTAGTGAAAAAGAAGAAATGAAGACTTAAAAATATTATCAAAATAAATACAAAAATACATTTAGAAAAAGAAAACATTATTTGATATTTTGTGTATAAGAGGTAACAATAATTTTTATTTATAAAGAAAATTTGCTACGATACTATATTTTTAAGAGCAGTCATCAGCTGATCATAATTGAATTTTTTCACAATAGGAAATAAGGTTTTCTCATATGTCCCTTCATATTTCTGAAACAACTCTAATATAAGAAGACGGTTTGTTTGATGAAATTTATCAATTTTGTGTAAATGATTATTCAAGGTTCTCTTATCAACCGTTCCATCTTTTTTTCTATAATTCTCTCTATTCATTAAACGTTTCTTACACTCTTCCGGTGAAAGGTCTAAAAAAATAATTACATCAGCCTTCTCAAAACGTATATCGTAAGTTTCAAAATACCCCCATCCCTCAATAATCCATTCTTTTTGCTCTACTACCTTGTCTAATTGCCTTCTGAATTTGCGCCTTCGGCGACGAAGCTGTTTAATCCTTTGCATGTTTTTATCACGAAACCATAAGTCCAAATGATAAACAGGTATCATTAGGTCCTTTCCGAGAGAGGTAGCCAATGTTGTTTTACCAGCACAACTATTCCCAAAGATTACAATTCTACACATAGAGCTTCCATCACTCCATTTATAAAATTAAAGGCCGCTTATAGAATTTAGTATAGGCTATGAAATTATATTAATAAGCCTTAAAATGGGTCGGCTACTTTAAAATATAACTCTTTCTGCTTACATAATAAGAAGCTACTTTAAAAGATCGATAGCATTTTTTCTGTTATATAATTAAATTTTATGATCATGTTAACTGTTTGCAGATACAATAAAGGAGACTTATTACTATATAGAATATATACATAATATTTTTCAATAGTAGGCAATTATCTTTTTAGCATCGTAAAACTCTGATAACCACAAAGGTGTGGATAAGTTTTCTTATTAATTCTATATTTCATGCTTGATCTAAATTGCTTCCATAAAGTGAGCGACTAATAGCCTGATTCACTTATTCTATGCCATAATAACTATATATAACCTTATATAACTTAGAGCACAGACTTAAACCTGCCCTTTTAGTAATCTATTCCTATCTGTAGAAACCGTTATATCGATATTGGTAAGGTAAATAATACAGAAAATATGAGCTTAGATGTAGATTTTAATACGATGTGGAATATTTGAGAGGTGAAAATTGAGCAACGATTTAAACAAGAGTTAGAAGATCTACAAGCTTTACTGTAATTGTAAACGAATAAAATTAAAAGGGTTGAGCCTCGTACGATAAAGAGTTTGATCTCATTAGGTACTTAGGCAATGTATCTAACTTTTAAGCTTTAGTTTCTAATCTCGATGGCCCTTTTTATCTAAACAAGCTTATCATGTACAAGTTTAGTGTTGATGTTAACATACAGCTAAAAATAGGTATTTTCCCTCCATACTTTGTCCATTCAATGTTTAATATTTTTCATATAATATATAGCAATGTGAATTTATTTTTCTTCTTTAAGGAGGGGTTTTGGATGGGCAGAGATCATAAATGTGTGTGTGATCAGTTAGAAAGATTACAACCAGGGACACAAGTTGATATATTTCTAAACGGAAATGTACTGGAAGACCTTATTTTTACTAACTTTAATTTGGATACTTTCTGTGCAACTTTTGTTGATGTGGAAACGGAGACAGGAACTATTATTGTTTTAGATTGTAGAGATATACAAGCACTTCGAATTGAGTAGCATTATAAGATAATAGTGTAACAGTGTAACTGCAGAAGAGCTTGTAAAAGAGCTCTTCTGTTAATTTAAAAGAACGCTCTATTCAGATATTATCCAAACTAAGAAAGGGAAACCTAAAATGTCAATTTTTGTTAATCACTTTACCAATCCCAAAATATTTAATTCTAATTCTATAGCCGAGAATCATAACCAGAAGGTATATCATATTGATCTGAATTCAAAATACAGTTCTAAAAGTGTGTGCAGCCTTTTAGAAACTTTTCACCAAGGAAAAAAGGTTAAAAACCTTTTAGTAAATGGTACACAAATAAAAGTTCAGAATTTTGTAGGATTTAACCCTAAGACTGGTCTCGCTACATTTTGGGGAAAGAATGATGGTATTCTTTTAGTTGATTGTGAGCGTATTGACGCTATTACACTTTAAAATAATTTTCACACTATAATGCCCTTCTGTGTCTTGTTAATCAGTGAAGATACCCCTTACTGTAATATTGTTTATAGAGAATTAATAACAGCTATTTTTATACTTCCACATCATTTATACAAATATAAGGTTACATTACAAATGTTTATAGAATTTACAATACTCTGATGCATATTTTTTTGCAACAAAAAGGCTTCTTAAAAATAGAAGCCTTTTTAAAATTATTAACCATGGAATAGTAAAAACCAAAAAAGTTTAGTCCTATTAAAATATTGAAAACAATTTAGTTTATAAGGTTCTATATAAATCACACCAAATTTTCTGTTCTAAGTAGAGAAAAGCTACTGTACAGAAGCAATGGTTTTCTGTTTTTAGGTTGTATAAATTACTCACTTTTAGTTTATATAATGAGCTTTATCAGAATTAAAAAGCTATGTTTCTTAAACAAGAACATAACTATTGAGGAAAAATCATCCAATGGATGCACTATATAGATACTTTAGGAGTAGCTACCCCTATTTTTAAATTTCATTGCCTGAAAAGGACAAGCATACAAGCAAAACTTTTTCTTTTTCATATTAATATATTATATCTTAAAAAGGGAGGTGAAGTGTTGAACTTTAATAGCAATGCACTTATTGGAACTGAAACAACACAAAAAATCCTAAGCAAACAAATTTCCAATTCAATAATTGTTGTTAAAGATTCTTGTAATATTAATATTTCTATCACAGATACACAAACAGCAATAATTTTACAATCATTATTGCAAGTTTTAACCTTTATTTTAACGTTAATAGGTTTAGATGCTAATTCAATAAGATTAATTACAGTCGAAGTTTTACTCCTTGCAAAAGTTATACAATCTAGCAATCATAAAATTATTATCGAAAATTCTAAAAATGTTCATGCTACTACAACTAATATTGATACAGTTATTTTTATACAAAGTTTTATATTAGTTTTGACTATTTTACTAATTATCTAGGGCAATGTATAACTAAATAAAGGTCGACTTAAGAAAGGCTCATCATACAAAGATTCAAATGTTATCGAGCAAGCATTTAATTTCTTGTTAGCATAATAGATTTAAAATCCTCTTCAGTGATTAACTGAAGAGGATTTCAATGTGTAATGATTATATTATGAAAAGAATTAAGATAAAGATTATATTAACTACCAAATAAATCATATTCATTAGCTTACTTTAAGTAAATTGTCTATATGAATAAAATAACAATAATTAGAGTGAACTGATGCGGTGAAACATACATTCAAAAACCTTGCGGTAAACAGAACAACTACTGTACAAAAGCAGTAGTTATTCTGTTTCTAATCTATATATACTATACATTTTTAGAAACATAATTATTATTCTCGATATTTATTTTTATAATAAATAATTAAATAGTACAAGCTCTTATTATAAATTTACATATAATAAATCAAATGTAAATTTATAATTTATATTTAATTTATTGCAATAAGGGGGGATACAAAGGATGATTACAGACTTATTAAGAATTTTAGATCCTGGAACACGAGTTCCAACCTTAGTCGTAGACGGTGCTACGCTTACTAATCTTGTATTTTCAAGCTTTAATGCTACAACTAATTTAGCTTCTTTTGCAACTAGAACAGGCACTGGGACAAACGCTACCACAAATATTGTCACAGTAAATGCTAATCAGATTCATGCTATAACAACAGCTTAAATATATATCTTATTTAGAATTGGACATGCTTCATTTGACTATATATTTTATTAGATATATTTTTAAATCTCCATGTTTGCCCAAACACTTACATCTAATTTAATGTAATAAATTCTAAAAATTAACTTAATACTCGTATAATTACAAAAAACTACTGATGGATCCAGTAGTTTTTTTTCTGCTTTTAGGCTGTATACGACATACAAAGACAATTTACATAATCTGTTTAATAAGAATGGCATAGTCTATTCTTAGACCATCCCATTCTTATAAAGTTACATTTAGTATTTAGAACAGTCACAATGATTGCAATCACAGTGACGATGGCATCTACAATTAGAACGGTGATCATGATGATTATTACATTCATGGTGGTGTTTACAGCTAGAGCCATGGTGATGATCGCATTCATGGTGATGTTTACAGCTAGAACCATGGTGATGATTACATTCATGACGACGTCTACATCTACAACAAAATACAAGACGATTCCAACAATTCATATATAATACCCCCTATATATAGAATAGGATATTATATTCACAATAAAAAAAATGGCTTGTATTAGTGTCACCTAGTCTAAAAAATAGGCTCTACAATATAGAATGGTTATCCTTAAAGAAAAAATCTTGATGGTTACAAGTAAAAACCAATATTTTTCTTTTTTATAAATAAATTGTTTACCAATTTGAACAAACTAATCAAGAGGATAAGAAAGATTTTATAAGAAGGGAAAACCTTTAGATATTGCTTAAATATAATGATTAAATATAATGATTAAATATCCCTCGTAACTTCTCGTAAAAATAAGGAGTTGGTCCCTTATAATTGCTGCGGTTAATAATCTTAATATTTGTTCATATGAAATTTTTTTTAGTAACACAAACCAAGCAATTGGGTCATATGCTGATGAATGAAAAATGAAAGGTTGTGAATAAATGAACTATTATGTTTATGTTCCATATTATCCTCTGATGCATACCTATCACCCAACTGATCATAAATGCAAAAATTCATATCCTGTAGACATGCATTATACCCACCCTACTTATTTTGATTATCGTTTCTACGCTGTTCCGACTTATCATGAAACAGAATACCAAATGGGCAGAAGAAAAGTTAGAAAAGAAAAAGGTGGTCCAGATTTTGAGGCCCCATCTTATCGTAATTCCGATCTTGGGACTTCATCCTCTCATGATTCAGATTTTGAGGCTTCATCTTATCGTAATTCCGACCTTGAGACTTCATCCTCTCATGATTCAGATTTTGAGGCTTCATCTTATCGTAATTCCGACCTTGAGACTTCATCCTCTCATAATTCAGATTTTGAGGCTTCATCTTATCGTAATTCCGACCTTGAGACTTCATCCTCTCATGATTCAGATTTTGAGGCTTCATCTTATCGTAATTCCGATCTTGAGACTTCATCCCCTCATGATCCAGATTTTGAGACTTCATCTTATCGTAATTCCGATCTTGAGACTTCATCCCCTCATGATCCAGATTTTGAGACTTCATCTTATCGTAATTCCGATCTTGGGACTTCATCCTCTCATGATTCAGATTTTGAGGCTTCATCTTATCGTAATTCCGATCTTGAGACTTCATCCCCTCATGATCCAGATTTTGAGACTTCATCTTATCGTAATTCCGATCTTGGGACTTCATCCCCTCATGATCCAGATTTTGAGACTTCATCTTATCGTAATTCCGATCTTGGGACTTCATCCTCTCATGATTCAGATTTTGAGGCTTCATCTTATCGTAATTCCGATCTTGGGACTTCATCCCCTCATGATCCAGATTTTGAGACTTCATCTTATCGTAATTCCGATCTTGGGACTTCATCCTATCGTGATTCAGATTTTGAGGCTTCATCTTATCGTAATTCCGATCTTGAGACTTCATCCCCTCATGATCCAGATTTTGAGACTTCATCTTATCGTAATTCCGATCTTGGGACTTCATCCCCTCATGATCCAGATTTTGAGACTTCATCTTATCGTAATTCCGATCTTGGGACTTCATCCCCTCATGATCCAGATTTTGAGGCTTCATCTTATCGTAATTCCGATCTTGGGACTTCATCCCCTCATGATCCAGATTTTGAGACTTCATCTTATCGTAATTCCGATCTTGGGACTTCATCCTATCGTGATTCATTCCTAGACAATTTATACAAAGATGGTCCATATGGTGATATAACTGTAGCCTATCCCTTCAAAAACGATATAACCAATGGAACTAAATAAAAAACGTAAACGAAAAAGCAATTGCTAAAAAAAGGGATAAGTTATATAAAAGGACCGTATCCTTTTTTATCTAATTAGTTTAGACAAAACTTATGATAATAACAAAAAACTAATTTTTATTTATCATAAGTTTTAAATAACATATATCATTATTAGATAAAGCTTTTAGCAACGAAGCATCAGCAAAAGATTACAATAAAAAACAGAAAAAAACTATCTCCATACGCCAAGATAGTTTTTTCTGTTTTTAAGCTATATATGATATATATATGTTTAGTTAACATAATTCAAGTTCCATAAATAGGTAAATCTATTTTAGATACAAAGTTGTATTTTACTCTTTAGGGTATACTTGCCTAGTGGTAAGTACACTCAGAGCATCCTTAACTTTTCTTGCAAAGGAGAGCGGCTGATCAATAGACTCGAAATGCATAAACATGAGACGAGGTTGATCAAATAGCCAATGATTATGAACAGCTGTTACGATGATACCATGTTCTCGAAGCCTAGTAATAAATGGATTGATTTCAGTCTGCAAAATCACAGTTTCTCCACTGCAAAGAGCCTGACCATCTCCTGTCATAGACTCGAATGTAAACATTTGAGGGATTAGTAAAAATGATTTTCCTCTTCTCCCAAGAACCTCAGGGTGAATGTTTGTACGAGATTTCATTACTGTACAAATTCCATTCTCAAATGTATGCATGGATCCCCCCAGAATGTTATTAAATCTGTCACAGAGATTAGATGAGTTACTATAATCAGAAGTTATGGTTTTACAATCAGGATAAACATTACGTGTAGTCAATACACTCAATGCATCTCTAACTTTTCTCGCAAAAGAAAGTGGCTGATCAATAGATTCAAAGTGCATATACATTAGACGTGGTTCATCAAATAACCAGTGGTTATGAACAGCAGTTACTATGATGCCATGCTCCCTAAGTTTACTCATGAATGGATTAATTTCATCTTGGAGAATTACTGTTTCCCCAAGACATAAAGCTCTCCCATTTCGATCAACGTCTTCAAAAGAAAAAGCTTGTGGTACAAACATGAAAGATTCTGCTCTTCTCCCTAATACTACAGGATGGAGATTGGTACGAGATCTAGTTGCAGTACATACGCTATTAATAACACTTGGCGTTGAGTCAAGTATTCTTGCAAACTCTCGACAGAGTTCAGATGGTTGATTGTCCATGTTCCTCATGAAAATGCCTCCTATAAATAACATATAATCTTGTTATAATATGTACTTACATAAATTAAGAAATGGGCAATCGTCTACTACTGTTCTCTTTAGATAACTTTTTCTGTTTTTAAAATGTATAAGGTATATAAATCTAGTTAACATAATGAGTGTCATCTGAGTTAAAAGCCATTGGAACTAATGATTCAAACGTTTTTTTTCCATATCAGAAAATGCCCAAACTCTTTTCATTTAGTTGCATATTTTACTAGTACAAGCACTATATAACTTTATGAAAGGAGAAAAATTAATGCCCTTTAACTTTAGAAAAACTTTAATCGTTATGGAACTGCTATTCCAAGATGTGTTAAAAACAAACTTTGTAATCCCTTTATATCCAACTACATTTAGAGAAACCATTATACCTGTCCCTACGCCTTTAGGAGTTACAGATTTGCCACCTAACATTTATTTTGATCTTGATAATCGATTTAATGTAGAACAAGAACAAAGAATCAGAGATGCCATTAGTGAAACTATGTTGGTATGGGCTACTCATATGAATGAAAAATGGAATGGCGGAACAAACACTGGAATTTCACAAATGGCAGCTTGTATAAACATATATGCAACACAGAATTTACGCCCTGCTTGGTATAGTGAATCACCTATTCAAAATGGACTAACAGCTACTAATATAGCTATGGATCAGTTTACTCAACTTATACGTGATAATGGATTTAGGCGTTCCCCAAGAGCGAAAATCTTCGCTGCTCCACTTAACAATAATACTATTGTCTTTGCATTAACTGCTTTTACTCAGAATTTTGTACCCTTATCATTTATTGTTGACCCAACCTTAATTGATATTGCTACTCTAAACTTTATCACTGGTTCTATGATGCACTCTTGGCTACATTGCGCAGGATTCTTCGACCCTAATACAACTAGTTATTTCAACACGGAATGCTCAATGTGTGTCATGAGAGGATTTCGACCTAAAAACCCTGACATGCCTGATAACCTTTATTATCAGTTTTTCGATTAACTAAAAGTGTACGTATACCTTATACACTTTTAGTTAACATAATGAATTTTATTAGAAAGAAAACTTTTTTTACAAGTTACCCTAAAGGCTTTCTATATAGGATTCAGATTATATTGGACAAGCACACAAGCACTTTCTTGATTAAAGAATAGTATATTAAGAGAAATGAGAAAGGAGGGATTATAGTGGGTAACTGCCATGAAAAAAAACATGAACACAAACACAACTGTGAATCTATCCTTCAGAAAGCCTTTGAAAAACTTTTAAAAGAAATCTTCGAAGATCATCATAAAGATCATCATAAAGATCACCATAAAGATCACCATAAAGATCACCATAAGGACAAACATGATTGTGGATGTCATAGCTAAGATTAACATTATTATAAAAGACCTTTTAGCGGGGACAAGCAATAAAGGATTGAATTCTTGTCTTAAATACTGACCCATAATTCAAACGATTTACTCAAAATGCTGAAAAGTATCCCCAATTTAGAACCCAAAAGGAAAAGCGTCTGTTGCAACAGAGGCTTTTTCTCTTTTAGACTGTATACGATATATAAAACTAGTTAATATAATGTGCCTCACTTATACAAAATGCTTGTCCTAAGATAGGACAAGCATACAAACATTTTATTAATCAATGAATAAGATATATAGAAACTAATAATGGAGGTGATAAACATGTGTAAATATTATTGCAAGTCAAAAGATAAGAAGTATAAAGAGGACAAGCATAAGGAATATAAATGTAAAAAAAATAAAGAATACAAGTCTAAATGTAAAGACAAGAAAAACGATGGTTATTCTTATTAATTAATTTATTAATGTAAGGTCTCTATTTCTTATAGGAAGTATAACAGGTTTTTAAGAAAACCTGTTATACTCATTAAAAAAGCCTGCCTCTTTTGATTTAAAAAGGGCAGGCTGTTCTTTCTACAGCATCTATAAGAAATAGACGCAAAAATAGAGATAGGTTTTCTGTTTTTTAAGCTGTATACGATATAAAATGTGAGTTACCATAATCAATATTCTAGGAATGAAAAGGAAGCTTAAGAGTTACGTTAATAGTCCTTAAGCTTCTTTTTTCCAATGTCCAGGAATTACCTTACTTAAAAACGGAATATGGAACTTTAAAGAAATTAATACCATTGGCATAAGGGCCGTATTCATATTCACCAAATATAATCACAATGCCACCACTCGTGTAATAAAATTGATCTTGAGTTAAGTTCACAGATTTAAAATCTTTAACCTCGAATCCAGCTCCTTTTTTATTAAGCACAATCATTTGGTCACGAATATATTTATTCACCTTACCTAATTGAGTTTGATTTTTAATGACGTCTTTCAAACTAAGTTGCTTAGCTTTTAATAAATCATAATTGTAAGTATCAATCCAAGCATTACCGTGTGCACCACCAGAGTACTCATCATAGGTAATAGAGATACTTAAGATATTATCTTGATTGTAGGGTACAGAGTATTTCATATTTTGATAATAAGGGCCTGGTGACCAACCGTTTTCCCGGTCCTCTTTCTCCTGTTCTTTTAATTCTTTATTTGCTTGCTGAGTTTCTTTAGCAAGGTTTAAGAATTTTCTATTGAAACTAGCCTCAAATGGTTTATTAAAAAGACCAGATGCTTGTGGATAACTAATATTACTTGCTAATGATTTTTTTATAACGGTTATTCCAAAGGCTTGAATTTTGTCACTAGGTGCTCTCTCATACTTGATACTAGACGATTTTTGAGCATATAAATCTTTTGATAAACCGTAAATTCCACCGTATTTTCCAGAATAAGAATAAACACGATATGTTTGACCCTTTGATACTTTTTTAGCAGCTACTAATTTATTATTTTTAATGTTGTAAAGACTAGTATTCTTTAAAATTGTAACGCGCCCTATTTGTCCTTTAACGAGTTCTTGATTTCCCCACATTACTTTGGCTTCTGCCTGTGTATGTGGAACGAGTGGCGAGAATAATACAGCAAAAACTAAAATAAAGGCTATAACTTTTTTGAACCTTTTCATAAATGCCCCCCTGAAATATTTTGTAGGGTTTTAAAACTGATAATTTACATTTTCTAAAAAAACCCAATTAGAAGTATAACACAAATTAACAGTGAATAATGATTATTCATATCGATTTAATGGGAATAATTGCAAATCGCCTTTATGTGTGATCCATTTATTTACAGTTAATATAATGTACTTTATCAACAATTGCTAAGTGTATACAGAAAAGGTAAATAAAAAAAGCTAGCATCTAGCTAGCCCTTTTTTAAACAAAATAGGTTTAATGATTAACATCCTCCAACGAAGCCGCCAAAACAAGAAGCACCGATAATGATTAACAGGATAAACAGTACAATAATTAAAGCAAAACCACTGCCAAAACCACAGCCGCCCCCACCGTAACCATATCCGCCATAGCAGCAACCGCCACCATAACCTCCAAAGCCCATATTTTCACCCCCCTATATGCTTAATACTCTTAAGATATGTATAAAAAATTAAAATGTTAGCCCATACTCTGAACCAGTGAAATAACAGGATTTTTGTAGATATATATAAACCCTTTAGATTAGTTTACATAGAATGAATGAACCATTCCATTTAAGCTCGGTGGATCATCTCCCCCTCCCTAACTGATTTACAGTTGTTAAAAAAACAGAAAAACTCCCTGCCGCCTGGGAGTTTTTTTATTTTTAAGTTGTATATTCTCACTATATCAATCAAAATTAATAAAATTTTTATAATATTGGCACTTGTCCAAGCACTTGTAATTACTTTACATATCATAAATTATGCGACGAAGCATTTTGTCTCTTTCTATAAATGGGAGAAAAAACTACTGATGGCACACATCAGTAGTTTTTTTGACTTTAAAGATATATTTGGTATAGACTTTTAGTTCATATAATGTTTTTTATCAACATTAAAAGCCCCTCCGATCATTAAACAAAGAGGCTTTTGACGCCTGAGAGGTTTATTCGAAAAGAATAATGATAGAGTAAGAGATCTGTTATTTACAATACATAATATATGTTACTATTCATTACTAAACAAATTGTCCATTATGAATAATTTTTTTTATCATTTGGACAAACTAGCTAAGATGGATAAATCATCACTTTACGACTACCTTTCAACAAACAAAAAAAGCTACTGTTGAAGCCAGTAGCTTTTTTTGTTTTTAACCTATATATAGTATACACATGTAGCTAGCATATTTGATTTTATAGGCACTATATCTACAGTAAAAGGATTGCCAAAAACACTTTTCCACTTTATTACCATAAATGTAATTTTTTAATGATTGATATTCTTAAACTTATCTGATTATTATGGAGTTAAATCGTCATTCTTATCTAATTAAGCGTTTTCATTTTAAAAGTGGGGGACTATACTTATGCATGAGAAACAGAAAAGACATGCTCAATTTGTAAGGCTTCCTGTTGATATTGTAAAAAGGATTGATGAGTATAAAGAATCTAAAACAATATCTTCTAGAAATGAAGCTATTTTAGAATTAATTAAAAAAGGGTTAGGTAAAGCTGATTGATCTCTAAAGAGTAAGACGCTGTTACGAATAAGATTTGCTTTTACGAACAAACTACTCAAGAAGCTTATTAGCTTTCTGCCCAAAATTTCCGCAACAGAAAAACTTCCTTAACGCATTCGGGGAGTTTTTCTGTTTTTAAGCTGTATATCATATACAAAGCTAATTAACATAATGAATTTTATAGGAAATAACTAATAGCATCTTATCTATAAAGATGCTATTACCACTGAACTAAAACACTCTTTAAGACATTTTGTTTAACTAACCCGTTTGTATATTTCTCCTGGAACTTATTTAACATAGAGATTTTCGTTTGAACAAGAAGATTTTTGCTATATTCATAAGGGTCTGAACATTTTGGGCCTATTTCTCATACTGTATTAGGTATTAATAATATATTGAGGTGAAAAATATGGACGCAAATTATATAGATTCTTATTATTACCCAAGATTTTTAGACTCACAGTTCCCGTCCCCTAGTTTCCCTGGATCACCTGGTGGTTTCCCTGGATCACCTGGTGGTTTCCCTGGATCACCTGGTGGTTTCCCTGGATCACCTGGCGGTTTCCCTGGATCACCTGGCGGTTTCCCTGGATCACCTGGCGGTTTCCCTGGATCACCTGGCGGTTTCCCTGGATCACCTGGTGGTGGGCAACAAGCTCCAACTTCCCCACCACCAGCATTTATCCCACAACAGCAAACAGCAACACCATTTGCAGTCGATCCAGGAGCCATTTCTTTATGTTTATTCCGTAACACCTATATATGGCTTAGAAATGGGTCAAGTTTTTGGTATTACCCTATTTTTGTAGGACCGAGATCAGTTGCTGGTTTCAGATGGAACGGGCGATTCTGGACTATTTTTGGTATAGATACAAGACGAATTGTTTCATTTACATGTTTCTAAGTGTTCATAATTTATAGCCCTAGAAAAAAGGGGGAACCAGCTTTGCAACCTACAGAGAATGTCAGGGCTAGTATGCCATTCCCATCACGATGGGGTATCCACGCTGAGATTGCAGGTAGACCTATGGTTTGGGGTGTGCTTATCATTAACTCTATTACAGAGAATAGAGTAATGGGTACAGTTAATTTTCGGGGCACCCTCATTCCTATTAACGGGTATTGGAATGAGGGGAGCAAACAAATCACCTTTAATTCACCTTATGCCACATATTCTGGTAACTTAAGTATGTTTGACGATTCCACTACTAGAATTCGACATCTTGTTTTAAGTGGGCGGGTTATTATGAAGTCACCTTCTTTGCTAGCAGGTAGGAGTGGAACTTGGGTGGCTACCACAGATACAAGTCTCACAGGACCTGCCTTTAGCAATAGTGATTTACCTCCTGTTGGTGTCTTTTTAACATCAAATATACTTCATAGTGGACTTGGACGTTGAGGAAATCCTTTGAAAATATCCAATTTGGAAAGCAAAAAAACTAACTTTGAGTCAGAAAGAAGTTAGTTTTTTTGCTTTTAATGATATAGATTAATACATCATCTTATAAAATTATAGAGAATTCCTAATAAGTATTATAAATATTTTCGCATGTTTCAGCTTTTGGTTGATAAAAGCAATGAAGCTTATATCGAGCAACAAGAGGTTGATTGTACCATGTTGGAGGGCACTGTTGAGGAGGTCTGAAATACCATAGGCTAAATTTTGCAGGCCAACTACGTTCTCCTCTGACAGATCGACGTGCCAAACGTTTTTCACTTTCTCGTGCTCTTTGATAGAAATAGCCTTTTTGAGTAGCTTCAAATGCATGGGGTTGATAAATCATTTGTGGAATAGTTCTCAGTCCTTTAAAATCAGAGCAATTTGCTCTAATTCGATTAACCCCCACATTTCCTATAAGAAGCATTCCTTGTTCACCTTCACCTTCACCTTCTGCTCTAAGGAGCCTCGCTAAAAGAGCTATGTCTGAAGTTGTCGCTTTAACAACCGCCATAATTTCACCTCCAGAAATAAGATATTTCCCTATGGCCCGTATAATGTCTTTTCGTCATTTTTTTTAAAAATAGGCTTTTCTCTACCATTACTTCCTACCTATTTCCCCAAAAATATGGACATTCACCCAAGAATGAAACTAGGTAAATGCATATTCTTGCTTTGATAAGAAAAAATGGAGGTTTTTGTCATGAATTCAGAAATGCATTTGTTACCTAATTTATATTTTCAAGAAAATCAGTTACCCTATGGAGATATGAGGTTTGGAAGACCAGGTTTTGGTGGTCCTGGCTTCGGCCGCCCTGGTTTTGGAAGACCTGGTTTCGGTTTTGGACGCCCCGGATTTGGTTGGGGACCTGGTTTCGGGTTCGGGTTCGGTTTTGGACGCCCTGGATTTGGTTGGGGACCTTGGTTTGGCCCTGGACTCGGTTGGGGAGGGCCCTGGTTTTGGTAGTCCCTTTTTATATTAAATGAACTATATCCAAAAAGCCTTAAGATCAATGATCTTAAGGCTTTTTTTGAAATAACTTACTAAATTTAGAAAATCAAAGCTTTATAAATTTATCAATTTCAGCATGTTCAGTTTCTTTACTTAAGTGACTTGCCTATAATGAATAAAACAAATGATGCAACAAACATAAAAAACATTGGCTAAGACTTAGCCAATGTTTTTTATGTTTAGATAGATACCCTGAGGAGGGCTTTTTCCAAAAAAAACGGATGATTCTTCAGAATTCAGATTACATTCTATTCATCGACCTGTTTTCAGGTGAATTACCTATATGAATAACATTTAACAATTTGAGCAAACTACCCAAGATGATTAGAGTCATCAATAAAACATAGTTTTTTCTTTTTTTAAACTGTATAGAATATACAAAGTTAGTTAATATAATGTGCATTATCAGCAATTGCTAAGTATATATAGAAAAAGTGAATAAAAAAAGCTAGCATCTAGCTAACTTTTTTTCAAACAAACTGGATTTAATGATTAGCATCCTCCAGCGAAGCCGCCAAAACAAGAAGCACCGATAATGATTAATAAGATAAACAGCACAATAATTAAAGCAAAACCACTACCAAAACCACAGCCGCCTCCGCCATAGCCGCAACCGCCACCATAACCTCCAAAGCCCATATTTTCACCCCCCTATATGTTTAATACTTTTAAGATATGTATAGAAAATTAAAATGCCAGCCCATACTCTGAACTGGTAAAAATAATAGGATTTTGTAGATATATATAAACCCTTTAGATTAGTTTACATAGAATGAATGAACCATCCGATTTAAGCCCGTAGATCAGTTACCTCCCTAACGGATTTGCAGTTGTTAAAAGAACAGAAAAACCCCCTGCCGCCTGGGAGTTTTTCTGTCTTTTAGATGTATATCATATATATGTTTAGTTAGTGTAATGGATTGTATTGGAATTCATTATCTGAAAAGGTTTTGCATATTATTAGAGAAGGCTCTAGGAATCCCACTTCGATAAAGCCATCTCTATTTAAAAAAAAAACAATCTGTCTTCCAATACAGATTGTTTTTTCTTTTTTTGATTTTGTCAATTATGAAGGTGAAAAATGAAGTTAAAAGGATTCTACGTGTGAGACGAAATTTATTCAAGTTACATTATATGCCTACATTTTTCTTTAGGTAACTTGCCTAAATTAATATTTTTCTATCATTTGAACAAACTACTCAAAATGTAATAAAGCATCAGCTAACATCTATATTTTACGACTAGAAAAACTCCCCATAAGGTAGTTTTTTCGTTTTTTAAGCTGCGTATTTTATACATCTTTAGTAAACATAATCGTTATTCCCAGAAATGATAAGAGCCCCTATTTTATTGAATAAGGGTTCTTCTTATTTAGTTATTACTATGAGTAGCTACCAAAGCCTCCGCCAAAACAACTACATCCAATAATGATAAGAAGAATAAATAATACAATTAATAAAGCAGCCCCAAATTCGCCGCAATTAGACGTATAAAGAATCCCTTCTCTATTAGATTTTTATCACTTTCACAGATAAAATAGTCCTCTTACTTTTAAGAAACTATTCTATTATAAATAAATTTAAAATGACCAAACAGGCATATGTAAAAGCCTTTCAATTGATTTAAAAAGGCAGACTTTTCTTTCTACAGTATTTATCTTAAAAAGACTACTGCGTGGTGAACAGTGGTTCTTTCTTTTTTTGCTGTAGTGAATATACAGGTGTAGTTAAAATAATACAATTTATAGATAATAGTCACCTTAACCTTTGATTAATAATACTAAGATTTATCTTGTAATAAAAATCCCTTGAATTATACAAACTCAAGAGATTTCTACATATAATTAATATCTTTATTTATAAAAAGGAGTGAATATATGAATCAAAATATACCTCAGTATGTTGCTTTAACTTTTGATGATGGACCGTCAGCTTACACAATCTCCATTTTAGATATTCTAAAAAGATATAATATATCCGCAACATTCTTTGTTGTTGGTTCAGAAGTGAAAAAATTCCCAGATATAATACAAAGAATTTATAGGGAAAAGCATATCATTGGCAATCATACTTGGAACCATCCTGATATAACAACCCTTTCAAGGAATGAATTGTGGAAGGAAATTAATTCGACAAATATTCAAATCAAGAAAATAATAGGACATTCTCCAGATTTATTTCGTCCTCCCTATAGTTCAATAAATGATAAAAATGCTGATGCTATTAAAAAATTTGGGATGACTTCTGTATTATGGAATGTAGATAGTAAAGATTGGCAGGAGAAATCCCCCTTAAGTATACAAAAGAATGTCATTTCAGGAATCAAGAAAAAGAGTCTCATTGTAATGCATGACGGGGATCAATACGGTAGTGGACCTAGAGACCAAATCGTTACTTCATTGCCTGAAATCATCACATATTTATTAAAAAATAATTATCGTTTTTTAACAGTTCCAGAGTTCCACCAAGTTGCATACAAAATTGAAAAATGGTCCTAAAAGGATGGTTAACTTTTTTATATTCGGCTCAACAGTAAGATAGTTTTTTCTTTTTTAGCTGTATATGATATATATTTTTAGTTAACATAATGAATTAAATCGGCAGCTACACTTAAATCATTTTCAATACCTATCAATAATTTTTAGTTCGATCCATGATAAGACCCTTCCATTTTTTGAGGGCACCCCATATTATAATAAAAGTCTTTATGAGTTCTACATGGAGTGCTTGCTTTGACGGGAAAGTGCCCTTTTATTTTGTTGTCTCCTCCTACTTTTTTGAATTCTTAAAGAATTCTTTCTCCAAAAGCTGAACAAGAGAATCTTTTTTGCTCATACCTTCTTCAATACATCTCTTAGCAAATTCTTTAAATAATTCTTCTGGTATATCAGCATTTAAACGCTTAAATCCAGGCAGTGTTTTAAGCATATTAAGCTTCCTCCTAGAATGAGTGCGCACTCAAATAAGTGATAATTAAAGGATATAATTACCATAGACAATAACTAAAATTAAAATGGTTATTTAGTAATTAATTACCTATAACAGAAATCTTGAATATCATAGGGAGAATTAACAAATTAAAATCCGGGGGAACACGATGTGACCAAACTATTTGCTATCAGTGCAGGTATGTCCTTTTTTGCCGTTGCTAAAGCTGAGAATGAAAAAGAAGTACTTACTATTCTTGTTAACCGAGAATTAGAAGAACAAGAGGATTTTGGTATCAGAGCGCATATTGATGACTTTTCGATTGAAGGGCTGTGTGGTGATTTCTTCCATGATGAAAAGGGATCATTTATCGAAGGTCACATCTTAGACTACCCTCGCCATATAAGGAAAATGGGCACTAAAGAGCGTGATACCTATATCCAATCACATGTCGAAAAGAATGCTAGAATTTTTTGGAAAGACAATCCATTTTATGCGGAATTGTACTTGCGGGAATTCAAAAAGTATAAGGCAGCAGGGAAAGACCTAGGAAATACGTTCCGTCCTCATTTTTCGGATGAATTTTATTTCATTACGGCCAAATTAATTATTACTGAAACGGATTGGTACGGAGAAGATTTTCAAATCATTGAAATTGACTTAACTAACCGTAATTACCAGCTTATTTTCGAACTTACTTTAGAGGAAGATTAGTTAACATAATAAGCATTCTAAGAAATAAAAAAGCCATGTTCCTAAAAAGAGAACATGGCTAGGGAAGATGAAAAGGTTGTAATACATTATATATACTTTATAAATAAGTTGTATTAGACAATAATCTAATTTTAATAAATAAAATTAGATTTCTAGAGCAAACTATTCAAGAAGCTGTAAAGTTTCCATTCTTCAATCAAATAAATGTAACAGAACAGCACCAGGAGTTTTTCTTTCTTTTAAGCTGCATATGATATACATGTTTAGTTAACAATTTCTTCTTAAGTATGCTTCCCGATTCCTCTATATTAAAATAAATCTATATGGAACAACCCGATAATAAGATCCATATAATAATATTATATTTCTTTGTCTTTTGTCATTTACTTACCATATCTTCATAAAGATATGGTTTTTTTGGATCAATCCATATAAAATAAAAAAGGACAGATAAACTTAATTCTGTCCTTTTTATTCTCAACAAATAAATTAATATCCACTAAATCCTGTACAAGAACAACCTATAATGACAAGTAAAATAAATAGAATAACAATTAATGAAAATGCCATTAACTATAACACCTCCTACTTTTACATCATAGGATTAATTAATAAGAAGACTTGAAACATGAGCAACCTACAATAATTAATAAGATAAATAAAACGAGAATTAAAGCCAAACTAAAACCAGATCCACCATAACTAGATCCACCGTAGCCACAGCCACCATAATTGTTTCCACCCCAACACATCAATAACTCACCTCCACTAAATACTAAGAAAAATTAATCTCTACTCTAAGGTATGTCCTTAAAGCTAAATTCGATTGGACAAACACATTAATAGGCATAAAAATAAATTTTATGCCTATTAATGTGTATATAAAAATTATGATGAAAAAGCCTGTTATTATAAAGAAGATGCTATCTTAGAAAGTATAATACAAAGAACATAATGATTATAAAATACATATAGTATTCATGTAATAGCTCACACAAACTTATCTATAAGCCATATTCTTTAAAATTCGAAGATATGGCCTTCGTTAAAAAATATACGTATTTAACAATATTTATTTTAAATATCTGTTTCCAATAGATTTATTTAATTTAGGCTATGTTGACGATCATTAAAGAAAGACCTGTTACTTAGGCGGTGTTAGTAACAGATCCTGTAAAGGAAATATGAAATAGGATTTCCTTATACGCCGCTAAGATACCCTACGTAAAATTAGTGAAACAACTTATAATAATGTCTATAAAATCATTAAAAATATAAATTATTTATCCATAAAAAATAACGCCAGCACTTATCAAAACCCTTTTTATTACTTTACATACCATAATGTTGAGCAACCTCCTTGCTCTTC
This sequence comes from Priestia sp. AB, assembly GCF_028369225.1. NCBI lineage: Bacteria > Bacillati > Bacillota > Bacilli > Caryophanales > Bacillaceae > Priestia > Priestia sp. AB. The sequence goes on from NZ_JAQMYN010000012.1 coordinate 23,821, forward strand.
CAATAGATCCTGAGTTCCTATATTGCTACTATCTTAAAGAAAAAACTACTGCCTAGTGATAAACATTAGTTTTTTCTGTTTTAACGATTTCTAATTTTCATAGAAGGAGCAAAAATCGTCCAAGCTTTTTTCATTAAACTACATATCATAATTATATATCTTGTCTTACGAAGGGAAGTGATGATATGTCTTTGGAACATCATTTTCGTGGAAATGGCTATCGCCATTGCAATGTAATATTTGTGACATTCGATCAAACAACTGGCAGAGTGATCCTTATTAGTCCTTCCATAGGCACAATTCCTCCAGTTTGTGAAAATGACACATCCATCCAAGATCTTACCGTGTGCTTATTGAAAGACGGCTATACAATTCAAGCATTCTATCAGGAAACCTTTGTCTTCTCAAAATGTAAAAGCTACTATGATACAAAATAGGAAATGAATAAAACTCTATAGCCCGGGCAAACTACTCGAGAAGTCTTCTAAGACTTCATCCACAACTTATTTTCATCTATCAGTAGAAAAAACGACCTTCCGCCTGGGAGTTTTTTCATTTTCAAGTATATACTCTCACTATATCAATGAAAGTTAATAAAATTTTTATAATATCAGCACTTGTCCAAACACTTGTAATTACTTTATATATCATAAATTATGCATTGACACCTTCTATCTCTCCCTATAAATAAGAGAAAAAACTACTGATTCACACACCAGTAGTTTTTTTGATTTTAAAGATATATATATAGTATAAACTTTTAGTTCATATAATATTTTTTATCAACCTTAAAATCCCCTTCAATAATTAACTGAAGAGGATCCTGATGTGTGATTAGTGTATTTCGAAGGAACTTAAAAGGATGATTATATTATCTACCAAATAAATTATATTCATTAGCTTACTTTTAGTGAATTGTCCACATGAATAAAACAAAAATAATTAGAGCAAACTACTCGAGACACCGTGAGGCATCTACAACCAATTTTCTTCCTTAGCAAAAAAGCTATTGGCGCCGGATGAGCCAGTAGTTTTTTTCTCTTTTCACCCTGTATATGGTATACATCTTTAGTTAACATAATGGATGTTATCGGCAATTGCTCTGTATAAACAGCAAGGATAAATAAAAAACCACTCTTTATAAGTGGTTTTTTTAACTGAAGCCAGGAAAATAGACATATATATAAACTTTCTATGTTATTTTACATAGAATAATAAAGTATTCTTATGATCACTTTGATTTTTCTGTGGAAAGTAAATCTTATTATTCCTGATGGTACGTTTGATGCCATTGTTGCCAACTACTATGAGGATGCTGATGATGCCATTGTCCCCATGGCACATATGGGTTTTGCTGATGCCATTGCTGCCACGTGCTGTGAGGATAATGATGGTGCCATTGTTCCCATGGTACGTACGGGTGCTGATGATGCCACTGTTGCCAGCTACTATGAGGATGTTGCTGATGCCATTGTTCCCACGGTACATATGAAGAATGTTCTTGTTGCATTGAATTCACCTTCTCTCTATTAAGCTTTTATAGTTTATGGATATTAAGTTATAAAGAGCTTATCTTCATCAAATATGGGCTATTCCATTAAGAACTAAAAGCCATTGGGATTAAAAATCCCAATGGCTTTTAAAATTGAATATTGAACAAGTAGTTTTCTAAAACTTAAAAATAACTCTAATAATTTCAAAAATAGGCTTTTCTCTTTTATTACTTTTCACTTATTTTTCACCAAATAAAGGCATTTACCCAAGAGAGAATCTAGGTTAATGTAGATTCTTGGTTTGATAAGAAAACAAAACGGAGGTTTTTCTCATGAATTTAGATGAAAGATTTATTGGTAGACCCGGATTTGGCTTTGGCGGGCCTGGTTTCGGGTTCGGTAGACCTGGATTTGGCTTTGGCAGACCTGGTTTCGGATTTGGTGGTCCATTCATAGGTGGATTAGCAGGTGGATTATTAGCTGGTTCTTTATTTTCCGGTGGATATGGTGGTTATGGTTATGGATATCCTTATGGAGGATATGGTGGCTACGGGTATGGGTCCCCATATGGTTACGGTGGTTGTTGTTAATCATTCATAGTTTAAATAAGATAAATATAGTTTTATCAATACTGCTCTTATCTTATGTAAAATAGTCATCGGAAGTCTGGATATATGTCCTAATCGCTTTTGTGAAAAATTTTATCAAGGCTAAAACTCCTTAGATTTAAAAACCTTGAGGAGTTTTATTTTGCTGAAGAAAGGATATGTTTTTAATACTTACATACTTTTGTTTTTGAATTATCTTTCTTCAAAGTTACCGTAAACTTCTTGAAAAGGCTTTGTAATAATCTTATTTAATTCCATAATCAACATATTCATCCTTTGTTCAACTTCTATTAATCGTACAATCTTTTCATTTCTCTGAACAACTTCCCCTACTTTTTGAACTTCCTCAATTTCATCCCGCATAATTTTCTGGCCTGTCATCTGCTTATGTTGTAATTCCATTTGTAAATTGTAGAACTTATTAAAAAGTTGCTTTGTCTCTGGGTCAGCATTAACTTCTCTATATATACTCTTTAAACTTCTAAATTCATTGCTCCTACGTAATATCCTTTCAAAGTCATGAGTTATACCATATAAGTTTACATCCAAGGGGAATATCCTCCTAATATCAAAGTTATAGTAAATAAATCTAATGGAATTATTAATCCCATTAGCTTTATCTATAAACATGAAAAAATCATTATGGTGGTGTATTTAGATCAGGTTTTTATTTTAATACACCATCAAAAAAAGAGCTTTTAAAGAAAATACAATTCATTCTAATTTCACTATATTCATTGACCCATTTTTACGTAAATTGTCTATACGAATAACATTTACTATTTTTAGTATACTACTCAAGGTGTAATCAAACATTGACTCATACAACTTAACGCTTGGTACGGGAAAAACTACTTTTTATAAGTAGTTTTTCTCTTGGTTTTTTTAGACGTTTGTCACATTCCTTTACTCAATAGTGTCTAAATATGTAATATTTATATTAGTTAAGTATATTGGAGAGATTTAAGTATGCAATTCCCTTCTCCCCTGGTCTTATACCCTTCCCTTTAAAACAAAGTCAACATACTTTATATAAGCACGTCCAATTCTAATTAAAAAGGATGGTGATACCATGAAGAGAAAAAGATTAGGTTTTTGTATGCCTGGGTACCGATGGTGTGGTCCTGGATGTAGTGGTCCAGGGGCGCCGACAAACGATGTTGACGCTTGCTGTAAATTACACGACGAATGTTATCGGAGGTTTGGTGGGCCTTCGGCCTATTGTGATAACCTATTTATTAACTGTATGCGCCCTAAAATCAATTCCCATACAAGAAAAGGAAGGGATGCAGCCCTATTTTCTAACTTTGTAAGACTTAGTAAATCATTACGCTCCTTCTAGCATGACTGCTCACAGTAACTCCTAATACCCAGAAAGGATCCGTTTACTTTATAGATTGGGGAGGCGTAAAAAGGAGGGTGAAGGGATTTTAAGTGCGGGAACTGAATTATTTCAACCACACTACATGCCTTCATCTTCCCTTAGGTAACTTGTTCATTACAAATTAATTCGCTTATCAGGAGCAAGCTATACGGGACGCCTTAAAGTATCTACCTAATGAGATAAGTTTTTCCGATACACAAGTCCTTAGTAATAAAATAAATCTATATGGGACAACCCAACAATAAGACCCATACAATATGTAAATTTTTATTTCTTCGTTTCTTGCCAATTTACCATATCTTCATAAAGAAGATATGGCTTTTTAGATTAGTCAAGATAAAAAAAGGTAGATAATCTTAATTCTGCCCCTAACACTCTCAACAAATGAATTACGTTTAATGCTTGCACTTAAAAAGGAAATATAAAATTAAGAAGCTTTTATATATTCACTTTACAAAAAAGTTAATATCCACTACATCCTGTACAAGATTTAGAGATTACTTGCAATTATTCCGAAGTTCTTACATTAAAACCCGTTTCATCATACTTAAGGATTTAAGCTTATAACCCTCTTCACTATTTTGCTTCTTTACTACCCCCCTCGTCCTTAAGCTTATTAATTACCTGTTTAACTAATGGTGAAATGTCATTTATTATGGGTTTATATACATTAACTGTTTCAATCAAAGTATCAATGGTTGCCATGAGTTCAATAATATTCTTATTGCTACTAATATCTTCAGAAGGATTAGGAGAAATATTATTAGGCCTAGCACCGTTACTAAATAAATCATGATTTACTTCTTCGGTTTTTGCCCCCCTGATCCTAGAATTTCCAAACATGAATTGTGAGAACCTATCAATATCCCGATTATTATTCTGTTTCAGCATACGATCCCTATTTACACTTGAATTGCCACTCCGTAAGGAATCTCCCGTTGTTGAGCTACCCTGGGAAATTTCATTAAAATCAATATTATCTTCCACTATTATCCTTCCTTTCATTTTGGTATATCCTATGATCTCCCACATTGCCAAGTTTGGACTTTTTTTGTTTTTATTAAATTTTAATAATTTCTAATATCCCCGTTCACCTCATTACTAGTTCAAATCTTATGAAAAAGATCACTTGTGGAAATAGGACATTTAATTTGGTCATAAATTCAACATACTCTAGATGTAATCTATCCGGGAAGTGAAACCAGCTATATTTTGGAGGGGATTAGGGTCTTGAAATGTAGTTTATCAGATATTATTTTTTAATCTTTTTTCACTGACAGTTCGGTCTTGATATCCCATAACTAAATCTAGATGCCTATACCTTAATAAGCGTATTTGAATAAAATAGGAGGGATTATACTAGTAAAGGGGGGAATTAAGATGTCACATGAAGATAAACAAAAAGTAATCCATGCTGACAAAGTAGTTATTCATACAAAGGATGTTGAAATTATTCACAATCGAAAGGAAATTACTCCAAGGGATCCATGGGGGTTTTTTTGGGGGAGACAACAGGTAGATAAAGTAAATGAACAAGAAGTACCAAACTCAGGAGAATCACAGACTAGGAGCAATGAAAAAGTTATAAAGATAAATAAAACAGGAAAAAGAAAAGGACCATGGTTTCCAAGTCATTAGAAGTCTAAAAAGCTCTTAATTGTAAGAGCTTTTTGTCATATGTATATACTACACAAGTCAATCACCATATAAATACATATATCAGTTATAAGAAGTCAAAATAAAAACACGCTAACTATTTTCCAGGTAGTCAGGGTGCTTTTCTTGTCCTTGAAAGGTGAATTCCGAAGATAAAATGCCTTACTTTTCAGTCCTTATATTTTATGCATATTGCTAATATAAATAAAACAAAAATAACTAGAGAAACCTATTCAAGGATTGGTTAGTAATCTTTAGCTATAGCTAAACCACTAAAAGAAATAGGTCCTACGACAGCTGCTTCTGTACCATTTGTAATATTCTCAGCAGTTACTCGGTAATCATGTGATCCAGCCCTCACATTCTTATCTATAGCTTGGAATGTCACAATATAATTTAGCTCTGATCCTGGATCTGCTTCTACTCCTTCTTGAGCTCTAAAGATTTCTTGTCCATCGCGGAAAATTTTAAATAAAATTTGTGATGTACCACTTACTCCTCGAACACCAACTGTTGCAATTAACTCCACATGATTTCTATTTGCATCTCTTCCAGGAATAGTTATACATATATCTGCTAATACAGTTTTTTTAGGAGAATGAGCAATAGGACTTGGTTTTTTTTGATTAACTTTATGAACTGGTTCAATTGCTTGATAATCAACAATATGAAACATTATAATTCCCCCCTTAACTTTTATACTCTAAAGTATGTAGTTAAGAGAGAATTGGCTTGGACAACTTTTTTATGTTTAAAAGAAAAATTTTTCTAAAACTATTTTTCCGTATTATTTTATGTATATCACATTCAATCTTAGTTACCATAATGTGAGTTATAGACCCAAATATAGATTGGTTACGCTGCAATACATAACCTCTCTGGAAGTAAAACAGCTAGCATATTATTACTAGCTGTTTTGCTGGATAAACACAAAAAATAATGAAATAGAATTGTCTGAGTTTCCCTCATATAGTCAGAAGCTGAAATAAGATTTACTTCTTATTAGTACCCTCCACCACTAAAACAAGAACAACCGACAATAATTAATAAAATAAAGAGGACAACAATTAAAGCAAAACTACTGCCAAAACCATAGCCGCCTCCACCGTAACCATAGCCGCAACCGCCACCATAACCTCCAAAACAACACATATACTTCACCTCCATACGTTTCTACTTTAAAATATGTACAAGAAGAAAAAATGTTCGTCCCAAATTACTAAAAGAAAAATTATCCACGCATGACCAATTTCTATGCCTTTATTAATATCTTAAGGAATCTATATAAAAAGACCTATTGCTCAGACTTCAGCAGGTCCTCTAATATAATTGAATTTATAACTTAGATTTACCTATTGAAAATTCCATTTTTATATCCACGCCTGTCCATTACCTTTTATTCTATTTTGCATATTTTAAAACATATGAGATAGAAATTCTCATGTAACCACCCGTAGTCTATATTCGGCACGTCTAACAACAGCCTCTCCCTTTATGGAGCAGTAATAAACTCTTATTATGTTCTTAAAAATAGACTATTTACTATGAAAGGAAGGTGTTAAATATGAGTTTCACATTAATTGTCATCTTATTCATCTTGCTTATCATTGTAGGATGTTCTTGTACAGGTCTAGGTGGATACTAATTCACCAAAGGGTTGACTCATCTTTTTTTAGTTGTTAAACCATCAGACTTACAACCTAATAAAAATTTTCAAGTTATAAAAATATATCTTTAGAACGGTGAAATGTTCACTTGAATATCAAAAGATAATATCCAGAACCAATCAATATAAGGTGCATATAATATTCCAGATGGTGGGTAAGTCGCCCGGCTTGCAGATTTATCATCCTTATCTATAAGCCATGTCCCTTAGCCATGAGGGGACATGGCCATTATTATGGAAATGTATATATACTTTCTAAGACTTATGTTACATATTTTTTTATATTTTTATTGAGCTGATTCGAACTATTTTGACTGGCATTCAACGAAGACCTGTTAATTAATCGGTGGTAGTAACAGGTCCTATAAAGGAAGTATATGGGATGTCCTTATACAAGGATAAAATATTCTATGTCAAGTTAGTAATACAGCTTGTACAAATACCCATAAAACTAATAAAAATATAAATTAATTATCCATGATGAATATATTTTTTATAACTCAAGCAAACTACCCAAGATGTATTAAACATCAAAATAAACCTTTAGGGCAGGGTTTAGAAAAAAGACTACTGTATAGGAAACAGTGGTCTTTTTCTATTTTTACTCTGTATACCATATATAAATTCAGTTAACATAATGAAAATTACAGGAACCCAAAAACTCCTTTACCCTATATAGGATAAAGGAGTTTTGATCACCTATAATTATTTTCTACCAGTGCCCCCAAATTATCTAAATCCTGACTGATATTTAAGATAATTAAGTAATGCCATTCTCCTTTACGTTTCCCTAAATCCACCACTTGATGGACTTTAACATTATCATTTTCATATTCTTTAGCTGCTTCACACATTTCCCTCAATGTATTGCCAAACTCTGTGTTATCCCAATTTATTACTGTCAATTCAATATAAGACTGGCTCTTTTTTAATTTCATATCTCAGTCCTCCTATTAGATAAAAATGTTACTTAATGCGTAGGACAAGCATACAATCACTCTCTCTATGGATGAATAAATTATATAGATAAATAAAAAAAGAAGGTGATTACAATAAAAAAGTATGATTGTGACTATAAAAAAGAATCAAAGTGTCAACAAAAAAACAAAAAGCAGAAAAGAGAAAAAACTTGTATTCACATCAACATTTATAACCATGCTGAAACTGGCGGACAAATTAGTGGTAATGGGGGACAAAATGCTAATCAGGGTGGACAGATTGCCCAAACAGGTGGACAAAATGCTAATCAAGACGGTGTGGTTATTAAAGAATGTGGAAAAAAAAACAAAAATACTAAAGTGAAAAAATTTAATTTTGAAGATGAAATGAAAGAAAAATAATACCAATACTTTAAATACCATATTTAACATAACGTATAAAACTTTTCTAAAATTATTAATGTGTAAAACAGAAAACTACTGGATTTGATATAGAAGAAGCTGTTGAAATCAATGATTTCAACAGCTTCTTCTATATCAAGACATGTCCAAACTCTTTTAATTGGAATACATATTATATAAAATAACGGTATCTAAAAGGGGGTAAGTAAGATAGAACAATGGCTTAACCTTATTGGGAATTTTGGCTTTCCTATTGTTGTTACTTTTTATCTTCTATTACGCTTTGAAAAGAAAATAGACCATTTAACAGAAGCTATTAATAAAATAGCTACCACTATTGAAAAAGAGAAGGACAAGCAATAAATAATTGATTTATCGACTCATTTTTTAATTAATTTCTTGATATGAAATATGAATACTGCCTAATAATTTGAGCAAACTACTCAAGATGCGCTGCATCCATTCGAATCTCTTGCTGCCGATAGAAAAAACTCCTGCTACGATCAGGAGTTTTTTCTGTTTTTTAAGCTGTATATCATATACATCTTTAGTTAACATAATGAATTTTTTCGGAACATCTTAAAAAATACGACTCGTACCTTGTATAAGGACTAGCCTTCATTGAATGAGTCCTCTTATTCTATTTATTACATAATTTAATTACTTCTATTTTTTTATTTTAAAAATAGGCTTTTCTCTCCTATTACTTCTTACCTATTTTTTAAAAAACATGGACATTCACCCAAGAAGGAAACTAGGTAAATGCATATTCTTGCTCTGACAAACAAAAAAAACGGAGGTTTTAATGATGAATTCAGAAATGCACTTATTACCTAATTTATATTTTCAAGAAAATCAGTCACCCTATGGAGAACCCTATGGAGATATGAGGTTTGGAAGACCTGGTTTTGGTGGTCCTGGCTTCGGTCGCCCTGGTTTCGGAAGACCTGGGTTCGGTTGGGGACGCCCCGGATTTGGTTGGGGACCTGGGTTCGGTTTCGGTTTTGGAAGACCTGGTTTTGGTTGGGGACCTTGGTTTGGCCCTGGAATCGGTTGGGGAGGGCCCTGGTTTTGGTAGTTCCTTTTTATATTAAATGAACTATATCCAAAAAGCCTTAAGATCATTGATCTTAAGGCTTTTTGGAATAACTTACTAAATTTAGAAAATCAAAGCTTTATAAATTTATCAATTTCAGCATCTTCAGTTTCTTTACTTAAGTAACTCGCCTATAATGAATAAAACAAATGTTGCACCAAACATAAAAAACATTGGCTAAGACTTAGCCAATGTTTTTTATGTTGAGATAGATACCCTGAGGAGGGCTTTTTCAAAAAAAACGGATGATTCTTCAGAATTCAGATTACATTCTATTCATCGACCTTTTTTTAGGTGAATTATCTATACGAATAACATTTAATAATTTGAGAAAACTACCCAAGATGCAATGAGGCATCACTCATGAAACCCAATTACGTAACAGAACAAACTAACCTATCACACACCAGGGTAGTTTGTTCTGTTTTTAGTCTGTATACTCTATATATTTATTTAACTCCCGCTTTTTTCAAAGCATAAGCAACTTCTTTTGCAAATTCTATTGGATTTTGAACTGATTCAAGATGTACATAGATAAGTCTTGGTTCTTCAAATAACCAGTGATTGTGTATAGCTGTAACTAGTATTTGCTCACTCTTTTTGATCTCCTGCAGAAAAGGATTTACTTCTTCTTGTAAAAAAACAAGTTCTGCTAAATTCAAAGTTTTATCCTTTTTAGCAACAGGTTCGAAACTAAACTCTAAAGCAATTACCAAATCTGAACTTGTAGGATGACCAAGGATGGTAGGTTTTAAATTTTTTCTCTCCCGTGTTACCTTACATAAGTTCTTTTTTTGTTCAGCCTCACCTTTAAGAATGTTCGCCAATTCTTCACAAAGACATTTTTCTTTAGCCAAGAAATTCACCTCCTTAATAAATAAGATATGTATATAAGAGGGGACAAGCATAGGTATATATACAATGAAATTAGCCTTTTTTAACAGAGCAAACTACTCAAGACGTTCTGCAACGTAGGCTAAACATTGATTATCATTCATGAACCAGAAAAACTACTACTGGGCCCAGTAGTAGTTTTTCTGGTTTTAAGCTGTATATGGTATACATCTTTAGTTAACATAATCACTATTACAGGAACAAGAAAGCTATTAGAATTATGATTCTAATAGCTTTCTTGTTTGAAAAGTTAAGCTTTATTATTTGGAACATTGACTAGTGTTTTTCTTTTTTTGCTAAAAACTCATTTCTCATGTCTAATTTCCTCACTGTTTAAATCGTACACTGTCTTAAATATAAAATCATGTTCATACATCTAATTCCCTCCCGTCATCTTCTAGCGAAAAATCCTTTGAAAATATATGATAATTAGGTTGTACATATGTAATAAATAGATTTTCTTGTTTTATTTTTAAAGAACTGTATTTTTACTGATTTTAGGAGTCACATATGAGACTCCTTTTAATTACTATGAAAGAGATTCTTTTCAATAGCCTCCGCCATATCCGTACCAAGGGTAATATGGATATGGATAATAATATGGTGGATAATAAGGATAATATGGCCGTGGACGTGGATAGTAATATGGTGGGTAATAGTATGGATAATATGGCCGTGGACGTGGATAGTAATATGGTGGGTAATAGTATGGATAATATGGTCGTGGACGTGGATAGTAATATGGTGGGTAATAGTATGGATAATATGGTCGTGGTCTCGGCCTTGGATATGGGTAATGGCTATATGGTTGTCTTTCATCCCCAAGATTTACAAAGTCAACATCGCCACAATCATTTTGCAATAAAAGTTGTTCTTCAGAATTAAAGTCTTGATGTTCCAAAACATAACCTCCTAGACATATTTTCTACCTTCTACTTTATTCAACTGTTTAAGTTTTGGAGTAAGTACAAGAAAAGTGATTAAAAATATAAATAGAAATACCAGTTACTGGATTTATCGCCCATCAAAAAAAAGAAAAAACAACCTGTCTTCCAATACAGATTGTTTTTTCTTTTTTTGACTTTGTAAATTATGAAGGTGAAAAATGAAGTTAAAAGGATTCTAAGTGTGAGACGAAAATTATTCGAAATACATCATATGCTTTTATTTTCCTTTAGGTAACTTGCTTATCATGAATATTTTCTTATATGATGAGCAAACTACACTAGATGCTGTGAAGCATCACTTTGGAAATCCTCATCTTTTTGAGTTGACAACATGTATCAAGAAAAACTACTGATCCCTGTTCAGTGGTTTTTTCTTGATACATAAGTTATTGATAATTTGAACAAACTACTAAAGATGTTTTCAACAGAATATCATCTCAAAAATAATGGTAAGCACGACAGAAAAACTCCCTACGGAAATAGGGAGTTTTTCTGTTTTTAAGCTGTATGTGATATACAAAGGTAGTTAACATAATGGATTTTATAGGAAGTAGACAAAAAAATAATAGAAATCCTACATAATATCGGCGCTTGTCCAAACCCTTTTTATTACTTTGCATACTATAAAAGTGAGCATCCTCCTGCTCTTCCAATAGATCGGTTTTCTTATCACTATTAGGTTAAAAAACTACTGTGTGGTGAACAGTAGTTTTTTCTGTTTTTAGGCTATATATGGTATAGATCTTTAGTTAACATAATAGATTTCATAGGTAGTCATAACACAAAGTAAGAAACATAAAATACAATAAGGAACATCAGCCTGATCTTTCCTTAAGAAAAAACAATCCAAATCCCACGGATTGTTTTTTCTCCTTTTATATAATGATTAATTTTTTTACATATTGAGCAAACTACTCAAGATGATTAATATCATCCCATCGGTAATAATTTTTGAAAAAAACTTCTGATTTAGCGACAGGAGTTTTTTTCTATTTTAGTCTGTATATCGTATACAGAGGTAGTTAACATAATCAACATTACAGGAAGCTATAAATTAGAAAAGGGAGATCATATTTGTGACCTCCCTTTTCTCTACATTAAAAATATTTATTATTGAGTCATCATTACTTTTTTAACACTGGTATCCATATTTCACTTTTAAAAGTTGATGAGGTTACATCTTTATGTTCATTCCATAAAATTTCTGGTCCCTCTACTTGTTCATAATTTGAGGATGGAAACCATTCGGAATAAATTCGTCCCCATACATCTTGTAAAGTATCAGGAAATGGACCAACTGCTTCAAATACAGCCCATGTTAAGGCAGGTACTTCAAGTTGTATTAAATTATCGGGACAATCCTTAGTTGTTGCTACACCGATATAATGGTCAAGCTCCCCTTTTTCTTCCATTCTTCCTTCAGAAAAATTCACAGATGCACTAAGCAATCCTAATGGTTTAACATTAGAAAGTTTTTTTAGTTTATTTATGGTTTCATTATTTAAGCTTTCCCACATAGCAGCAATCCTGGGGTTAACTCCATGAAAAATTATAGGCACTCTTTCTTTAATACCGACTATATGAAATGCCTCTTTTTCTTCAATACGATAGTTCATTTCATTTCCTCCTTTAATTGATAGCTGAAAGGTCATTTGTGGATAGGCTCTAAGTGAATAACCATTCTTTTTGGCTTCTGAAGGAGTTATACCATGTAAGTTTTGAAAAGCTCTTGTAAAAGAATCTGGTGAGTTATATCCGTATTTGATCGCAATATCAATAACCTTCATGTTATTATCTTTAAGTTCGAATGCTGCAAGAGTAAGTCGTCTTCGGCGAATGTATTCTGACAAAGTAATACCTGCAAGAAAAGAAAACATCCTTTTAAAATGATATTCAGAGCAAAGAGCTAGCTTTGCTACTTCTCTAAAATCTATATCGTTGGTTAAGTTCTCCTCGATATAGTGTAAAGCTCTATTCATATTTCTAAGCGAATCCATTTATATGACCTCCCTTATCATCAGAATAGCAAGATTTAAATAGATCCATCCGACATTTCATGCACAATTATGTAGGATTTTCTCTTTTCTCTTCATAAGTTCTTACGAACTTGAGCAAACTACTCAAGACGCCGTGAGGCATCCAATATTCAACATGAATCTCTTCTCCAAGAGCAGAAAAACCAACCTTTAGGACTCAGAGGTTGGTTTTTCGGTTTTTTAAGCTGTATAAGATATACAAAGTTAGTTAACATAATCACTCTTTCCGGAACACACCATAAAAAAGAACCCTTGTGGGAGTTGGGTTCTAAGGAGGTTACGATTTCTGTAATATGCAGCTTTTTATACATCCTTGATAAATCAGCTTTTTCTCTTGAGGTGATTGAAGCCACGATGTATAAAAAGCGCACCTTTTATACATATGCAAAAAAAAGAAAAATATATATTTATTGGTAAAAAATGATACAATTTAGTCGTTGTAGCATTCATTCTTCAACGAGCATAAAGAGCAACCTCTCTCCAGTACCATGGGATATGAGGTTGCTTTTTATTTTGTTACTTTTTTACCTCGACAAGGCATGGATACATGAGGTATTTTATATTTGCACATGTTTCATCTTTTATCGAAAATAAATAGAAACCACAAACATAAGAAAAGCTCTCAATATTAGGAGCTTTTCTTATGTTTGTGGATGCCACTACAGCTTATTAATATATTAGCGTCTAAACGCGTCTGCTCATTTTTTAAAGAGCGTTACTAATTTTAGATATGCTCCTTAGACTATCTCAAAATTAATATGTTGGCTATTATATTAAAGGTATTATAATCAACATAATAGAATAACACCTAAATGGGGGTGAACGCATTGTCAAACGCGTCTGAATATGGATATTTTGCAAAAGACGTGGCAGCCGACCTTGAAGTTACTACGTCAACTCTAAGACGTTGGTCTATTGAGTTAGAAAAAGCCGGATATAAGTTTAAAAAAAATGAAAAAGATCAAAGGATTTACTATGATCGCGATTTTAAGGCGTTCAGGGAATTGAAGAAATTAATAAGTAATAGCGTTGTACTAATAGACGCTATAAATGCTGTAGTATCAATGGATGTAGAAGGTCTAAACGCATCGCAAACGCCTAGCGTTTATCGGGAAGAAACGCGTTTAACAAGGCAGTTTTTAGAAGAAGTTTTAGATAAAAAATAAATAAAGCAATACAACACGCCTTTGAAGAAGGCCGCCAACAAGGCCAAAAGAAATTAAAGAAATGATGAAAAAAATAGAAAAAAGATCTGAGGAACGAGATGATAATCTTATGTCCGTAATTAGATCAATACGAGCAGAAAAAGAAGAAGTTAAACAATTAATCGCGGCTTCTCAAGAACAAGCGAAGAAGACTTTCTGGCAACGACTTTTTAGTAAGATCTAATTAGAGATACAGAAAGGTGTGTATTCACATTAAAAATTGTTCTATCTGTAATGAGCCCATAGAAGACATCAATAAAGCCCTTTTAAGAAAAATTCGTAAAGACGCCATGAAATTTCCAGGTTCTAAAAAAGAAGAAATGAAAAAAATCCACGCTTTAGCATTTAAGTTCTCTAATGAAAAAAATATGTGAGTACTGCTACTTACAAGAAATGGCTGGATTGACAACGATAATGAGAATTAAAGCAATGGAAAGTAATAAACCTTAAGAACAATTTGGTCCGCCTTGAGGCGGTCATACTAACCTTAAGGTTTTTATTTTTCTTACGAAAAATTATAAAAAAACCATTGCAATTCTAATAGCGAATTGCTATTAAAATAATAATGATAATAGGGACTAAACAAAAAAATAAGTTCAAACCCTTGATATGAATAGCTTGAATGGACTTTCAGGGGTGTATCGTTTTCGATACATTTTAAGTTGTTTTTGTATCGAAAACGATACACCTAATATTTAGCCTGCGAAAACATCATTTAGGAAGCATAAGAAGTACAACTATAAATAGAGCAAAGAATAAAGGTCCAGATCTTAGCCGTTAAGGATAAAAAATTGCCTTAAGGCAATTAGAAACAACTTAAAGTTGCTTCCTTGTTTTTAACAAGTTAACCATCTTTAAAACGAGGACACTCAACAATTAGTAATAAAATAAACACATATTATTAAGAAGTCAGCATATGTACAAGCAATCCCTCTTTTTCTTGCATCTACTATAAAGAAATAACGAAAAGAGGTGATTAATATAGAGAACTATAAAGAAAATGTATCTATTCCACGTCCTCCGGATGTTGTCACTATTCTTTGGCAGCGAAATCCACTAGATAGACGATCTCCACGGACAATTGTAGAAGCAACGGTAATTGGAAGTGCTAGACCTTGTCAACAATTGTTACAAAATGGAAAACGTTACAGAACTGCAGCAGAATGCTTACTTGATAATGGTTTTAATCAGATAACAAATGAAAGATTAGGTGTGTTTGGTATCGCTGTATTTGTTCGTAATTCTTAATAGTCAATAATGAGAATTACAAAACACACTGACTATTTTCCTGATAGCTAGTGTGTTTTTCCTGTCCTTAAAAATTGAGCTCCAAAGGCTTCTTATTAGCTACAACAAATTACTAAAGAATTAGTTAGTAATCTTTAGCTATGGCTAAACCACTAAAAGAAATTGGTCCTACGACAGCTGCTTCTGTACCATTTATAATATTCTCAGCAGTTACTCGATAATCATGTGATCCAGCTCTCACGTTCTTGTCTATAGCCTGAAATGTCACAATATAATTTAGCTCTGATCCTGGATCTGCTTCTACTCCTTCTTGAGCTCTAAAGATTTCTTGTCCATCGTGGAAAATTTTAAATAAAATTTGTGATGTACCACTTACTCCTCGAACACCAACTGTTGCAATTAACTCCACATGATTTCTATTTGCATCTCTTCCAGGAATAGTTATACATATATCTGCTAATACAGTTTTTTTAGGAGAATGAGCAATAGAACTTGGGTTTTTTTGATTAACTTTATGAACTGGTTCAGTTGCTTGATAATCAACAATACGAAACATTATAATTCCCCCCTTAACTTTTATACCCTACAGTATGTCGTTAAGGGGGAATTCGCTTGGACAACTTGTCTATGTTTAAAAGAAAAATTTCTCTAAAACTATTTTTCTGTATTATTTTATGTGTGTCATATTAAACCTTAGTTACCATAATGTGAGTTATAGCCCAAAATACAGATTGGTTACGCTGCAATACATAACCTCTCTGGAAGTAAAACAGCTAGCATAATTATTACTAGCTGTTTTACTAGACAAACATATAAAATAATGAAATAGACTTGCCTTAATTTCCTTCATATAATCAGAAGCTGAAATAAGATTTCTTTCTGATTAGTACCCCCCATGACTAAAACAAGAACGACCAACGATAACTAATAAAATAAAGAGGACAACAATTAACGCAAAACTACTACCAAAGCCTCCGCTTCGAAAACAGCCAGAACCTCCACCGTAACCGTAGCCTCCACTATAACCTCCGAAACAACACATATTTCTCACCCCCATATGTTTCTACTTTTAAAATATGTACAAGAAGGAAAAAGGTTCGTCCCAAACTGGTAAAAGTAGAATTGTCCACGCCTGACCAACTTCTATGTCTTTATTAGTGTCTTAAGAAACCCATATAAAAGACCTGTTACTTGGGCGGTGTTAGTAACAGGTCTTGGTGAGGAAATATGAAATGGGATGTCTTTATGTGATATAAGGATATCTTATGTGAAATTAGTAAAATGGCTTAGACTAATGTCTATAAAATGATCAAAAATATAAATTATTTATCTATAAAAAAATAACACCAGCACTTGTCCAAACACTTGCAATTACTTTGCATACTATAGAAGTGAGCAACCTCCTTGCTCTTCCAATAGATTTCGCCTTGTACATTGTTATTAGGTAGAAAAAAGACTATCTCTTTTAACCCGTGAGAGGCGAGAGATAGTCTTTTTCTTTTTTAACTATATAAATCAGGAAGGTGTAAAAAAACTGAGGGGAAGAGTTACTGATGCCGTCACTTAAATTATTTTTACTACACTATATGTTTTCATTCTAGATTAGGTAAATTGCCCACTATGAATATATTTTTTATAGCTGAAGAAAACTACTCAAGAAGAAACGGGGAATCATCTCATAAAAACCAATTATTCAACAGCAAAAAAACTACTGGTTCCCTCCGTTCCAGTAGTTTTTTCTATTTTCAAACTGTATCCGATTTTATTAATGAGATTAATGACCTTTAGGATAATTTTTATAGCCTTCAGGTACATCCTTTATTTAGTATCGCTTATTAGAATCTAGGAATTAGAAGTATTATCAATTTGTCCTTGATCACTAATATCTGGATCACAATTATTATTTAACATATGCGCCACTGAAGGGGAAGCATTGCCAAATGAAAAACAAGCTCCTACTGATTTTGAATTAGCCGTATGACTGTTTTGAACATTATTACCTATATCTAGATTAGCGTTTTCTGTAACTCCATTAGCATTGAAATTTTGCACATTAATATTAGATGGCATAAAGAATATACTCCTTTATTCTTAAACTTGGCCTGATATTGGCATGGAAGGGTTAGCAATTTGATCTTGATCACTAAAATCGGGATCAAAATTACCATTAGCCATCCAAGCTGTAGAAGGAGAAAAGTTACCTAAAGAAATATTAGCTCCTACCCACTTTGAATTAGCTGTATGACTATTATGAACCGTGTGACCAAAATCCACATTTCCATTTTGAGTAATACCATTGGTCAGTACATTACCAATAATAATAGAATAAGGCATAAGATTACTCCTTTCTCATTTTCTCACTTTACAGAATATAAAATCATCCATTCTTTATAACAACTGTTTCATATATCCTGAATTTTAAGTGATAAAGAGATAATATAAGAGCTAAATTCACTTTAATTGTAGCTTATGTTCTCATTCTTTATTAGGTAACTTGCCCATCCTGAATATTTTTTTATAACCGAAGCAAACTATCCAAGAAGCCGTGAGGCATCTACCACTTTAAAATTCCTATTCTTTTAGCAGAAAAACTACCTTTGGCTGATAGGTAGTTTTTCTGTTTTCAGGCTGTATATGATATACAGGACTAGTTACCATAATGTCTCATTTCGGAACACATCACCAAAAAGAACCTTCTTGGGTTCTAGATGGGGCCTTGTTTCTTCTTTATGCAGCTTTTTATACATATGCAATATCCCAACAGAGGTGGCTTTTTTTAGAAAAAGATGTTAATATATAATTCCATAATGATGATGTTCGAAAGGCAACCTCTACTGACGACTGGAGGTTGCTTTTTATTTTGTTAATAAGCTCGCTCACCTTTACAACGATTTTTTGCTCCTCTTGTTTAGCAACTGCTACTTTATCTAAGGCGATGCGATGGGCAGCAGTTTCTCCTTACTCTCTTTCTGATGTTCTCTACATGTTCTAAAAGTTTAAATTGAGCCCATGCCCATTTAATTTTTCGCTTACACTGTTATTATAATGTTCATTTTCAGTAGATATTTCTGTAGCGCATAGAGTTATAAAAACTTTATTATATGTTGGTATTAGGCCTTTCCTGGACGTTTCAAGAGTTATAACGTTTTTTTATCTGTAACTCTTCTGAACTTTGAAACGCTTGTATCGGTGTAAGATCTGTTACCTTTCTCATCTTTATGGAATATAAAATTCCCATTTTCAAAAGTTGTAGCGTACCATACTTAATTACTGTTTGTCTTTGAATACTTAATTGTAACGCCACCTCTTCAGGAGAATAAAAAGCTTAGAGATTCTCTTGTATTCCTTTTTTATAACGGCATTACAAGATGAGTTATAAAATTTTTTGTAACTGGAATTATAATATTCTTTAAACCCTAATGCTTTTCCTCATTCAAAAAGGGGTAGGTCCTAGCGGGAACTTCGAGCACAAAGAATATGAAATAAAATGATTAATCAATTTACTAACCATAGGTAATTAAGAGCAATTAACAAGCATCACCTATTTTACTAGCCTGTCCTGTAAAACAAAATAGAAGAAGCTAACCTATCCAAAATCATTCGGTTAAGTTTATGGGTCAGTTTTTCTACACCACAACTGAAGGAGCTTGGACATAGTTAGATATAAAAACAGCCGTTGAAATGATTAATTCCAACGGCTGTTTCTTCTGATAAAACTCATTATGATGTCAATTTCATACTTTTACCAGAAAAACAATGAAGCTAATGCAAGACCTGTAATTGCTCCCAGTGCTACAGCATAAGGTGCTCCAAACCCATAAAAACCCCCACCATAAAAACCATAGCCAATACCATTTCTACGTCTCATAGGCTGGATATAAACATGACTTGGAGTTACCCTTGTAATACGTCCAAGATGCGTTCGACCATAACGATCATTAATTCTTACGGTACGTCCACGGTGTCGATGACAAAGTTGATAATAGTTTCCGCCGCTCATTATTAGAACCCCCTTTTTATCTGATATGATATGAAAAGGAAGTCCTAAATGTTTGGACGAGTGTCTTGAAAATTAGGAAATACAACGAAATATACGAAATCCTAATAAATTTTGATACTTTTTAGTTAATCTTTCATGATCATCAAGTAAATCATAAACATTTGAAGGGATTTCATCAGATAAATCAAACTCTGTTCCAAAATCAATATTTTGCTCTTCATCTTCCCCTTCCACTTTATATTCACGCCTACTTACCACTGTGGAAAAGCCTGCCTTTTTCCAATATTCGACCCATTCCAATTCATTAGGGATGGATTGAAAATGATAAAATTCCGAAACTAAACGTTCATCCTGTTCTGTCATTTGTGGTTCTTTTACCGTTTCAATAGCTAAGATAATTCCTCCCTTTTTTAGCACCCGTTTACATTCCTTTAACGAAAAGGAAAGATTTGTAAAAGTAGCAACAGATTCTAACAGAATGATATCAAATGACTCGTTATCAAATGAGAGATCCTCCATATCTTCAATTGTAGCCTTGCAGGGTAATTTTAACTGTTCAAATCTTTTATTTGCCTTTTGTACCATAGTTGCATTTATATCACATGCTGTTATTTCACACCCATACCTGCAATATAGGTATGCGGATGTTTGTCCTGTACCACAACCTATATCTAATATGGAGGTATCTCCATTTATTTCCTCTTTTTCCAATAAATGTTTTGTTAAATGTAAACCGCCAGGATGGGCCCCACCAACCCCTAGTAAGGCAAGCATATCCATATACTTCATATGAATCACCTCTTATTTTTGTATGTAACAAGGTATGAGAAAAAAAGTAAAAGGTAATAACTTAATAAAATATTTTTTAGATGTATAGAAATTTAGATTTGCCTTACTTGTATAAATCCGCAATGAATTAGTAAGCATAATTCCCAAGTATCTTAATAAAGCTAGCCTTTTTAATTCAGTGGTTATCTTTATTTAAAACTATTATTTTAGGCGATCATTCTTACTCCTTGTACATATTATAAAATTAACATAACTAAAAGGAGATCTTTAAATTAATGTATAGAAGAACACGTCGACCTATAAACCCTTTTTTTCCACATCAATTTCAGCGTCCGAATACAAAACAAAATAACCCAAGTCTATTGTCCTTTTTTCGTACATCAGATGGAAATTTAGATTTTGACAAGATTGCTGGTACTGCGCAGCAAGCGAAGGGATTGTTTAATCAGTTCAGCCCCTTCATTACAAAATTTCTTAAAAAATAACGTTTTAATTCCTTAAGAAATGTTGCGAGGTCCTTATATTCTATTTCCCCCCTCTATAAATCCCTGATATTTCCCAATTTATAGTGGGGGATCATTATGTCGGATATAGCTTTAAAAGAGGAACTGCCCTGTCTCAAGTTATATTTCCCTTAATAAGATAACGATCATATGAGCTTAGAAACTTATAAAAGCTTAATATGTGGGACAAAGGCCTATTTTACAAGAGCGATAAACCATATAACCACTCAGACATATACTAAAAATGTGCTGTACCCTATCCACTAATTATTTTTATCTAATATAAAAAATACAAAGGGGTGTTTATTATATGTCTGAATGTGGCGGATATGGATTTGGCGGGGGCTTTGCCTTCCTAGTTGTGCTATTTATCCTTCTTATCATTGTCGGATGTAGTTGTTTTGGCGGATGGTAATCATTGCAAAACAGAGCCCAAGTGAGTCCAAAAGGCTCTGTTTTTTGCCCTTATGACGATTGAATATGTAAGCAGACTGAGAGCGAAAAACAGTCTGCAATGCTGAAGGGGTACATATAATGGGTCTTAGGATAATTCAGTGTATGTTAAATTACAGAAAATGTTTATATAAGTTTTATTTGTTTGTACCAACCTTTTACTTTCTTTGTAGCATCACTTTTATCACGACATTGGGCAACTTAATTAAAAAGTTTTAAAAGCCATACCAAGATGAGTATGACCCCCTAGATAAAGATGATTAATATGTAATGGCGTGGACGCCGGTATCCACTACTTATATATGTAAATCTTACAAAAGGGTTAACGATTTAAGGCAGAAAACAAAGTTCGTAAGCCCTATAGTAAAATAAGGCCCACGAACTTTACAGGTCATTTATATTCTTAGTATCCCCCACCAAAACAAGAACAACCTACAATAACTAATAAAATAAAAAGTACCACTAATAAAGCGAAGCTGCCTCCAAAGTTACCCATACTTTCACCACCTATAATATTCTTTCTTTATTATATGTACAAGTTGCAAAATTGCTCGCCTAATGTTTTATAGGAATAAAATGCAAAATAAGCAACACATAAATTCATAATATTAATAAGATAGTATATAAGTTTTTATCTCACAAAACTTTATGTAAACTTTCTAAAATTAGCTTGTTTACATCCTTCACTTTTTACGAAAAAACACCCTTTTCATCAGCTATGAAAGGGTGTTTTTTTAATAGCAACTATGATTTTAGTGCTCTTGGTTTAATTAAGCTATCCATCTCCAAAAATAAGTATAATAAAGTAAAAGAGCCACTACATAATATATTGACTCTTTTGTTTTTGAGAAGTGTGATTTAAGATAGTTATGTATAATTTTGTGCATCTTGACTTGCTACGAGCATTGAGTTTGCAATCTTTATACACTCATTAAAGTTTCTTATCTTTCGAACATGTATTATTTATTAAAAATGCTCTTTGAACTTATGCTTAGTACTAGCACTTTTTTTAAATCTTTTTTACAGGAATTAGTGAACAAGTATAGAATAACTCAATTATCCTTCTCTATTTCATAAAACGATTGTACTGTAATGAAATAGATTGCACCAGCGCTTCTTTATTCGTCTTAGTTCCCAAAAAGACGAGCAAAGAAGCCTTTTTTATTTTCTCTCCCTTTTTCCTGGGCGGCTGCTGTTTCAAGTAAATGTTTTTGCTGTTGTTTTTGTGATGAGCGAATGTATTCCATCATTTCTTTATCACGGCTCTCTATGTGTTTTTTCATTTGCTCGGCTTGCTTATCAAAGCTGGCTTGCAACTGTTCGAGTTGCCTATTTGTTTGCTCGCTATCTACTCGTCCTTGGTCCTCTAACTCCCTTAAATCATTTTTAGAATCACTTAAGGCATTCCTATACTCTTCAATTTAATCATTTCTTTTTGTCAAATTTTAAAATTTCCAGTATGAATAAGAAAGAGCATAAGGGGTTTTTGATATCACATGACTGTGATATGCTGGGCAGAGCCCAGCAAAACAATGTTTTCATCTCAAAAAAGGTGATATCACGAAAACTTCCAGTCTGTCGACATGCTGTTTACCTAAAAAGAAGAAAAACGCCTAATATTGATCTAGTACTGACATCAATTTTGGTGCTTTTTTTGCACATGTTGACCTGCTGTGCACTCAACGCCCCCTCAACTTTTATGAAGTTTTAACGAGTTTTTGAAAGGTTTCTTGATGATAATTCGTGAAGTTTTGAGAAGAAGTCTGGGTAGCTTTTTTATAAAACCGATCGTTTCCTCCATCGAAAAAAGGTTTAATTTTTGTAAAATGCTGCGTCTCTGATTCTTAACTGTGTTCACTTCTTTGAACAAAATATCTTGCATTTCTGTAATGGAATGGCCATCAATTGCAAGAGCAAAAAGCCGGTGTATATTTAAGCCTTTGGATTATTTCACTTCTTCCTAACGTTCCTACATTAGATTAAAGAGCACAGGTAGGAATTTAAATAAATGGAAACCCTGCTATCGCTATCAATAGTGATTTCTTCGTTGAGGAGTAATTTTCGCTAATGCAGTAAATGTTTCTACTATTCTTAAGCTAGAAGCTGGAGATAGAGTTGATATCTTTGCTCAAAGTAGTGTAGATGTATGATTTTAACGGATACCAATAATGTAATTAGTACACATTTTGAAGTTGCTAAATTCCCTTCTCCAACAAGATAAATAAGGGAATTTAATTACTAATAGGGATAATTTATATAAAAATACTTTAGATTGTTTTTATTTTTCTAAAGTATTTTTTATTTAAAAATGAGTACTGTATACATTTTAAGTTAACATAGTAGATTTTATAGAAAAAGGATACAAAGATAGTAAAAGTTTTATATAAAACCAGCGCTTGTCCAAACCTTTTTCATTGTTTTGCATATCATAAATTGAGCATTGCATTAACCTCCTTCTCTTTCATTAGAGGGCATTCCATTGCTATGGAGTTGAAGAAAAAACTATGCTGGGGAAGAAGTAGTTTTTTCTTCTTTCTATACATAAATTCCTGATAACGAAGAAAGCTACTCAAGATACCTTAGGGTATCAATAATCATTAAGTAGATTATGTATCAAAAAAATTATCTACTCTCATGATAGTTTTTTTATTTTATATTATATACGTTGTTCATTCCCAGTAAACTAACTTCTAAAAAATAAAAATACTATTAAAATAATGAAATAGTACAAGCCCTTACTTGAAATTTACATATAATAAATCAAATGTAAATTCATAATTTATATTTGATTTATTGCAATAAGGGGGGATACAAAGGATGATTAGGGACTTATTAAGAATCTTAGATCCTGGAACACCAGTTCCAACCTTAGTCGTAGGCGGTGCTACGCTTACTAATCTTGTATTTTCAAGCTTTAATGCTACAACTAATTTAGCTTCTTTTGCTACTAGAACAGGTACTGGGACAAATGCTAGAACAAATATTGTCACAGTAAATGCTAATGAGATTCAGGCTATAACAACGGCTTAACTAAATGCCCTATTTAAATTTGGAAACAAAAGCCGTTGTAATCAATAATTACAAGGGCTTTTTCTGTATTTAACCATGTCCAAACCTTTTTCATTTAGTTACATACCCTACTAGTACAAGTATCTTCTATGAAAGGATAAAATAAAAATGTTTCATAGTGTAAAACGAACTCTAATCATAATGAAATTGATTCTGCAAGATGTATTACAAATAAACTCCTTAGTACCTCCCTATTCCAGCACATTCACAAAAATAGCCTTTCCGGTACCTGAACCACCTGGCGTATCCGATTTACCACTCTTCATTTATTTTTATATTGATAACCGTTTTACCTTAGCCCAACAACAATGGATTCGTGATGCTATTAACGGTGTACTATTTCAATGGTTTCAACATCTAACTGAAAAATGGAATGGAGGCTCTAATAATGGGATCTCCCAATTGGCAAATTGCACTAATTTGTACGCCATCAGAAATTTACGACCAACTTGGTATCTAGGGTTACCCATTCATAATGGATTAGCCGCTACTAATATCGCCATGGATCAATTTACTCGACTCATCCGTGACAATGGATTTGGACTGGCTCCCCAGGCAAAAATTTTTTCAAATATTTCATTCCCTGCAAATTCTTCCACCATCTTTGCTTTAACTACTTTAGCACAAAGTCAAGTTCCCCTATCTCTTATCGTTAACCCAGCACAGCTTGATAGTTCAGGTTTGAATATTAAGTTTCTCACTGGATCTATGTTTCATGCCTGGCTCCACCGCGCCGGTTTCTATCATCCTAAAAAAAGTGGCCATTTTATTATCGAATGTCCAATGTGTATTATGAGAGGATTTCAAATTAAAGAAACTATCACTCCTGATAGTTTCTATATTCAATTCCTTGATTAAATTTAAGCTGTGTATGATATACAATCTTAGTTAACATAATAAACATATCTAAAGTAAATTATTTTGAAATCTTCTTCATATAGAATTCATATGCTAATGGACAAGTACACAAGCACTTTCTTGACTAAGGAATACTGTATTATGAGAAAAAAAGGAGTGACTAAAGTGAGTAAATACCATGAAAAAAACATGAACACACAGACAACTGTCAGTCCATCCTACAAAAAGTCTTTGAAAAACTGTTAAAGGACATTTTCTAAGATGATCAAAAAAACACATCGTTGTGGATGTCATAACAAAGATTGAAATTATTATGAAGAACCTTCTAGATTGGACAAGTGATATATAATCGATTTACGGACTCGCTTTTAAATTAATTTTTCACCCTAAATGTTACCCATAATTTGAGCAAACTATCCAAAAGCTCGTTAAATATCAGGTCATATAACCCAGTATAACAAGAGGAAAAGCTACTGTTTAGGCCAGTAGCTTTTTTTCTTCTAAACTCTTTCTGTATTCTACCACCAGTATCTGTTATGAAAGGAGAATAAACACAAGAATGAACGATGAAAAATTCAACTTTAACATAAGAACTCAGTTTAAATTTACAACAAATGATCGTACTTTAGGCTATATTTTAAATAGTATTGCTCAAAAAGGAATCAATATTAATGACTACTCTCAAACAAAAACTAATGTAAATGAAAATCTTATTAGACTTTTAGTTGGAGGTACTAGAGCAGAAATAATTGATGTTCTTCGTTTTGTAAGAAATATATTCAGAATGCTTGACATTAAGTTTAGTGAGAAAGACATTATTCAAATTGATAGTATTGCATCTAATGATACTCGTCAAATTAATACTTTGTTTAGATCCTTGTAACATAAGTCAAATGTATTATATGAATGAATAAACTATAGATGATGCCGTGAGGCCTCTACGAAAATCCTTGTAGCAATAGAGCAGAAAAAACCGCTGATTAGCCCCAGCGGTTTTTCTTGTTTTCATACTCTATACCATATACAATGATTTATTTTAATATAAACACAGCTACAGGAAGCCCTAAGCCCAATATTAAACTTATTGTTATTTAAAGGGAAAAACCCCGTAATAATACATATGTTACAGCATCGTATTTATGTTAAATCTGTTGTTGCAATTTTAAAGGAGATTTCTTCTGCTGCCTCTAAAGCTCTTCTTCTAGCAGTTTCTTTATAATATGATGACGCTAAAATGTAACCATAACGATGCCCCATTGATGTAGGTGGCTGTAAAATTGCCCCTTTTTTAGGCTTTATATAAACCTCTTCTATGCCTCGGTAGTTAGAACTGCGTTCTTTTCCTGTAACTTGAATTAGCTTTCCTTTAGACTCAACTGTTAAATAATGAGCGTACACATATTTATAATCCTTTTTAGTCAAAGAAGGTTCGTTTCCCATCATTAATTGCATAGTCTCTTGTACTAAGTTAATTCCATGTCCGATTTCAATCATACGATTCATAGCTCCACCCGATATTCTTGGATTTATCTCAATTAATTTCCAACCTTCATTTGCTTTACGAAGCTCCAAATGACACGCTCCATTTTTCATACCAAAGGCCTGTATAATGGAACTAACAGCATTAAAAAGACTATGAGATAAGCTATCATTCAATTTCCCTAGCAAAGAATAACCAGTGACGATAAAACGCTCAAAAAGGGTAATTTCTTGTTCAATTACTGCAATAATATGAACCCTTTCATTATGAACCAACACCTCAACTAAGTACTGAGGGCCATCTACGTATTCCTCGAGTAAGATTTCCTCGTTAGGTAGCTTTTTTAAAAGGGTATGCATAGATGATATTAACTCACTCTCATCCTTCGCTAACAATACATCCTTTGATCCTGTTGATTTAGGGGACTTAACAATAAGGGGAAAATTTATCTCTTTAGTTTTAAGAAATGAAGATAATGATTCTGTTGGTTTATAAATTAAATAATTAAGTGAAATGGGTAATTCCTTTAGCACATTACGAGTCAATATCTTATCTTCCATATGATAGATTGCATCAGTGGATATATCACTCTGACAGAATTCCTCTGACAGACGTGCAGCCACATAAACAAAAGGGTCAATGAAACTAAAAATTCCTTTTATATTTTTTCTTGTTTTTTTTAATTTTTCGATTACCGTGACTAAATTATCATAATCATTTATATCAGTAAAGATCATCTCATGCACATCTGGAAATTCACTTCGATCTTTAAGAAATTTTTTTCTACAAGTTAACAAAACCGTAAAGAAATTAAGATTATTTGCTGCCTTAATTGCTTCCCGACTCGATCCTGATTTATTTGTTTCAATAAAGACAATAGTATCCATAAATATCCCTCATCCTATCCGATCAAAAATGTTCTCTCACTCTATGATATAAAAAAAGACAACCAAGGTTCGTCCAAATGTAAATAATATACGAATTTGGTGAATATACCTAAACAAGTAAGAGTAGAAGAAAGGATGATTGCTATGGCATCAATCGGCATGCTTCATCATCGTAAGGACCCAATAAATGTTAGAAAAGCTTATGCTTTCTCTGCAGTAGCAAAAGTCGAAGGTATAGATTTTTTTTATTTCACTCCAGGGAAAGTTAATTTGGAAAAGCGTACTATTTTAGGTAAAACATACGAAAAAGGAAAATGGATAGAGAAAAGATATCCTTATCCTGATGTTATTTATAATGCGAGCCCCCCTATAAGTGATAAAGCAGCAGATATAGTAGATGAATTAAGGAAGGTAATTCCATTTACCAGTCACTCCGTTGGGGATAAATTAACTGTTTATAACAAAGTGAATAAGGCTAAAAAATTTAATCAGTACCTTATTCCTACTTCAGAATTAACTAATTATAGAGTATTGCTAAATATGGTGGAAAACTACACAAAAATAATTGTAAAACCCTTATCCGGCCATAAAGGGGCTGGTATTTTCTATATAGAAAAGATAGGTGACAGTTATAAAGTTAGTAAAGATGAACAGGACTCCATATTTAGTGAAAATCAACTAGAAAAGTTTATCGATAGCCATATAAAACAGGACACTTACTTAGTACAAAAATTTATAACATGTAAGACAAAATTAGGGAATGTATATGATTTTAGATTACATGTACAAAAAGGCGGAAACGGTAATTGGCTAATTACTTCTATATATCCAAGGATAGGTAAAATGGGTAGTATAGCTTCAAACCTAGGCAACGGTGGCTATACTTGTATTCCGGATATTTTTTTAAAACAGGAATTTGGAGATAACTACTATAATGTCCAAAAGCATCTTGAACAATTTGCTTTAAGTTTTTCTAACCATTTTGAATCTCTATACCAGGATACACTATTTGACGAGTTAGGAATTGATGTAGGACTCGATGAAAAAGGAAAACTTTGGATTTTTGAGGTAAATTGGAGACCAGGCCCTCCTGTCATTATGAATGTTGAATTGGATGTAGTAAGGAATACTCTTCAATATGCCCAATATCTAGCTGATAAAAATAAAAAATATTAGCTGAATTTTATTTATATAGAAATACAAGCATTATTAATTAATATAGGATTTCAATTCAATAGATAATTTTTAATGATCTGAAAACACATGCCTCTGCATGGGGATAGTTTTTTTACTTTATAGCCATACCATGTCGAGTAAGTAAGGGGCAACATTGCCCCTGCCTCCCATAGCAAGTTTTTTTATCGTCTCCTCATCCCCTACCGTATTGGTAGATAAAACGTACGCCCATACTTCAAATAGAGGTACACATAACAGCATCTTTCTTTCATCAGAGAATAGCCACAACCTTATGTACCTATAAGGGACCAGCAAGAGGTCAGCTTCATTTGAGATTTATCATGGATTTGTCCATAAGGAAAATAGTATTCATCCAGTTATGCAGTTTTATGCTTTTCTGTTCACTTTCCATATACCGGTGTTCACTTTCTCTTGTATTCTTTATACCCTGTCACGTGATTTAATTGTACAGTCTCCCTACTCATATAATAAGGGGTTTACTGAGTTCATCATCCTATAGATACAATCAGCTTAAGTAGATTCTTTACCCCAGGCAAGATACATGACGTATCACAGGAGTATTATGTATCTACTTTTTCTCTTGCCAATACGCAAACAAATCTGTGCCCTGTCTTGAGCTCACATTTCCGAAGCTTCCAAACCTTCACTGGCATTCATCTTACTTATCTTCCCTAACAGTGTTCCAGACCGTGTATCGATTCTCTATTTCGGCGCTTTCTCATGTAACCCTCAAATCCGTTACCAAGTCAACGTTTTTGACATGAATATTTTTTGCGTCTAAACTAGTGGCTTTTGCCCTCATATATAGTAGCAACTGCTTGTCATACCCTGATTTTTGTTGCCTGAAATTATAAAAGAAGGAACATTCCTTTATAGAATGCTCCTTCTTTCTTAAATTTATTATAAAGTTCTTTAAAGAGCTTTATCCAATACATTTTTGAAACTCTTCTAAATTAAGCTGTTCCAGTTATCCTGCTGATACTAATAGCATCTAAACTAGTTGTATTAATATTATCCGAGCTATCTGTCCAAATTAGAAATCCATCTTGTACATGAATAAAAGTACCATTTCCATCAATTTGGTTTCCAAAAGAAAAAATTTGAATCCGATCTCCTCTTCTTAAACCATTAAAATCGAAATCATTTGAAGATGCTCCTTCTAAAGGCGTAATGTTATCACTTGAGTTAACATTGCCTTCAAAGGTATGGCCATTAGACATGAAATCACCTCCTAAAAAAGATAAGGAATAATATATACTATGAAAAAAATTAAGTTTAGTACAAGCCAAAAGCTTATTTATAGTTATGAAAATGACCCATTTAATCCTGTTCGCTTTTCTTGGATACCATAAAATATGCAGTACAAACGCCCATCCAATCTTAGGGTATGGAATTTAAATTTCAATCTATGAAAAACCATTTAAATCTGAAAATATTATAAATATATTCTGTCTTGTCCAATCAATTTAGAATGCTTCCCTATATAATATAAAAAAGCATAGGAGTGATTAGTATGAATTTACAAACACTGCGAGGCTCTTATAATTTAGTAGCAGGCTTAGGGAGTTGGTGTGGTCCAGCACTTTATTCTGAACGTCATAGTTTAAGAAGGCATTCATTCCCACTTGATTGGGTTCAAACCCCTTTTCTTTCTGATGTAAATAAATTATTAAAAAATAAATTTCAAGGTTTTATGGAATTAGAAAATATGATTGAAAAAGATATATTAGCCAATTATATAGACGACAATGGATATCCTATTTTTAAATTTGGAACTCATGAATCAGTAAGAGCTCATTATATTACAGATACCCAATATAACATCGACTCTGTTCATGACTTCCCAATAATCCCGAATCAAGAATGGTTTCTACAATATCCTTCCTATAAAGTAAGACTAGATCATCGCATCCAAACATTCCTTAATCAAATTGCACAAAGTCAACGCACCTTGTTTATACGACACGAATGGTTGCCAACAAATTATCAAGATATAGTCATACTAAAGTCTATATTAGCTGAAATGACTAATGGTAACTTTAATATTCTGTTAATAGAAACCGTTGATGATGACTTACAGGGCGTGAAGGATATGAATTTTGGGACAGCTGAAGACGGTATTTGTTGGGTTCAGGTTTCCCGAAAAAATGGTATTAACCCTTCTATTTGGAATGTTCTATTAGAAGGAATAAATTTAATAGATTAAAATTTTATAAAATATAATAATTCAAGTGGGAATTCGTGCCACAAATCATAGCGAGCTTAAATTTACTTTTAAATGCCTAATGTGTGTCATAAGAGGATTTCAACTCAAGTTGCCGTAATTATCTTTTTAGGTAGTCATAAAAAACATATATAATTAGTAAAATAAAGTAAACCCTATGTAAGACTCACCGCCCTATAGATTCTTAAATCTATGGGGTTTTAACTTATAACCACATGTATTTACTTAAATTTAATAGTTAAAGTTGAGAAGATATCTTTATAAGGTAAATAGCCTATATATAAACTATTTTAATATAAAATCGATAGCATAATTCTAATTCTTCTTTCATAAAGGAACTTCAATATAGAGCAAAATCTAACCGTTCAGACTCTTTAATTATAAAAACCTGTAAGAAGCTTTAGATGAAGTAACCGTTTGAGACCTTGAAAAGGCAGCCCTATCCCCTGTCATTTAAGCCACCTAGGGGGAATGAACCCACAATATGTTATTGTTTCCTGTCTTGATACTATTCCAGCAGGAAGTTTAGAGAGTACATAGATTCAGGTTATACCGTAACAAGTGGCTATCCCTTAGCAAATGTTCCTGTAAACTTAAATGCAGATTCACGAAATTGGCCTCAGATTGTATCTCATCCTACCTATATCCATAGTACTCCACCTCAAGACTTAGGAAGGAAGCATACATTGATAATGTTTAACGGCTGCTTAAATGAAGTGTCTAATTTTTAATTTCAGCTCGTTTTGAAATACCAATGTAGTTTTTTTATTGCAGCTTCTTTTATAATCCTCAATAAAAAAGAACCCTTGTTCACCAAGACAAGGGTTCCCAGGAAGAATAAATTTTTTGACTAAACAGTTTTCATACATCCCTGATATAACGGATTTTTCTCAGGATCCAGGTGGAAGGAAGATGTATAAAAAGTCTGTCCTTTATATATATGCTGCATTTCAATCTAAGGTAATCTCCTTTACAAAAACTTATTAATGTTTACCATACGTAAATATTTTTATTTACTAGTGGACAAGCATACAAACAAAAAAATATTCAACATTGAATATAGTATATCGGATAAAGGAGGTTATGATATGTCTTCATGTAAAAAAAGAAAGGTTTGTTGTCCACTTCTTGTTCATCTCCGGAATCGCCACCTAAGTCTTGCCCTGCTTACGGTAACTTTTTCAATAATACTAGTCTCGTAACAGTACTAACTGGAACTGCATTTCCTCACCTGCCTACTGTTGGATTATTCTTAAATAATGTTCAAGTTCCACTCGAACAAACTAGCTTTGGACTTGAAATTACTCAAGCAGAAGGCCGAGGTTGCAAACCAATTGTTGGAGATACTATTCTATCTATTCCAGACAACTCGATACTTGAATTGAGAAATATAACTACACAGGATCTTGTTACAATGATAATCACTTGTGATAGTGTTGGAAACAACGTTCAATTAAACCTTTTTAAACTAAGTTAAGCAAGAATCCCCTAATTCTTCTATCTCTTAAAAAGCAATCTCGCCTAGCCGAGGTTGCTTTTTTTAACACTTAAATCACACTAAATGAAAAGAGATTTCCCTTGAATTTATTTACGTAAAATTGTGTCATCGGGGGATACAAGGTGCACACAATAGGAACGGAGACAAACTATAGATATCAGGCAGGATACAATAAATGCTGAAGAAATGACCAGGCGGCTAAACACAACTTCCAGCAATATTAGGAAATGGTGTATCAAATTAGAAAAGCATGGTTATAAGTTTGATTAATAACAGAAAGAAACGTTACTATTCTATTATTCAATAAATTTAAAGTATGCTATTTAAGAAGAAAACTTCCTTTAGATGTAGCTGCAATGACCGTTATAAAGGGATTTGATAAAAACCGTTCCTCATCAGACACACATTAGGAACGTCTAAAAGTTGGTCGCCTGAAGGCGGCCATGTAATCGCAAGGTTTAATGTTCTCTAAAAAACTAACATATTTTCCATAGAAAAAAGAGCTTAGAGTAGTCTACAATTAAGCTCTTTTTCATTTCCTCACTCTACTAGCTACTGGACTCTTATTGGCGTAGCCTGTAGAGTGGCCATATTGTTTTGGATCGTTAAGTCCACATCATAATAACCTCTACTAGCAGAACTACATGCATAATCTCCTGAACATCCCGTTACAAAAAACGGCGTATTAGGAAAGCCAGGATGAATATTATTTGAATTTGAATAAAATTTATGTGCATGGTGAGTAAAAATGGCCAAGATTCTATTTCTCACATTGGCAGGTATTGCGTTAAAAAAAATCTCTGTTTCTGCTTGAGACATAATATGGTCTTCAAGTATTGCATTAGTGATTCCAGGAACTCTCAAAGGCCAATGAAAATCGATAATATAATAATGATTAGGATCCAAATTCCTTAATAGGTCTAAGCTATCTTGGCTGAATATTCCTCCACGCCCGTTATCTAACCAGACATGCCGTACCAGCCCCTGCGTTCCTGGAATACCCACATACCCAGTTAAAAAAGGGTTGAGATACTGTTGAAATAAGGCTCTACTGTTATTTCTATCGGTATCTTCCCAATTTCCTATGGCTGTTCTATGGAAGATATTTGAACCTAAAACACTATTTGAAATATGTGTGAATTGTTGGTAATATCTCTCAGCTTCTTGCGATGAAGAGGCCCCCAAAGCATGCACATCATCTCCCCCGAAAATAATATACCTTTTGTTACCATTGCTCACCACCCTCTGCAAAAGGGTATTAAACATGTTTTGACTATTTTGAAATCCTACGTGGCTATCGCCCACAACAGCCAAATTGATGGTAGTAGCTGATGGAATTCCTGGTTGAGCTGGGGGGTTAAAGCAATAATTGTCCTTGTTACCTTTAATTTTTTTAACTATTTTTATCACCCTATCTTTATATCTTTCTTGATATTCTATTCAATAAATAAAAGGCTGCTTGTACCCTTAAAAAAATGTTCTTTTATCATATTCTTTCCCCTTCGTTTCTGAATGGATGGTTGACTATTGATCTTTGTATCAATACATTTATTAAAGAGATGAAACTTCAGGCAGTTGCTCTGACAATTCGGTAAGTAACATTGATATAACAAACCGATTATCACCTTTATTTTTATCTCTTGCTGGATCCTAGGATTCTATACTAAGCAAGAAGATAAGAAGCAAAATTATGCTTCTAAAAAATTAAAAAATAAAGGATTAACGGAATTTTGCTGAACCTCTCGTCTACGTTCAGCACTAAATAAACCTCTTAATGTCCCAAAAAAGTAGGCTTCAAAGGCAGTTTTTATTCGTTTTCTTTTGTAAGCGAAAAGAGTTTCCCTAAAACCTTGCACAGCAATAGAAACTAAGTCTTCTATAGGCTTTTCTAAGCCACTAATTTTATAAGCTAGCAGGACTTTTCCCCATAAGCTATAAATATCATCTGCATTCCTAAAGAATGGAGCTACTGCTTGTTTAAACGGTTTCGGAATAAAAGATGGTACATAATCCTGTGAAAGTTTAATACTTGTATCTTCTTTACGTATGTATTTATTTAAATCTTTTAAAGATAAATTATAGGTAGAAGAATTTTTAGAGACCTCTTTCTTACTCTCACAAGGGATTACGTCTTTTTCTGCTTTAACATCTGTTTCAACATTCTTAGCCAAATTTAGTTGTAAATAGTTCACCCAATATTTGAAATAAGGATGATTTACAAACAGATGTACAGGACTGCCTTTTCCATTATTACGAGGACAACGTCGATAAACTGTAACAATTTGTCCTTGCTTTCGAAGCTCACTTAGGTGACGATCAATTGTTCCTTTTGACTTTTCGTATGTTTTACCTAAATATGTACTACCAGGAAAGCAAAATCCTCTTTCCGCAGCAAACCAACAAAGCCGGTCTAAGGCTTTTCTAGTCCCTTCATGGAGACGATAAAATTTTTCTCCATAAAGCTTAATAATTTCTTTAAGTAATTTTCGTTTCATTGATTGATGTTGAGAACGGTTTTCTATGAAACTTTGATAGTTTTTCATGTAATCAAATTCTTCCGTCGTAAGCATACGCGTAGTAGACATTAGCCTATCCTCTCCTTTTCAGGAACAAAAAAAGACATCGCATCCCAGAAAATAGGAAAACGATGTCGGATTTTTTGATAGACTACGCCCTTGAAATAAATTTAATTATCCTATAAAATAAAGGCGTAATTAAATTTATGTATTAGGACTTCGACAGATGTTTTCCCTAGCGCTTTTAGGGTTAACGGTGTAAGGGTGTTGGCGCACCACTTGCACACGTTGGAGTCTTTTTATATTCCGCACTGTTTTGTTGACTCTATTATAACGTCTATTAATCTTGTAATTCAATAAAAATTCATCAAGTCCTCAGTAAAATAATATAACCTCCCTTCACTTATGATTAAAAATCACTTCAATTGGATATGCTGTTAAAGTAAATACTCTGGGATTAGGATTTTCTCTCTAAACAAATAATAATATTAAAATATAATGTATACTACTGTTGTTTTCCTGTTTTACATATTGTTTTATATATTGTTTTCCTGTTTTATTGTTTTAGACCCTCCGCAGACCCTTATATTACAGCATTTATAAGCATAAACTATCACTAATTTTGCGCGAACTATCACTAATTTTGCGTAAACTATCACTAATTTTGCGCAAAACTATCACTAATTTTGCGCGAAACTATCACTAATTTTGCGCGAACTATCACTAATTTTGCGTATTTATCCCTATACGTTTATAAGTATCACTAATTTTGCGTGGAAAATGCAGATTCGGCTTAAGTATCACCAATTTTGCGTGATAAATGTAGACATGCTTTAAGTATCACCAATTTTGCGCACCAAAATTAAGATATAAGGTAACAAATTAAGGTTGAGTTATGTTTTTAGGGTTAAAATCCCTCCTTAAGTATCACTAATTTTGCGTGATATTTAAATTGCAAGGACAGGCTGCTCTTAAACATGCAATTTACACAGTATCACTTTTATGATATTTTAGTGATAGTTTAGAAAAATATGGGGGATTTTATGAAGAAATCAAATGTAGTTCAACCATATGATCTGGAAAGCATAAACATAAAAAATTGGGTAACTAAGTCAAACATTTTAATTGAGAGTACATATAAATTATCCTTGCAGGAACAAAGGATTTTGTTGATTATGGCGTCTAAAGTTCAACCTAATGATGAAACATTAAAGACATATAGATTCCGAGCTAAAGATTTTATAGAAATAGTGGGAAATAAGAAAGGAACAGGATTCTACTCATACTTAAAAGAAATTGTGAATGGTCTTCAAACAAAAATTCTTACCATAAAGGAAAAAGGCCGACAAAGAAACTATAACTGGGTTATTACCTCGATCTACGAAGAAAATGAAGGGTATATAACATTACAATTTCACCCTAGTCTAAAATATTTATTTTTAGAGCTTAAGGAAAAGTTTACTTCGTACCAGTTAGAAAATGTTGTGAGGCTTAATTCGGTTTATTCAATTCGTATTTATGAACTTCTTAAGCAATACGAGCGTTTGAGAAAAAGAGAACTAACTCTTGAAGAATTACGTCATTTTTTAGCTATTGAGCCTACTAAATACAAACAGTATGGCCATTTTAAGAGCAAAGTATTAGCAGTAGCTCAAAAAGAAATAAATAATAAAACAGATATTTACTTTGAATTTGTAGAAATAAAAACAGGCAGAAAAGTAACCTCTATAGAGTTTATCATTACTAGTTCTTCCAAAGAGACGAAACTTAAATCAACCCAATCTTCATTAGATTTATTAGATAACGAAAAAGAAAATGGACTGTACCATGACTTAATGAGCTTAGGAGTTAAGCCTGAAAAAATCGAGTGGGTTTTATCAGAATTTCCAAAAGAACAAGTTAAAAGAAATGTAAAATACACGCAAGGTCGTTTAGTTG
Source organism: Priestia sp. AB (assembly GCF_028369225.1). Taxonomy (NCBI): domain Bacteria; kingdom Bacillati; phylum Bacillota; class Bacilli; order Caryophanales; family Bacillaceae; genus Priestia; species Priestia sp. AB. Next base: position 60,806 of record NZ_JAQMYN010000012.1, read on the forward strand.
TTGGAGATATCACTCATCCGCATTCTTATGTAATAAAAGCCATTCAAAAAGACTACGCGAAAGTATCACAAGAATCAAAGGTTTCTACACCTAAAAAGTCTACTAGAAAAGAGTTAGTTCCAGATTTTATGATAGAAGCTGAAGATAAAGAAAAGGCTCTTGAAAACCTTACATTAAAGGAAAAACAAGAATTATTTTATAAAGAAAATGGAAATCAAATAGAATTTGAAAAAAGGCTTTTACAATTTCAAGAATTAAGAAAAATGTTAGTTTTAAATTCCGAGGAGCCCAACCAGGAAGAATTAAAAAAAGCCCAAGAAGCAGCAGTACAAGAAGTACTACGAAATATGAACGAGGACTTAAGAAAACGTGAAGAAATAGGCCTTAAGCCAAGGCTGATAAATGACTTCGAAAATAAAGAACTAAGGGAAATATATCGAACCTTCTTGCATAAACAAGTTTAATAAAAAAATAGTGTTATTAGCACGCCTTTTATGGGCGTGTTTTAATGTTTTTAAACGGAATTTTTTTGTGCGAAAGGTAAATTTAATATACAATATATATTACTTAATCTAGTTGGCGTTTTTTTGATTTTTATATTCATCAATAGTATATTAAATTTACCAATAATGGAGGTGTTTTATATGGATATTCCTCTTCTTGTTCAGCATTTCCTTATTCATTTACATGAAACAGGGAAAAAACCTTCTACAGTTTCCATGTATAAACATGATTTGATGGCGTTCTTCAAATGGTTAAATCAACACTCCCCTGATATAACGCCAGGAATCTTGCCAGAAGAGAAAAGTTGTTACAAAGAATACCTTACCTACCTGAAAGAAAAAAACTTATCAGAGGCCAATTTAAGGCGTGTGGCTTCCCATCTGAACAGATTGTTAGAATATCATAATTTAACGGATCAATTTGGAGCGCTTAAAGCTACAACAAAAAAGCAGAGGGATTTAGTTGACAGTGACTTTATAACTGAAAAGGATACCTTTTCGCTTTTAAACTCTGTTGTCAGTAAAAAAAATCTGACAGAAACTCAATTGCAAATACATAAATATATAGCTCCTCGTAATTATTCAATTTTAATTCTAATGCTTCATTACGGCCTTACACTTAATGAAGTGGTATCTTTAAATATAAACGATATTAACTTTAGCCAAAATGAATTAACTATTATAACTAACAAAGGAAAACGTGTCTTAAACCTTTCTAAAGACGATAAAAAAATAATATACAATTACTTTTCAAACATACCTACCTTATTTAAACCTAAAGATTATACAGACGATCCTTTGTTTCTTTCTTTTCATCCTCAGAAGATGGTTTATTGGTACGATTATAATTTAAACAAGCCTAAAAGAATTAGTCTAATTGGTGTAAAGCGGATGATTGAGAAAGAAGTCGAACGCTCAGGTATACAAGCTAAGGCAAGATCAACACAGTTTCGAAACAGTTGTATACTAAATAAAATCAGTGAAGGATATTCAAATGAATACCTTATCACCTACTTTGGTTTGTCTAGTCGCCATGCTTTGTATCGATATAAGAAATACCTAAAGACAAAATAAGCAAAGTTCCTATTTTTCTTCAAAATGCATTTTTTATTAAGTTAAACTTATTTTCTATTGAAATCGCTAAATTAAAGTACTTTTATATGATGAGTTCAACTTATATTCTCTTTTTTTTGTGCCTAACCCTAAAAAAACCAAGAAGTTAAACTTAAGTTTAACTTCTTGGTTTGAAATAAACGCAGCCACTTTCATTAAATCGAAATTTGTTGGTTAGATAGATTAATAATAAAGCATTAATCTAAGATATTTTAAAAATATCTTAGATAGGCGTCTATATTTAAATGATTATCATTCTGGAATTTAAATTGAATTTCTATTCTTGATTTAAAGCTAGATAAAGTACATTCTAGAATCATTATCACGCCTTAATTACCAAGGCTTTAACCAATTCAAGATTTAGTTATTTACAAACAAGAATACTTGAAAAATATCTAATAAAATAAATAGAGTAATCTATGAAGAAGTTGAGCTTATCTATACATCTGGTGAATGAAGTCCATAAAAAAACTAGTTGTTCCATCAATTTACAATAAGGAATAATATCACTTTATTCTCCACTAAAATATATGGTTTTGAAAGTAACTTTCAATCTGGAATAAAAACTAGTGTAAGTACATTCTAGAATCACCAAAAAGCCTTTTGTAGATTGGTTTGCAAATACTCTAGTTTTCTAGATATCAGAGATAATTTAAAAATAATTCTCATGTATATAAAGTATGTAAAGATCTCCAAGTAATTCTATCTCGTACATTTATAAGAATTATATATAAGAGATTTCGAGGAGAATAATGGACATTTTATTAATATATAAAATAAATATTCCCCTCTTGAAAATTCCCTATTTTTATCTAGAATTAAAAGAAAGAAGGTATAAAGATTATTCCAGCGAATTAGAATATCAACAAATAAAAAAGATTTTTTTGTTTTTATCTAGAATTAAACCAGAAATATAAATCTTGATTAATATCTCGTACATCTAGGTTCTAGATTCACGAATAATCCTTTTGTAACGATGTTATATACCATCTAGATTTTTTATTTAGAAAGGAGAAGTCTAGAAAAATGTCCAATAACTTAGATGAAGAAGTTGTTTACACTCTGAAAGATACGGTGAAATTAACTGGATTAAGTATTGATTTAGTTAGGTTGTATGAAAAAGAATTTAATCTCCAGATTCAAAGAACAGAGGGAGGCCACCGAAGATATACTAAACAGAATATTGATTTGCTAATTGAAATCAAGAAAAGAATACAAGAACAAAATTGGAGTTATAAAATGATTAACCAATGGCTTCAGGGAGAAATCATACCAGAATCTATCGAGGTTCAATCAAAGCTCGAAAAAAAGGTGGAATCTCTCGAAGATAAAGTTCAAGAATTACTTAATCGTTCTGAAAAAGATGAGCAGTTTCAATTTGCACTTATTCAACGTTTAGATGAACAAAGCAAGCTTATAGGACAGCTTACAGAAAAGTTATCCTCTCAAGATAAATATATTGAAAATAATCTAGAAAAAAGAGACGAGAAGTTAACTAATGCTATTCGAGAAATTAGTGATACAAAGAAACTAATTGCAGCTGCTCAGGAAAACCTAGAATCAAAACCTAAAAGTTTTTGGCATAGGATTTTCCGTGGTTGAAAACTCTACGTGTATAGTATCTAACCATGTTCCTCTAGGCGGCCAAGTTGCACGAAAGAACGTAATACTGTGTAATGAAATACAAAAATGTTCTAGGATGTTAAATAATAGTATGTAAGTGAAGGCAACTGAAAAGACCCTTATCTCCTGAGAGGTAAGGATCTTTTTTATGTTTACTCTTTATACCTTTAGTTTATGTAAACTTGCGGAAACTAAAAAAAGCAAATAACTACTTTTTCTATGAAGAAGTGATCTTTTCAAATACAATTTGGTTATGTATTCTATAATATCTCTAAGCCTCCTTACAAAGGAGAGCTGTAAGAAATTCTTTGTTCTCAGAGGTTAATGCTCTTCGTACTGAGCAAAATTTTCTTGAATTAAAAGCTAAAATTTTGTACAGACCCCTTACATACAAAATTCTAATTACACCAACCAGGCAGTAGACTTCTATATCCCAAGATCCTTTTCTTTGTAAAAGAAAAAAACTACTGGCTTAACACAGTAGTTTTTTTAGTTTTCTAATTTATTAAAACTTTGCAAATAGCCCGTCCAAATTACATTGTTCCAGATACTCTACCGATACTAAGTTCCAGATACTCTACTGATACTAATAGTATCTAAGCTAGTTGAAGTAATATTACCATCTTCATTCACCCAGACTAAAAATCCATCGCGTATACGGATAAATGTACCAACTCCGTTAAGTTGATTTCCAGCAGAAAAAACTTCAATTCTATCACCTTGTCTTAAACCATCCAAACGAAAACCATTCGAAGATGTCCCACGGTTACTTGAAGAAGTACGGCGCTCGTCAGAAGTACGTCGTGAGCTACGGCGCTCATCAGAAGTACGATGTTTTGGCATGCAATCACCCCCTAAAAGAGATACTACATGATATGAAAAAAATTGAAATCTGTATAAGCAAAAAGCTCAATTATTATTTGTTTTACTAAAAATGGTTAAATAATCTAGTTCTACTCTACTTATTTAGTCTTATTAAATCATTCTAATTACATAATATTTTTTTAGAGTATTAAAACTTGTTCAAAAACTTGTATTTACCTTACATATTATAAAGTGTATAATCCCAAAAGACTAAAAATCCTTATTATGAAACAAAAGAGGTGGAAATACGTATATATTATACTGAATACACACCTTAAGATAAGAAGTAATATCTAAGAATATTATCTAATTATGAAAAAGTAAGAACCATAATTAAGGTAATTTTTAGTGACATTATAATAAACCAGGTAATTGGAATAAGTTTTCTTCCTAAACCGAAATCTTTTTTTATCACCATAATGTAATTTATATATCTTTCCTCACAAATTATAAAAACGCACTTTTCCTATATGCTTTTATTATAAAATGTAATTTTTATACATTAATTTAAAAGAGGGCACAATCCTAATTTACTAAAAATAGCCCAGGCAAACTTGATGATTTTTTCTATAATAGTCAATGTAGCATCATTATAAATATAAAGAGGGGGATTAGCCATGAAAAAAGCAAGAAAATCTGTGGGTAATAAAACGAAAATTTTCTTAACATTAACATCAAATAATTCAGGCAAAATTGCCAAGAAGCGTTGAGACATTCAACTAAATTTTATAAGAAAAAAACAGCTGTCTTCGTTTGAGGATAGTTGTTTTTGTTTTATTGATTTATCCACTCCTTGAGGATCAGTATTTTCACAAACCGAGGTCTACAGAACTGTAATTAAAGAATTCAGTAATACATTGCTTACGAATATATCTTTATACATATTTTAACCTGAATTTATAAATTCAATTAATGTTTTCATAAGTAATACGTTTGTCCAATCCTTTCTAATGGAACATGAATATTCTATAAGTACTCAGTTCTTTAGGAGGGAAATAGATGCTTAGTTGGCTTGTTACTGTCTCATCTCTATTCGTTATTATACTGTTATTTTATACTGTGAAATATATAGTGATACTCTTACAGTTAAATTCTTCAGAATTTACTAAGAACACTCAAATAATCGTTAAGTTTAAAGAGGATGTGTGTGAAGAAACACAGCTAAAAATTCATCATAAGCATAAATGTACAATTTTAGACCACAACAAGGAACTTGACTTTCAAGTTTTACATTCTAAAAGGGATATTAATACACTTATTAAAATTTATAATAAATTAGAAGAGGTAGAATACGCAGAACCAAATCATATGTTGAAAGCCTTCTATACACCCAATGATCCTTTTTTCGCCTATCAGTATGGCCCTCAAAAAGTACAAGCTCCTGATGCTTGGGATGTTACTACCAGTAACGGAAATATAAAAATTGCTATTATAGATACAGGAGTTCAATTAAACCATCCTGAGTTAGCTATTAAGCTTTGGCCTGGTTATAATTTTGTAGAGGGGAATTTAAATCCTAACGATGGTAATGGTCATGGAACTCATGTAGCTGGTATTGCTGGAGCTCTTACAGAAAATAGTTTAGGTATTGCAGGGATAGCTCCTTCAGCATCTATAATACCTGTTCGTGCTCTTGATAACAGCGGAAATGGAACCTTGAGTAATATTGCAAATGCAATTACTTACTCAACAAATGCAGGAGCTAAAGTAATTAATTTGAGTTTAGGCTCTTCTCAAGGATCAATTACTTTAGAGAATGCCATTAATCACGCCTGGAATCAAGGGGTGGTTATTGTAGCTGCGGCTGGAAATGAAGCTTCTAATACACTAACATATCCAGCTGCTTATCAGAACGTAATTGCTGTCGCTTCTACAGATATAAACGATCAAAAATCTGATTTTTCTAATTATGGTACTTGGGTAGAAGTATCAGCTCCTGGTTCAACTATCTTATCCACTTACACAGGGAGTTATTATGCGTATTTAAGTGGTACATCGATGGCCTGCCCCCACGTAGCTGGATTAGCAGCATTATTAGCAGCTCAAGGGAAAAATAATGTACAAATTAAAAATACTATTTTATCTACCTGTGATCCAGTACCAGGCACAGGCTTATATTGGACTTACGGAAGAATCAATGCAAACCGAGCAGTTCATTAACTCTTCTAAATTAATGAAAAAACTATTGGTATATTAAATACCACTACCAATGTGAAAAATATAACATACACTTTTAAAAGCACTGACCTTGCAAGAATATTCAGTGTTTTTATATTTTAGTGTAAATTGAATATTTTATATGAACATGAATCTAGAAATAACTAAACAAATTGCCATCTGGACGTATTTAGCTATGTACCCTAAATTTTAAAATAAGTGGGGGGATAATTTTTAGGTATTTATCCACTTTTCTTAGTTACTTAAGACCTATTAGGATTAAGTTTCTCTAAGTCTGTAGTTACTTTGTCCAAGCAAAAATAAATGATTTAGCATTTACTATAATAGAACTGTTAAAAGTAAAGGGATGATTATATTGAATTTACAGGATATTAGAGGATCTTATGATTTAATGTTAGGGTTAGGCAGCTGGTGTGGTCCCTCTCTTAATTTAAGAAGACATAATTGGAGAAGATTTTCGTTCCCTTTAGACTGGATGATATCTAATTCAATTTCTGATGTGAGTAGATTGCTAAAAAATAGATTTACTGGATTTATGGAGTTTCAAAACTTACAGCGAACTGACGGTTATGCTCATTTTCTCGATGATGGTGTAGCAATCTTTCCTGAAGAAGGAGGAACTGAACCAGTTAATGCTCACTTCATTCATGATACTTACTACAATATCATTTCTGTCCATGATTTCCCTATCATTCCAAACGTGGATTGGACTGTAATGTACCCTTCCTATAAAGAGAAACTCCATCAGCGAATAGCTAGATTTTTGGAGAAAGTCGAAAATAGTTCCTCCATTTTATTTATTAGATGGGGAGCAGCTAGTCCAGAAGAAGCTATAGAATTAAAATCTGTAATATCAGGGTTGACAAAAGGGTCGTTTAATATATTACTCCTTCAGCCGGCAGAGGGACTTAAAAACGTTATTGATATGCATTGGACGATTGATGGGGTCTGTTCTGTTCAAGTACCTATGGATGACCCAAATAATGAACTAGTATGGGATTATGTATTAAACGGAGTAAGTTTGAGTAATTATTGGGATTAGCATTTAAGATAGAGCATATCTTTTTTATGGCCATGATAATGAAGATAAAAAGAAAGAGTCATTATAAAGAAAGACAGCAGAACTTCCTAAAAAGCTTCTGCTGTCTTTCTTTATAATGATTGAATAAATAAATATCCCTTTTAAATTTTTTTATAAGCCCAATACGCAACTCTTTTTAACGCTATTTTTAAAGTTTCACAAAAGAATAATAAGCTCTAAAGAAATCCTTATGTTTATACCGCCTTCCTCCCACTTCACTTAAAAAGTTTTATAAATTGGGTAGCTAAGTTTTTATTGGGAAGATTAATAGATTAGCCTATAGCAAGAAACAAGGGTGAGCATATTTTAATAAATAAGGGGGCGAATACGAAATAGAGCAGGTACTTATGCTCAAATAACATGAATAGGGCGTGTATACAATGAAAGTTATGACTATTTTGGGTACAAGACCCGAAATTATACGTTTAAGCCTCATTATCAGAAAACTGGATGATTATGCTACAGAACACATTTTGGTGCATACAGGACAAAATTTTACCGCTTCATTAAGCGAGGTATTTTTCCAAGAATTAAATGTTCGCCAACCAGATTATATATTGGCTAACCAACAACTTACCCTAGGGGAACAGTTATCAAAAATGTACAAAGAGCTAGAAGGTATATTTTTGAAAGAAAAACCGGACAAAATTTTAGTATTAGGTGATACGAATAGTGGTCTAAGTGCGATTTTAGCTGAAAGAATGGGTATACCAGTTATTCATATGGAAGCTGGAAATCGTTGCTTTGACTTAGAAGTGCCTGAAGAAAAGAATCGACGAATTATTGATTCTATTTCAAGTTTCAATCTTCCTTATACTCCCCAAAGTAAAGAAAACTTACTTAGAGAGGGTATCCCCTCTAATCGAATTATTGTTTCTGGAAACCCAATTAATGAAGTTTTAACGTATTACAAATCTAGAATAGAAGATAGTAAGATTCTTAACAAATTGTCCTTAAAAGAAGGAGACTACTTTTTAGTTACTGCTCATCGTGCGGAAAATGTTGATCATGAAGATCGATTACTGGAAATTATTAAAGGGATCAATATGGTGGCCGAATATTACCAAAAAAGAGTCATATGTAGCATACATCCTCGTACAAAGTCTCGAATAGAACATAGTTCACTTGTTAACATTCACCCACTAGTAGAACTTCATAAGCCATTTGGCTTTTTTGATTTTGTAAAACTTGAAAAAAACGCTTACTGTGTCTTGACAGATAGCGGTACAGTACAAGAAGAATGCTGTTTATTTCACGTTCCTACTGTAACCATTCGTAAAACAACTGAAAGACCAGAAACAATTGAATGTGGAAGTAATATGCTTTCAGGAATAAGTGCTGATCAAATTTTAAGCTGTGTCCATGTAATGGTTAATCAATTAAAAAATTGGTACTATCCCGAAGGGTACGGCCATCTAAACGTTTCAGATAAAGTGATTAAAGTAGTATTAGGAGGAATAAAAGGTGTTTGAAAATAAAACTATTTTAGTGACAGGCGGTACAGGTTCATGGGGATACGAATTAGTTAAACAACTATTAACACATAACCCTAAAGAAATCCGCGTTTTTTCAAGAAATGAGTCCAACCAATTCACAATGAAGCAAGAGTTTGACAACCATCCTAAATTAAGTTTCATAATTGGTGATATTAAAGACAGAGAAGCAATAATGGAATCCTGTCAAGATGTGAATTATGTTTTTCACTTAGCTGCTTTAAAGCATGTTCCAGTATGCGAAGATCAGCCAATTGAGGCATTGAAAACAAATGTACATGGAACACAAAATGTAATAGATGCAGCTATAAGTTGCAATGTAGATAGAGTTGTCTATATTTCTACTGATAAAGCATCAAACCCCGCTAACTTCTATGGCTTATCAAAGGCGATGGGAGAAAGGCTAATTATTCACGCTAACACATTAAATACTAAAACTAAATTTGTTTGTATACGTGGCGGTAATGTACTAGGAACAAACGGGAGTGTTATTCATGTATTTAAAAAGCAAATTCAGGAGAAAGGGAAAATTGGCATTACGGACCCGAATATGACCCGCTTCTTTCTAACTTTAGAAGATGCAATAAAACTTGTTTTTAAGGCGACATTTGAAAGTCTGGGCGGAGAAATTTTTGTTATGAAAATGCCTACTTGCAAAATTATTGACCTAGCTAGTGTATTGATAGAGGCTTCTGGTAAAGAAAAGATTGAAATTGAAACATTAGGTATACGACCTGGAGAGAAAATACACGAATTACTTTTATCTGAATATGAGAGTACGACCACTGTCACATATGATGATGAATATTTCGTTATTTTACCTCCAATCCATATTGAAGGCTTAAAAGAATATTATGCACCATACACCCTTGTAAACCTAGAAAAATATGATTCAAGTAAAGAAACAATTAGCAAAGAGGCAATTAGAGAAATGTTGCTGAAAGGCGGTTTTATTTAAATGAAATTATTGATTCTTGGTGGAAAAGGAATGGCAGGGCATGTAATCACAAGGTATTTCATGCTAAATTCAAATTATGATGTATCCTATACATCAAGAGATCCTAAGGATAAAAATGGAATTTACTTGGATATAACAAATTTTAAAAGGCTCGAGGAAACTATCGATGCTATAAAGCCAGATATTATTATCAATTGCATTGGAGTCTTAAATGAACACGCAAGTAATAATCCTATGCGTGCTTTTCAAATAAATAGCTTACTACCGCATCAATTAGCTAAATTAATTGAACGTTATCAAGGTAAGTTAATTCATATTAGCACAGATTGCGTATTTTTAGGATTAAAAGGGGATTATACAGAAAACGATTCTCCAGATGGTACATCGGTATATGCTCAATCTAAACAACTTGGTGAAATTGTTGATAATAAGCACCTAACAATCCGTACTTCAATAATAGGTCCTGAACTGAAGGAAGGTGGAATTGGTCTATTTCTTTGGTTCATGAACCAACGGGGAATAATAAAAGGGTATAAAAAAGTTTTTTGGAACGGAGTAACAACCTTAGAGTTAGCGAAGGCAATTGAATTTTTTATAGAAAATAATGTTACGGGATTATACCATCTACATTCAAAGCAAAAGTTATCAAAATTAACATTATTAGAATTGTTTAAAGAAGTTTTTGAGAAGGATGATATTGAAATAAGTCCCGACGAGGAAGTAGTATTAGACCGAACAATCATTAGTACCCGCACAGACTTTTGTTACACCCCTCCAGGTTACAGAGAAATGTTAAATGAATTAAAAGAATGGATGTCTAAATAATTCCCTCTAAATAATAGAAATGATAAAGAAAGCCACACTAAAAATGATGTCCTTTTTTATCTCCACCTATTGTTTGAAGTTTTGTGATTTATTTAAACATTCATTTTTAAATAATTAAATTAAAGGGGTAATAGACAGCCAATTATTTCAAAATGAAGCTAATTAGCTGTCTCTTTTTATAATACCTTATTTGTTGTGTAACTCTTATAATTATAAAAGCTAACTTAGCATAACCCATTCAGGAAGAGCTAGATCTTTTAACTTGTTCAGGAATTACATACACTGTTAAACCATAACGCTCTTTTATTTCAGTTGCAATTTGATCTGCTGTTACTTTATCGTTAAATGCTCCTGTTATCACGCGGTAACGTTGTTTTTGAGTGGAGTTATTATCATTACTATTATGAGTCTCTTGAAAGTGATTATTATCCATAATACACCCCTCCTTATTTGCTTACTATGTTATAACTAAGGATAAGTTAATTTAAATACTTAGTTACAAACAGATTTATCAGTTGCTCTTTACCATAGTAAGGGCACCCTTAAAAAGCACCCTAACATCCTTAGAAGAGATGCCTTAAATGAAATTGAATAAAAATTCGTTTCAACTTGTCCAATAATCTTCATGTTAATTATATTTAGAGAAAACAATTTATACGGTATAACTGACTTAGAACAAAATAAAGAATAAATTCTATGTATTTACACTAATACCTCAGCACATATCCTCCTTGGAGATTTAATATTTGCTCTTACTAACAGCAAAACTTCACAATTATATAAAATTACCCTTTTATAATTAGGTAAGAAAAGGCTCCTTCATGTAATTATAAAAGGGTAATATCGGCTAGTATCATCTTCCAATAATGATTGTTTGCATTCCATTTATCATGATTAGGCAGTTCAATAGCACAGACTCTTTGCAGAGACCAACTCTTTTCAACTAAATGGTCCACATCTGTATGATTAATAACAAGAATTTTAAAATCATTAGCAATCATTCCAGATAAGATAGCTTCAAGCTCAGCAGCTTCTTCAAAACTTGCTTCAGTTCTTATAAACAGGATTCTTTGACCTGTAGACAACTTCTCTAAAAAGCGCTGAATTCTTCTATCATATTTTTCTTTAACCTCAGCATAGCCACCTAAATAGGTAAGTGTATTTTTGTCTGTTTTAAAATCATGGTTAAACCCTATATTATAAATTTCATCCCACACTAATAAGTCCCATTGTGATATATATTTTATAATTCTAAGATTCTTTAGATTCAAAAAATCAGCAAATCGGTTCTGTAAGAGAACATTAACATTCTTTAAAGAAGGAGACGAAACCCAATCTAAGATTCCGGAAAACGTTCTTAAGTTGTTATCTTTAAGCTGAAGTGAAGTCAAACACAAATCCCCTAAACTGAAAATAGCGTCGTATTGCCCTTTTATACCTTCTAAATTCATACTATTTTCCCCTTAAAATAAAATTTGTACGAGTCTATATATTATATTAAATGCACAAATCTAAAAAAAGGAAGGGCTAGTAACTACTAATCTAATAAAATAAGCATTCACACAAAGGATTATGGGTGGATCATAGAGAAGCTTTAAGTCAAGTGAGTAAATCGACTAACTATTAAACAATCATATTTATAAATGCCATTGATTATTTTTTTAAAAATGCGTATGTTTCTGCTAAGCCACTAAAGATAGAAACTTGAGACTGCCACTTTAATAGCTTATGCGCTTTTTTACTATCGAGACAGCTATGTTTAATATCTCCAGGTCGTCCTTCCGTATGGCTTATATTAATTTTAGAACCATGAATCTTCTCAAGCTCCTTTAATAGACGATTCACAGAGGTTCTCTGCGTAGTACTAGCATGAATAACCTCCTGGTGGCCCTTGTCAATAGCAGCTATATTTGCCTGAACAATGTCCTTTACGTAAATAAAATCACGGGTTTGTTCACCATCACCATGAATATTTAGCATGGTTCCTTTATTTAGTCTATCTAAGAATACTGCAACTACTCCTCCTTCACCCTTTGGGGTCTGCCTAGGTCCATATACATTTCCATAACGAAGAATTGTATAAGATAGTCCATATAAATGAGAAAATAGGCGTATATATGACTCGGCTGTTAGCTTAGATAAACCATAATAAGAAATAGGTACTGTAGGGTCCATCTCGGTAATTAAATCTTTTTGCAACTCTCCATAAACAGCTGAAGTGGATGCAAATATAAATTTATCAACAGAAGCATCTCGACAAGCCTCAAGTATATTGATAGTGCCCTTTATATTTACATCAGCATCGTACTGGGGATCATTGATGGATCTTGAAACATCCGCCTGAGCAGCCAGGTGAAACACTATATTTGGCTTTTCCTTGAGAATAATTTGTTTAGTCTGTTTGCTACATATATCTTCAACATGAAGAGTAGCAAGAGGATGTATATTCTCTTGCTTTCCTGAGATCATGCTATCAATTATATGAACTTCAAATCCTTTTATAATAAGTTCTTCCACAAGATGGGAACCAATAAAACCCGCCCCTCCAGTTACTATAGCCTTCATATACTATTCTCTCCCTCTTTAAGTTTCAATAGTATATGTCATCAAAAAGGTTACTGTGTAAGCTCCCTACCCAATACTTCATTAAAAAGATGTATTGATTTACCTTTGCCACACTACTAAAAGTTATAAGCTTACTTCCGGTCTGAGAGAGCCTTTTCGTAAACGTTCAATACCTTATCAACTGCTTTTTTTTGTGACCAATGATTTAAGGCCCATTCCTGTGCTTTAGACCCTAAGTTATCCCTGTATTCTGGGTTTATTAATAAGTTATAAATATTTTTACATAGTGAGTTTGGATCTCCAGCAGGCGAAATTATTCCTGTTGAACCGTGTTGAACCATTTCTGGTAATCCCCCTGCATCACTTACTATTACGGGTTTTCCAGCAAGTTGCGCTTCAATTACGGATAGGGGTTGATTTTCTATAAGGCTGGGAAGTACAAAGATATTAGCGAGAGATAGTAAAGAAGGGACATCATTTCTGTTGCCTAAAAAAACAACTCTTTTTCCTAGCCCTAGTGCTCTGCTCTGAGCTTTTAACTCAGCTTTTTTATCCCCATCCCCAACTATCCAACATACCCATCCTTTTTTTAACTTTTTTAATTCACTGAGTGCAGATAATAAATGATGAATTCCCTTAATCTCAACCAACCTTCCCGTATAAATAATTACTTGTTGACCAACGCGTGAACGAAGAGTTGAGGGGTTTTGCATCCGCTGAAGAAAAGAATTAATATCATATCCATAATGAAATACTGTGAGCTTTTGCTCTTGAACCTGAAATTCCTTTATTAAAATATTCTTAAGCCAGTTATTTGCGACCACTGTACAGTCAGCAGACATAGCACCTGTATGCTCAAGCTCATTAAAATACTTACATGCTATATCGGCGGTAGAGGATTTCAAAGTATTTTTAACGTAGTGATTTAATTCGTGAGCCACACAACCGTGTATAGTTGCTACTAATGCTGTTTTTTCAGGTTTTAGCGGGCTAATACAGGCAGTTGACACTACATCTTGTGTATGAATTATATCGTATTGATCTATGCCTAGATTCGTAATTCCTTCCATATAACCCAGACGCTGCTTCTCATAAAATTTAACTACTTCATCTTTATATAGGAGAGGTTGATTTTTCTCTTTTTGAGCTAACTTTGTGACTAATGAAAGCTCATCTTTAATAAATTCTTGATTTTTATTAACAATATGAACTGATTCATTCCCTGCTCCATGACCAAGCAAGTCTACTTCATGTCCCAAGGCTTCAAGTTCTTTTTTTAACTGTTGCATATAATTCCAAACGCCACCTACATGAGGGACTTCCCAAAATGTAGCAAGTAATATTTTCATAAATTTCTCTCCTCTTTTTATAACATCAGCGCTCCCAAATCCCCTTATATATAGGTATTCATGCAGCTAATTAATGTTATAAACTACCATTTTTATTTAAAAAACAATATTTTAATCCAGTAGCATAAAGGCTCTAAATGAAAGATTTGTTTTTTTTAGCATACATCTAATATTAAGCTTAATTTAATGGAAAGTTTAAATACACTGGGTGGGATGTGAAACTAATGAACGCAAAACATAAATTATTAATTACCGGAGCAAGCGGCTTTACTGGACAACATGCGTGTGAATATTTTTCAAAATTAGACTTGGATATTATAGCCATAACTAACAAGAGAAACTTTTGTTATAAAAAAGTTAGAACAAAACAATGCGATTTAATTAATAAAAAGGGAATAAAAGACCTTATTAAACAAATAAAGCCTGATTATGTTCTCCATTTAGCAGGACAAAATGCGGTAGGTCGTTCATGGGAAGACCCTCTTAATTCCCTTGAAGTGAATGCAATGGGTACAGTATATCTTATTGAGGCTCTCCGACAAGAAGCACCAGCTTCTAAGACAGTTATTGTGAGTTCAGCTCTCCAATTTAATCCAACCTCTATCCCCACTTTTAATCATCCCTATGGCCTAAGCAAAACGATACAATCTATTTTTTCTCAATTTTGGGCTGCCTTATATAATATGCATATTGTCATTGCTAAACCATCAAATTTAATAGGACCGGGATTCTCTACAGGGGTCTGTTCAATTTTTGCTCAGAGGATTGTAAATATGGAAAGAGGGAAAGAAGAAAAATTCTTAAATGTTAGTAATTTAAATAATCGTTTAGATTTTTTAGATGTACGAGATGCAGTGAAAGCTTATGATTGTCTTCTCAAGAAAGGGAAGTCTGGTGACATATATGATGTCTCTTCTGGTAAGAGCCATTCCTTAGGTGAAATTATAAACATGTTTAGGAAAACAACGAATATTCCATTTCAAACAAAATTAGATAATCAAAGCCCTATAGTTAATCATGTTGATCTGCACCCTGTATCTTTAATTGAATTAGGGTGGCAACCAAAAATCCCTCTGGAAACTACTATAAAGAACATTGTTGATTTTTATCGTCAACAAGTAGATGGTCCTAATAACTAGTGAAAGAAAAATGGCTACTTTATTAATTAGTCCTTTGCTGCTTCTTATAAAATCTCTTGTGTGAAATTAATTAAGATTTACTTTAATTGAGCCTTTTTCCATATTCTCACTAGAGGTTGGCATATGAAAGGTGTTTTTTAGAGAGTTTTCATATCATTTAACAAGTTCTTTGCATATTCTAATTGAGGAATTAAACAAGGTAATTTCAAACTAATGGGTTCCTTAATATTCCGTAAAGTATATAACTTATAATTTCCATTGCTTAAATTAAAGCTATCATTTTGATGAATTTTGAATTAAGCATGGATAATAAGCGAGTCATATACCCTGAACACAATTTATTTTTTGGAGGGTAAATAATGGGTCCAAAAGTATCAATAATCATTCCTTTTTATAACTGTCCTTACGTTGATCAGGCAATTAAAAGTGCCTTAGATCAGACATATGAAAATATAGAGATAGTGGTAATAGACGATGGTTCTACAAGCCATACGGAAAAAATTATGCCATTTAAAGACAAGATTATTTATATAAGGAAAGAAAACGGAGGAACTGCTACTGCTCTTAACACCGGCTTATTTGTTGCTACAGGAGAGTATATTGCTTGGTTAAGTTCAGATGATTATTTTGTTCCTGCAAAAGTTTCTAAACAGATAGAATTCATGACTAAAAAGAAAATAGACGCCAGTTTCACAAATTTTGATTACATTAATAAAGATAATCAAGTTTTAGTTCCTTGGTGTACTAAACGCTTTAGCAATCTTGATGATGTATATAATGCTTTTCTAACTTATAATGCTATTAATGGCTGTACAATTCTTATAAAAAAGGAATTTTTTGATAAAGTGGGGGTTTTTTCTCCAGACTTTCGTTATACACACGATTATGAAATGTGGTTCCGCATGCTTGTGAATGGCTATGAAATTCATTACTTTGATGAATCCCTTACAAAATTTCGCTCACATGAGAATTCGGGAACACGTAAATATCAACCCGAAATGCAAAAAGAGATGAAAATTATTGAATATCATTACCGTCCTCTTTTAAAAGAATATATAAAATCGCTTCAGTCAGACCAGTCATAAAGTGTGTATAAGTTTACAATTCTCTATGCCCACCAATATCTATCTCAACCTTATTTAATAAGCTACTTCACTACTTGTTCGAATTATGAATCCCATCCAAATAATTAAAATCCTCCCTTACAAGTAGTGCTACCCCTTATTCTTAGTCTCCTTACACCTATATACATTTAAATCTTGTTACATACATCTCTAATTGAAATATTAAAAGAATAAGCCCCCTCCATATCAATTAAAAATTTTTCACATATTATACATTAAGGAAAGCCTATATAACTAAGAAAAATTTACTTAACCTTATATAAATGTGGTAAATCGGATATTATTTTTGGCCCAATTTTTTTAAGAAAGAAGGGAATTAATAATAAATGAAAGACAAAAATACTTCATCATTTGATAAAAATCTTACTGATTTCTTAGATGAGATAAAAACCAAATTGCATCCAGACTATAAAATTCCTGATCCTCAAGTTATAAATATAATTTTTAAATATACTCAGTAAGCTAGTAGAGCTTTCTACAATGTTGTTATAAGCTTACACACCCAACACCAAAATATATGCAAAACAATTAAGGGATGATTATAAATGAAAATTTTATTGGTTTCCTATTATCCACTCCCCTATACCGGGGGAGTTTGGACGTTTGTATCATTACTCAAAAAATCTCTTGAAGACTTGGGGCATTCTGTCGATGTACTCAGCCATACTCCTGATACAACCAAATATCGAATTATAGGGCAAGAAACAGAAATAGAAATTGATAATATTTCTCCTTATATTAAAGAAAAGATCATAACAGAGATGCCTTCATTACCTATAAACAGCTGGATATATAATGTTGAAATATTTCGTTATAGCTTGGAGCTATCAGCCGTATATTATAATCTCCAACACTATGACATCATTCATGCACTAGATGTAACAGCGGCAAGAGCTATAAGTAGAGTTAAACCTTCAAACATCCCCCTTGTTACTAGTGCACTGGGTAACCTATCAAGGGATATTTTCTTTACCCTTAAGACCATGCATCGAAAAAAAACTGATCAACAACTGCAAGATACATTTGAATATCAATACCATAAAACCCTTGAACGTCTAGGATATCAATCTAGTAATTTGATTCATAGTCCCACGCTTTGGATGCGTAATAATATTATAGATAACTTTTCTATTTCTCCGGATAAAATAATGACTTTTTCATACGGATTAGATATTAAAAATTTTCAAGAAGATTCTATGAAACACCCTATTATTGGACCAAAAAAGGGAAAGAAAATTATCCTGTTTATGGGGAGGCTCGTTTATTTAAAGGGTGTTCATCATCTACTTGATGCACTTGCGCTTTTAAAAAAGGATAGAGATGATTGGGAATGCTGGATACTCGGAGAAGGAGAATTAAAAGCAGAGTTGCAAGAACAATGCCAAAGTTTAGAGCTTAGTACCCACATTAGATTTTTAGGAATCTCTAATGATGTTGCTCATTTTCTCAAAGAGGCAGATATTTTTGTTCACCCTAGTATACATGATACCCAGCCTTATTCTGTCATGGAAGCTCAACTAGCAGGTTTACCGGTTCTTGTAAGCAATACGGCAGGTTTACCTGAAATGGTTGAGACCGGCAGAAGCGGATTAGTTTCCTCTGTTGGAAACATCCATGAACTATATGATCAGTTAAGATATTTACTTGAAAATGATATTCTTCGTAAACAACTGGCTGTCTGTACTAAGGAATGGGCGAAAGAGCGATGGTCTCTTGATACCATGGTTAATAATGTTCTGTCACTGTACCAACAGGCTAAAGGTTTAGAAACAGAAAATGAAAATTCAACTTAAATAAAACACCAGAGCATGTAAAGGCTCTGGTGTTTTATTTATTATCATATTCCAAGGGACCTAATCATAGCAATAAAATTTGTACAGTATAATTCCGGACTAAAGTTTATCTTTACATGCTGGAGAGCATTTTTTCGTATATACTCTCTTAATTGAGAATCCATTATCAACTCTTTTGCTTCCTTAACAGCTTCATCAACATTACCTAACGTATAATATTTTCCTGTTTGATTATGAATAATTGAACTTTTTACACCATCAGAGTCTGTTGTCAATACAGGACACTTACAGCTCATTGCCTCAAGAAGCGAATAAGGTGCTCCCTCTACTTTAGAGGTAGAGCATAAAAAGCCACCAGATTCACCGATCATTGAAAAATAATTTGCCATTTCATTGTTAGGGACATTTGCGTGAAGCAGAAGATTTGCCTCTAAATTTAATTCTTTAATTAAATTTTTAAATTCAGCTCTTTCTTTTGGTTCACTTATAGTAGGATCTTCAAACATATGTAATTGTATGCCTGAATTATAATTATGAACTAATTCACTACCTATTTTTAAAAATTCTCTCCAATTCTTATTATCTTCAATTCTTCCAATCCATGCAATATGTGGAGTATGACTTTCAGGTACGGATCGGTATGAAAACTCATTAGTATCAAAACAGTTGTTAAAACTAAAAACAGGGAATGAGGGATAAAGTTCATCTAACAGCTGCATAATGTGAGGGGTTTTAGGGTTAAGGAAACCAGAAGCGTATTTAGTTACAAGAGGCACAGCATTTGTAAGGGCAGCTCTGGCGGTGCTTTTTGGACCGTATCCTTGTATTTCTATAATCATCTTTCCCCGATAACCTAGTGATTTAAATCTAGGTAAAGCTTGGAAATCTGAAACGATCACAACGAGACTGTAATTTCCATCATCCAATATTTTTTTTATCTCTGTGTCTTCATTTGTTACAAACGTTTGAGTACCATGATCATTTATTGTCTTTTTTCTATTTTCATAATAGAGACAGTCGGCATTAATATTATATTTCTTAAGAGCTTTACACCTTTGACGATTTAAAGTCTCTACACCACCACTTGGGACATAGAATACAAACAATATATTCATTTCTTACCCCCATTTAGTAAATTAATTTAAAAACAAAAATTATAGATCGTATATTAAACCTTAAGATAATAAAGGTCACTCTAATAAATAATATGCATAAATTGAACTGCTCTTTTACTTAACTTACCAATATTATTAAATTAAAATTTTTATTCACTTTAAATGGTGAGTAAAATTAATCTAACGAATATCTATTTCATATTTAAAATATGTTTCATATCTTAATAAATGTAATGTTATTTAATAAGGTATTAGAGATAAAATAATAATCAAATAGGATATTAATAAGTTTAATGTTATCTGAAAGGAGAATTAAATATGTTAAAAGTATCTGTTATTGTACCTTTCTTCAACTGTCCATTTATTAGTCATGCATTGGACAGTTTACTAAATCAAACCTACAATGATATTGAAATTATCGTGATAAATGACGGATCTACTCAATATAAAGAAAAAATCATTCCTTATTTAGATAAAATTATATATACAGAAAAAGAAAATGGGGGAACAGCAAGTGCTTTGAATGTGGGTATCAAGTTGGCTACCGGAGATTATATATGCTGGCTTAGTTCAGATGATATTTATTATCCCCAAAAGATTGCTCTCCAGTTAGAATTCATGATTATAAACAATGCTCTTTTTAGCCATACAAATTACTACGCTATTAATGCAAAAGGTAATATTATAACTCCTCCTATAGGATTTCATCCCTCAAGTAAGCTTGAAGTACTAAAACAAATGAGTAAGGGAAACATTATTAATGGCTGTTCTACAATGATAAATAAAAATGTGTTTACTTCTGTAGGCTTTTTTGATGAAACACTCCTTTATACTCATGACTATGATTTATGGGCGCGAATCATTCAAAAATTTGATCTTCATTATCTTTCCGAACCGCTTTTATTATCTAGAATTCATGAAAATATGGGTACTAAAAAATATGCTTCCTTTATTAAGGAAGAAAATAAAGTCGTCATTAACCGCCATCAAAATACTCTGACGCAACTAATCACAGAATATATAGCAAAAGACAGT
This sequence comes from Priestia sp. AB, assembly GCF_028369225.1. Taxonomy (NCBI): domain Bacteria; kingdom Bacillati; phylum Bacillota; class Bacilli; order Caryophanales; family Bacillaceae; genus Priestia; species Priestia sp. AB. Next base: position 81,564 of record NZ_JAQMYN010000012.1, read on the forward strand.
TGATAAACAACAATACCTTAGGGCAGTCAATGCCTGATATATTCACAGTCTAAAAGTTACTTTACCAAAACAAATTGTTAAGTTTATTCTTCATACTAAAAAATTTAAATATAAACACAGAACATTTGTAATACACTGCTCTCTTGCATATACCCCTCAAATACACATAAAAGATTATTCAACCCCTGACTAAAATAATTAAAATGCTGAGCACCGAAAAAATCGGATAAGCATATTATAAAACATAGACAATAATGTAAAAAAATGCAATTAAGAAAGGATGATTATATTGGCACTATCAAGTGAAGCTAAAGCAAGGTTACTCAACCTACTTGGGACATTACAAACGTTACCCACTACAGCGACTTCTACAACTAACAATCTGTTAAACACTGCTAATTCATCAACTAATGTAACTGAGCTCCTTAACACTTTAAATACTAATGGCCTTGTGGATACTTCTTCAATCACTAATCTTTTGAACTCTACTACCACTAATGTAACTGATCTGTTAAACACTACTACCGCCAGCGCTACTGACCTGTTAAACACTACGACTGCTACTGCTACTGGCCTTCTAAACACTACCACTACAGCGACTACTAACCTTTTAATTGATCTTCTAAGACTAAGACTTCTACCTAGTTTAAACGCTCTACGTAATGATTTAACAAATCGTCTTAACCAAACAGTACAATTTTCAACAGAGTACGAGACACTTACAGGAGTTTTACTTGCCGTTCTATCAGATTATGCCGTTTTAGTAGAAAGTGATGGAACGATGAATTTTGTAAATCTAAGCAAAATTGAAACAGTAGCATCACTTTAAGGAGGAGGTTTATTATATGTTTGAAAGCTTTTTAGCTGCAGAATTAACAAAACGTATTGGGACACCAGTAGAAATTGCTATGTCTGATGGTTTTGTGGAAGGAATTATTACTTCTGTTACAGGTAACCTTCTTACTATCCTTCAGACAGTTGGATATGGTTATGGTACTACTACTACTCCACTAACTATATCTATCCCTGCAATTAACTTTGTTACTTTTTCTCCAGTTGCTTAATTAAGCAATTTTAAAAAATCGCTCCAACCGGAGGGGTTTTTTTTTGTGATGCTTAATTCATGCTCTCTCACATTATAAACTGTAAAATCTTTATATAATAAACGATTTTCTCTTAGTAAATGATTTAATATACTAACGTCTTCATACATACGACCATTCTCAAAGTCTATAATTGGAAATCCTTTATTCTCCTTTAAAGGCAATGTCCGATAGACGCGCGGGCCTAAAGGAAACGTATATGAGAGCAATTCCATTTTATTAAACACTTGGCTTCCTTTTCTAATACCTTTGTATTTTACTTTCTCTGGGTTTACCTGTTTCCAAGCTCTTAAATTACCATAAAGAACAGCAACATCGTCTGATAAGCTCCTTAAATAATCTCTGATAACAAAGATCGCATCAGGATCTAGCCAATCATCAGCGTCTAGTTCAATTATAAAATCTGTCTCAATGTATGGGAGTAATTCATTCAAGGCTCTGGCCTTTCCACCATTCTCTTTAGTTAAAAGTTTAAACCTAGGATGGTAAATCCATTTTTCTAAAATCTTATAAGACTCGTCAGTCGAGCCATCATCAACCACTAATATCTGTTGTGGTGGACTACTTTGTAGGAAACATGAATTAATAGCAGTTCCTACATAGTTAGCCATATTATAATTTGATACCATTACTGCTACGGAGGGGTGAGCTATTTGGTTAGGTATTTTTAACTGATATTTTTCTATAAATCTTATTTTTTCAATATTACTTGTAGAAGCATCTTTAGAGTACTGACTAATAATACCCCTATTCTCTAGTATAAGGTGGTAATGACTAACCAGAGATAGCCATGAAGGTAATATGGCTTCTTTAAAAGGAACTCCGTTATCCTGAAAAAATATATTTTGTTTTAAGAAATGCGTCTTTACAAAAAAAGGTCGTTGAATTGTTATATTTTTAATTGTATTCTGATAAGCCATCACTTGTTTTTCATTGTTTAACTCTAATTGTATCTCTGTTATGTTTGAATTTAAATAATCCTGGTCGTAAAGAAATAAAACATATTCACAAGATAGCTCGTTAATATAATTATTTAACACTTTTCCCAAATCATTGTTTTCTATTTTCACATATTCAATTTTCACATGCGTAGTAAAAGAATCAGCTACCTTTAACAAAAAGTCCGGTATATCTATAACTACGACCTCTTTTACTCGATTGATAATAAAGTTTAAAGACGTTAAGGCCTGCTGTAATGCATTTGAGTTAGAATAACTCAGTAAAAAGACTTGAATATCTTTCATGATATAAAATAACCTCCATTATACAAGGTAATGATTATAAATATTCCAATAACGGGGGTATTGATACTTTTATAAGCTTATTGTCACTAATAAGACGGTACCCTAATTTAATTTTTGTATAGCAGATATCTTACCTTATGAAATTTCGTTACAATATTTGTAACGGAATTAAAAAGTAATTATTTATAAAGTTACTCATATGTAGTTTAACTTCTTTATGATATTAAATAATGTATGTAAATTTTACCCTAGGGAAGTATAATTGATTAAATTCCATTCCGTTAATTAAGGTTTGAAGTTGTACTAAACTAATTAGTTTGTCCAAGCATAAAAACTTACTTGTCATATAATAATAAATAATATAGAAAGGAGGTTACTCCATGACTAGATTATTAGATGCTAGAACATCCCAAAATGCTAGCATCGCTAACTCTATTTCTATTCCTATTACTATTCTCTCGCAGCCGGGATTATTTGGACAAATTGGGCTTAATGTTTCAGGAGCTACAGGCCCTATCCGTACTCAATTAAGCGGGACAGTTACTTGCCAATTACCTCTACTACCTGCAGCAACAACGATTTCTATTACAATAGTCAGAGGAACTGCCCTCACTGATCCTGTCATTTATTCCTCTTCAGAATCCTTAAATATAAATCTATTAGGCCCCCAACTTTTTACCTTCACAGCTTCTGATTTTAACATCCCTGCACCGGCTTCTGGCCTTTTAGTCTATACGGCATTTATTGGCTCAAATCTCCTAGGTACCGTGAGAGTGGGACCAGAGAGTTTTAATGGTATTGCTTACTCAGACTAATACTAAATGAAAATCTTGTCACTCTCCCCCTCAGATGGTGAATCTAAATACTAGAATTGTTTAATTCTCTTATCCTTTAATAATTTTATCTATAAAATATAAAAAGCACCTTTCACAAGAAAAGTGCTTTTCCATTTTAGGGAAATTAAATAACGAATAAATTTAGCTAAATATATCCATGAGTTTAAATGTGACGTAATAATCTTTAGAACTCTATATAATTTTGGTGTACTCTAAAACTATTAACTGAGGGAACCGTTTTTTAGACTATCCCTCTCTTTTTCTGCTAGTAACCTCTTAATAGATAAAAAAATCCAAGATTATTACGATTATCTCTTTATTTTAGTTTGTAGCGTTAAAAAAATAACTCATAATTATGAGCTAAGTAGAGAAACAAATATTGCGATTAACACTTGAATGGCCACTTGAATATTTAAAGCCACATCCGCATCAGTTGTATTAACTTTTACATTTACTGAGCCTTCGATAACTGTTTTTTGACTATTGCGTTGTTTAGTCCCTAATAGTGCTGTCATTTCTTCAGCTACAATTTCACCCTGATTGACATTACTTGTGAGGATGGCTACCACTGCTGCAATAGCTACCTGAATAGCAACTTGTAGTTGTACCGCTACTTGTGCATCTGTTGTGTTTACTTCAACACCCTCAGAATCTTTAACAATAATCCATTCAAAAGATTCTTGTTCAACTGAACTTACTGCATCTGCATCCTGATCGATAACTGCTCCATTATGTGTTCCAATTTTACAATGGTCCAGCGCTCTCCATTTTTGTTCACCCATACTATTTCACCTCTTTAAAATTTTAATTAAATAAGAATTAAGAACTAAGGACAGAAACAAATACTGCAATTAGTGCTTGAACTGCTACCTGAATGTTTACAGCAGCATCTACATCAGTTGTTGTAATTTTGACATCTTTTGAATTTACAATGACAATTTTTTGTTTGTTAGTTTGCTCAATGTTAGCGTGTGCTAGTAAGTCCTGAGCTATAACTTCAGAATTTGCAACATTCGCGGAAAGAATGGAAATTACTACTCCAAGAGCTACTTGGATAGCAACTTGAAGCTGCACAGCTACCTGAGTATCTGTTGTAGTAACTTCAATGTCACATGAATCCTTAATCCAAATTAATTCAGTAGATTCTTGATCTACAAATGAAAATGCATCTGCTTCTTGTTCAATAACTGCATCCTCTTTACTCTCGTCCTCAAAATGATCATCGCTTTCAAATAAATGGGAAAAATGATCATCCTCTTCTAATTCGAAACGACTTTTGTGGTCATGATCAGAATGTTTCTTTTTACTTCTTTTCTTTACTTCACGAGACTCATAGCGTTTATGAGTTGGCATGATTAACACTCCTTTCCTTATATGAAATAATATATGATTTTTTGAATGAATAAGATTGGGCTAAACCCTATGAGCCTATGTCCAATTTTAAAATAGAAAAAACGCCTAAAAAAGGCGCTTTTAAGAAGAAACGGAATTACTTTGGTTTCGTTTTTGGAGAATTGGACTTGGCCCTATCAACAAGTGAACCGGATTGCTGTTTTAATTCTTCTAATAAATCGAAGATTAGTTGCTTTTGTTCATCAGTTACTTTCCCTTTAACATTCTCTTTTGTAATACCGTGTTTTTGAAGAATGTTTAGCATCATTAATTCCATAAGTTTGTTAGGGGTTTCCCCGGGCTTTTGGTTTGAATTATTCAAGTTACCTGCTCCTTTCATGATATTTGCCATAATACTATATGTATTTACTGCACAAAAGGAAACTCCTGATTTCGACCTTTATTTCCAAATATTATAAGTTTTAAAATGATGCCAGGGGTATATCATATCCAATATAGGGGTAAAAGTATATGTGGAGAAATTTATCTTATAATAAGGTCAAGTTTTTTTTTTGAATAATAAAAAAATAATAATATCATATATTTATACATAAGATATTCCCCTTATGTTTTCAACAATTTTCTTACAGTAATTATGAAAAGAGTTGGTGAAAATGGCGAAGAAAGCAAAAAAAATAAATGTTAATTTTAGCGATAGTGGAGCTTCTAACGATCAGCTATATGTAATAGATGAGAATAATAACGTAATTTCTGTCGTTAATGCAACAACAAATAATGTAGTTTCTACTATTCCTGTAGGGCATCAGCCAGTTAGCCTAAATGGGAATCCAAATAACAATCGGATTTATGTAACAAATGGGGGGAGCCAAACGGTTTCTGTAATTGACGGGGCAACTAACACTGTAATTGCTATCATTCCAGTAGGAGTTCAACCGGCCGGTGTAGGGATCAATCCATATATCAATCGAATTTATATCTCAAACAGGGGAAGTAATACCGTTTCTGTAATTGATGGGTTAACTAATACTGTAATTTCCACGATTTCAGTAGAAACTTACCCAACTGATATAGATGTCCATCCATATATCAATCGAATTTACGTAACAAATGAATTTAAGAATACCGTTTCTGTAATTGATGGGTTAACTAATACTGTAATTTCCACGATCTTAGTAGAATCTCAACCGTCTGGTATAGGTATAAATTCGGCCACTAATCGAATTTATATCTCAAATAAGGGAAGTAATACTGTTTCTGTAATTGATGCAATAACAAACACTGTAATGGCTATTATTCCTGTAGGAAATCAGCCTACAGGTATAGAGGTTAATTCATCCAATAATCAGATCTATGTGACACATGAAGCAGAAAATACAATTTCTGTAATTGATGGACTAACTAATATTGTAGTTGCTACTGTTCCAGTAACATCTCCTATGGCTAACATCGATGAGGACCTTTCTTTAGAATAATCTAACCTTATAAAATTTATAAGGAGTAACAATTTAATGATTAGACAAAAATATATAAAATTGGGCATGTTATTATAAGTATATTGATAATATTTGTATTAAAATACCATTAAATTGGTATCACAAAATTCCTTTTTAAGCAGCGTATCTCTGGATATAGTAAGTAAATAAGAGTTAACTACTATACTATAAGATTCGCGCCAAAATTAAATTTAATTTTTATGTAAGTGGATTAAAAAGCCATAGGTTTGGAGAGCCCTGGCTTTTTTTGTGTGCTCCTAGACTAATTAAGGGATAACCAAGAAAAATTACATATTTTTCGTGTTAATTTAGTGCTTATAAAAAAGCACCTATATATATCACTTAAACAATTGTTTAAAAACGAACGTTTTTCAATTTCCTCCTTTTTTCCACTCATAATTATTTGTTATGTAAAAATTAAAAAATATACAATCGTTCTAGGTTACTGTCATTGAGGAAATTTCTAAATTTATAACTATTAGTCTCCGCCAATGACAGTTTCTAAAAGTACAAGTACCTCATATATTAAATATAATACGGAACCAGGAGGAAAGAAAATGAGAGATTGTATATTAGTAATTGGAGCCCATCCTGATGATGAACTATTAGGAACAGCAGGAACCTTAAAAAGATTTGTAGATGAAGGCCATCAAGTAATTTCAATCGTTGTGGCTTTAGGAAGAAAAGAAGAAGCACACCACATTCAAGAATTAGGAAAGCTTGCAAACAAGCAGCTTGGTATTGATGAAGTGATATTCCTTGGGCATCCCAATTTAGAGTTAGAATCAATTCCTCTTCATTTATTAACGAAGGAAATTGAAAAATTGATTGAAAAATATAAACCTAGTAAAATATTTACTCATCATTATGGCGATCTAAATATTGATCATCAAATTACATTTAAAGCAGTATTAACAGCAACTAGACCTCTCCCTAATAAGGAACCAATAGAGTTAATTACATTTGAAACTGTATCCTCTAGTGAATGGAATGTCTCAACTTCTGATAACCTATTTAAACCGAATTATTTTGTTGATATCACAAGTAATATTGATGCTAAGATTAATGCACTTAAATATTATGACGTTGAAATGCGAAATTTCCCTCACCCCCGTTCCTACGAGGGAGTTAAACATCTAGGCAAAGTTCGAGGCATGACTATTGGTGTGCCGTATGCAGAAGCTTTTGAAGTGATAAGAAGGGTTTGGAAATGATAACAGATCTTATTTTCCCTTATCCTTATATCATTGAAAAAATGGATGAATACTATAAACCTAACCTCCCGCCAGTAAAAGTTAGGGAAGACTATAGAACAAAGAAAAGCCCTCAAAAACGGCCCTCCAAAAAGAAACTCACTATATTAATCGCTACATTTTGGGACTACCCTCATATAGGAGGATTATCCAATTATATTACAGAGCTTAGTAAAGGTTTAAAAAAACAAGGTCACAAGGTTGACGTTATCTCCCCTAATTTATTTCCTAGTGCAACAGTAAAAAATTTACGAGTGCATATTACCCCTAAATTAAAAGAATTCTTCCTTAGAAGATATGGAAGTTATGATAAAAAAATCTTATCTAATAGTCGTCTCTTATATGTATATGAACAGATGCTTCAAAAAATGGATTTGGAGAAATACGATATCTTTCATGCACAGGATATATTTACAGCAAATATTCTAGGAAGATTTAATGCAAATTACAACAAGCCTTTATTTTTCACCCCTCATGGAATGTTCACTTTTAAAAGATTAAAATTCAATTTAATGGAAAAGGGTTCTATTGAAGAAACCTACTATAAAGAGCTAGAGAGGAAAGCAATAGAGTTTGCTAGTCAGCTCATTATTCTTAGTGACTCATTCCGTGATTCATTAACAGAATTAGGAGCAAAACACGCAAAAATGACAACAGTAATAACAGGTATTAATTATCCAGAAAAATACTACAAGAAAAAGCTGGGTCCCCAAGAAAAGCTTGTAATTACATGTGTCGCTAGATTAGGACCAAGAAAAGGGCATAACTATTTACTTAGTGCATTATCACATATTAGGCAATATACAAATAATGTTGAAGTATTAATAGTTGGCGATGGTGAAATGAGGGAAGCTTTAGAGAAACAAGTGCATTCCTTAGATTTACCTATGGTGAATTTTTTAGGTTCAAGAGACGATGTACCTTATATTTTAAGCAAAACAGACATTTTTGTACTTCCAACAATTAACGATAGCTTACCAATTGCGATTATTGAGGCTATGCATAGTGGGACGGCAATAATTTCAACAAATTGCGGTGGTATTCCAGAAATTGTTAAACATGGTAAAACAGGAATCGTTGTTGAACCTGGGGATACAGAAGAACTAGCACAAGCATTAAGATTTTTCATTGTTAATAAACAAGCTCGAGATAAAGCTAGTACTAATGCATTCAATTTTGCCAAGACACACTTAACCACAGATGGAATGATAAGAAAAATAGAAAGTATATATAATAAATTTTAAAGGTGGCTAAACCTTATGAAACATGAACATTGTGCAGTTGTACTTGATTTGAGTGCAAATGGGGTTGGAATAATCCGAAGTTTATCTAAAAAAGGAATAAAAATATATGCTTTTGATACAGAGAGAGCTTATAAGATAGGAAGATCCCGTTTAGCGACTTGTGATATATGCCCCAACCCTTTAACCCAAGAAAATGAATTGCTTACGTTTTTAATCAATCTTTCCAAAAGTATAGGAAAAAAACCTGTATTGTACGCAGGTTCTGATGATTATATTGTTTTCATTTCAAAAAACCGCAAAGAATTGTCTAAATACTTTTTGTTCTTACTTCCTGACCACTCCTTAATTGAAGAAGTTTTGGACAAAGAGAAGGCATATGAATTGGCTTTAAAGCATAATATCGCATGTCCTAAAACATATATCGTGGAAAATGAAGACCACTTTGAAGAAGCGATTGCTAATCTTGATTTTCCTTGTATCCTCAAGCCAGTTCTTGGCCATGAATTCAGAAAAAATATTAACAAAAAAGCTATCTTAATAAATGATTTAGATCAATTAAAAGCTGATTACCAGATCTATAGGGAATATGGAAAGCTACTCATTCAAGAAATTATTCCTGGAGATGATAATTGCTTTTATAAAGTCGCTACTTTCTACGATGACAATATGAAATTAATGGCATTATTCTCCTTACAAAAAAATCACCAATTTCCTGCAGAGTTTGGAACGGGTGCACATATTATAAGTAAGCGAGTTCCAGAGCTTTTTGATATATCTTTACCCTTTTTTGAAGAAATTGGACTTAAAGGCATTGGTATGGCTGAATTCAAAAAGGATCCTCGAGATGGTGTTTACAAATTCATTGAAATAAATCCACGTTTCTGGCTAACACACAGCTTAACAGAACCTTCTGGTATTAATTTTGTGTATATGTATTATTTATATTTAACTAAACAAAATCCCGAGCCCATCTTCTATCAAATAGACGGGGTTAAATGGATATATCTAGTAAGATATTATCTGACTTTTCTTCAAAAAAGAAAAAGAAAAGAAATGAGTTTTATTGATTTTTATAAAGGTTTTCAAGGAAAAAAAGAGTTCGCCTTATTTGCATGGAATGACCCAATGCCATTTATTAGAAGTACATGTTCCCACTTGGTTAACGCTTGGAAACAACAAAGGAAGGAATGAAAATTGTGTATGAACCTAAATTATTATACAAACTATTTACGAAATTAAAGATTTCCGAAAAGCTTTCTTATTCCATGGGCGAAAAAGTTATCATTGATCCAACTAAAATAGAGTGTCTGAAATCAACCAAAAGAAGCAGCATATATAAATTATTACTTCGAAAAAAAAGTGGTTACTATCCAATTATTTTTAAGGTCTATAGTTCAACAACTCAAAAAAATGAAGTTGAAATTAATATATATAAGAAACTCCACCCACTGCTGAAAGAATTTTTACCTCAAATTTACCTCATAGAAAGGAATCTAAATGAGGATTGGGTATTTATGGAATTTGTTAATCAAATACGCGGTCAATTAAAATTTACCCCAAAACATTTAGACTACATTATTCCCACGGTTGCTAAACTTCATGCTCGCACGTTCGAAGACAAATTCAAAAAATATAATGATGCTTGGAGTTCTTGGCTTCCAACTTATGATTCCGCATCAGCAAGAAAGGAACGAGAAAAACACATTGAAAAAACGGTCGTTTTTCTCGATGAGGCAGTTAGCGATGACAGAACAAAAGATTTAATAAAACCTTATTATAAGCCCTTAATAAAACTATATAGTAAAGGTCCGGATTTTTTCCCTGAAATACTGGAAAGTGGTTCTTCTCTTACACATGGAGATCTTCACATGCAAAATATATGTAGTAAAGATGTTACCAAAGATTATCCCTGGAATATTCAGTTCATCGATTGGGAGTCAGCAAGATATGCTCCAACATGGTTTGATATGGTAGTTTTAGTAGAAATATTATTAGGATTCAGAGCAGATTGGCAAAAATACGCCGAAGAAATTCGAAATCATTGTATAGTAACTTACGTTAACGAAATGAAAAAGCATGGAATTAAATTTAAAACTGATCCAAGAGATCTTTACAAAATGGCTTATTTACAAAGAACATTAGAAAAAGGATTGCACACCCAATTACGAAGAATATTTGATAACCGTGGAGGCGAGTTACTAGGTTATCATCTGGAAAAAGTAGCAATTTGGGGTAGGGAATTAGGAATAGATTGATATATAAAAAGTAAGTTATCAATATCTATAAATAACAATTTTTCCGGAGAGACATTTAAAAATGACTCTCCGGAAAAATTTAAAAATAGGCTGTAATGTTGAATATTTTTCCGTATAGTACAAGCAATTTTACTGTAAAAAAATAGAATATAATATGAAAGGAGGAAAGCAATATGAGTAAATCTTATAAGAACAAAAAAGAAGGCCAGCATTACGATTTAAAAGTCATCCATGACGCTAGCAAAGACAAACATGACTGTAAGTGCAAAAAAGATAAATATGAAGAAAAAGACGAGTACAAGCACAAAAAAGACAAATATGAGTCTAAAGACAAAAAAGATAAATATAAAGAAAAAGACGAGTACAAGCACAAAAAAGACAAATACGAGTCTAAAGACAAAAAAGATAAATATAAAGAAAAAGACGAGTACAAGCACAAAAAAGACAAATACGAGTCTAAAGACAAAAAAGATAAATATAAAGAAAAAGACGAGTACAAGCACAAAAAGGATAAATGTAAATATAAAAGCACAGATTACGATACAATGTATCCGTAAATAATCCTTTTTTAATTTTCAAATAAAATTCAATTAAATTTCTAAATAAATATCCCTTTTTAATCACAATTCACGATTAATAAAGGGATATTTTCCACCTAAGTATTATACATATTCATTGATGTTTGACTCATCTAATTTGTCTCAAAAATGTAAAGAAGCAATCTTTATATAGCTTCAATAAGTTAGCAGCAATACCACATAACGTTTCCTAAAAATAGTATTATGAAACTTTACTAATTCCTCTAGTAACATAGCCGTTTGTAAAATAGACCCTAAGTATGTATGTCTTTAATTACAGTAATGTTTTGTGCTTTGGTAAGTTATGTAGGAATCTTTATTAGAAAATCAGTTTGTGTATAGTTAGTTTAATAGGATTACACCTAACCTTTTTATTTAAGTCAATTAAAAGAGTGATTAGTTACTCATAATATGTCTCTTGGTTTCTAAACTTTTCTTTAGTATTCGTGAGAATCCAAACCTTAAGGATTTAATATTTTAACAATCAGTAGTATCTATAAGTTTTAAAGTAATTCCTACTGTTTTATTACTTTCTTTGGAAATAACACCCTTTATTATTAAATATATTCCAGATAAAATTACATAACCATTCCTTCATTAGGCTTGAAAGAATGGTTATGTAGCTTCTATTAATAGTTACATAAAAAAAGACATATGAATGTGAATATTATCCTTTTTTCCACAAACTAATAATTCTTACCGTTGCACCAGAACCTTTGTGCTCACTTTTCTTTTTTTTCTTTTTAGAAGAAACTTCTTCTGAATTCTTTTCCTCGTCCCAGTATTCTTTGTAACCCATAATAACAGCACCTCTCTTCCAATTTTAATAATATTATATGTAAAAACAAGCAATCGGAAAGGGTACTTGTACCATATTTCCAAAAAAAATTTTTATTTAAAATAACATTTAAAAAATAAATATTTAGGAATTTCTTTAATAACACCAAATAACAAATCATAAGTCAACAGATTATCAAGACAATTAACATCAGCTAGAATTATTAATTTACACTACAAAATATATTTTCTAATTAACGGACAAGAATCCAAGCATCTTATTAATCCAAGAATAAGATATAAAATATGAGAAAATAAGAAAACTCACTTCTCCCTCGGGAAATATATCCTGAAGTTCAATAGAAAAAGAGTCATAAGATACTCTTCTAAATGCTAACTTAAGTAAATTAATGAATCTTTTATACATTTATAAGTAGAAGGTTCAAGTCATTAACATTTATGTTACCTAATAGTAATAACAATGAAGAAATCACCAGCTCAGATTTTGAAAACATGATTCTTCATTTTAGGAGGAATAGATTTGAAAGATTTTTCACCAACAATCATTCATAAACCCAATAAGGTTATTCAAAAGGAAGACTTAAAAGAATATGAAATAATCGGGAACGGAGCAGATGGTATAGTTTATCAACTAACATCTGATCGGTGTATTAAAATTTTTTTTAAAGAAGAAACACAACAAAGAGAATTGGAAGCACTGCGTAGAGGCCAATCATCTCCAGTAATGCCACGTCTTTATCAATATGGTGCAAACTTTATAGTTATGGAATATATAAAAGGATTCTCACTCGCACGATACCTAAAAAAGCACGGACAGTTAACAAGGCCTCTAGTTGAGAAGATTTTAAACATGTTGGATGAACTAAAAAAATTAGGGTTCACTAGATATGATGCAGAAATACGCCATGTGTTAATCAACGAGTTAGGAGATTTAAAAGTTATCGATCATAAAAGGGCTTTTACTTCTGACCAACCTGTACCTGTTAAATTATTAAAAGGATTAAAAAAACTAGGGTTAACAGATGAGTTTTTGAAATTCGCAAGAGAAATTCGTCCATCCGTCTATGATGAATGGAAAAAATATAAGTAAAGATATTATTATTTCATTATGCAGATAGTAGTGAAAGGATAATCCATAAAAACAAAAGCTAATATTAATCTTTTAATTTTATAGGATATCCTTTTCACTTTAATGTAAAGTCCCCATAATCAATAAAGACAATCTTCCCTTTCTTTGTTAAAGCTAAATTAGGTCTTACTAAATCTTTAGGTCTTACTCCATATTGTCTAAACCTCTTTTTTAAATACTTTAATTGGTTATCATACTCTTCAGTTCTAGGTACTGAGATTGTCATTTTTTTCATTATAATCCACCCATATCCGACTTCCTTAACCGGACACAGATGTTCTTTTAACTTAGCATGACAGTACTTATATATTATAAATTCATTTTTATTACTTTTAAGTCCTAACTCTGACGTGGCAACTTTTAATACATATCCATTTTGAAGATCATAAGTGACCCGCTCGTATCCATATCCAATTATTTTATAATCTAATTTTAAGGTCCTTACTGCGGCTTTAGTCATCCACTCCGTATCTTGTGTTTTATACCGCCTCATCTTCGTTATCCACAAATTAATGGACTTTATATCTTCATCACGCAAAATAGCACTTACCACTTTTCCTCCTCTTTTCTCTAAAAGTTTGACTATATGATATATTTAAAAGATATTTTCCTCTTAAACTAATGAAAATATTAATACATCTGCGTTGAGTTCTAGATAGATCTTAAAATTGAACTTTCTCATTTAGTATGAATTATTAAAAAAAGGGTTAATAACTTACAAGGCAATTATATAAGGGGGAAAGGTAAAATTAACAAGCTTGAACAGTTCAAAGAAATGTATAAGTAGTATAGAAATTATTCTATTCATCAATTTAAAGACGTTTTTATATAGGAGAAAGAAGGTTTACTCGGAGATAATAGGTCAAATAAAATTAAGCTTAAACTAAAATTCATATTGTTTAGGGAAATACTTTGACTGCTGAAAAAGTTGTACTGCCGTCCCCTTGTATCATGCCAGCAATGCTACTTCTCATCCCTACTACAACCTGATCTCCCGCATTTAACCAAAAGGTTTCACTTGCTGTTATAATTCCTGGTCTTTTTGCTGCAAAAGCTTCATTATCTCTTCCTTCAGTTTCTCCCTTGTTGGTTATGAGAAAAACTATATCTAAGTTATATGGGCTACTATTAAAAGGGTTAAATTTAACTGAGGATGAAAGGGAATATACTCCACTTTCTCTCGGGACAAAAGTAGAGGTATTTAGATCATATTCATTTGCCAAATCATATTGTTCAGTTTGAAAACGAACCTTGTTAGCACTGTTAGCCTGGAGAGGAATATCTACATTATTAATAGCTCTAAAAGCAGAAGCTCCTGCTCTTACATCGTTAACATACGGTCTATATACTCCCTCATAATTAGGAGGAATATAATAATTTTTCATTTCATAAACCCCGTTTCCTGTATTTTTATATAGTTTATTCCTTTATAGAAAAAGGGTTAGTATTCTTAGCCTACTATAGGCAAAAATACTAATTTGATACTCTTTTCTTAGCATTCTCTGCAATAGCAACCCCATCAAGCTATGATAAACGTTGTTACCAATATCAATTGTTAAATGTAAAAAATAGACCTCAATTGGATTCCTTCTAATTTATTATATATACAAAATTCCTTTCTTTTTGTGCTTGTCCAGTTATGCTAAATTTCTGTGAATTCAATAAATAACTTACTTTTTAACCCCCTAAGTAAGAAAAAACAAGTATGCCCTGCTTTCGAAATTCTTCTATATCTTCATAAATACTTATGTTACAAGGAATAAATCCGTTCTTCCACTTTACTTTCGAGCAAGAGGGTATGCATATGCAAAAACCCTCTTACGTTATTGTTACGCATTGTGTTTACGTTCTTTTATCATTTGAAAAATAAACTCTTTGTTATTTTCTAAGAGCTCTTTTGTAGTTGTATTATGGTTCTTGGCATGACGAGCAAAGTTAGTTTTACTGTACCATTGGTAGCATAAAGGACAAGGTAGTTCATTTTCAACCTCATAATGAGCTGACGTCCAGCGACTAGAAAAAGAAGAAGCGCTATTTGTATTTTTTTTTATATACGGTGTATTCTCATCTTGTATAGATTTTTGTATTCGTCCTGTAGTTGCAGCAACTTCATTTGTAGTCGTTGTGTATAGATTCTCTTCTAACTCTTCCCTGATGAGTAAATACCCAGCTTCCGACATTGATAGCCCTAACTCATCACAACGCTCTCGAAATTGCTCATATATACTTTCTGGCAATCGAATCGGTAACACTTTACTCGATTCTTTTGATCTTGATTGACGAGCATACTTATCTAGTTTTCCCACCTCATCACCTCGTGTATACAATTTGTATACATATTCAGCACTTGGTCCTTATGTTCCTGCCATCTATTCAAATACATTTTGTATACGTCCTATATTCGTGGATTATTTTCCAATAACTATAAATATGATAATAAAAATTAATAGATAGTTTATCAAGAAATCACATTAAATATTATTTTATTACTTAATAAAATTTAATAATTAACTTTTATTAAGATATATCTATAATCTTCTTACTTTTATATAAATATTATAAAAATTACTTTGTATAAATTTATTTTAATTATTACTTTATTTGTAGAAAAATCTCTAATTTGTCATCAATTAGAGTAAATGATAGAACCATTAATTTTTCATAGATATTTTACCATTTACTTATCATAAATTAGTATTTTTTTAATTGTCTTTGGTGGTATATATCAAACAAAAAATATTTATATTTTAATATAAATTAAAAACACCTTATAATTGACAAATTTTTTATAATTTTATTAATGTGTTTTATAGGTAGTTATAAAGTAATCCAAGGAAAAATATAATCTAGAAACAAAATTCTGCGTTTTACTGGCCCCCCCATTACCTAGGAATCGTTTTTTAACGACTAAGTAATTATAAAATGCTTTTAAGGAAATAATATATAACTACAGATAATATCCTATTTTTTATTAGTACTATTTTCTTGGGCTAACATGTTTATGAAAGGTGCACTTGTTTATACATCTTTCATTCAAACGCCCTTAGAATACTATCGAATCTACGATAGATAAAAAGCTGCGTATTTGAGAGGAAACACCTTTTCAAAAACCAGAAATTTAATGGCGACAAATCAGAAAGATGTGCACTGTTGGATTCAACGTTTTGAATACTAAATCTAGAAAAACGCTTAACAGATAGTAAACTATTTATGAGAATGATGGTATTGAATCCCTAAAACCCAAGGAAGCGTCCATCCATGAACAAAAGAAAAAAGTCACTGAACCTAGTCAGTGGCTTTTTTCTTTCAATGAAACGTAATTATATGATAATGCTCGAAAACGCCTTTAGAAGTTTTCTAACTTCAAAATGAACACTTTCATCCCTTGTACATATTTTAAAGGTATAAACATATAGGAGTGAAAACACATGATTTTTCGTAGATGGTGGCGCTGGCAATGGTTACGGTGGTGGAGATCATGGTCGCGAAGACGATGAAAGTAATGTTAATAAACGAAAGAAACAAATCCTTAGTAAACACAGACCTATTCGTATATGGAAAAAGCTATTGAAAATAATTTCAACAGCTTCTCTCTTGAGAACAAAAAATTATGTAGAATATTCTAGACAGGCATACAAGCAAAATTAATGTATTTTTAATATAGCTATAGTATGAGTTAAATAAAGGGGGGAGTTTTTTGTCTTCATGTCGAAAAAAACACTGTTATTGTTGCTCCAATTGCACTTCGAACTCCTGTTATTGCACAACATCAAGACCTTTAGGGTCAAGTGTATTACCCGCTTTTGGTTCTTTACGTAAAGAATCTGGACAAGTTATAGATGTTGATGGAACAAAAGTTGATTATGACTTCGTGGGTCCTTCTGCTAATGTAACATTAAGTATAGTTAATGATACAATAACTATTAATGAATCAGGGATTTACGAAATTTCTATGAGTTTAACTCTTGGAATTAATCCAACAGACCTCGCTAGGGGGTTTCTTTTTGTTAATGATGTTCCATTAAATTTTTCTGCGGTAAGTTTAACTGTAACGAGTAATACACAAGCTTTAACCACTGTAAGTAAAACTATTCAATTAGATCTTTTAGCTAATGATGTAATTGATGTTCGAATTCATAAAGTTGGTGATTCAGTTATTGTGGGTAGTTCTTCTCTTACTATAAATCGGATTTTTTAATGAAAATTTAAAATATTTAAATTATATTTATAATAATGAATTAGCAATTAAATTGTCATATCAAGAGCTAGTTTAATAACTAGTTCTTTTTAGATAGAATACTCCTAATGGATTTTAAGTTATATTAAAAGACATATAATAAATCGTTGGATAGTTGCCTATTTTTATAAAATTTTATTAGTTGGCTGATACTATGACTATGAGCCCCCTGTTTTATTCTATGCTTTCAGTATTAGCTAATTTTATTGTAACTTATACAATGTCCTTACTGGTTAAAGAGGGATATACCTTACAAGTGAAATAAGTCTGTGTTTTGAATACACAAGGGGATTAATGATCATAGCTGTGGTTGTAGACACTATAGAGATAATGAGCATGGTTCCGGTTGTAGAAAATAATCCAAAATATTTCTTGTTAACTAAATTTATATATAATAACTAAGAAAGCTGCTGAACCCATTCAGTGGCTCATTTTTATTTCTGAATGGGAATCCTGAAGGGGTTTCTAATTCAGTGGGTTTTAAATCCTTCTTTTAGGGAGGAAGGGATTATGTACAGCTTAACCAAGCCAGTGTCGAATACAGGAATCCTCGCTGGGGAATGGTTCTTAGTTAACCTTTTACCCTTCTTATTAATAACGATTACGTAAATTAGAAAAGACTAGAGGATACATTATTGTACAAGGAAAATGACCAGTTTTAAATTAGCTTTTTCTTTCTTCACTTACTTTCACCTCAATGATTGAAGCCTTGCACAGTTATTATTATTCTAAATAGAGGATCCATATTTGTTTAATCCTTTTATATGGATACAAGAAAGACACCGATACTGTATCAGCCAATGCATTTTTAAAATAAAAGTTTCTTTTTCAATATAGTATGCTTAATATTTTTTTCTGATTATTTCTAATAAAGTTCATTATGTTAATTAATTTTCGTGGATAATAAATTGATTACATGCCATTTTTAATTAATATTCTAACTGGAAAAGAACTACTTCCGATATCAATAGTGGAGGTCACTGTGTTCGTAGCTGTATTAATAACCGATACATTGTCACTGAACTCATTTGTAACATAAACATGGGTTCCATCCGGTGTAATAGCTATTCCGGATGGAGCATCCCCCACGGAAACAGTAGCTGTTACCGTATTTGTAGCGGTATTAATAACTGATATATTATTACTACCCAAGTTTGTAACATAAGCATGGTTCCCGTCTGGTGTAATAGCTATTCCAGATGGTTTATAACCAACGAAAATAGTAGAAATCACTGTATTTATGGCTGTATTAATAACCGATACATTGTCACTGAACTTATTTGTAACATAAGCATGGTTCCCGTCTGGTGTAATAGCTACTCCAGATGGTTTATAGCCAACGGAAATAGTAGAAATTACTGTATTTGTATTTGTATTAATGACCGATACATTATCGCTATCCGCATTTGTAACGTAAGTGCATTTCCCATCTGGTGTAATAGCCACTTCATTAGGGGTAGTGCCAACATAAACTGTGGCGATTACTGTATTTGTAGCAATATCAATTACCGAAATTGTATTATTATCCTCATTTGTAACAAAAATTCGCGATCCATCTGGTGTAATAGCCAGTCCAGATGGATCGCCTTCAGTGAAAATAGTAGCAGTCACTGCATGAGCAATCGTATCAATTACTGAGATCGTAAGATCTCCATAATTTGCAACAAAAATTCGCCTTCCATCCGGTGTGATAGCCAGTCTGTATGGGATACTTCTAACTAAAATGTTGTAGATCATTAAATTAGTTTCTGTATCGATTATTGAAACTGTGTTATTTCCAGGATTTGCAACATAAGCAAGAACACTATAAATAATCGAAGATGGTGTTATCAATTGAATTCTCCCTTTTTTCATTAATAAGAAAATTTATATAGCTTTATGTCCAAATTGTTGTGAAAACCTTTTATATTATAAATTAAAGCTAATTATGAAATAGTCCATATATTATTATTTTCTTTGATATTTCGAGATTGGCTTTTACTATTTTAAGTTCATATATTCTTTCAAAATCTTTTTGTATTTCAAAATCATCTATCGCTTTGTTAATGTTAATAAGGGCCTTGTCAACATAACCTAATACTTCATGTAAATTTTCGTTATCAGGATGCATGATGGTTATTCCCTCCCTTTTTTTGTCCTTATTATATAAAATGATCAATTAATTAAAAGTGATTGGACAACTTAAAAAGATAATTATTTTTCATGTAATAAATTTACTAAGTTAGGTCTAGAGAAATATTATTACTTTCATGAACCGAGCAGTGATTTCCCTTTTTATTCCTCCGAGAAAACCCAGATAACTAAAAATGAATAAACTATACAGCTTAAAACAAAAAACTAATGCTCCTGAACAGTGTTTATTTCTGTTTAGAAGCAGGTTTATACAGAGTAATAATGTGAACCATCTCGATTACTTTTCTCCAATGATAGAAAATATTCAGCTTAGGCAAGTCACCTGATTGAGAATGAAAACATATAGTGTATTAAGAATAGTTTATTTTGGTGATGGAATCATTAACTTTTAACGTTCATATTTTTACATCATTCTGATCTTTATAAATCAAAAAGTCCCTAGAACAAACACTTCTAAGGGCTTTTTTAATAATTGTGATTATACGAAAAGAAAAACTATCTTATGCGGAAATTAAGGTAGTTTTTTCTTGAACAGACAGATATTCAAACCTTCTGTTAAAAAGTTAGAAGGATACTAAAATAGAATTGCTTAATTGACAATATGTAAAGTAGTAAGAAGGGTATGGACGAGTGCTGATTCCATATAAGATGCCTATTTCCTCAAGAAGTCCTTATGTAGTGTTACAATAAAAGATTTTGATTTTATCAATTAATTATTCTTATTATTTTTAAGTGACATTCTATTAAACTGAGACTGGATCCTTTTGTAACCTCAACAAGAGAAACATTTATAAAGAAAAATAGACAATGCTTAAAAAGGCACTCACTCAAAAAAGGAGGAGATATTAATGAAGGAAAAACTTCATCTGGGTTGTGGGAAAACTATTCTAAAAGAGTGGATAAATCTAGATATCATGAAAGGACAAGGAGTAGACATTGTAGCTGACCTAGAAATGTGTTCAGAAATCCCTCTTCCTTTTGAAGACAATAGCATAGATGAATTTTATGCAAGTCATCTAATTGAACATATCCACTTTACGCTCCCTCTAATGCAGGAACTTCACAGAATAGCAAAGAATGATTCAAAAGCGGTTTTTCGCCTTCAATATGGATTGAGTGATGATAAATATGTGGTAAAACCATACTTTATAGATTCTTTTGCTTGTTTTTCACAACCTTATTATTGGAGAACTGATTATGGATACAAGGGTGATTGGAAAACAGAAAAAATCTCTTTATTTGTTAGTCAAGCAGTATATAAGAAAAAATCATTTCACGAAATATACGAGGACGTGATGAGAAAGCGAAATGTTGTAAGTGAAATGGTTGTAGAATTACGGGCCATTAAACCCACAAGAGTAATGAAAAAAGAATTACAAACACGTCCTGTTATTGAATTTTTAATGGTGTAAAAGTAATAGTTTTCTATCTATTCATAAAAAAGTGAATTTAAGTTGATTCTAATTGAAGTCACTCTAGACTGAGGTATCTTTTTATCAGCTTTCACACGTATAACAAGCAATGAAAAGATAATTTCGAATTAATGAAACCGTATTTTTACCACTAATACTACATTTTACCTTAGCTGCATATGTATAAAATGTGCGCTTTTTATACACCTTATTTTCATTCACTTGTAGAGAAATCATTGTTATATCAAGGCTGTGTAGAAAGCTGCATATTGAAAAAAAAGTGACACACAGAGAACCTTTGGTATATCAAGGTTCTCTTTTTCATAGACTTCCGTGTTAACTAAGTTTGTATATCATATACAGTCTAAAACAGAAAAAACTATGTGTTTATTGATAACTCTAATTGCCTTGAGTAGTTTGTTCGAGGTGTTAGAATTTATTCTTTAAGTTTTCAAGTTCCAAAAAGGAAAAAAGGGGAATATACTAAAAATTAAGAAAATCATGTGGAAATGGTATGTGTTACTTACAACACTAAATTAAAAACCCTTGAAATCATTGTTTGCAAGGACTTTTAATTCTATTAATTTATGGCTATGCTTGTTACATAATTTCTAAAAGGGAATTTTTCTCTTTGCATTTGGAAAATAAGAATTAAAGGATTTTTAAGAGAGGAGGTAAATTTTCGAATGGGGAAAAAGCTTATTATCTTTATACACATTCCTAAAACTGGAGGAACCACATTAAATGAAATTTTCAAAAAATCTTATGCTGAGAATGAGATATATGATCATGTCCCCGTGGAAGTAATGAATGAGCATTTCAGTCAGTTAAAAGCAGAAAATAAAAAAGTAATCAAAGCAATATCTGGTCACCATTTTTATGGAATACATGACCTTTTTTCTAAACCCTATACTTACTTTACTATGATGCGTAATCCTATTGAACGTGTGATATCGTTATATTATTTTTTAAAAACATATCCGGGTTATTATGAGGAAAATATGAAAAATATGTCCTTTGAAGAATACATTGATTGGGATCCACAAGCTAAGAATGGACAAATTCATCAAATTTGTGGGTTAAGCTCTCAACTAAGTTTAGAAAAAGCAAAAGAAAATCTAGGAGTATTTGAATTAGTTGGAATAACAGAGTTGTTTAATGAATCACTTCTATTACTAAAGAATAAATTTAATTGGACTAATATTGAATACGTGAAGAAGAATGTTACAAAATCCCGCCCTCGACTCAGTGAAGTATCAACTGCAATAATAAAGAAAATAGAAAAAAATAATGAGTTAGATATAGAACTATTTAAATATATAAAATCTAATTTTATTAGGCAATTGAAAGATCTTTAAAAATAAATTCACATATATTTATTTGGATATGCAGGAATAAAAAACAGGGAAATTCCCTATTTCCGCAGGGAGCTTTTCTGCTACAAGAATTATCGCATAGATTGATGCATTGCTGCACCTTGAATAGTTTGCTCTAGAAATCTAGCTTTATTTATTACGATTAGATTATTTTCTAATACGATATTTTTTATAAAGCCTATATGATGTGTTACCACCTTTTCATTTTCTTTAGCCAGATTCTTTTTTTAGAACCTGGATTTTTTTTACTTTCTAGAATAGAAATTATATCCTTTTAGACAAAATTATAAGTAACGTTGCAAATTAAATACGTTGTCTGAAAGGAAAAGCATATGATTAGGAAAGGAAATTCTCGTCTTACTTTTGACATTTCAGAAGAGCTACATAAGGATTTACATTTTTTAACTTCAGAGAACAACACAAGCATTATGGTATACGTGAAAGCGATTTCAAAAAACATGTAAAGAAAGTAAGAAAAGAAAGGGTACTTCCTCTGGATAGGAAGCACCCCATGTAGATATTAAAGTATTGGTAGACTTTATTATAACAGCGGTTGCCCTTAAAAAATAGAAGGGTCTTATTGTGGATCAAAATGAAAAACTTCAATGGGAATTGAATACATTTTGAGGGTTGCTTGAGTAAAAAATGTAGAAGAGGAATGCAAAACTCTTAAAGAAAAAGTATTTCTAAATCAATTTACAATCGCCGAACCGCAAGTTTTTGAGTCTGCTTTAGATAGATATTCAGGACGAGATATGCAGTTGATACTGTCTAAAAAAGAAACCACGATTAGATCACAAAGACAACATATCACACGCAAATTAGGTGTATCCTCTATAAAGTAAGCTGTTGGAAAACTTCAGAATTTAGCATATGAATCACCAAGAAAATTTCTTCAATCTGGATAAACTCATGTGACCTTTGAAGGGGCTTAACATCAACAGAATATATACATTAAGTCATCTGTGAGGGGGACGCAAAGGGGACATGGCTCCAAAACAGGGGGACATAAAGGGGACATCGGGATTTTAAAAGGGTACGTAAAAGGGACGTACACCAAAAAAAGGAGACGTAAAGGGGACATTTAGCAATTTTCTTTGTCCCCACGGTTTTGCTAGGCTCTGCCTAGCCCCACACCTATGGTGGGGGCAAAAACCCCTTATGCTCTTCAAGATGTTTTTTACTTTTTTATATTGAAGTAGAAAAACACTGAAAAGGAGAATAAAGATGGAGATTAAAGTGAGAAATATGTGTCCGGTTGTTGTAAAGAATTTAGATGATTTAGCAAAAGGGAAAGATCTTTCTAGACAAGCTTTTTTGAAAGAAAAACCTGAAACACTATCAATTGTTGAAGATGAAACAGAGAGAGGGCAAGCTATTGATAATTTATATAATTGAACTATAAAGGCAATGGAAAAGTGTTCAGGTCCAATAACAAATCTGAATTGTATTTCTCATAAAATCACAGGCGAGGATGAAGAATATTGACACCAGGCAAACACAGAGGAATGATTTCCTTAATTGAAGAAGCTAATGAATATCTTCAAGAACATATGCGAAAAAGAAGCTATCTCTTTCCTAGAAATGCCATTGTAGATATCGTTCGGAGATATAAAAAATTAAAATAGCTATAAAGACTAAGTGGCCGCCTTAAGGCAGCCAAAATCTTACCTATTAGGGATAGCTCCTCTTGTGTGCTTAACGAGGAACACTTAATTTTTACAATTAAAATGTTACTTGCCAAATAAGCGGACAAAAAAGCTTTTTTGCTGTTTTTTTTCTTTTATAGCTACAATGTCTAATAATTGTTGTTGGTTTTGTCTTTGTGATTGGCGTATGTAGTCCATCATTTCTTTATCCCTATTATTAATCTGTTGACTTATTCTTTCGGCCAAGCGTTCCTCTAATTCTTTTAACTGTTTGCTTGTCTGTTCCTGTTCTGTTTGTCTTCTCTTTTCTGATATTTTTAAAGCATTTTTATAATGATCTAGCATTTCTAGTAACTTATTATTAACAGATTGTTGTTGTTTTAATGTATCTAATACAACATCTTTTGTGTAATTTTCATGTTCTTGGAGAATATTTAGCTCACGGTTATTCTCCTCATTAAACAAGTGTTCTTCTTGTGTGTTTGACGAGGAATGGTTTCTATCGAACCCTTTTACAACAGTCATTGCAGCTATTTCTAAAGGCAGTTTTTTTTCTTGAATAGCATACTTTAAGTTTGACAGTAAAGTTTGATCAGTAACAGAATAGTAACGCTTCTTTCTGTTATCTTTTACAAACTTATAACCATGCTTTTCTAATTCGATACACCATTTTCTAATATTGCTGGAAGTTGTATTTAAGCGCTTAGCCATTTCTTCAGCATTTATTGCATCCTGCTTGATATCCATGGTTGGCCTCCGATCCTAATATGTTATCTTTGTGCTTTCCATATAATAAAATTTTATCTACACAAATTCGATAAAACTTGTGTATTTCCTTTATTTAGTATGATTTGAGAGCATAAGAATCTGGTTTTTATACAAAAAATCCAGGCTTAATCCTCGCTAAAATGTGGTGAATCAATAATATATAAACAATAAATCTAAAAATGATTATTTGCATTTTAGCGATGTCTAAAGTTTATAATTTCCCCATGTTATTTCTGGTAATTTTTGTTGTGTGAACCAACTTTGTATTAATTAAGGAATGAACTTTTAAGTTTTAAGAAACTAAAAAGCCATTTCAGAATCTAATAGTTAAGGTTTTTATTTGAATGTTTTATGAATAAAAAGATGAAGTAATCATATAAAGTAAAAGTAGAAGTAAATCAAATTATTATCGTTTTACCCCTGGGAATATAGAGAGGAAGTTGAAGAATTGATTAATGTAACCATTAATTTAATGAAAGTTATTTTGCATAGTACTATGAGAAACAACTTGGTTTTTATGAATTGTTACTTTAATTCAAGAGCCATTTTGTTATCCAATTCTAAGAAGCTATAAATTATTTTGTTTATCTTGATGGTTCTAATTACTATCAATACAGATCATGGCACGAACTAACTATACAGCCGGCCTGCAGCTGAAAAATAGAAAAAACTACTGGTGCCGCCTAATCAGTAGTTTTTTCTATTCTATAAAATCATCTAATAGGAGCGAGCCTTTAGTGTGTCTGAAGTAACTTGCTCAAACTCTTGGATAATATATATGATGAAGAATTCATTTGAAGATGAGCTATTAAATCCACTATCTATTGCTTTTCCTGTTCTCTCTTAAGATTAGAAGCTATCCTATTAATAACATTCTGGGATTTTATGAATCATCTTAGTATCCCTATTGGCTTTAATACCATTATCCAATGGGATTTTCAAATGAATGATAATCTATTTATCATTTTATTATTGCATTTTGAAATATCTTACTCATTCTAGCTTTTTGCAGTTGTAAGGGATCAATAGTTGGGATAATGTTAGGAAGTACAGGGGCCATGAGATTACCTACAAGATTACTGTGAGCTATATCACTCTTCCCCGTTACAGGGTTAATAAAAGGACCCGTAGGGTCTATAGCATTAAATCTAAATATATTATTAAAAGGTTGTTTATCAAGTTCAGTCAATAGAACATGTCCTGCTTCATGTGCAAATGTAAAAGGTGCATTTAAAGCTCTGTTGCTCAATGCAATAGAGCCAAAGAGCTTAAATTTAGGTATACCATCTCTAATTCTAAAATCCTCAATTATGACTCCTCCTGCACCTATAGGGCAAGTACTATCCGAAGAAAATGCAAAATCATTCCCACTCGTATAAACAACGTATATCCCAATTGGATTGCCAATCTTATGTTTAACTTTCTTAATTAAACCTTTAACAGGACCTTCCATTGCTGCTTGAAAACCTAAATTGGTCGCGTCTATTATTGTTTTCATTTCAAATACAGGTTGTGGAATAAAATTTATATTACACATTCCTCCGCCATTCCATATCTGATTTGCCAAATTGATGTCTCGATTAAATCTTTTTTGCCTTCCATTGAAATCACTAGGCTTAGAGCCTGCAGTAAAGATACCATAAACATTAACTTGAAGGTTATTTTGGTATTGTTGATCGGGTCTAATTTTTAATATTTGATTAGGCCAAGAAACCATATTTGTTTTTTTTTAGACTTTCTATTATTCAATCGATGCACTTCCTTTTATATCGTTAATATAAGCTATGAAACTACGGCTGATTTGCTTGTATGCTTATCCACTAACAGTGATAAGTGATAAAATAAAAATTTTCAAAGCTAAAATCCATTGATATAACTTATACAATAAAAAAACTACTGAACTCCAATCAGTAATTTTTTCAATCACGATAGATAGAAGTTTAATTTACTATGTTTTTCAAAACCTCATATATCCATTCAACAAAGGGTCCCATTACAAGATAATCTTAAATACGTTTACACCAAGGATATCTATATTAACTAAAAGAGGTTAGTTAAAAACGTGGTAGCCAAAATTGCTGTCACGCACTCTAAATAAATGTAGTTATTCCGATCACCCTTTTCAAAGTTCGAGCTACAGCTTTACGATGAATAGCAAAATTGTAAAATTGTTAAACACTTAAATAGCTCATTAGTAAAAATAGATTTCTATGCCAAACCTTACCGTTAATTAGGATTAATGATTATAAAATATGATGTTCTCTAGGTTAAAGGAGAGATAAAAAGTGGAAGACAAAACAAAAGATGTACTTTCCATTGAAATTAAAATAATAGACGGGAGAAATTACACAATTAGAGATAAACAATCTATATATGACATAGAGGAGCAATTAATTGGTAACAAGGAGTTACATTTAGGTAGATTCCTGTCAGTTGCACCTGGCAAACCATCCTTAGATAAACAGAGAAAATTTGAGCATATGTATTTTAATATTAACCATATTCTAAGTATTAAATATCTAAAAAAATTTGATTGAAAGAGGTAAAGACTTTTTTGTAGTTATACCTTTCATGCTATTTTTCACAGGTCATAACACATATATAAAAGGTACGTGTTTTATTGATTACTTCCAATTTCATCTACTGAAGGAACATTGAAATTCTATTGTTAACGATGTAACAAAACGTACATATTCTGGAAAAACAATCCTTGTTGGAAGGCTACTTCCCCAAGAGTTCTTTTGAGTGGGATTCTAAAACTAACTTTATATACCGTATACACTCTAAACTGAAAAAACTCCCTTAAACGGTAGGGAGTTTTTCTTTTAACTAACAAGACTCTAGATATAGCCCACTTTATTGATTGGACAATTCACTTGAAGTGAGTTAATGAATAGTGTTTATTTACTAGTTAATACAACCTTACTTTAATTCATTCCTATATACATTTTCCTCACATCAAAAGCCTCTTCAGTTAATCATCGAATAAGCCTTCCATGTCTGTAAAATTCATTATGGTAACTAAAATTTTATGTTCTACACATTTTAAATACAGAAAAACCTACTGTTTGAAAGTAATTTCTTTCTGTCACATCATTTGTTTTTAATTTTAATCCCGGCTTTATAAGGACTACAAGTGATATATTTGTTCGAAAGAACTTGCAAGATAATCAAATCCGCGAGGACGTAGTGTTTCAAATTGTTGATGAATTTTTATTCTTTCTTCTGATCCGCCAGGCAGTTTGTAAAGTTCTGTAACAGGCTGCTCGTTATTTAAACATTCAATAATTCTAAAAAGCATTACCCGAAAAGCTTTTTTCAGTTCATTATATTCATTTGGAAAACGCTCATCTAGTGCATTATATTCAACTAATGTCTGATGCATATGCATAAATGATAGTTCTTTCCATTCAAGAGATAAGATAAGAACGTCTATATTTGGATGTTTTTTAACGAAACGATAATGATTACCCCATTGTTCTTTAAGTTTTTTCTTAGATATTGGATGCTCTTGATGATAAGCAACTGTAGAGGGATCTAAAACAAATTGCGCTCCGTTTTTATATAAACGATATCCAATTTCCCAATCTTCTGCCCCATAACCAACAAAGGTTTCATCAAAATATCCAGATTTGTTTAATTCTTCTTTCCTTACTGATACATTTCCACTTAAAAATGCGATATAGGGAAGTGTAAATCCCTTAAGCCTCTCCCCGAAATGTTTTAACCCACTATTAAGAAAATATCGGTTAGAAAATGATAAACTTTGAAAACGTTCTGTATCAATATCTTCTATTGTTACAAGCGGATAAGGTTTCTTTGATTTATGTCTAGTACGTTCGTAACTTTCGTATATTTCCATATACTTAGGATCTTTTCTCACTAGATCTTTTAGGTGTGCCAATTGATCTTCATTATAATCAGGCATAATAAAAGTATAGACTCCTTCATAATGCATGGCTCCCGTGACTACAAGGTTTGTTTCTTGCAAGTGATGTTTATAGTGGTTTTGAATAAAATGAGGAGTCACTAACATTTCTCCATCCAAAAAGATTAAAACATCTCCTTCAGAATGCTTAATTCCTATATTGCGTACAAAGGAACGTCCTTTATTTTTTTTCATACGTATATATTTAAATTTAAATGGGACGTCAATTTCTTTTAAAATATCACGAGTTTTATCAGAAGAAGCATCATCTACTAAGATAATCTCATAATCAGAGTCAGGAAACGTTTGTTTTGAGAGGCCGTAAAGGGAAAGGGAGATTTGATTATATTTATTATAGGTAGGCATAATTATACTAACTTTAATTGGATGGTTATGATTATTTTTTATACTCATCTTATATAAGCTGTTGTCCAAATTATAGGATTGATTAATTTCACTTTTGGTTTCTCTTAATTTTTTTTGATTATTTTCTCCCTTTTTTTTATAATTTTTTCCCTTTTTGTATTTTTTTCCATCTTGAGGGTTGTGATAATGACCATAAGAATCTATCTTAATCATCCTTTCCTTTTTTTTTATAATATTCAATTGGTTGAAAAATGCCTGTACAGTACAAAAAATGATTTATAAATGTTGAGGAATTGAGTAAAGAATAAAGTATTATTAATTGAAGTAATAATACTTTTATGAACCTCATCTAAAAAATTATTGATCCAGATTAAAATGTTAAGAAATTCAAATTCATCTTTTTTATTTAACAATTTCTATGTGATTTAGGAAAAGATAATCAGAAATAAGAATTAACAACTTCCATTATCCGAAAGAGCTACCGCTGTAAGTAAGCCTTCAATTCAATACTCAAGTCAAGTACTTGCCTATAGTGTTATATATTATATATCTATAATTACCGATAAGCTTCATTATGATGAACATCAGTGGAGACCTGTAATCTTCGTAAGGGTTAGCTCAGGAGTGTATACTGATTTGCCTAGGTATTGGCAAGAGGAAAAGAAGATTCATAATCATAATAATGCTGGGATGTGCCCCAAATCTTGCCCGAAGTAAAGAACCCAGCTAACCTCGTCTTATCTATAAGATGCGGAACTTGGTAAGCTCCTTGTCACTTGTGTAAACAGGAAGGGAATCATAAGATTCAACGATGTGACAGAGGGTAAAGGACAGGAGAGAAAACGAATGTCGTTATCTCGAAAGAGAACAGGAAGGTAGGAAACTATATAAATCGATGGATACTATTGTTTTCTAGGGGTCAATGTTATACCTTCTAAAACATAATTCCAAGTCTCAGGGTCATTTGGGATTCTAGGTACTTTAACTGCACATACTTTATCAAGTCCCCAATCAATTTCACTTACACCCTTGAAGCCTTCTTCTGGGCAAAGAATAAGAATATTGAACTGATCTTTAACAATTCCCTCCAAAGTCGATTGTAATTCTACAGCTTGTTCATAGGTAGCCGCCCATCTAATAAATAAAATAGATTGAGAACTTGTGATTTTTTCGAAAAATCGATCGATTCGATGGGTAAGTTTCTCTTTATAGGAAACATATGTTGCACTCCAATGTTGATTTGGAATTATTGGGAAATCATGTACTGAAATAACATTGTAAAGAGTATCTTCTATCAAATAAGATTCGACACCTTCAATCAGGACTCCGTCATTACTAAATGCAAATGCTCCATCTATCAATTGCATATTTTCAAGTTCCATAAAGCCATTGAATTTATTTTTAAGTAGTCTATTAACATCAGAAAGTGATAGAGCTACACTCCAATCTAGTGGTCCAGCGAATGTTCTTAAATTTAACCGTTTTAATTCCATTGCCGGATTA
The DNA here is from genome assembly GCF_028369225.1 of Priestia sp. AB. NCBI lineage: Bacteria > Bacillati > Bacillota > Bacilli > Caryophanales > Bacillaceae > Priestia > Priestia sp. AB. Next base: position 112,222 of record NZ_JAQMYN010000012.1, read on the forward strand.
CAAGCGCTACCTAAGCTAACAATTACATCATATAATCCCTTAATTTCTTTTAGCTTCAACAGAATTCTCCTTTTTTTATGACTTACTATATAAGATGATTAATTAGATAAATTTGATTGGACAAGCTGTAAAAAGTTAATTATAAAAATAAGCTCCAGAGGAAAAAATACCCATTTAAAAGATTTTTTAGATACCGATTTAATCCATTATGTTAACTAATGTTGTATAGCATAGACAGCTTATAATGGAAAAACCTACTGCTCCTGGAGACTGACCCCCTGAACAGTAGGTTTTTCTGCTTATACTTGGTTTTATACAGAGCGATGATTTACACCATCTTGAGTAGTTTTCTCAAAGTATTAAATCTTATTCTTGATAAAAAAATTGTTATAAATTAAACGATTTAATGGTCTAAAAAAAGCCCTTAATTAGTTAATGTTACTCCATTTAAAACGTAATCCCATGTTACATTACTATTTGGATCGTTAGGAACGTTAACTACACAAGTTCTACTTAATCCCCAATCAACTTCACTAATTCCCTGCAGACCTTCTACTGGATTAAGGATAAGGACTTTAAAGCTCCCCGTCGTTATCTGGGATAAGGTAGACTCTAATTCAACTGCTTCTTGATAATTAGCTACCCATCTAACAAATAAAATGGATTGACTATTTTTAACCTTATCTAAAAATCTATCTATCCGATAGTTGAGTGTTTTTTTAAAAGGTGGATAAGCTAAAAACCAATTTTGGTTAGGGATAATAGGGAAATCATGAGCAGAAAAAATTTTATAAACAGTATCTAGTACTAGATAGGATTTTATAGGTTTGTGAATCCCTTTATCTGGAAAGATAAAAACTCCCTCATCAGCGTACATAGAAACTCCTTTATCATTTATCACACGCATGTTTTTAAGCTCCATAAATCCATTAAATTTATTTCTTAACAATCTATTTACATCGGAAAGGAATGGGGAGTAATTCCAATCAAGTGGACTTGAGGTAAATCTTTTTAAATTAAGGCGTTGAAATTGAATAGCTGGATTACAAGCACTTCCCAAACTAAACACAGCATCATAGGATCCTTTGATATCATGTAAGTTCAAATTAATCATTCTCCTACTTTTCTTTTGAAACTCTCCTATATAAGATGCTTAGTGGAGTAAATTTGCTTGGACAATTACTTTTATGTAAGGCATATACATCCTAAAAACAGAAAAGACTACTTTTTGCCCCAAAAGTAGTCTTTTCTCTCGCCTAATAGCAATGTAAGAACCGAAATCTATTGGAAGAGCAAGGAGGTTGCTCAATATTATAGTATGCAAAGTAATGAAAAGCGTTTGGACAGGCGCTCAGTGTATCTAAGTTTTTTACTATTTTTGTGTCTGATTCCTAGGAAGTTCATTATGTTAAGTAGATCTGTATATGATATACATTAAAAAGACAAGGAAAAGCACTGAACAGGTCTCAGTAGCTTTTCATGATACATGTTGTCAACTCAAAACAATGTGGATTTCCGAATGGACGCTTTAGAGCATCCTGGGTAGTTTGCTCAAGATATTGGATCCGATTAGTTCTTTTAAAAACTAACTTTATATATCCCTTACACTTTTAACTTCTTCATCATTGGCTAAAAAATTTATAGAAAGCACTATCGGGTAGAAAGAGGTTTTTAAGTTCATAATCCCGCATAATACACATTGAACACTCCGTAATAAAATAACTAGTTGTATTAGGATTATAAAATCCTGCCCGATGTAACCAAGCATGCATAATGGATCCTGCATCTATGCCAATATTGCCTACCTTCGATAGATCAACAATAAATGATAAAGGTACTTTGGTTCGGTTTAAAGCTGTTAAAGCCAAAGTAAGGGAATCATTATCAAGGGAGCCAGCAAAGATCTTCGCTTTGGGAGCGAGACGCAAACCGTTGTCACGTATAAGTCGGGTGAATTGATCCATAGCTATGTTCGTAGCCACTAACCCATTGGGAATACGTGGTCCAGTATACCAAGCAGGTTGTAAATTCCGTATTGCATACACATTATTGCAAGCAGCTAAATTAGAAATACCATTATTAGTTCCACCATTCCATTTTTGCCTCAGATGATGGAACCAATTAAATAGTACAAGTGAAATGGCATCTTTAATACCTTGTTCTTGTGTTAGGGTAAATTGATTGTCAAGGTCAAAATAAATAAAGGAGGGTAAATTGGTAACTCCCGGAGGTGTAGGGACAGGTATTGCTATTTCTCTGAATGCAGCGGGGTACTGTGGCGTAACTAAATTTGTTTTTAAAACATCCTGCAGAATAAGTTCCATACTGATGAGGATCGGTTGAATATTGATTGGCAAAGAGATGTTCTCCTTTCATAAAAGATATTTGTACTAGTAGAATATTCACTTGAATGAAAAAAGTTTGGACATGTGAAGATAGATAGAACGCCATTAAAATTGAGAGTTCCAATTTCTTAATAATAATGATTATTTTAACTGGATAATCTTTACTTACTGTATACGTTTAGAATAGAAAAGAACGCTGAACCTCGAGGCTGCACCCTTAGAGCGGATGTTGAAAAAATCACAGTTAGTCGACCTTGGATGGAAAAGAGGGTCAAGCTTTTTTTAGATAATAGAGGCGTGCAAAAAAAGGATATACTGATCAAGAGTGTTACATCAAAAGATGGGAAATGAGGAATGTTGTTTTAAGAATTTCCATGGAATCTTAATGAGGGAGGGAAAAGGCAAGGATTTACGTACCAGAAGTATTAAAAAATCAATATATTATATAAAGAGACAAAAATAATTAAATCGACAATCCCCAGTAAATTATCGTAACGAGCAACTTGTTGCACAAGGAAATGGGGATCTTAAACATGTACAACCAGATCAAAAAACAGGGAGCTATTCCCCTTAGGAAATAGCTCCCTGTTTTTTGATTTTCGCTTTTTGGATCCTTAACCACTTCATCGTTGTTAAGTAGCTTGCTAAAGTAGTTGGCTCCTATCCATTTTATCCTTAACCCACAGCCTTTGAGCCCGAATTAGATCCCAAGCTCCATAAACTAAATATAATCGTGATTAAACCAAGAATTACACTTGACCAAACCTCTCCATTTGTTAATGAATAAATGAATGGGAAAATTACAAACCAGACACCAGTAATTGTTGAAATCCAATTTTGCCAAGAATTCCAACCAGGCTTGTCATAGCCCCACAATGATACAATAACTTGAATAATTCCAAAAATAATACTTGACCATAAAGCTCCTGATTGATCTGAAAAACCAATAACCCAAGGTGCGATAATAAACCAGAGTCCAATTAATGCATTTAAATTACCCCTTATTTTCACGGTTACACCTCCCAAAGGTTTATGAAATCCCTAAAGATTTCATTACTAAATTATATGCTTAAAAATTATTAACATTAACTAAAATGAGGATACATAGTGATTTATAAAAAAAGCAAAAACAATCTGTAGGAGGCAGATTATTTTTGCTCAAAGAGGGATCAGGGCTACAGCTCTTAACTGTATTGTATATTTCTCATTTCACTTTATAATTACCTGTAAAATTACTATCTTTGTATACTAATATTTTTTAAATAGGAGAAAAATTGTCAAAATAATCATATATTTTTACTTTCTTTTATATTATTTCCTTATGTTCCATATAGAAAAGAAATAACTTCTCTACCCTTTTTCTATTATTAAAAATACAATAGAGACATACCTATGGTCGCACAATGGGTCGCTTGCATAGTTAACATAATCGCAGGTAAAAAAACTTAATGATATTAATGAATACGTTAAAATAACTTAGCCTACTCAAATTTTAAGAGTAGGCTTTTTATAATTGTTATAACTTTTTCGGCTTAGAAGGAGACGGGGTTCCCTCGGGCACAAATGTAAAATAGCTAAGTTTTAAGTATAATTTTTGAAGATAATAGCTAGTTAAATCAAGAGTAGGAAGTAATAAAGGATAAAACCGACAACAAGTAAGCTAGCCCATGTTTTGAAAATTTCATTATATATATTCTATAGGACGTAAAGTGAAGTTTTATTCCCTAATATCTATTATCTTAATTAGTAAAGGCAACAGCCATAGTATATACAATTTATATTTATGAATTGATAATTATAAATTGTAGAGTAATTGGTACATCTTTTGAAGGAGATTCTTCTAAAGTTAATTTTCCTTCTTCAACTGTGTAAGTACTTTGAGGCTGCAGAATACCATTTATAAATAAGTTAATATAGGAAACTTTATTCGGTGACAATATTTTGGCATCTCCGTATTGTGGTACACCATCACTGTTTAAATATTCAAGTTTCTGTCCATCTGAAAAAGTAAAGTATAATAAGCTAGTTGTTGGTATTACTCCCTGAAGTGGTGGTCCTTGAGGTCCCGTGGCTCCTTGAGGTCCTGGTGGTCCTTGAGGTCCTGGCGGTCCTTGAGGTCCTTGAGGTCCTTGGGGTCCTGTAGCTCCTCGAGGTCCTGTAGCTCCTCGAGGTCCTGTAACTCCTCGAGGTCCTGTGACTCCTTGAGGTCCCGTGGCTCCTTGAGGTCCTGTGGCTCCTTGAGGTCCTGGTGGTCCTTGAGGTCCTGGCGGTCCTGGTTTTAGACAACAGCAAGGATGAGATTTACAGTAAGAACAAAATTTATTAATACATGAAGGATCCCTTCTAGAAAGGGAGTCCGGAAGTTTGTACTCACTGTAAATCTTTTTAGAGTAACGTTTTTTGCATTTCTTTTTTTGATAACATAATTTTTTATAAAAATGATCTTTGTGCTTTATATTCATCCTATCTTTACCTCCTCCTTTCAGTTAATTTTGTTTTAATGTATTCTCATACCGAATAAAAGGGGATAAATTATATACTCAGTTAATGTAATTTCGGAAATGCATAAATAAAAAGAGAAGATCACATTTGTGATCTTCTTCTTAACCAATATAGCTCTTCACCCTAATGGATAAAAGTTTCTAGATTTATACAAACAATAGTTAATATAATTATGAAATTAATGGTATTACGTACTAATAACAGTAGTAACTGCTAAAGTACTCGTTGGTGTTGAAGTGGAGGTTGCTGTGTGAGTCACTATTTCTAAAGTAACAGGTGCTCCAACCGTGACATCATCATCAAGTGCTAGATCAGTTGGTGACAAAATGTACGCACTAGTTGGTTGAACTACACCATTAACATAAACAGTAGCATAAGAATTAGAGGCAAGCGTAGGTAAGACTGTAAGAGCAGTTCCATTTTCATCAATAAAGCTTCCAGCAGGTACGGTTGTTGTTAGGCCAACAACCATTGGGGCTGTAACGATTGCAGTAAATCTAGCAGGTGTAGGAGCAACACTGGTTGCAGTGGCAACTGTAACATCTCCGGTAATAGTGCTAGTAGCTGTAAAAACCGGTTTAATAATAGGCATATAAATTCACTCCTTCATAATTAATTAGTGAAGGAATTATTAGATAGTCCTTCTTTCTATTAATAATCCAAATTTCTAAATTCGCAACTGTCAAATGTCTATAGTTCGTCCACATATTTCTTATTTCTTAATAATTAATACTTTTAGACATAAGACTTTGAATATATATTTATATATTTAGTTATTCGCCGTTTCTAAATCAGGGGAGAAGAATAATACAATAGAGATAAGACTTTTTCAAGTACCTTGCTAACAAGTTAAAATCAAAATTACAGGTAACGTATATTATAAAGTTGTTTCTTGCCTCTTTTTTATTAATAAATTCACATGAGAATGCTAAACTTAATATTTTTAGAAAGGGGTGTATATGAATGCCTATTGTAAAACCTTTTATGAATTCCCTGAAATTCAGTTCTATAGCAGGAAATGGAACAGGCACAGGTCCTGGATACACTATTCTTGCTACAGCTTTTACGACTGATACAGGTATAGCTGCTACAGCTTTTCCATCATCACCTGCATATTATAACCTTTATATTAATGGTCAAATTCAAACAGCTGATACATCGACTATTACCACTACTGCCATTACTATTCCAGATGGTGACACACTCTCTCCAGCAACTCCAATTGTAATAGAATTTGTTGTAAACTAGTCGTATCCTATTTCTGGACTAGTTCTTCTGTAAGCAAATCAGACATTTTTCAGAAATATGTATTTCTTATTTTCAAATAAAGCAGTGATTAGACAATAGCAAGGATAGAAATTATATCACAAACAAAATACTAAAAGAGATGGAGTCTCAAGCATAACACGATCATATGATTGCTTATAATAGTTAGGTTTACATCTCTTTTTTCAACAGTATATCTTCTTTTAAATAAGCAAAATCTACCTGTCACCTTTATCCCCTTACGTTTTCTTTATTCAGGTATCAAATAAAGAGGGAGAAATTATGTAATGTGACCACCTGGATTTACATAAGAAGCTTCTAATTGCTTTATGACAAGCTACTGACTAAATTCAGTAGTTTTTTTATTTATTGTATTAAGATGAGGGTTGCGGAAATTAACCTCACTTAATTCCCACCTAATGATTGGGCTTTTTGACGCATACATATAAACATATTCATTTATAAAGGAGGGGAGATATACACATTTTCTTACTTCTCTTATATACTGAAACGATTTATTTTATTCTAAGAGGTGAATTAATTGCCATATGTAAATCGGTTTTTAACCAATGCCAATGGAGCTATTACATTTACAGGTAATACATTTGGGTTAAATAAACAAGCTAATGCTAATGCTCCTGGAACTGCAGGGTCTATTGGAACGTTCTTTAGTGTCAACCCAACTTCTGTAGACGGCTCCTTTCCTACAGGAACTACTGCGAATTACTTACAAAATTCCTCCAGTGCTATTTTAAGACTTCCATCTACTACTACTCAAATTCTATACGCAGAATTAATATGGGGAGGAAGCTACCTTTATGGTGGAGAGGATGTTAGTTCTGCTCTAAATAATGCTGTCACTTTTATTACTCCTAGCAGAACGGTTAGTGTGCAATCAGATACGACTACACGCTTTACCTTAACAAGTTCAAGTTTTTATTATGTGCGTAGTGCAAATGTAACAAATTTGATTTCTCAAGCAGGTACGTATTCAGTTCTAGGAGTTCCTGGAACACAAAGTACAACAGAGAACAACGCTAATGCAGCAGGATGGACACTGGCTGTAGTGTATGCTGATCCTTTACAAAAGTCTCGAAACTTATCTATTTTTGTTGGAGCAGAATTAACGAGTTCAGCTACAGGAAGTTCTACAGCAGCTGTATCTGGATTTGGCACGCCTATTACAGGAACAGTAAACGGAAGATTATTAGTAAGTGCTATTGAAGGAGATTCGGCTATAGTAGGTGACCAGCTTCAATTTGGTCCTACGACTGCGTCTTTGCAGCCCGTCTCTGGTCCTAATAATCCAATAAATAACTTTTTTGCTTCTCAGATTAATAACGACAGTGGCGCATTAGATACAAGTGGACAGTTTGGCAGTTTAAATAGTACACCGGGAGGCAGCTTATCTGGTGCGAGACAGGGGTGGGATATTACTAATATTGACGTCTCGGCCCGTTTATCAAATAATCAAACTAGTGCCGTCGTACGTGGGACGACAAATGGAGATACTTATGTTATTAGTGCTTTAGCTCTTCAAGTAGATATTAATGCACCTGTTTTAAATGTATCAAAATCTGCTAATGTTACATCTGCTCGAACAGGGGATATCATTACTTATACAGTTCAAGTAAGTAATACTGGAACTGCTGCAGCCAATGTCCTAATAGCTACAGATCCATTGTCTTCAGCCACAACGTTTATTCCTAATAGTTTACAAGTAGATGGTGTTACTCAGACAAACGTGGATATTCGAAATGGTCTGCCCCTTGGAACACTGAATATCAATCAAACTCGAGTTTTGACATACCAGGTTAGAGTGGTTGGCCCTCTTACATCAATCTCTTCTCTTGGTAATCAGGTTTTTATTAATTACCAATTTGAAAGTACACCAGGAAATGTATTAACTGGATCAGGTGCGTCTCCTGTTAACAGTGTAACAGCTATTAATACCCCTCCTACAGTCCCAAACTATACTATTACAAATCCCGAGGATACTGTAGCAATTGGAACAGTTATTGGCAATGATATTGATGGGAATCCATTAACATATCGTATTGGTACGAGGCCAACAAATGGAATAGTAACAGTTAATCCTAATGGACAATTTGTCTATACCCCTAATTTAAACTTTAACGGAACTGATCAATTTACGGTTATTGTAGACGATGGACAAGGAGGAACAGCTACCTCCATAGTTACAATTATAAATACGCCTGTAAACGATAATCCTGTTACTCAAAACTATGCAGTTATCACTAATGAAGATACCCCCCTAGTTGGTCAGATACAAGCTACAGATGTAGATGGTGACTCACTTACCTTTCAATTACAGTCTCCACCAACAAATGGAACAGTTACTGTAACTAATAGTGGTTCCTATGTATATACCCCTAATTTAAATTTTAACGGAACCGATCAATTTACGGTGCTGGTATCAGACGGTCATGGAGGAACGGCCGTTTCCACGGTGACAGTCACTGTTACACCGGTAAATGATGCACCAACGGTGCCAAACTATACA
>NZ_JAQMYN010000013.1:0-114729 GCF_028369225.1 Priestia sp. AB
AGAATAATTTGGATTATAAAATGAGTATCTTCTATCCTCTATTTTTTGCCCTTTCTTGATCTTTATAAATTTAAAAGGCCCTTACAACATTGATTAAGCAGTGTCCTTTTTTATCTTGAGAAAACAGGGAATCCTTTAAGACTCGTCGTATTATTACTGATAAAGAGGTGGTTGAATTGAAACAATTAATTATCAATAATGTTGAATTTAACGTTGAAAATTTCGAAGAAAAGACCATTACACATTCCACTACAGGTGAGCAGCTAAAAAAGATTGGTTTTGCATTTTCGGTTATAGGAAAAAAGAATTATAACTTATATGACTTATTTTTCGAGAGCCCCGATTTTGAACTTACTATTGTTGATACAAATGAGAAACTTAAAATGAAAAATATTTCGCACAGTACTTTTTATCAAGCAGCAGAGATATCAGATGACACAAAAGTCGTATTTAGAATTAAGTTACAACAAGAACTAGCCAAAGAAAAAGAACTTACAAAAGATCAGAAGTCGTTGGTTAATGCCGTAAATGAGGTCGTTTTATCTAGAGTAAGATTTAAAGCGTTAGAAGAAATACTAGAAGAAAAAGGATTAATCAAAGGGAATGAATTATTTGATAAGATTGAAAAAGTAGCTAAAAGAGACTTTGACACGTTAAAAAAAGAAGTACTTTATGGTAAAGAAGAAATAAATAATACATAAGAGTACCCCTACTTTATCAAGGTCCTTATTTATTTTTCCATAAAGATCCTTTTCGTTGGTCTCTCGTAGGCACATAAGGTTGTGGCTATCTTTTGACGAAAGAAACGTACTGTTATGTATACCTCCGTTTGGAGCGTAGGCGTACGTTTCGCTTACCATTTTGATATGTGACGAAGATACGATAGTAAATGGACCTGCAGGCTTGAGCTGATGTGTCTTGAAAGGGGCTCGCACGGTTCTTAGGGGAGGATAGGGCATCGCTGCCTCTAACTTACCCGACTTAATTAAGGGTATATATCGTATTCGGCTAAAAAAACAGAAAAACCTATCTCTTCCCAGTCAAAAGAGGTAGATTTTTTCTGTTGCAGAATTTAGTTGTATGAGTCGATGCTCGGAAACATCTTGATTAGTTTGTTTAAACTATCATTAATTATTCGTTTTATAATCAAAAAAAAGAAACAGATCAAAAAAACTGTTCCTTGTAAAATTCCAATCCAGATTAATACATTACCCTTTCGATTAAGAAATAAAACATAATTATTTTATATAAAACAAACTATTAAATGCAGAAAACAGTTTGTTAGAGAGTCTGTAATAAGAATAAATATATTTTCAGCATGACAAGCCAAGAGCCAAGGGCTTTTTGATTAATCTTTACTGGATAGATATTTGAATATAAGAATCTAGTGCTTGAGCAAGGTTCGACTTAATTCTTATATTTTTCAATGAAAGACCAAGTTGAATGGCTGTTTGGGCAATTTTTGGTCTAATGAATCGTACCATTCTTCGGTTAGTCGTTTAGCATTACTTAGTAAAAAGGTACGTAACTGTTCATTCTGATTCAAATCTATTCTCCTTTCAATTCATTTATCATTTTATAAGACTAATTGATTTAGCGATTAGTCTTATAAAATGATAAATTAGGAAGGATCGTAGAGTCAAATATTCTATATATGTAAGTAGCTGTACAAGAGGATAGTTAAAGTAAAAGTGTATTAGATGAAAGAGATAAAGAATATTGAATAAAAGTTAATGTATTACATGTAAATAAATGGTTTTAAGATTTACATACAATAATAATGTAGACAAATAGCGAATAAGGGACACTTTTTATGTAGTGACCCTTATTCGGATTATAGTTCAACTAATCCAGGTATTTTTTATTAGGAAATGAATAGTTTTATCGTATGAATATTTAATTTTTATCTAGATTTGGCCTTTTATTATTCAAATTCATACGCGATTTTTTAGTGTCTACGAGATGCTTAATTTCTTTAAAGCTTACAAAACGTTTATTTTGTTGATCTAAAAGTCGAAAACGAAGAGACTTCAAGCTTGTGCTTAGTGTAATGGTTGTTGCTTTCTGTAATGGTGGCGTAGACTCATGCGCCTTTTCTAAATTATAGTTTGGAACTCTTGGAGCCAAATGATGTACATGATGGAACCCAATATTACCTGTTACCCATTGTAAAACTTTAGGGAGCTTGTAATAGGAGCTACCATCAACTGCAGCCTTCACGTAATCCCACTCTTTTTCATTTTCAAAGTAGGAATCCTCAAATTGATGCTGTACGTAAAATAGCCAAATTCCAAGTGACCCTGCTACAAAAAGGATGGGAGCTTGAACGAGCAGAAAAGCTTGCCAACCAATACCCCAACATAAAAGTGCATACACTGCAACAATTGAGAAATTGGTCAAATACGTGTTCAAACGTTCCTTTCGCTTCGCGTCTTTTCGATTCAATCGGTTAGAAACGAAGAAAAGATAGATGGGACCTAATCCAAACATAACAATTGGATTACGGTAAACTCGGTAAGCTAACCGGTCCCAGTAGGAAGCTGCAACATATTCATCAACTGTCATGACCCACACATCACCAGTCCCTCGTTTATCTAAGTTGCTGCTCGTAGCATGATGAATCGAGTGGCTTCGTTTCCACTGTTCATACGGAAACATGGTTATAACCCCACTGATTGTACCAAGGATATTATTTGCTTTTCGGCTTTTGAAAAATGATTGATGACAACAATCATGGAAAATAATGAAGATTCGGACGACGAACCCGGCTGTAACAATAGCTAATGGCAGTGTTAGCCAATAAGAAACGGACAAACTTTTATAAGCTAGAAACCAAAGTAGTAAAAACGGTAGGAATGTGTTTATTAATTGCTTTATACTCGATTTCGTATTGGATTTTTCAAAAGGTGCTACATTTTTTCTTAATTCAGTCGTTTTTTGTTTGCTCATGTGTTCCTCCTTACATCTTTACCATATTTAATATACAGCTCTTCTTTACATTTATAGTAGAACATAGTAGCTGGTAACAAAAGATATAAACGTCAAGTAACTAGTATGACAACTGTCATACATGTGTGAATGTATTTTCTTAATAAAAGGAAAAAAGTGTGTGGGAAAAATCAGTTTGATTAAAGCATTAGGATTATTGTAGTCCTAGCTATGTAATGGTGCTTGTAAACCTGTATCTTACCAACAGGTTTTGAGCCACTATTTTTTAAATATATTGCGAATAAAAAACTACCTCCTCTAAATGATGACTAGGGCCGGTAGTTTTTCAGAGCTATGAATGTTCAACTTTTGTTCATTTTGGTATAAAAACTCTTTAACAATTTCATCATATCACGCCCCGATGTTCTAGACAGTTTATCATTATCTTCATGCGTACTCACATACCAGCTGCCCTTGTCATCTTCATTTAATCTATATACCTTACCGTTTCTACTATCTGTATAAAAGTCTCCATCCTTCAGTCTCAAACGATCCCCCCTCTACCACGTATATACCCTGTATTGTACCCAAGATATCCATTTTATAAAAAATTTCATCTACACAAAAACAGCAGGGCTCTTAACACGCTTACTATTTTGTATGTAAGCTACATATGTGGAAAGTCAATTGAATTTATTTACTCCTAGTAGATCTTAAATTAATCTTTTTACAATAGGATTTCACGCTTGAAAGGGTCGTTTTTCCTGTATTTGCTATATTAGGTTTTATATGTTACGATTAAGTTAATTATTTTTGTTCGGTGTAGGATTAAGAGAAGAGAAATCTCTTCCATAGAAATTTTCATCTTAAGATAGTATGGTTGGACAAGGGTAGTAATATAAGTGTGGAGTACTCTACACTAGGAGGCAATATTATGGAACAAGGTACAGTGAAATGGTTTAATGCAGACAAAGGCTTCGGTTTTATCGAAATCGAAGGCGGAGACGATGTATTCGTACATTTCAGCTCTATTCAAAGTGAAGGCTTTAAATCGTTAGACGAAGGTCAAAAAGTAACGTTTGATATCGAACAAGGCCAACGCGGAGCACAAGCTGCTAACGTTCATAAAGTAGCATAATTAAAATGAGTAAAAAAGACTCCACCTGGGAGTCTTTTTTTACTTTTGATTCCATTAGCTAGCAAAAAACGTATTATATCTACTTTTAAAATCTAGATATAATAGAAAAACCAGAGTTTTAAGTCTGGTTTCTAGATAAAACAAACGGTACAAGGTATGGACTAGTTATACCACATATTAGAAATATAAAGCAAATATCGCATGTTTTTTTGGTAAGAAGTTTAATTTTAGTTAAAGAAGTGCCAGAAATTTTTTTAAGTATTTTTCCAAAAGGTAGCCATTCATTATTTTTGATGGGGATTAGGTGACGCATCTAAAAGTCGTTTTTCAGCTCTCATTTTATGGCCACATAAAGGACACTTTTGATGATTTTCATAAGAGAAGTTTTTTCTCATCCAACCCTTACATTCTTCTGACTCACATTCCCAAATCATTGTTTGTTCTTTTGGTAAGGGTTCTTGATCTTTCTTCCTATGGTTATAATACATAACTACATCATCCCTCCTCCTAAGTAGTATACCTTTTAAAAAAGAAATAGTAGGAACCATATCTTTCTAAATTACATTACTCTTTACAGGTACTATAAGAATTTATAAATACACGTAAGCGCGGATAAAATAAGGCATGAGTTCGTCTTGTACAGATATGTTAGAACAAGATATTCGTGGATAGTAACACTGATTTACCATACACAGGAATGAATAAGCAGAATCTCTGGTTAAAGAGTACCTTTCTCATTTCTGAATTAAGTAAGAGAAGGAGCACGAAATAGTTGAAAAATTTTTCTGATTTCCATTTAAGCAAGGACATTGAAAAAGCCATTCATAACTTGGGTTTTGAAGAGGCTACACCGATTCAGGCTGAAGCTATTCCGATAGCTATGACGGGTAAAGATCTAATTGGTCAAGCTCAAACAGGTACTGGCAAGACAACAGCTTTTGGTATCCCCCTTATAGAACGAGTTGAGCTTTCTGAAGAAGCAATTCAGGGGATTGTGCTAGCGCCGACGCGTGAACTGGCGATTCAAGTAGCTGAAGAGTTAAATCGAATTGGACAGGTAAAAGGAGTTAAAACATTACCCATTTATGGGGGGCAGGACATTAATCGTCAAATCAAGGCCCTTAAGAAAAGACCTCATATTATCTCAGCAACTCCTGGACGTCTTATGGACCATATGAAAAGAAGAACCATTCGTTTAAATCATATTCGTACGGCTGTTCTGGATGAAGCAGATGAAATGTTAAACATGGGTTTTATTGAAGATATCCAAACGATTCTTGGTGGCATCTCTTCTCCCCATCAAACTTTACTATTTTCAGCAACCATGTCCAAGCAAGTACAAAGTTTAGCACAGAAATTTATGAACACTCCTGAACTCGTGCAAGTAAAAGCGAAGCAGTTAACGGTAAAGAATATTGAGCAACAGTATGTAGAAATTCCAGAAAATCGAAAGTTTGATGTTCTTTGCAATCTTGTAGATCTTCAATCACCAGACCTAGCTATTGTATTTGGACGTACGAAAAAACGTGTGGATGAACTTGCTGAAGGGCTAAAAAAGCGTGGATATGCAGCAGAGGGTATTCATGGAGATCTTACACAATCAAAACGTGCCGATGTGATTCGTCAATTCAAGGAGCATACCATTGAGATTATGGTTGCAACCGACGTTGCAGCACGAGGACTTGATATTACAGGTGTCAGCCATGTCTACAATTTTGATATTCCTCAGGATCCTGAAAGCTATGTTCATCGTATTGGTCGAACAGGACGGGCAGGTACTAAGGGATTGGCCGTTACATTTATAACTCCGAGAGAACGTCATCACTTAAAAGTGATAGAAGATGTCACGAAAACCAGAATGTCTAGACAATCACCTCCTACTTCTAGTGAGGTAATGGCAGGACATCAGGAAGCAATCATTCACCGCGTTTTGACCGCCATCGATAAGAGTGAGTTTGGTGAATATAAACCTATGGCGGAAAAGTTATTAGAAGAGGTGGATTCTGTTACCTTATTATCAGCTACTTTAAAGCTCCTAACAAAAGAATCGAATATGACTCCTGTCCAATTGACTGAAGTGGCACCACTTCGTAATAAAAAGGCAAGAGCAGAACGTAAGAGAGGTAGAGGTAGAAAAGAGACAGTGGGCCGTAAAAAAAATTATAGAAAATAACCCCTTATTGTTTGAGAACTGTACCCTTTATTAGCAAGTATTGAGATTTATCACACTGTAAGGTGTCAAAAACCACTAATCTTTAATCTTTATGATTGTGAAGAACTAAAAATACCGTACAAAAGAATTCAGCAAAACAAAGAATGTTAGGAGCTTTCAATTATCTCTAAGATAATTGAAAGTGAAAATTTTATTATTTCTAATATCTAATATTAGAGGGATGAGAATATGAGCCAAAATATATTTACTAATGGAGAAGTAGTAGCTATAAGAGTATCCAATGAAGTAGTGATAATCTTAAAAAGTCATTATGTAAAAAACATGAAAAGATACTCTTATACAGTCAACAAATACCCAAATACTTTTTTCTTTGAAGAAGAATTAATGAACTACGAATAACAATTACTACTGAATGAGTTCTGGTAAAAAGGACTTTTAAAATAAAAACAGACTCTGAAGATAGAGTCTGTTTTTTTATTATGTTTTCTTATGCTTTACTTACGTTTGTCGCTTGTGGTCCACGTTGCCCTTGTTCGATATCAAAAGTCACTTCTTGACCTTCATCCAAGGATTTAAAACCGTCACCTTGAATAGCTGAGAAGTGAACAAACACATCTTCTCCACCTTCACGCTCGATAAATCCAAAACCTTTGTCTGCATTAAACCATTTCACTTTACCGTGTTCCATTTTGTTGCCTCCTAGAATATAGAAAATAAACCAGATTATAATTAAACCTAGCTTATTTATTATATTATCCCAATAAAGACATCTTAAACTTAAATTAATTTGATCTTTCTAACGTTCTTTATCATTACCCACTTCACTAAAAGATCATTAGGGTATGATTATATACATCATAATGAGGTTATCATGCAAAAACTTCAAAATATTTATAAGTGACCTTCTAAACATGGAAATGATGGAAGATCGAAAATTAACCGTTGCCCACACAATGCATTATGCATTGTATTCATCAATATGAACCTAAATTAGATGAGAGAGCACAATGGGACCGATCTGTCCAAAAGAAAGGGAAGTTTACTCAAAAAAAATTTGAATAGTGACGTAAAAATAGATTCTATTAGATAGGAATCTATATACCTTTTTCATATAAATGCAACCTACGCGCTAGAATCCGTAAACTTGTTTACAAATAAAAAATGACGCCGTTTTAGGCGCCATTTTTCATTGAATGGGGAGGACACACCCTATGCACGGGCGGTACTATTAACACATCGTCTTGATTTGATAATACCCAGTGTTCAAATTTAATAAACCTTTGCTGATGACGATTTATGCAGAATATCTGCATGGAGGTAAGTCTACACATAATCTGGATTTTTGCGTGTAAATAAATAACAAAAAAAACAAAGTTAAATTGGCTTTTTGTACACCTCACCTATGGTTTATGTCATTTAAAAGAGATTATTTTTTCTCATATTCTAAAGGCAAGGGGGAGAAATCATTATTTGTAACTAATTATTTAAAAACTAAATTCCTATGCTCTCTCTCTCTTCTAATAAATCCCTAATCTCTTTACATAAATGAATTCCCATATTCAATAATTCGATTTCTTGTGACATCCGATTTGCTCCCTCTTGAATAAGTTTATAAAAAATTTTACGTAAAATGAAAAAAGTCTTTGAAATGGGACAATAATTATCTTTGTGAAAGGATTTGATTGAAGAAGCAGAGTATATATGCAGAAATAAAGGCAAATGGGTGTTTAATTTATAAACTTATATTACTTTATAAAAATCAAAACAAGGCACCTTTTCTATCCATTGTAGATACACGAGGTTATTTAACAGCCTTTAATTCCTTCCCTGCTTTAAAGGAAGCAATTTTTGAAGCAGGAATCTGCATTGTTTCACCTGTTTGAGGGTTTCGACCTGTTCGTGCTGCACGTTCTCGTACTTCAAATGTACCAAAGCCAATTAGTTGGATTTTTTCTTCTTTGGCAAGTTCGGCAGCAATTGTTTCAAATACTACATTCACAGCTTTTGTAGCGTCTTTCTGTGTTAGACCTGCTTTTGTTGCAACGGCACTTATCAAACACCTCATTTCATTTGTTTAAGCAAGTATATTAGGAGAATAACCTAGCTTTTATGCACTTGCTCTCTTATAAGATTAGATAAAAGTAGGTAAATACCCTTTGATTAATATACAATATATAACAAGTTCTTTAATACAGTTAATTCTCTACAGCTATAATAAACGCATGTCCCACAGAAACTTAAAATAAAAAGAACTCAATTAGTTGGGGAGTTTATTGGAGCTTCTTCTCTTAGAGCCACAGGTAATCAATATTAAAACAACAAGGACCTTTACTTTGGGGTCTTCTTTTACTGATAATTCACATTACGTAAAATCATTTATAATAAATTGTACTTAATAAAAAAGAATCCTTTGCTGATAGGCAAAGGATTTTCAAATTTATCGGAATAGGGGGGAATACGTTATTAGTTTGGACAGTTTTATAGATTAATATACAGAAGAGATTAAAGAATTATATTTTTTATTTTAAAATTCATTATTGCCAATAACCCGTTTTTGCTAAATGGAGAGACTTTCTCTTTCAAGAAATACACAGATGTAATCAAGTAAATATTAAACATTTCATTATTTACACTTAACCCAGGCAAAAATGAACTTTTACTTCTTATCCTATACGAATCTACCTTCTATTTCCCTTCTAAGAGATTGTTATATATATAACAAATAAACAATAAATCTATAAGTATTTAATTTTAATGCGTTTTAAATAGCGTAAATTAAATCTAAAATAAAAAACTAATTTATTTTATATAAAACAGTAAATTAATAAACTTACTTATAAAAATCATAGTTTTAACCTTTACTCTTAATAACGACAAATACAACGTTTTTCTACAATATAAGTAATGATTAAATTATTTTCATCTAAAATATTTTATTATTTACTCTTATGAATAATGTAACAACAAATATTATTTGGGTTTGAAAATAAAAAGTATTAATGGTTTATTTAATAAGTTATTTTGAAATTATCTAACGTTTATTATTTTTATTTTGATGTTCGTTTTAATAGGGATGCGTTCTTTAAGGCATAAAAGTAGAATTTATCTTTGACTCTTTTACTCAATAATTCCTTTACAATTTAATTTTCTAAATATTTGAGACAAGTTAACTGAAAAAGGTTAAATTATCCATATCCATCTTATATACTAAAAATGAACCTATACACAATAAGAAGGAGGAAGAAATCCTATGATAAGCGTAAAAAAAGGTGCTTTTACTCATTATGGAATAAGAATGGACGTTTTTAAACCTGAGGAAATAATTAGCTCCAACCATATGCAGTCTAGAGGATACCTTACTTGTCCTTATTGTGGCGATATCGAAATCGCTCATGAATGCCAAGAAGGAAAATCAAGGTTTGTGGTTGCTGCTAATAAAGATCATACTCATGATTACCTCTATAAAGAGTCATAAAAAATTAATCGCTCTAAAAGGATAAATCTTTTTAGAGCGATTAATTTTACTTACACAAAAGTCTCTTCAAAATTGTATAGAAGAAACTCATCAAAAAAGTAGCCTTTGCTCAACCGGAGCAAAGGCTTGTTAAAATTCAGGCGATTGGGAAATATGTTATTATTTTAAACTAAATTAAAAATCCATATACATATTTTTCTATATTATATGAGTGGGGATTTTGCAATGGATGACTCATTATCCAGTTTGGATGGACTTCATTTCGTCACAGAGCAAATCTCAGTATAAATATCTAGGAAAAAACCGAAATTCGTCTTCCTTTACCTAACCTTATTAAGTGACAAGTGTGTAGAAACTATGATATGTTAGCATCTCTACATATCATCTAAAAATAAGAGAATGAGGTATTTGAATATGAATAAAACTGAACTGGTAAATGCAGTTGTAACAAAATCAGAGCTAACAAAACAAGATTCAAAAAAAGCTGTAGACGCGTTATTTGAAACGATTTCTAATACACTAGCAAAAGAAGAAAAAATTCAACTACTTGGATTTGGCACATTTGAAGTACGTGAACGTGCAGAACGCACAGGCCGTAATCCTCAAACAGGCGAAGAAATGACGATTCCGGCTTCAAAAGTTCCAGCCTTCAAGCCAGGAAAAGAATTAAAAGAAGCTGTAAAATAAACATCCAGTATAAAAATAAACCCTCTAGAGATTTGTCTCCAGAGGGTTTTTATTATTCTTACTATGACAATTAAAACTAACTTTATCAAAAGGAAAATAAATTAGTTATTCGATGAAAAGTATACAACTAAATTAGTTTAGCCCGTACTCTTTGATCTTATTATAAAGAGTTCCTCTAGATATCCCCAGTAAATTAGCTGCCGCACTTTTATTTCCATAGGTTTCATGCAAAGCATCTTTAATCATTAATAACTCTTCTTTTTCCTGAAGTGATGTTTCATTTTGTTTCCTGAGATCATTATTACTAAAAAAATAGTGATTAGTTATATTATTAGGAAGATGATTACTTTTGATAATGTTTCCATCATTAAGAAGAATAAATCGTTCCACGACATTTCGAAGCTCTTGGACGTTTCCTGGCCAATTGTAATTAACTAATATATTCATAACCTCTGAACTAATTTCTGGATTTTTTTTCTTATATTTAGAACTAAATTCTTGTACAAACTGTTGAACCAATTTAACAATATCCTCTGTTCTTTTTCGTAAAGGAGGGATATCAATAGTTATTACAGTTAAATGATAATATAGATTTTCGTTAAACTCTCCTTTGCTTGCCATTGTTTCTAATGCCTGTGAAGTAGAGGCTATAACACGTGTATTTGTAGGGAGTGTCACCAATTCAGCTTCACCCACCCGATAAAATGAGTGATCCTCTAAATATTTTAAGAATTTTTCTTGAATATCTAGTGGCATTTTATCGATTTCTTCAATAAACAGCGTTCCATTACATGCTTGTTCGACTTTTCCAACTTGTTTAATCTTATTATCAGCTGTAAAAGCTCCTTCTTGATACCCGAATAATTCAATCTCTAAAAGAGTGGGAGGAATAACAGAACAATTAATAGATACAAAAGGTCCATTGCGCTTTGAGCCTTCATAATGGATAGCTTGAGCTAACATCTCTTTTCCTGAACCGGATTCACCAGTTACCAGGACTGGAATGTCTGCATAGGCGACTTTTTGTGCGACCTTTAATGCTTGCTGAATTTCTGCGTTAACTCCAATAATAGAAGAGAAAGGTTTTTGTTGATGAATAAGTAATGATGATGATGAATCAAGTTCCTCATTTAATCGAACAATTTGAGTAATATCATGCTCAGTCGCAATACCTCCAATAATTTTATTATCTTTTATAATGGGAGAAGCATTTATTAATACATGGTTATCATTGTTAGGACGATGATAAGCCCCACGAACTGGACGTCCTTCATTTAAAATACGATGTAATATAATAGAATCTGATTGAAAATGTTCGCCAATCTTTTGACCAAGAATATTTTCACGTTTAATCTTATATGTCCCCTCAGCTGCAGTATTCCAACAAATAACGTTTCCCTCTTGATCTACAGCTGTAACTGCATCATTAATGGTTTCTGCTAATGTAGAAAACGAGGCCCAAGCCTCTTTATTTTTTAAAACCAGTTGCTGAATCCATTGGTTAGCAGTCAGTATCCCCATAACGTCTTCTTTTTCATAATCTTTAACTAGAATAGGTCGGCTCCAATCTAGTTGTGACGCGTAAAGTTCAGTTATTGTGTGAATAGGAGAAGGAATCCATTTTACCTTCTCAATCCATTTACCTACAGGCATTGAATCATTATCTATAGGTATAAGGTTGCACTCATTATTTGCAATAATGTGGTGTGTTCTCCCTGACACTACAACAAATTTATAATCTACAAAACTTTGTTTTATATCTATTAAAGGTGTATATGGGTTAACTACAATAAAAGAATTATCTAAGTCAATTGGGCCTAATTTGAACATAATAAAATCTCCCCATTACTAATTTTGTCCAATTTATTACTACTTAAAGAATGCATCATATATTTAAAATCCTATTTCATTGCTAAATGGTTTTTTCTTTTTATTCAAAGAAAAACCCTTCAAATATAATATATCATCAACTTAAGCAAAGTAGAGATTATACTATATTTGAAGGGGAGAAAATCATTCCTTATGAAGTGCCTTAAAGCTGCATTTCCTTATTATTTCTATCAATATATATAACATTATGTTAGAGACCGTTAACAAAATAACCTTTGTATAAAAGGATTTTTATACTGATTACATAACCTTTATAGCAAGAATATTGTCATATAGTCTTTATTTTTCCCTTTATAAAATAGCACATTATACTATAATGTACTTCCTACAATTTATAATAGTAAACGTTGTTTCAATGAATGTTTTCTGTAGAAGGGGAGAAACTCACCAATTATTTAGAAAAGAATCCTTTAAGCGCAAAAGCTACATTTTGTGGCCTTTCTGCTAAGCGACGCATAAAATAACCAAACCAATCATTACCGAACGGAATATATACACGCATTGTATATCCTTCTTTAGCTAAACTTAGTTGCATGTCTGTCCTGAATCCATATAACATTTGAAATTCAAATTGATCACGTGGAATATGATGTTTTTGGGCAAAGTCTTTTACTTTAGCAATGATATGATGATCATGAGATGCAATTGCCGTATAGCTCCCACTCAACAAATGCTC
Organism: Priestia sp. AB; assembly: GCF_028369225.1. Classification (NCBI taxonomy): domain Bacteria; kingdom Bacillati; phylum Bacillota; class Bacilli; order Caryophanales; family Bacillaceae; genus Priestia; species Priestia sp. AB. The sequence continues at coordinate 12,968 of NZ_JAQMYN010000013.1, forward strand.
TTCGATAATTCTCATATAATTTTTATCTACCTCTTCTTTTTCTTGAAAAGCTACAGAAGGAGATTCTTGATAAGCCCCTTTTACTAAGCGTAGGGGAATCCCTTTTAATTCTTTCACATCCTGTTCAGCTCGAAATAGATAGGCCTGAATTACTGTTCCCACATTATCATACGTTTGACGTAATTCTCTCAGGATATCTAATGTGATTTGACAATGTGCGTGATCTTCCATGTCAATTCGTACAAAATTGTTATATTTTGTGGCTGTCTCAAGAATTCGTCTCATATTTTCCATACAAAAACTTGGATCAATATCTAGACCGAGTTGAGTCATTTTAACCGATAAATTACTATTGACTCCAGCTCTACCCATAGCTTCTAATGTTCGTACATTATATTGTGTTGCCTCTATCGCTTCTTCTCTACTTAAAACGAATTCCCCTAGATGATCTAGTGTACAAATCAACCCTTTTTCGTTTAACTCTTGAACTTTTTTAATGGCACTCTCAATCGTATCCCCTGCCACAACTTGCGCAGCTCCGAATCGAAGACCCCATTTTTTTGCAGCCTTATTTAACACCTTGTTTTGGGAAGCGTGAAGAAAAACGTTTTTTGAAACCTCTGCCAACATGAATATTTCCCCCTAAATATATGCACCCTTGTTATCATTTTTTAAATGGGGCAGCTAAAAAAAGTTGCCCCATCTTTTTTTTAAAGTGTTTCGCTCGTTGTTTTTGCCTGCATGTGTAGAATCAAATAATCAGGACCCCCTGCTTTTGAATCTGTTCCAGACATGTTGAACCCACCAAATGGATGATACCCAACAATTGCCCCAGTACAACCACGGTTGAAATAAAGGTTTCCTACATGGAACTCTTCTTTTGCTCGTTCAATATGATCAGGAGTGTTAGAAAGTAATGCACCTGTTAATCCGTAATCTGTGTTATTTGCTATTTCCATCATATGATCAAAATCACGAGCTTTACAGAAAGCTACAACTGGTCCAAAGATTTCTTCTTGCATTAAGCGTGCTTTTTCGTCGATATCTGCGAAGATGGTTGGTTGAATAAAATATCCTTTTGAGTCGTCTGCTTCTCCACCAGCCATTAATCTGCCTTCCTCTTTGCCAATTTCGATATATTTTGTGATTTTATTATAAGAAGCTTGATCAATAACAGGCCCCATATACGTATCCACATCTGTTGGGTCACCCATCGTTAATGTTTTTGTTAATGTAACTGCTTTTTCAAGTACTTCCTCATATACATCTTGATGTACTACTGCACGGGAACCAGCTGAACATTTCTGTCCTGAGAATCCAAATGCAGAATATACAATGGAGGATGCTGCTACATCTAAATCTGCATCTTTATCGACAACGACCGTGTCTTTTCCACCCATTTCAGCAATAACACGTTTTAACCAAATCTGACCTGGTTGTACTTTTGCAGCGCGTTCGTAAATACGACAACCTACTTCACGGGAGCCAGTAAAGGAAACAAAACGTGTTTTAGGATGGTCAACAAGATAATCACCGATCTCTGCGCCACTACCAGGAACATAGTTAAGAACACCTTCAGTAAGTCCTGCTTCCTTCATTACTTCCACAAATTTTGCTGCAATGACTGGTGTATTGTTTGCTGGTTTTAAAAGAATAGTGTTTCCAGCTACAATCGCAGCAGCAGCTGTGCCTGCCATAATAGCTAATGGGAAGTTAAATGGTGAAATAATGACACCTACACCAAGTGGGATGTAATTAAATTTATTTACTTCTCCTTCACGGCTTTGTACTGGCGCTCCATCTTTTAACTGCACCATTTGACGAGCGTAGAATTCAAGAAAATCAATAGCTTCTGCTGTATCTGCATCAGCTTCTTTCCATGGCTTACCAGCTTCTTTAACTAGGTACCCTGAGAATTCATGTTTACGACGACGGATGATATCTGCTGCACGGAACAAAATGTCTGCACGTACTTCTGGGTCTTCTTTTTTCCACGTATTGAATGTAGAAAGTGCTACTTGCATAGCCTTCTCAGCTAATTCTTGATCTGCTTTAGAAACTCGGCCAATCACTTCTTCTTTATTGGCTGGGTTAATGGATACAATTTTTTCAGTCGTTGTAATAGCTTCTCCCCCAATAACAAGTGGATAATCTTTTCCTAGTTCTGCTTGAACAACTTCTAATGCTTTTTTAAATTCATTGTTATTTTCTTCAAGTGTAAAATCTGTGAATGGCTCATGCTTATATTCTTTAATACCCTTGTTAGTTGTTGTAATCATATTATTCGCCCCTTTTAATTATTAGAAAATTTTAAACATAATTAATATTCAAACTTGGTATGACATATTATAATCATATTCTTACATTTTTGTACACTACTTTTTTAACAAAATTGTTCAAATAAATAAAAAAAATAATATAAATTAAACAATTTTGTCGATTTGATTAAGTTATTTTATAACACTTTAATTCTCTTCTGAAATACAGGGTCATATATCCGGTCATATTTTTTTGAATATATTTATCTTATTGAGAAGGAGAATGAGAGGTATTCATTGTTTATAATGTAACCAAGCCTCGGACCTGTTACTAACAGCTTACTTAGAAGAAGAAGCACAACAACATTTTAAGCTAAGAAATAAGTTTTCAAGGAATCGATAAAGTGTATATCAATCTTTATTGCGTTGAAACTCAAGTTATTTGCATGTAAGAAAGCCTAACAACATAGTTTCCTTTTTATAAAACCCTTAATATAATTAGACTGCAATATAAACAAAAATGTTTAGTTATATTTTCGTTTCACGAAAATTATAGACAAAAATGTACAAAATAAACTATCATATAATTCTAAAAGTTATTATTTTATAGAATATTTTTATTTCTTTGTAGGATATATTTTTTTAATTAGATAAAGGAAATTAAGGAGGTGTGTAAAATTATTTGCTCCTAGGCTTCATATTTTGAAAAGGTTTTCATTATCTATATGTCTTTGTTTAATAGAGTTGAATTTCCTTAATTACTTTTTATAAAGGAGGATTAAAAAAATGAACCATCAACAACCTGAATTAAAGAAAGAATTAAAAATTAGGCATATTACAATGATTTCTCTCGGAGGAATTATTGGTGCTGGATTATTTGTTGGAAGTGGATCGTTAATTAACGCGGCAGGTCCCGGATCTATCTTCTCATATGCTTTTGCAGGATTACTTGTCATTTTAGTAATGCGAATGCTAGGAGAAATGTCCACTGCTAATCCATCCAGTGGTTCTTTTGCCACCTATGCTCGGGAAGCACTCGGTCCATGGGCTGGTTATACCATTGGCTGGTTATACTGGTTTTTCTGGGTTATTGTCATTGCAGTTGAAGCGATAGCAGGTTCAACAATTATTCAATATTGGTTTCCTTCTTTACCTTCGTGGTCTGTCAGCCTGATCCTTACTTTTTTATTAACCCTAACCAATCTATATTCCGTTAAGTCGTTTGGCGAGTTTGAGTATTGGTTTTCTTTGATTAAAGTGGTGAGTCTTGGGCTCTTTTTAATTCTCGGGGGAGCTATTATATGTGGCTTCATACCAGGAATAGAATCACCTGGTACTTCAAACCTTTTACATAGAGGCGGGTTCCTTCCTAATGGAATAAGTTCTGTCTTTTTAGGAGTGGCTATCGTTATGTTCTCATTTATGGGAACCGAAATTGTAGCTACAGCTGCTGGAGAATCATCTCATCCAGAGAAAGCTATTACAATTGCAACAAACACAGTTATTTATCGTATTTTAATTTTCTATCTTGGCTCGATTTTGGTACTTGTGACAGTTCTGCCATGGGATTCTTCTAGTTTGATGAAAAGTCCTTTTGTATCAATCCTAGAGCTTGTCAATATACCAGCTGCAGCCCAAATAATGAATTTTATCGTGTTAACAGCAGTGCTTTCTTGCTTAAATTCAGGTCTTTACACAAGTTCACGTATGTTATTTTCGATGGCTCAAAAAGGCGATGCCCCTCGTATGTTTTTAAAGGTAAATAAAAAGGGCATTCCATTTAATGCAATCATAGGTTGCACAGCTATTTCTTACATCAGCGTTGGGTTCAATTATCTTTCTCCAGATAAGATCTTTTTGTTTTTAGTCAATGCCTCTGGAGGAGTAGCGCTTCTTGTTTATCTAGTAATCGCCTTTTCGCAATTGCGCATGCGAAAAAAATATGAAAAAGAGCAGCCTGAAGCAATCAAAATAAGAATGTGGCTATTTCCTTACTTAACATATGGCACGATTATTGCCATAACTAGTATTTTTATTGCAATGGTATTTATTGATTCTTTACGTACACAGTTCTTTTTAACACTACTCATTGCTATATTTGTGGTTGGTTCTTTCTTTGTCATAAAGAAGAGAAAAACAAATGATTTATTATCAACGAAAAAAGAAGAAAATATTTCTTAATAAAGGAAAATTAGATGAAAAAGAGGTGATATTTTTATGTGGGTAATCACCGTCTATTCAAATTCAAACAATATTACAATGCTTGAATTTGAGGCCGAAATGGAAGCAAGAGAAGTTTATAAAAATACTTCTGGATGTAAAGTTCTTACAGAGGTTGTTTATTTCAATGATACTAATGTATCTTTAGTTACAATTTAATAGTTCCCATTGTTCATAAGAAACGTAAAATAAAATGAAGTGATAAATCGTCTAGACTATTACTCTAAAAATTAGATGAAAAAGATTTCCTAAAAGCATGTAGAAGAGTTTCTCATAAGTACCGATAAGACCCCTTCTTGAGAATAAATATTTATTAACTACCGAGTAAGCGTAATTTTTATATGTACGCTATCTAATATGGAAAGGTGAATTCTATTGAAAGAAAGAGAGCTTCAAGAAGTAACCCAACATCTAGATAGGTTATTTAAGGATTTAATAAATGGCGATATTACAGAAGGGGAATTTAACAATTTATCCAATGAATTTTATAAAAGACAAACCAGACTTAGATATGAGATTGAAATTGAAAATGGTTCATATTACAGGGAGTATTTTAAATCTTAAGGTCTAAAAAAGGATAAAAAGATGCATATCCAATAAAAAATCTTCTGAGAACCCTTATAATAAGGGTTCTTTTTTGTGATGTGTACCGGAAAATAGTCTTATGTAAACTAGATTTGCATGCAGTATACATTTTTCCTCTTTGGCTAATAGGATGGATTAGTTAAAAATAAACTCCAAGTATTTCCTGAATATTTAAGAGCTATTATCTGTTAGGATATCATTATGCTACCAGTGAATATTCTGGAAAAGAGGATAAAATATGAAAAAAGATTATATTTTTGGCGTTATTGTCATGTTAGTTGTTTTGAAATTAACTGACAATTTATATATATTGGACAATTGGTTTATTACGCATTTAGTTAGGTTGATACTTGGTTTTGTAGTATTGTTTATTGCTTCTATGATTTTAAAAAAGGTTTTTCAAAAAGGAAAATAAGTTTATTTACAATAAAAAATTCTCCCTCTTAAACTAACAGGGTAAGTTAGTTTAAGAAATGAACGAAAGGAAGCTTGTTTGTGTTAGTGTTCTTTGGAGGTCTTCTCTTTTTAATAGGTTTGGTTTCTCTTATATCCTTATTAGTTTACGCGTACAAAGAGTTTAAAAAAGATGAAACTAAAACATCCAAAAAAGTATTTTTTTTAATTCTAGGAATACTTGATATCTTGTTTGGTACAGAAAGCTTAGGTGGATTTGTTTTATTATTATCAATTTGGGCTATCCTTGTTGGTTTTTTGCTTATAACGAGTTAGTTTACTAACGGATCAGGTTGATTAAATAAAAATATCTCTTTAAAGTAACGGGTGCTTTAGTTAAAGAAAGACAACTAAAAAATTCGCATCGAGAGCGCAACCTAAGTACAAAGAAAGCCCCAAGAATCCACGGATTTCTAGGGCTTTTTTTGTTTTTTCGATAATCAAATTTATGTAAACTTACATATCGTATTCATAGTCTAACTATATGACATAACGTATAAAAAGGTGAATTACTTTTTATACGTTCAACAAGGTTTATTTTATAGAATAAATTGTCACTTTAGGAGTTATTTTGCACCTTTTTCAAGCGATATTTTGCACTATAAATAAATATAAAAAGTCCAATTTCTCAATATTAAAATTAAGAAATTGGACTTTTATCCTCACTTCGGAATAGTGCTCTATAGTGGAATAACTGTAAAGCTAATAAAACTTTTTAAAAGCTGCGTTTCCCTGCCCAAGCTCCTTGCATTTTACTAAGGAATACAATTTGCCCAATATGATATGCGTCGTGCATTACTAAACTCTTCAGTTCAAGCACTAATGGATTGTCATCAGGAATCGGTCTATACAAATCTTCTAGTTTTGATTTTGCTAGTATTTTTTCAAGTTCACGATGAACAGAAAAGTATTCTTGTTTTGTTTCCTTCCAATTTTGAACCGTCTCAGTTGGTAATCGATATGTAGCGTCATTATTTTCTGCCTTTGGTTCATTTGCTGTTTCACCTAGAAAGCGTAACAGAATTCTCTTTTCATAGAAAAGTAAATGACAAACTAATTCCCAAATGGAATGTGCCCCTTCAACTGGTTTCCAAATTGCCTGTTCCAAAGTAATATTCTCTAGTACTTTTTCAAGTGGTGGAAACCAGTCTTCTTTATCTAAGCAGCTTGCCCATTGTTGTAACAAAAGTGTCCTTACATCCATTTTCTATTCCCTCCAATCTTATCCCTTTTAATAGATAATCCCTTTGGTCAATATTCATTTGAGGCATGTTGTTCTGGCATAACTTACAATTTCGAGATGAACCATCTGATTACCTCCCTTACCCAATTGCTGAGCAACGTTAAAAAAGCACACATTTTATTATTTGTTCCAAAACTCGTACCTTTTGGGACAATTTTATTTTTTAGGGCAACTAAATTTTTTTATAAAACTCTTGAGCTAGAGCGTGCTCTAGGTATTATACTTAGAAACATCTTAAGAATAGAAAGGGTTGATCAGACATGTTAAATGTTGAAGAGAAGGTAGTTATTTTAACTGGAGCATCAAGTGGAATCGGTGAAGCAACTGCTAAAGTACTTGCTAATAAAGGAGCTAAAGTTGTACTATCAGCAAGACGCGAGGAAAGATTACAAAAACTCAAGTCAGAAATTGAAAAACAAGGTGGTACAGTTGAATATAAAGTAACGGATGTTGCTTCTCAACAAGAAGTAGAAGAACTTGCAAGCTTTACCTTAGATACCTTTGGGAAAATTGATGTTTTGGTCAACAATGCTGGTTTCATGCCACTTTCTTATTTATATGAAAAAAGAGTGACAGAATGGGAACAAATGATTGATGTAAATATTAAAGGCGTCCTTTATGGAATTGCTGCAGTTCTTCCTTATATGAGAACAAGAAAGCAAGGACATATTATTAATGTTTCTTCTGTGGCAGGGCACATAGCTTTTCCATCAAGTGCTGTATATTCAGGTACAAAATTTGCTGTAAGGGCTATTACTGAAGGGTTAAGGCAAGAAGAAGTAGAAAATAATGTTCGTACAACAATTATTTCACCTGGAGCAGTAGATACAGAATTGGTCAATTACATTTCTAATCAAGAAATTAAAAAAGGTATTGAAGAACAAATTATGGAATTTGGACTTCCTGCAGAGGCTATCGCTAATTCGATTTTATATGCAATTTCTCAACCAGATAATATAGCTGTCAATGAAATAATTGTAAGACCAACTAAACAAGAAATATAATAAAAAGGATATTGATATTTGTGGCTCACTTTTTTGTAAGTGGGCCTTTAATTGCAAGAAATTTAATAGTTAATTGACTCTATACTGATTTGAAAATTTGAAAAAGCCAACCATTTTAAACCGATCGTACCTTCCGGGTAATGATAGAATAAATAATAAAGAGCCAGGAGGTATTAACTATGAGCTACACAATTAGTCAAGTATCAGACCAAACAGGCTTATCAATTCATACTTTGCGCTATTACGAAAAGGAAGGTATTACTCCAATTATTAAGCGAAATGAAAGTGGCAGACGTATTTATGAAACCAAAGATATTGAATGGCTTAAATATATTTGCTGTTTTCGAGCTACGGGTATGACTATTGCTGATCTAAAGGAATTTGTGGCCCTCGTAATGCAGGGTGATGAAACAATTGAACAACGCATATTAATGCTTAAAAATCAAAGTGAATATATACAGTCAAACATAAATCAATTGATGTCTTATCAAGCAATGATTGACCATAAAATTAATTGGTATAGTAATGAAATAGGTCATAGTAAAGTCTGTCCTAGAGAAGAAAGCATTGAGAATCGACTGAATTCAGAGTGGAAATATTGATTAAAATTAGAGTTATTCTCTCTCTAAATATAAATTGTATAATCTTATAGAAAATAATACGAGATTAAAAGGTATATAGATTTTTAAGTGAATTTAATTTAATATTATTAACAAGAGTAACAGTTAACGCATTTCATTAAAAATGGTGTTAACTGTTACACACATTGTAGAAAAATTTCCTATTTGTCGTCAATTAGAGTAAATGATACAACTTTAATTTTTATAAGATAGTTTATATATTTACTTCATTATACGAAATATGTTTAATATTCTACAAGAGTGTAATTAACTTAATAAGTTATCAAACTCAATTTATAATTTCCTTTAAAGTTATAGCATTTTTTTACAAATAAAAGCAAGCTTCTTCGACGCAAGCTTGCTTTACTTATATTTATTCTCTTCTAAAATCATACTTGTCTTTCTCAACATCCAATGTATGACCGTTTATAGTTACTGTACGGTTATTTTTCCACGATACTGTGTCTTTTTCTTTGTCATATGCCCAGTAAATATTTTTCGATTCCTTATTTTTATTGTTAATCACTTCTCCTCTAAGAGTATAACTAGTAGTAGCTCCACCATTAGCTCTGTAAAGCTTTATTGTATATGTATTATTTGGTGAGTCCTCTTTTTTTATTAATTTACCTTCTGGAAGATGATTCATAGAAAAGGAGAAGTAGTAAATTAAATAAGCAACAATCAATACAACAATAAGTATTAATCCTAAGCAACCAAATAAAAATTTCTCTTTTGGTGATTTTCTTTCTGCCATCTTAATGCCTCATTCCTAAACCAATATCTTTTGTTATATATATCAGGTAAAACTATACCAAAAAGATACTTATTAAGCTATATATATTCATATAAAACCCTTTGAAGGTAAATGAAGGAAGTGGAAATACATATAAAAAGCAGCCTAATACATTGTACTAGGCTTTTTCTTTACCTTTAGTAAATACCTTTTAACCTTACTTACTTAACACAAAACCAATTATCGGAAATAATATAAAATTAGCTGCTGCTATAATCTTCTTTAGTAAGTAAATAAGAAGGATGTTGTAACCCAGTTGGCTTATAAAACTCGTCATGTGTATACTTAAATCCTAGTTTTTTAAGTAATCTTGCAGAGTCTTTATTTTTAGGATTATGTCCAGCGAATAAACTATTTACCCCAATGTTATTAAAAGAATAACCTATGACTGCTTGAGATGCTTCTTGAGCTATTCCTTGTCCCCAATAGAGAGGCTTTAAATGTATTCCGAACTCAAGAGTTTTATCTTGAGTATTATAAGGACGTACGCCACAACAACCCACATGTTCATTTGTCTGAAGTAAAAAGACAGGCCAATACTGAATATTATCCTGAAGATATATTTCTATTTCTTTATTGAGTCTATCCTGTATTTGATTTACAGACATTTTTCCATTTGCAACAATGAATTTCGTTACATTTTCATCTCCCCAAAGAGAATTTGCATATTTTATATCATTGCTATTCCAAATAGAAAAGCCTAACCTTTCAGTCTTTAAGAAATACTCTCTGATATACGTATCCTCCTCTGCTTGCTTTTTATCTTAATTGTATACTATTTACAAATCTAGTTATTATGATGTACCTTACCCGAACTTAAAAGAAGTTAGTATCTAAAAACTGTTTTTCAGAAATCACCTGCATTCCAGCCCTCTTAAATAAAGCAGTTGTAACTCCTTGACCAGCTATCTTTGTATTAGAAAATTCTCCATTATAAATCATAGTACTTCCACAAGAAGGACTACTTTCTTTTAATACAACATACCTAACATTGGCCTCTTGAATAGTGTTTAATGCTTTATAGGCTCCTTCTATATATAATTTTGTTACGTCGTTTCCAGACTTTTCTATTACCTTAGCATTTCCATCTAATACATCTTCTCCAGTACCCCCTACAATTTCTGCTGATTCACGTGGAGTTGAAAAGCCTCCTAAGAGTTCAGGGCATATTAATAATGCTCTGTCTTGCTCGACTAATTCCTTAATCTTCCCCACTAAACTATGCGATCCGTTATATCTACACTCTATTCCTGCTAAACATGAACTTACTGCAATCAAAAAGACATCCCCTTAATTAACTACCTTTTTATTCCATTCTATCATAATAATTCTTCGAGGAGCGCTATATATGGTATACATTTGTAGTTACCATAATGGAGTTTCTAGGAATAAAACAGCCTATACGACCCTATGTATTACCTTGCCCTATTCCAATGAGATAGGTATCTATAAATATTTGTCGAACTAATTAATAACCCCATTAAAAAAGAGACAAAGTGAAAAATACAGTAAACGGAGGAATTAGTTTGCAAACTATGTTTCATTATAACTGGTTGGTTAGAGAAGAGTGGTATCAATGGTGTGAGAATATTCCACTAGAGGAATTGCTTCGGAAACGAACAGGGGGAGTAGGAGGAATATTACATACTCTCTTTCACATTGTTGATGTAGAGTGGAGTTGGGTTCGCGTTCTTCAGGGAAAGGATGATTTTCAGGAGAGTTTTGAGGAATATCAAAGCTTAGAAAAAGTTCGCCAGCTAGATACAAACTTTCAGTTTGAGGTAAGAGAGTTTGTTAGGGGTTGGAATGCAGAAAAGGAAAATAATATTCTTTATGACCCACAACCAGACGGAAGTATAGCAACTGATACTTGGGGAGAAGTTATGCGTCATATGATTGCTCACGAAATACACCATATTGGACAATTATCGATATGGGCTAGGGAAATAGGAAAGAAACCAGTTTCAGCCAACCTTATTGGTAAAGGACTTAGTCATACATTGCCAAAAGTTTAATTTAATGAACTTTATTGCTAGATTTCATGGATTATAATTAAGAAAGTATAGGCTTTTTAAGTTTCTGCAGCTTCCATTATATGCAATCCTCTTTACTAGTTACGGTAGGAAGATACTCTCAAGAATGTCCTCCTACCTAACTTAACTGCTATATAATATACACCTTGCTTATGTAATTAAAGAACGGTTGAAGAAGGATTCCTCTAAATTCCAAGGAATTAGTTATCAATGAACATAACTTCAATAAGGTATTTGGAATGGTGAAATGAATGGAGAAACAGATTCATAATTATATAGACAAGAAAACAGAAGAAATTATAATAAACAAGCTTAGAACTGCCGGTTGTGTTTTTGCAGAAGATGAGGCTCGATTACTTATTTCAGAGGCCCAGACATTGGACACACTCATCGGCATGGTGGAACGGCGAGCAACTGGTCTTCCCCTTGAGTACGTTGTTGGTTGGGCAGATTTCTGCGGTATGCGAATAAAAGTGGAACAGGGAGTCTTCGTACCACGTCGGCGCACTGAGTTTCTTGTTCAACAGGCAGCTTCTCTTACTACTCCAGGATCCATCATAGTTGACTTGTGTTGTGGTACGGGTGCAGTTGGAGCCGCGCTGGCCAAAGTTATAGGCCACATTGAGCTGTATGCAACCGACATCGATCCAGCTTCAGTAAGGTGTGCATGTCACAATACTACTTTCTTTGGGGGGAATGTGTATAAAGGTGACCTCTATCATCCCCTTCCATCCGCATTACATAACCGTGTCGATATCTTGGTCGCAAACGCGCCCTACGTACCTACAGATTCAATCGAGTTGTTACCCCAGGAGGCACGTAAATATGAGAATAGGGTGGCACTCGATGGAGGGATGGAAGGTCTAGATGTCCAAAAAAGGGTAGCTTCTGAAGCACCAATATGGCTGTCGCCCAGTGGTTATTTACTTGTCGAGACTAGCCAGAAACAGGTCTTGCAAACGGCTGAGATATTTGCTCAAAATGGACTAATTCCCAAAGTAACACATTGTGTCGAACTAGATGCTACAGTTGTAATTGGAACTCAGGTCAGTAGAGTAAATACAGCTTGCAAAGCATTAATATAAATAAAAGTGATTATGTCACCTAAATTGGAATATTATGTATTAATAAATTCTAATTTATAACCATTTAAAAGTTCTATCTAATACAAACATATTAGAGAAAGTTGGAGAGAATGTTATGGGAGCACATTTATCATTTCAATTAACAGACGAAAAGTGGATGGAAATTAGAAAGTGTACTCATAATATAATCGAAATAAAAATCCGTCCCGATTCAGTATTGAAGCCACTTGAATCTTATTGCAGTATTTCAGAAAAAGAATTTATTAAAATCATTATGGATGGGCTAGGAGAACGCTTGAAAAAAAATGAAAAAAAAGAGTGACTTATAAAACTTTTATACTTCTAGGTAAAACACCATTATGAAAGTTTTTGTAAAGGGACTAGCTATTTCCTTGAGTGATGAATTAACAGCAGTAAAATTGACTATTTTCCGCAACTTCGATTGAAGTTAAAACTAATCAATTTAACAAGATGCTCTATTATTTACTTAACGTAATGTAAGTTAACAGCATAAAGAAAAAAGCACTAGTTCAAGACTAGTGCCTTTCTATTTATTTTAATTATAAATTAGTTCATTTTTCTTTGATGACTTTACTAAGCAATCGGTGTACCATTTTTAACAAACTCACTAGGCCTTAATAGGACTACATCGCCCTCTTCTGGAACTCCACCTATGACTAGTACCTCGGATTTAAAACCTGCAATACGCATAGGAGGAAAATTCACTACGGCAACTACTTGGGATCCAATCAGTTGTTCTGGTTTATAGCGTTTTGTAATCTGAGCTGAAGAACATTTTACTCCAAGCTCCCCAAAGTCTATCTCTAATTTTATTGCAGGCTTCCTTGCTTCTGGAAATGGTTCGGCTTTTACCACAGTACCAATACGAATATCTAATTTGAAAAAATCATCGATTGTTGCGATCCTTATCACCTACACTTTTATTATTTGGAGATACATTGTATAAAACTTTAATTTATCCCTTTGACCTTATTGATTCTAACATCAGGAAAATAGGTATTTTTGTCCTGTCTTAAGAATATATTATCCAACTACAAGATGTAAGAAAGTTAAACATACTTAACATAAAACCAGTTATAGGAAATTGTATACTAAAAAGCTTTTTTATCAGGGGCTTTTTTCAACTTATAAATTGTAACTTTCTGAATAAGCATAAAAAAATCAATAATAAAGCTTACAGATAAGATTCTTTTTATAGTGTTTAATTTGTTTGAAAAAAGAGTCTGTTCTACCCTTATCATAAAATATTTTTATTAGGAGAAACTATTTTAGATAAATTTATAGGAGGTCATTAAATGGAAGATATTACACATAGTGGCAGGGTGAGTTCTTCGGAACTTGCAAACCTTTGGTCACAGTATCTTAATGACAGCTTATCACGTTGTATGCTTCGCTATTTTATTGAGAATGTTCAAGATAAAGACATAAGTAAGGTACTTCAATTTGCTCTTGAATTGTCGGAACGCCACCTTCAAAAGATAGAAGAATTTTTAACAAAAGAAAGTTATCCACTACCCAAGGGGTTTACAGATGAGGATGTCATACTAGAGGCACCTGCTTTATTTACAGATACATATATTATTGTTTTTATTCAAATAATGTCTATTCACGGCATGACTAGATATGCTGGAGCGATAGGCTGTACCATTAGAGAAGATCAAAGAAAATACTTTAAGCAAGTTATTTCTGAAACAGTGGAATTGTATGATCTAGCCACTGGTGTTCTTGTAAGTAAAGGGATTATTAGCAAACCCCCTACTTTTAATAATCACCAGAAAGTCGAGTTTATTAAAAAACAAAATTTCTTAACAGGTTGGCTTGGAAAACGTAGACCTATTAGTGCAGTTGAAGTTAGTGGTACTTATCTTAATATGCAAAAGACAATGACAAAAGTAGTACTAGAATTAGGGTTTAGTCAGGTAGCTCAATCTAAAGATGTTCGAAAATATATGGAAAGGGCTAGAAAGGTCTGTCAAAGTCACTTCGAAATCCTAACTTCGATGTTAAAAGAAGATAATTTACATATTCCACGGACTTTTGATTCAGAAGTAACGGATTCAACAACCCCACCTTTTTCTGATAAACTTATGATGTTTTTAATATCTACGCTAATCTCTTCAGCCATTGGGTATTATGGAGAAGCAATGGCAGTATCCCAACGAAGGGATTTGGTAGCTAATTACGCGAAAATGATTATGGATATTGGATTGTTGGCAGAAGATGGAATGAATCTTCTAATAGAAAATGAGTGGATGGAACAGCCTCCACTAGCTACAAACCATGAAGATTTGGCAAAAGACAAATGATGTAAGTGAGATGGAAAAGAAAGATAAAATAACAGAGAGTATTTTGTGGAGTATAGCTTTACCTGGTTTTCCCCAAATATTAAACGGTCAACTTCTTAAAGGAATTTTATTTATTATATTAGAGCTTATAATAAACGTAATGGCAAACTTTAATGAAGCCATCCGTTTGAGTTTTATTGGAAATATAGAAGGTGCGGTTTCACAAGCAAATTATCAGTGGCTTATGTTCTATCCGTGTTTATACTTCTTTGCAATGTGGGATGCCTTTAAAGATGCAGGAGGAGGAAAACAGCCTTATTCCTAGCTGCCCTTCGTTAGCTCAGCATTCTTTGTTACTGTCGGAACTATATATTCAGCCCAAACAAAAGTTTTTGGGGTATTGTTGGGGGCGGTCTGGTTTCCAATGTTGTGGGTTATTCCTGGATTGATAATTGGTTTCTCTATAAAATTAATATTAAACCTAAAAGAAGGATAAACGCCTATTAAAAGTAATAAAAATGAAATATCAAAGATTACTTTTTCATATACAACACCTCTCTAACTGAATTTCACCATAATATGGAGTTGTATAAATTATACATAAGTTATTGGTAACTTGAACAAACTACTCAAGACGCCGTGAGGCTTCAGTCCTTTGGTTAAATAAATGTAGCAGAAAAACTCCTGAACAGGTCACAGGAGTTTTTCTGTTTTTAACCTGTATACGCTATTCATTCTTAGTTAACGTAATCCATATTATAGGTAGTCATAATAAATAAAAAAGTAAGCCTTTAATTAAGGCTTACCTTTTTTATTAACCTTGTAATTGTTCGTAAGTATCTATTTTTTCCTTTTGCATAACCTTATGAGGTTCAGGCAGTAACAAGTTTAAAATGGCTGCTCCTGCTAAGATTATAATTGAAAGATAAAAAGAAATATTATAACTACCTGTTTCGTTATAAAATAAACCTGGTAAATAAGCGCCCAATGCCGATCCTATTTGATGGCTAAGGAATAACCACCCTAAAATAAAACCAATGGAGTATTCTTTAAAATATTGGGTAGCTAGTAATTGAGTTGGAGCTACAGTTGCAAAGTCAACTAATCCAAATAATACTGCAAAAACAAGCAATAATGCAGAATTATGACTATATAAGATAATACAAATAGATATCGCCCTCATTCCATATAAAAGGAATAACATTTTGCGACTACTCCAGCGATCAGCCACAACACCAGATAGTAAGATACCTATAATATTAAACCCAGCAAGTATACTTACGGCAGCACTAGTAACACTTGTTGAAAATCCGTGATCATGTGAAAAAGGAATAAGATGCGTATCCATTAACCCTGTAGTAGTGAAACCACAGATAGCAAAAGGTAAGATTAAAAACCAAAACTCTCTTTTTAGAAAGACATTCCATATTGAAGAGCTTGTGTTTAAAGCTTTTTTTTCGACTGTACTTTCTTCTACGATTTCACCCCCAATAGGAACTAAACCTTTCTCTTTAGGATGATTCCGTAAAAATAAAAGGACGATAGGAAAGACAATAAGCACTAAAAAGGCGCCTAATATAACAACAGTCATTTTCCAGTTAAGCCAATGAATTAACATGAGCGATCCTGGGACAAGAAGCATTTGTCCAGCACCAAAACCAGCTTCCATAATTCCAAACGCAAGTCCACGTTTTTCGTTAAACCAATTGGTCACAACCACTGTTGCGGCTACATTGGAGGCTCCTCCCACGCCGAGAGAAACCATAATTCCGTAAAGAAAGAATAATTGCCAAGGATGAGTTACAAAAGAGGTGAGAAAAATACTTATCCCTACTAGAAAAGTGCTAAAAGATAAAATGAGCCGAGCACCTAATTTATCTACAAGCCTTCCAACGAGTGGTTGAGACAGCCCATAAGTAATAAAACTCAATGTTGAAATAAGAGAAATGGTTCCTCTATCCATTGAGAAATCTGTTTCCCAAGGCTCAACAAAAGCTCCAAATGAAAGACGAACACCTTGAACGGCTAAAAAGGTCAAAAATGTAACAAAAACAATAATCCAAGCGTAATGAAATGTTCTTTTCATATATTCCCCTCAACTAAAAGTGATTATTTTTTTCTTAGCTCTAAATCCCAGCGTTCTTCTATTAAAGTAGCTCCCCATAAGGATTTTTTCTCTTGAACTTCCATTATTTCAAACCCAAACTTTTTATATAGTGGTCTAGCTGTCACCATATCACTAACGGTCCAAAGAAAAAGGCGCTCATAATCAAGTTCTTTACAGTATTGAACTAGAGAGTTAATAAGTTGACTCCCTATTCCTTTTTTGTGAAATGACGGATTTACTAAGAACCACCTTAACTGTCCTACCTTATTGCCATCATTCACTAAGCCAATACAGCCTGCAAACTCTCGATTTATTTCTGCTATCCAGATTCTTTCTATATCAGCAGTAAAGGTCTCCTGAAGATATGCTAAAAAGCTGTTATCCCATTTATGTACTTGATTATAAAATAACCATTGTTGTTCAATCATGTTGTTAATATCATCAGAAGTATAATAGCTTCTAACAGAAATAGCTTCTTCGTCTTTTTCTTTAAATGACGTCGAAAGAATTTCTTGTATGGTATTCATTGAGGCTACAAGCTTTTGTTGTTGGGTATAATCTAAATTTTTAAGAATATATTCCACCTGCTGGTTCGCCTTCTTTTCCAACTCTTTATAAATTAATTCCCCATGCTCTGTTACATACAAAAAATGATTACGTCCATCTTCTTTACACTTTTGTTTATAAACCATCTTTTCTTTTTCGAATTTTTTGATAATTCTACTTACATAACCACCATCTAAATCCAACTTTTCCTGAATGTTTTTAGCCATACAATTGCTAGTGTTATAAATTTCAAATAAAATACGAGTTTCTGTTAAAGAAAAAGGGCTGTCATAGATATGTTCATTTAAAAAGCCTAAAACATCTGTATAAAACCGGTTGAATTTTCGGAACTCAAGACCACACTCACTCTGTACATTGATCATATTCACACCTCTTCAAAGTCTAATAAATTATTACATACGTAATTATTTACCAATTCTAACCTCAACACTTGCCTAAGTCAACTATTATTCTTAGATTTTATCCTTAAAAATGAATGCGATATATAGATTTAGTTAACATCTTGTACTTTCTAGGCAACAGTAAAAAGAAGTCTCCCATTGAGACTTCTTTTCTATCTTCATTAATTTTTTATTTCTAGACTGATTTAAATGTTAAGATTAAAAATCAGATAAAATTAAATAAGATCCTCTATTTTAGCATCCTCTTTAAATTTTAAAATAGCTTCTACTGCCTTTTTGTATCCTCCAGAATCCCTTAAAGATTTTCCAATTTCCAAGCTTTTTTCTTTAAATGAAGAGTTTGATAGTACTTGTTCGGTTGTATTTCGTAATGTAATAGCATCCAGTTCTTGACGATTAAGTTGTAAACCAGCTCCTAATTCTTCAATTCGATTAGCCACTATTGGTTGATCCCCCATAACAGGGATAACAATGAGAGGAACACCAAAATAAAGCCCTTCACTCGAACTATTCATTCCACCATGAGTAATAAAAACATCTGCTTGTTGTAGTATTTCTAATTGTGGTACATAATTACGCACGATGAAATTAGGTGGAATATCTTTAAACTGGCGAATATCAGTCTGTTTTCCTACTGATAATACAACTGTAGCTTTACTTTCTTGGAATGCTTTAAAACAGGTAGTATATAACTCAGGTTGCTGATTAAATACCATGCCCATTGAGATAAAGATGAGCCTATTACTAGGGATACTTTTTAAAGGAAGAGTTTCTACATCTTTCCGTGGCGCAATAGAAGGACCAACAAAGATGAAAGACTCATCAAATTTATCAGCATGGGGTTGATATAACTTAGAGGTAAATACAATCGTGATATCCCCAGGACAAGACATCAAGTTTTGACTATCACTGAGAATTACTCCATATTTATGCTTCCATTTTGTCGATATTTCTTCAATTTCTCGATACCTTGGGGAGGTTTTATCTATTTCTCCTCTGCTCTTTATAAGGGCTGAAAAGATATCCTTATTAATGGCAAATGTTGTACAAGAAGATATTTTAGGTATTCCTAGTACATCAGCAATAATCCATCCTGCGGCGAAATTATTATCATAAATAACATAGTCGTATTTCTCTTCGCTTATTTCGTTTAAAACATCCTCTATAATCTTATCCATTGACCGTCCCATAAATAGCAACATTTCGAGAGGATCTATTTTTTCCGTCATCCTTTTCATTGGATCTATATTGCGTACAAAATTTTCATAAGGTCGAAATAAAGCACCTGTTTTTTCAATTCTGTTTTTATATTCTTCCACACAGTAATAGACCACGTCTTCTCCCTTTTTCACTAGCTCTTCTACGAGTGCAATGGTGGGATTAACATGGCCTTCTCCAGGAAAATTAAAGAATAATACCTTTCCCATTGAAATTCCTCCTTTTTTCACAATGAAAAATAACAAAATATTAATATATTTCCTTATTGTACCATAAGGTATCTTTTAATATCATATATTTTCTTAGTTCACATAATGTGCGTTGTAGGAATCAAAAAGAACAAGTCTAGAATAACAATTTTCTAGACTTGTTCCCTTTGCTTGAATATGTACATACACATATTAATTAATGCTATCAATTATTTGTTGAGCAACTTCCTCGGCAGATTTCCCATTTGTATAAATTATATGCTTAGACAATATGCTATTTGATTTATGTCTAATGAAGTGTTCATTTAGTTCAAACACACTTTTGTCATCTGTAATTTTACTTAGTCTTTCTGTTAAAGTATTTATAGATTCATTTATGTCTGAACTTGGAAGCAATAGAAAGATGTTTTCGTGTTTCTCTAGAATAACCTGTGCTTCTTGTAATAAAGATTTATCTTCATAAACAGAATGCCCAGCCCCGAAATCATGTATATAGTTTGGGTAGTCTTCTAATACTCGTTTCACCGCATGAACTTCAAACGGCTTCCAGTAAGTATATACACCTTTAAAACCATCTGTTTGTCGTATTCTCTCTTGCTGTTCTTTACTAAATCCTATTTCTTTATAATAATCAAAACGTACATCATCAATTGAGCATTGAGGAGTATCTAGCTTATTAGCTATTATTTCTGCCACAGTCGTTTTTCCTGAACAAATAGGTCCGATTAGTATAACAGGCTTCTCCAAAACAACCCCTCCCTTTGTATAGAAAATAGTACCATAAATAACCTTTTATAAGATGTATACTCATATATTTTCAGTTAACATAACAGGTATTATCGGAAATAAACAAAGAATCTTTTATCAAGATTCTTTGTTTACTATGTATTACGGATATGGTTTATCATTGAATTAGATTTTAGACTAAATTTAGTTATAAAAGATTCAACGATAGCTTTAAATAACTTGAACAATATTAAATATCCTATTAATGTCCCTAAGAAGTTGAAAATGACATCATCAACATCAACAAATCTAAACGTATATCCTGCGTATAATGCTGTTAACAATTGTCCCATTTCAAACAGTAAACCGGCAACTAACCCTATGTACATTACTTTTTTTAGGGATACTTTTACTATAAAAGGCAATCCAAAGCCTAACGGGATAGTCATTAAAATATTATAAAAACTTGTCATAGAAAAACCATGTTTTAGTGGAATCAAGTTCATGTCTCTCCAAACATTTTGACCACCAAAGGCTTTACGTTGATCATCATCTATATAAATAGGAAATTGAGTAAGATTGATCACATTGCATATATATATACATGACTGTGAAACAGAAAAGATACGTATAACTTTTCTTAAACTTTACTTTCATGACCAACGCAATAAGACAATATAAAACTATAAAACTATTCAGAACGATACCATTAAAATAGATAGCCATGCTATCACCTCCTCTAAAAGTATCTATTCTAACAAACAAACCTACATTTTTGTTATATATTTCATAAAAAGGTAATTAAAATATATATTTGAAATTATCATACAAGATTAGTTACCATAATGAATTTTATCGGAATAAAAGAAGCTAAGGATTAAATCCTTAGCTTCTTTTATTCTCTACACTACAGATATTTTAAAGGTTCTGTAACTCAATTCGATCTAATTCTCTTTGTCTTTTCTTTTTAAAGCGTTCTCTTCCTGAAATCCATATACTTAATAGTCCGCATAAAGCAGCCATTATCATGACCCATGTAGAAAAATGATCATTACTGGCCATCAATTTATTAAAAAAGAAGCTAATAAAACCTATATATATTACAGGAAGAATTCCACCTAAATAAGGGTTCTTTCGCGATGATAAAAAATTTTGAGTAAGCAAAATAATAACGACAACTAGTATTCCAATTACATGGCTCATAATTAAACATCCTTTTCCTTTTTATATTTTTCGATAATGACTTTAGCAATATCTAAGCTAATTCGTTCATCGATAACAAACCCTTTAATCATATTTACAAACTCTACATCTTCCTCTTGACTATGTATTTCAATCTTTTTTATTAAACGATCTAATTTGGCTCGTACGGTTGGATAAGAAACATCATATAGATTAGACATGTTTTTTAAAGAGCCAGAATTCAATATGAATTTTCTAATAAATTCTAAAGACTCCTTATCTAATGCAAGGACCCATGAAGGAATTTCTTCTCTTCCCATAAAAAACCACCTCCTATATAAATAATATTAAACAATATTTTAATTTTATTTAAGTAAAAAATAAAAATATTTAATTTTATTTTAACTATATTGAATATCTTGTTTAGTGCTATTGGTGAAAGGCATGTTATATATGTAAAAAAAGAAGCAGATCTTTAATTAAAGATCTGCTTCTTTACCTTAGCAAAAACTAAATATGTTCCCAATATAAACACAATACCCAAACCGATAAAACTTAACCAATACACCCAAGGGTAACTATATGAAACTGTCGTAACTCCCGTATTTCTATCCACTATGGTAGACGTACTAGGAGTATAAATTGTATTAATAGTTAAGTACGTTAATAAAGCTTGAGCAATAAGAAATACACCTATTGCACGTTTCATGACCTTGCCTCCAAACTCATACATGTTTCTATTTACATTTTAACATAAAGAGAATTATTTAATTGCTAGTTACCATAATCATCATTCTAGGAAACAAAAAAAGGTGTCCCTTGGTAAATTAGGACACCTTTTAGTTATTTAATCAATTAATTCTTCTTCATGAAACAAATTAGTTCTTTTCTGCTACGATTATTAAAAACATCGGGCTTCTCGTTTCATGTACCATTTCAGGGATACTTTCTAACATTTCATTTCTTTATAAAATCATTAATGTGATGATACAATTTCTCAGGATGGGTGAGATTAATCATATGATCAGCACCTGTAATTTCTATGATGCGAGCATCTGAGTGCTTTCGAAAGTAATCAGCAACACGAAGGTTATCAGGTGAATCCTCCTTACCAATTATCAACAATGTTTTAGTCGTCAATTCTCCTAATCTTTCGATTGCCAATGGTTGCTGCCAAATCAATTTAACGGCTGGCCATTCAAACATTCGATTCATATGGTGCTTGAGCATTTGAACCATTAAACCCCGGTGAGGACTCATCGTTAGTACACGATACGATGAATCGCTGAGCAAAAGTTCAACCATCTTATCTATATCTGGGGCAGCTTGATGAATCTTCTTCATGTTCTCTTCAAATTCTTTGGAATAGGTAAACCCAGATAATCCAGGCGCAAGCAAAACAAGTTTTGAAACCCTTTCAGGATAATTCAGAGCGAATTCAGTAGCAACTTGGCCACCCATTGAGTGACCAATAAGCGTTGCCTGGCTGATTTCTAGATAATCAAGTAGTGACAGCAAATCTTTAACAGGGTTGACATCTTCTAAAGGGGCCGGTGATTTCCCCGTCCCACGTCCATCACAAGCAACAACCTTATAATGTTTTGCTAAAAGAGGTACCATAAATGTCCAGTTTCGTACATCAGCACCACCAGTTAGGAGAACAACAGGATGGCCATGCCCATTAATTTCGTAATACAAATCCATTGAAATTCCTCCACCCATTACAATTTAATATTATTTTATTGTCGAATATAATTTTATTCATTCTTTGACAGTCATAATATCATAGCAAACAACATACTTAATGATAACGTGAAAATAGCTGTTTTCATCAAGATAATTACGATATTAGTTTAGTTCAAAAAAGAATGGTCAAGGAAGGGGATGAAAAAGTGAATTCAAACAAAAAAGCAGCAAAAATGGTGGGGGTACTGTTTATACTTGCAGCCGTTACGGCAATAATAGGTCTTATTTTATATGACCCCATCTTAAACGGTCCCGATTATCTCACTAGAGGTTCTGAATATGCAAACCAGGTGATAATGGGTGCAATTATGGAGTTAATCCTTGTGGTATCGGCCATCGGTACTTCAACTATAATGTTTCCATTTTTAAGAAAGTATAACGAAACGATAGCTCTTTGGCATGTTTGCTTCAGATTTCTTGAAGCAGTTATTATTACTGTGGGTGTAATCAGCGTACTGTCCTTATTGACCTTAAGCCAAGAATTTGTAGCAACAGGAACTCAGGATGCAACCTCTTTTCAAGCATCAGGAACTGTATTAAAAGCCTTACACGATTGGACATTTTTACTTGGACCAAATATCATGCTAGGTATAAATACGATGATGTACAGTTATATATTTTATAAATCTAAACTTGTGCCTAGATTTATACCAATCTTAGGTATGATTGGAGCAACTCTTGTTTTTATAGCAGGCCTGTTAGAAATGTTTGATGTATTTTCTCAACTTTCTTTTTGGGGTGCTATATTGTCTCTACCAGTAGCAGCTAATGAAATGATATTAGCTGTATGGCTCATCGTTAAAGGGTTCAGTGAATCTGCACTTGCTTCTTTGGAAGAAAAAAAGAAAGCCATGAGATAATAGCGATAACATAATTAGCTTTATAAAGAACTATACGTAAACTAACGGTAGTTTGACAAACATTTATGACTATAAATTTAAGGGGTATCGTATGAAAGGTAACTAAATCAAAAAGGAGCATCCTCATAAATTAAAACATTAGGATGCTTCTTTTTAGTTTGCATGATAGCATTTTATAGTTGAATTACATATAATCATAAACAGAGTCATCAAAATAGAGCCAGTGATAATATTCAACCTGTGGATCTGTCATCTTCGAAATTTCTTCCTTATTGAATTTTTGGTAATCAATTAATTTCTGCTCTTTGGAATTTCTTTCTACTTGGCTCATCTTAAAGCCTCCTTATAGTTTGAGAGTAACAAAGTATTTAAGTGTTGAAAGCGTTTTCTTTTTTATTCTTGTTTTTATTATATATCTCAAGGTGAGATTAAACAAATATCAAATATAGATGAGTTTTCAGAAAATAATATGGAAATGTTATTTATCTACACACTTTGAAGCCGTTAAAGAGGCAAGATCTAATTGCCACAGCATGTGTTTTGTTAAAAGTTATGGATTGAATCCAATAAGTTGGACACAAAAAAGTAGGAATTATGCTGTTTTTTAGATTGTATAAAGCATTTATTTCTAGTTAACGTAAAACACGTTCTAGGTAGTGATGTAAAAACAAAATTAGGCTCTTTCCTTAAAGGTTGTTGCTTTTAGAAATAATTTTATAAGAACTTTACTTTATGAAGTAAATGTTCGTGTCCTGTCCACTCAATAATAAGTTCTTCATAACCCAAGAGGGCAGTATCTGGTTTGTTAATTTGACCTTCAAGCCATTGTTTAATAGTTAATAGTATTTGGTTATTAAAATCGTCAGAAGCATTGTTTGGGTAACCCGCAATTAAAAGAGGATAAAGCGAAAAATCAACAGTTCTATCCCTGGAATAAGAAATTGAAGCAACTACATTACCAACGATATTTGGCTTATTAGGACACCTACTATCAAATTCGAATTTTCTTATCAAACCAAATAAAACATCCATTTCTATGTTGGAAAAGACGGATTTAAGTTGTCTTTTAGTAGTCGAGTATCTTTCATTCTTGTTTAAATTACGGAAATATTTGAATTTCATTTATAATCACTCCTTGCTATCTAGAATTATAGCTCAGTTCAGAATGAATATCATATACATCCATAGTTACCATAATCACTTTTACAGGAGCCAATCGAAAAAAGAATTCTTGGAGAAGTAAGGGGACTGCACCTGGCTTAATGAAAATTTCTTTCTACACCTTTTTCTGTTATTCTCCATTTTGATCTTAAATTTATAGGTATTTCTCTTTAATAAATAGAAATAAGGGAGATTTCCTGTCGAATTTGGGTGGAATTTATATAAAATTCCCTTCCAAAACAAAGTTTGCTTAAAAAAAGAGAGGGAACAAAATAGGTATAAATTAGGGGTTATTTGTAAATGGGAATTCATTAAGGATTTTTTGAAAATATGTATTACTTTTACAGGAAAGGGGTAATAACATGGAAAATTTGGTCGATGAACTTTTACTAACATCCTATGATAAGGCTATAAAATTAAACTTAGAAAGAGAGTTCATTCTCATTCTTGAAAAAGAAATAAAAAGAAGAGGTTTGCCTCTGACAAGTACCTTAATCAAATATTATATGGAATGAGATAATGGCTTGAGAACATTCATTAATGACTCAACATTAACGAATATCCTTTTGAGGTTTAATAATGTAGATATAACTTTTTAAAAACCAGCATAAAAGAGAATTACTATTGATACAAGGTTCCCCTGTTAAGTAAGTAAAAGGAATAAACAATATTTGATAGGTCAGTATGACACGGAATTTGGTACATCTTTATTGTCAACTACCAAATCCCGTATACGTTTGCTTTGATCCCTTTTCTTCTCTAAAAGAATACGTTAAAGGAACTGTAACTTGAACACGCTCACAACAGCATTTCAAAATAATTTAGTTAAGAGGAAGTTTGATATGAAAAGTAGTTCCTTTCCCGACAATACTTTGAACCGAGATAGTTCCTCTGTGTTCACGTATAGTGGCAAATACTTGAGTAAGACCTAGACCCGTTCCTTCATTTTTAGTGGAAAAAAACGGGTTTCCCAGTTGTTTTAATTGTTCTTCAGGAATCCCCACTCCCGTGTCACTCACTTTTATATGAATGTATCCCTCATCAAAGTAATGTTCAATCTTTATTTTCCCTTTATCTTCAACAGCTTCTAATGCATTTTTAATCAGGTTAAAAAGAGCTTTTAGTAATAAATTTCGCTTTCCTATTATTAGTCGCTTAGAATCTATTGCGTCCATCTCTATTTCCACGTTGTAAAGTCTTCCTTGAAAGAGGAATAAGAGAGATGCTAATTCTTTGCATATATCGATAGGAACAAAAGGTTCGTCATCTAAGTCCGGCTTGGATACCTGTAATAAATTTTGAAGAGTGTTAAATGCTTTTTCTAATTCAGTTTCCATTATATCTAAATAGGAATGGGGGTGAGATTCTTTTAATAACTGTAAAAATCCTTTAACTGTTGTAAGGGGGTTTTTAACTTCATGGGCAATACCAGCTGCTATTTGACCAATAGCCGAGAGTTTTTCTCCTTCATTTAAAAGCTTCTCTGCTAATTTACGATGGGTAATATCTTGAATAATGACTTGTGCAAAGACTTCATCTCCCACGTAATATGGAGCCGACATGACTTCGATCTCTATAAGGTCTCCATCATTCTTTATTATTCTTTGTTCTATGAGTTCTGCTGCTGCTTGTCCTTCCAACACCCTTTTTAATCGTTCTTTAAACACATCATGGAAGTCCGGATGTAAAAAACGATACCAACTTCTATATAGGACTTCCTTGTGAGTAGCTACATTCAGTAAATTCAAGCATACCTTATTACAGTAAAGAATGTGGCCGTCTTTTTCAATAATCAAAATAGAATTAAGGGAGTATTCAATTAACTGTCGAAAATCTATGTCTTTAGACTGAATTCGTATATCCATGACTATCCCTCACTTTTACATTAAAAGTACCCTTTTTATCTAAAATCAACCCTTTTTACCTATTTATATTCTATGATTGACTAGAAGATATTCCTAGAATAAAAGTAAATAATAAACAAACCATACCCAAGTAGATATGGTTTGTTTTTATTAACTACACATTGAAGAGTTGAAGAAAGAGAAAAAGATGCCCGTAGGCATCCAAATAAGGCGGATAAAATATCTAAATAACATCGTGGAACAAGATCACCGTTTTATTAAGAAGCGTGTTCGTTCGGTGTTAGGGTTGAAATTATTTCGTACAGTCACTTACATACTGAGTGGCATAGAAATCATGCATATGCTGAAAAAGAAGCAAGTTTACCAAGAGGTGAAGTCCGCCCAAGGTAGAAAAGGGTTCATCCATCAACTATTTGGGTTAGCCTCATAAGCTAGTAATTCAAGGGAACCTAACGCTTTATTTTTCTAGCGAATGTTTTTTGCACCACAACCAGTATGTCCAAGTTTTAGAGAGTAGTTTCAAGTCGACTGAAATTTTGCATCAGAACCAAAATATTTAACCTTCATCTGCAAGCTGAATTTTTAATTGTTTACCCCAAAATGATAACAGGTTATAATCAGAACTATGTATTTTCGGGTATCGAATTAAATCTACATTTTGGTCCCTTTGTGCCTAATGTACGTTGGGAGCTTATAGCCTACATTTCTGTAGTGAAATGAAATACAAACTACATAGAAAGGCGAGGAAAAATTGAATACACTTAGTGGAAAAAAAAGAATTCAACTTGCGATACTTTTGGGATCACTTGGACTCTTAGGCCCTTTTACAATTGATACGTATTTACCTTCCTTCCCCACAATCGTAAAAGATTTTCATACTACGGCATCACTCTTACAAATTAGTTTGACAGCATGCTTATTAGGATTGGGAGCAGGACAATTATTTATTGGCCCATTGAGTGATGTGAAAGGCCGTCGTAAACCTTTACTATTATTTCTTTGCTTATACTTATTAGCTTCTTTAACTTGCTCGTTTTCACCAAATATCTATTTCCTCATTGTGGCTCGTTTTGTCCAGGGTTTTTCGGCAGCAGGCGGGCTTGTGGTTTCAAGAGCTATTGTCAGGGACCTTTTCAGTGGAAAGGAACTGACCAAATTTTTTACTTTAATTGTATTAGTCGGTAACCTCGGCCCAATCGTTGCACCAATTGCTGGAGGAGCCATTCTTTCCTTTACCAAGTGGAATGGAGTTTTTATTGTTTTAGCTTGTATTGGAGCTATATTAATCTTCATGGTTTCTCTAAAACTACCAGAAACGCTACCACCTGAAAAACGTGTGCCTAGTAATCTGCCACAGCTCATGAGCAATTTTGGTTCCTTATTTAAGGAGCGAGAATTCATGGGATACGCATTCACACAAGGATTCACGACAGCTGGAATATTTGCTTATGTATCTGGTATTCCGTTTGTCTATCAAAATATTTACCATGTTTCTCCGCAACAGTTCAGTCTACTTTTTGGAGTTAATGGTTTAGGCTTGATTATTGGAAGTCAGTTGGTTGGACGCTTGACCGATTACATTTCGGAGCGTACATTCTTAAAGATAGGACTAGGAATTTCTATTGCGGCAGGAGCAATCCTACTCATCGCTCTTCTTTTAAAAGCTCCATTAATTGCCGTGGCGATCCCGATTTTCTTTTTTGTCTCATCAATCAGTATTATTGGTACGACGTCCTTTGCATTAGCCATTGAATCACAAGGACATATTGCGGGCAGCGCCTCCGCATTATTAGGCTTATTGCCATTTGTACTCGGATCGCTATCAGCACCTCTTGTTGGAATAGCAGGATCGTATACGGGTGTTCCAATGGGCGTTACGATCTTTGGTGCTAGCTTGTTGGCGTTTCTTTCCTATTTTGTTTTAGTTCGAAAGCGTTCGGTTAGGATGCAGAGGCCCAATGATGCTGAACAAGGTTCTAAGCTATAATGTGGATACGTATGTTATTTAAGTCAATTAGACAGTTGACATGTAAGAAGAAAAAAACATTAATGTTATTAACAACACGCCCCAAGTGATGAGCCATCGCTTGGGGCTGTTTTCGTTTTGATGCATTGTTTCTATAACAAACAGTATTTTTTTCTGTTTTTAAGCTGTATATCATATACAAAGATAGTTAACATAAAACTTCTTTCCGGAACACATGGGAAAAGAAACCCCTTGGCGTAGAGGGGTTTCCATGAGGGTAACGTTTCTTTATTATGCAGCTTTTTATACATCCTTGATATAACGCTGATTATCCAAGGACATTCGCCGGAATAATGTATAAAAAGCGCACCTTTTATACATATGCTAGTATTTTAAAATATAGTATCTTTAGGGAAGGAATAAGTATTTTATCTATACTCTAAATAATTTAAAAATTGTTTGCTAGCAAGAGATAAAGTTTGATTTCCCTTGTATGCTAACCCGATTTTTCGGTAAGCAGGTACTTCCAATTCTTTTGTGATAACGTCGTAAGAAATGCGTTGTAAAACCAATTGCGGTAAAATACTAATACCTAAGCCACTCTCTACCATAGCCATAATGGCATAGTCATCCCATGTCGTAAAATTGATTTTGGGACAAATATTCCACTTTTTCAGCAGTTTAGCCACATCGGAATTCCCTTCTTTTTCCAACAAGATAAAAGATGACTCAGAAAGTTCAGCAATTGGAATTTTTTCGAGATCTGCAAGAGGATGGCTTTTAGGCAATACAACAATTAGGTTATCTTGTTCTATAAATGTTGTTTCCAATTCTGGAAGAGTAGGAAGTCGTAAAAAACCAAAATCCACACGCCCTTCTAAAATCCACTTTTCTATTTCGTGGTAATCACCTAAAAGTAATTCAAAATCAATATTAGGATAATCAGTTTTAAATTGCTTTATTATTTTTGGAAGCCAATGCGTGGCTACGCTAGAGAAAGTGCCAATCCGAACCACTCCCGATTGTAACCCGTTAATTTCTTCTATCAGATGTTGTAAGTTTTGATATTCTTCAAATAGTCTTTTAGCAGCTGGAAATAAATTTAATCCGTCTGAAGTTAACCGCAAACCAGATCGGCCTCGTTCAAGTAGAGTTACTCCCCATTCTTTTTCTAAATCGTTAATCATCCTACTTATGCCAGACTGAGAATAATTTAAATACTTTGCTGCTTTTGTGAAACTTCCCAATTCCACTGTTTTAACAAAAGCAATATATTTTTGTATATTCATGTCCATAGTATCACAACCTTTGCATCTGTTTTCGTCATGCTTATCATGACAAATATTCGCTTTTGTAATGCTGTTTCCCATGATAATCTACATTTATTAAATATACAAAGCAAAGGAATGAAAAAATATGTTTTTTATTAGCGAGGTTTATACCATGGCTCCAAGAAAAGGCTCCACACCTTTACAAGAAAGTACATATCTTGCTTTACAACAATTAAATATTCCTTTTCAACGTGTTGATACAGATGAAGCCATTACAATGGATGACTGTACGCTTATTAATAAAAAGTTGAACATGAAAATGGTTAAAACCGTGTTTTTATGTAATCGACAGCAAACTTCTTTCTATCTATTTATCACTAAAGGAGATAAGCCTTTTCGCTCAAAAGACTTCAGTAGTGCTCTAAATATAGCTAGAGTCTCGTTTGCTCCTGAGGAATTGATGAAAGATATGTTAGGAACAAAAATTGGAGCAGCCACTGTTTTTAGTGCACTATTTGATAAGGATAATAATGTACAAATTGTTTTTGATAAAGATGTAACGAATGAAGAATGGTATGGATGCAGTGATGGAACAACAACCGGATATATGAAAGTACGAACAGAGCAAATTATTAATGATTTTTTACCTTATACAAACCATAAGGTATCGATTATAGAGGTGTGATATGTGTCTATATAAAAATAAAATAGCCATAAAAGTTAGAATTTCTACGCTGACAAATGAAATAGAGCACAATAATCTAAAATCGTTTAATCAAATTGCCTGTGTATTAAGTAGGTGAAGGCAGTGAAATATAAGATACAGTTTGTTTTATCTATGATTATTTTCGGTACAATGGGTTTAATTGTAAGATACATTGATTTATCTTCTAGTGAAACGGCCTTACTAAGTAGTTCAATTGGATGTTTATTTTTAATAGTTGTTCTTTTTATGAGAAAGAGAACCATTACATGGAAATTGGTAAAAGCTAATGGTTGTATCTTATTTTTTTCGGGTATTGCATTAGGGGGAAATTGGATGTTTCTTTACCAAGCATATGATCACACAACGCTCACTAATGCAACGCTAGGCTATTATTTTGCACCTGTATTCGTCATGATCCTCTCACCATTTATCCTTAAAGAACAATTACCTGTCAAAAAAATTATTTGTATCGGTATAGCGATAATAGGTATGTTAATGATTGTTGGAAATGTTGTGAGTGCCTCTGGAACAGAAGATTTACTTGGAATCTTTTTTGGGTTACTAGCAGCTGCATGTTATGCTGCATTGATGTTACTCAATAAATTTATTCGCCTCATGGGTAGGCTAGAGATTACAATTATCCAACTTGGAATAACAGCTTTACTGCTCTTACCATATGTATTTTTGACGGAAGGATTCGGTGTCTTTGAAGTATTTAAATCGTCCGTGCCCTTTATAATAATTCTGGGGATTGTGAACACTGGTATTGGATTTTGGTTGTTTTTCTCCGGTATGGAGAAATTAAAAGGCCAAAGTATCGCTATGCTAAGCTACGTAGATCCATTCGTAGCCATATTGATTTCTGCAGTTATCTTGCGAGAACATATGACAATTGTTCAAATAATAGGTGGCGCACTTCTTTTAGGATCAACATTTATAAGTGAGAATAAGGTGATTAATTTTCCCAAAAGAGGTAAGAGTGTATCGACCCTATAATATGCGAAGCAGTAGGAAGTATTAGTTTCCTACTGCTTTATATATATTTAAAAACTTTTCATGTTGATACTGAGGGATTTTCCGATAATTAATTCCGTAAAAGTATACTTTTACGGACAAGATATTTAAATCTAATACAAGATGTTAAAGTATTTATTATCGTTAACAAAATAAAAAGCTACCTCTTGAGTGTGCAGCACGAGAGGTAACTTTTTATTTCAAGTTAAACAAATGAAATTCCAAAAACAACTTAGATAATATATCACATAATAGGCTAATAGGGAAATTAAATTAGAATTTGAGCATATGTATAAAAGGTGCGCTTTTTATACATTCTCGTTTCTTTCAACTATCCCAAAAAATGTAGTCATATCAATGATGTATAAAAAGTTGCATACTCCGAAAAAGAATCCTTGGTGAAATCCTACTGCCCCAAGGGTTCTTTTGCTTTCTTGCTTCTTTGAAGAGACATTATGGTAATTAAAACTTTATATCATATATGGAACATAATTGATTGAAAACACAAAAAAAGCTCACCTTAAAAGGTCAGCCTAAATAGGGGAATTCTATAGAAAAATGCTGTATTGCATTACTAAAATGTATATTAGCGCTTAATAGTGAAAAATTGGTGAAATGTTCGTCATACTGATCTTTTTCCAAGTGTACATGGTCTGGTTAGCGACCATAACCCTAATTCTAGGTGGTTTATTTATCTGGCGTATAAATTATATATTGTCTCTTTTTATTTTTTTCAAAAACCAAATATAATATCTGTACGAAATTAGTAGTGTCACTAATAAAGTAATCCAACTCCAATACCAAGTCCAATGAATATAGGTGATAAGATCCGTATATTTCTCTAATAATACTTCAATAACAGTAATAACTGTAGGATAAGATACACTATAAAAAAACTTAGACATCCAACTATGATTTTTTGGAAAGTACAAATTAAATATGACACTAATAGAAGGATAAAGGTAATATTCAAATGAAAAACTCGCTTTATAAGCATAATCTAAAAAACGAACAGGATATTTAATTAAGCGATTTTCCACCACAAGCGTACCAAAAAGCCAAGTTATTACTTGCATAAATAAAAAACTAATATGAGCATCTATTATTTTATGACGAGGAACAAGTCTCCATAAAAGGATAGCCATAAGAATCCATATTATAACTAGAATAACCGTTTCAAACTTCAACGAGACCCTCCTCTTTACTCTAACGGGGGTTGATATTAAAAGTGAAACTGAAAACAACATCTAATTTAATACTTCCAAACTTAATGTGAATTAATACATAAAATCTTATTTCTTCAGCAAATACACTAAAAACCCTAAAATCCCCATTTGAACATCCTCATTGTTTTAAATATTTCATACTCCATATATTTTTAGTTAACATAATAGCTCTTGCACCATCTAACTAAAAAAGAGAACCCCATTGAAAAAGAGGTTCTGATAAGACTCAATTTTGTGCACCTTTTTACACATTTTTGATTCACCAACACTTCATTTTGAGATTAATGAAGAAATCTTTTATAAAAGTGTGCCTCTTATGCGTATGCTCGTACGTTAGAATGTAATATTTATAAAAAAAGATATTTTTATTTTTGTTTTCTTTCTCTTAATAAACGGTTATTCTGAGAAATAATAACACTGCTGAAAACAGTGGTTGCAACCATACCCAAAATAGAAAAGAATAGCAGCACCACAAAATTATTATTTGAACGCATAGTAAACCTCCGGTTATTTGTGAATTATCAATATTATTTGAAATCCACCTATTTTTATTCTCTATTAGGCACTATTTCAGCTCTATTCGTTACAGAGAAACCCTCTCTGACGAAATTAACTTTTGTTTTGCGTATAACTCTCATTCGATGCAAATTTCAGCACCTATTTAGAGCAAGAAAAAACAGACCTTACGATCCTGAAGGTCTGCTTTTTCTTACTTCCTTATTAATGTTTTCCGTATGACGACAAGCAGGGAAAGAGGAACAGCCAAAAAAGCGAGTGCCATTCCCATCTCGTACAACTAGATCTTGCCCACACTTTGGACATTTACGAGGTTCTGGTGTGATATTTTCAAAGATTTCTCGTGCCTTGAAAACAGGGTTTACCTCATTAATAAACTTTTGAAGATCTGCCCGATCCACTAAGGTCACATCACATGCAGCTGCAAGCTCTTTTGCTTGTTTCGTGAAATAACTATTGGTCACAACCCACGCTTGATTCGCTTTATAATACGCTTTTGCTGCGTATACTTCTTGTACGGCTGAAAGACTAACCCTATTTTTAGCGCTATACCTTTTAGCCTGAATGACAATTTTCTCTTTTCCTTTCATCACCAAGTCAGCCCCAAAGTCACCAGATGATGGTGTTACTTGTATCTTGTATCCTAACTGTTGGAAAAGAGCCTGCAAATAAAATTCAAACTGCCTCCCATCCATTTTATCGATATAGGGCATGCCTGATTGGGCTAGCTCTTTCATATACCGCCGTTCACGAAGGACACGGTAAGCAAATTGAGATAGCTTAAATAAAATGATGATAAGAAAAAGATAAAATACACTTTGAAACACGTTATCCATTCATTGAAAGCTCCTGTTCAGTTTGTTTATTCCGGAGACGTGATGCCACAGGTTGAATGCTTTTTCCATTCTTCTTTAATGTCGGGTAGGTCAGGAATGTTACCATTCCTTTCCCCCCTCAGAACCGTACGTGTGGCTTTCACCACATACGGCTCAAGCATACCTTTATCAGATTGTCTTGGTTTTAATTTGAATGTACCTTGCAAATACATTCTTAGCTTATTACTAGTATTCTTCTTTTTCTTAGCATTTTAGTAAATGCTATTATTTGTTTCTTGGTTGGTTCTTTTTCCCTTACGGGAAATGTTTTATGCCATAAAATGTGGCAGGAACTATGCACTAACCATAGATTTTTATATTCATCTGTTCCACCTTGAATTTTTGGTTTGCGGTGGTGTTTTTCTAAACCTTCCCCTGTCATCAAAGAAGATTGACATAATGGACATTTGAATTTCTGTCTTTTGGCCATTTTCCTTCTGTAGGCAATATTATCTTTACTAAAATATTTAATATCTCGTTTTTGATAGTAGTCTGCTAAATTGCTATCAAAAGGGGAATTTTTATGTTTAATCATTGAGTGCCTAATAATAGGTGTCCA
The DNA here is from genome assembly GCF_028369225.1 of Priestia sp. AB. Classification (NCBI taxonomy): domain Bacteria; kingdom Bacillati; phylum Bacillota; class Bacilli; order Caryophanales; family Bacillaceae; genus Priestia; species Priestia sp. AB. The sequence goes on from NZ_JAQMYN010000013.1 coordinate 47,743, forward strand.
TGCCATACGAATTAATTGATAGTTTCGTATTGGATCTGTCAAAAGCCATTTATTCTTACTTTGTCCATACATGTCCGGTTGAAAATATCTTTCAGTTAACCATTTCCAAGATTTTGTTGAATGTAGTCTTTTGAGAAAACGTACAGTTTTCTTGAAAATATAAGCATCCATTTTTGAGAAGATTGTTTTGGATGGTACGGCGCTCCAATAATTTGCATACCCTCGGATAATAGGATTTAAATCCCGAATAAGCCCGGCAACATTTCCTCCTTGGTTCTTACTGAAACATGCTCGAATTTTATCGGTCATTTTAGATTGGGATTTTTTACTTGGTTTAATAATTAGTTTCCATAGGCGTCCTTTTTCCTTGTTAGTAGGATACTGCCGAAAGTTAAAGCCAAGAAAATCGAACCCCTCACTAATGTGGGTGACCTTCGTCTTGTCGGGGGCTAGTTCCAATCCCCGTTTGGTTAGATAAGGTTGCAACTTTCCATACATGCTTTCTGCTTCTTCTTTGCTTTCACAAAGAATGACGAAGTCATCCGCATATCGTACCACTGTTGTTGTATCCTTAGTTCCGTAGTATTCAACGCCCTTTCTCATTTTACGACGGTAATTAACACCTATTTCTCTTTCCATTCCATGTAGAGCAATGTTTGCAAGTAAAGGTGATAAAATCCCGCCTTGTGGCGTGCCAAATTCAGTTCTGTTAAATACGTTATTGTCAATGTATCCAGCCGTTAACCATTTCTGGATAGTTCTTTTCGCAGAAAAATCTTTGATTTGCTCCATTATATAGTCATGGTTTAAGTTATCAAAGCATCCTTTGAAATCCCCTTCAAACACCCACTTCTTTTTTGTTCTAGCGTTTATTTTTCTGAAGATAGCTGATGTAGCATCATGAGCACTCCGTTTTGGACGAAATCCATAGGAAATCGGCTCAAAGTGAAATTCCCATTGCGGTTCTAGAGCTAATTTCGCGACATTTTGGTAGACCCTATCTTTCATAGTAGGAATTCCTAGGGGTCGCAGCTTATCACTTTTCCCTTTGGGAATATACTTCCTTAAGGTAGGTGATGGTTTGTGCATAAAGACATTATAATTTCGCATCCTATTATACAACGTGGTTCGTTCTTCGTTGGAAGCAACCTTAAAACCATCTACTCCTGCGCTACGTTTGCCTTTATTAAGTTGGGTGACTTGCCGAATTGAAAGCAGTAATGCTGCTTGGCTTCTCATCAACAGTCGCTGCAAGGATTTTACTTTTCGTTTGTTCCCAAGATTTTCCGCACGATAAATCCGTTGTTGTAACTTCCTGACATACCGTTCCAAACGTATCCAAGGGACATTATTGAAATCAGTAAGTGGAGTAGTTGCGGACACTATCTATGGTTCTGATGTGTTGTTCATCGCATATCTCCTCCTGTTAATTGTATAGTTACGTTCCGTTTTTTAGTCGTGTTGTACACCAGTTAAAAGTCAGCACTCTTTCGAGTTATGTCATGGATATGGTGCTAATACACCGACATTATACGCCCTTAACCAACCCCGTTAAGTGAGCTTTCGCCCAAGCGCCATTCGCTTCCTTTAACATCCTCTACCCACTTGAGAATTCAGTTTTCCTTACGGTCGACTTACCTAGTAAAAAACTAGGACTCAAGTGGGGTTACCAAGTTCAGCTTGTTTCAGATACGAATGGGACAGACTCCTTCTGTTCACCGCCTGATATATTGGTATAAAAAATTGATAGCGAAGAAATATCAATTCAATCAGGTATGCAATGGTATCAGCTTATGGTTTCCATTGGTACTGGTGACGATGTTTATCAAAGGTTCACATTACGTTAGTCCTTATATAGGTAAACAGCTTCAGATAAGTTGTTTCAACCTACTCTATACCATTCTTTCTCTAGCACTGTGTTCGTTATAAGCTAACGAGTTTCGCACATTTAACTCTCATGCAACCGAACAATGCCGTTACCAGCAAAGCCGTTTCGAGCGAGAACATCCATTATACTCGGAAGGTTACCAATCTAAAATATTAAAGTTAGCAACACTGAAATTAAGGGTTAAAGCTGCTTACTTGTCGCACTCGTCGTTCCAGTCTTTCGCTCCCTTCGGAATATCTGCTCTTATTAAATCAGCATTCACGATTTGGTTCATTTTGTCAATAAATTTTTTTCCCCCTTGATCATTGTCGACAGCTAGCACCAATTCTTTAATGGCTAAGCCTTCTTTTCGAGCTTCGATATAGGACTGAGCAACGGTTTTAGGCTTTAATCCATTCATACTAATGAGTCGTGTGTTTTGTAGGCTATTCTCCTGAATACTCCAATAGGAAAGTAAATCAATTGGACTTTCAAAAAAATGCATCTTATTTGGGCGACCAACATCAACTGAAAAGCCTGTATGTGGGTTATCGTTCGGTAAGACTTGTTTAAAGGAACCACGCTTATTACTTATAGAAGCTGTGCCTTGCCGATCCGCCCCAATTACCTTTCCTTTACCTCCATGTTCACGCCATTTAAACACGACATTGTTTCGTTTGTCCTGGGCGATTAAATCTTTTTGAAGGAGCCAGTTAACTAATCGAGGATCTATTTTACGTTCTTTTATGAGATAATCTTTTACTTTGCTTTGATCCTTTACCTCTAACTCTTTTGGATAGCGAAAAGGCTCTTTTGATGATGAAACCGACGGTTGCTCATGTGACTGAGAAAGCTCTTTATAATCGCCTTTATTGATATCTAATACAGCTTGTGGAAAAGACATCCCATAATACATTTGAGCGAAACTGATCGCGCCGTATCCTTTTTCATTTCGGCTATTCCAAGCGTACATGTTTCCTTTGATGAGTAAACTATCATGTTCGGTATGACGATAATACTTGCCCTCTTTTACAAAGGTTTCGCCTTTTGCTTCCAGTTACGCCAACAAATCAATATCTCTCGCTTTCATAATCTCCTCCTCCTTGACGTGTTTTCGTTCTCCCATCTAAATCCCTCCTTCACTTCACCCTATGCAAAAAGGGATATTTTCCAATCTTTTTCCATTTTTAGCGTTCTATTTCTTGTTGCTCTTGCCGTTTCTTTGAAGAAAATGCTCCATTATTCCGTGCAAAAAACTTCGTAAATCCATTCTGTGATTTCTCTTATTTTTTCTGCTTGTCATGATCCTTTTTCTCCGTGTCTAAAGCCTTTTCAAGCTTAGTTAATTTCTCACGTTTAGAATCAGTCAAATTCAGCTCTTTTAATTCCTGCAGCACTTCTTTTTTTAATTTGTACACCTTATCAAAAGAATGCTTTTGTTCAAACTCCTTCATTTTGGCCAAACGCTGTTCTTTCTCTTGAGGTATTTCTTGTTTAAGCTGTTTTTCGACAGGAGCTTTTTCTGCTTCAGCTTCCTTTTTCGCTTCTTTAGAAGAATCTTTTTCATCCGATATGCCTAATTGAGCTAACAAGCTTTGTTTAAACAGCTGCTTATACTGTGTTTCTTCACTAGGTTGCTGCATAGATTCTAGTACTTCTTGTTTGTAATCTTCTTGATATCGGTCCTTCTCTTGTGCCTGTTTTCGTGCTTGAAACTGACGAGAAAGCTCATTCTCCATGCCTTTCAATTGGTCAGGGGTGAACGTATTTTCCTTTAAAGCGCTTGATTTCAACATCACATAATCGTTTTCTGCATTCACACGGGCTAACATACTATCAATATCTTGAGGTTTCTCTTTGTCATGCGCTTGTAAAAACGTAATATAGCTTGTTTTGAGCTGCGTTTCTCGATCTTTCTCTAAAACAGGATTCACATCATGACTCTTCAAAAAATCAAGTGTTGTTTCACTTTCATAGGCTTGTTTTTGTCCTTTTTCATCAGTGGAAACAAGTAAAACCTGCGGTTTTTCCTTCCCTATAGCTGATTGTGTGAATTAAACAGCGCCAGAAGGTATGTCTTGCAGCTTTTCCCCATTGATGTTCGCCCAACCTGCCTCGATCTTTTCATTTTGTGGGTATTTCATGAACTTCTTTAATTCACGCTTATCTGTAATAAGGATGTTAAATTGTTCATTTGAAAGAGATGTTACTTTTTTCATGATTGATCCCTCCATTTAATTCGCATTTGGACATAAAAAAAGAGAGCTTTATGCTCTCTCACCGTTCTAACTTTCGAATTCTTTTCTTTTAGATTGATAAATAATTGAATAAAGGTTTAATTATTTTGAACGAAATTTATTTCTAACGCATTTAAATCCAGACATCATTTTCTGCTGTTTGCCCAGTTCTCTTATCCCCCGTATTAACAACACCCTTAGGTTCTACGATCATAATTTTACACTCTGATTCTGCATAAGGCTTATGTTCAACGTTTCGTGGAATGACAAACATTTCACCTTGATTTAACTTCACTTCACCATCGCGGAATTCAATTGTTAAGTGACCTTCAATCACCATAAAGACCTCATCTGTATCTTCATGCTTATGCCAAACAAAGTCCCCCTGTACCTTAACTAGTTTAAACTGATAATCATTCATTTCAGCAATAACTTTTGGAGACCATAGCTCTGTGAATTTAGCTAATTTTTCTTGTAAATTAATCGGAGTATATTTCATTCTTTTCTCTTCTCCTTTTTTATCAATCTATTAAATACATAACTAACAGAAAACCATCGTTTGGGTTAATGATAACCAAAAGGAGTAAATTTTTACAAATATTTTATAAATCTTGTATCTTTTGTAGATATTGAACCCTTACTTCAAATTTTTATCTTCTTGATAAGAAATCCCCTTAAGTTCTTCTAATTCTTGTTCATACCAAGGTTCCTCTAAATCTAAAAAAAGCTTCTGTGTTTTGATATTCATAGGCACCAACATATTTTCTTGATGTACCACATATTGGTGAAACTCCTTGGCTTCCTCAGGATTTAAATTAACCTCTACCTCTTTGTCTTGATACTGTACAATGGCATGGTCCTCTCCCACAGCTTTAATCGAAGCTAACACTAAATCTTTGTTAAACAACATGAATGATTCCTCCTTTAAATTTTAAATCTATCTTTATATGAAACCATCATGAAAATGGTTGTTTCCCTCTTGATTCTTCTGCATCAACCTTCTTTTGACGTTTATGAGCAATACGATTTTCTACAACTTCTCGCGCAATTCGTGTACTATCCATTTCCCTCATGCTCGTAGTCATAAGTCCTTTAAATCCATGATGAGCAAATAATCCATTCATATACTCAATTAAAATTTGTGTGTTTTTATCCGCACTGTTTGCGCCAAGACGAATCTTTTTTAGTTCTTCTTTAATGACATCATGTAGGCTATTGCTGACGACTTCAGAAATATATTTCAATGACCATTCTTGCTCTTGAATCTTTCTATATTTCTCACAAATATCAATAATCGCTTCTGAAGCAAAACGAAGTTTATGTTCCTTCATATACGCTTGAATGTATGCCTCTGTTTCTTCATCCACTGTAACCTTATGTCTGTATTTCTCCATTTTTAATAACCCCTTTCGACTTCACGATTTTGTTCAATATCTTTTTGCAAACGCTCATAATGTTGTTGATTTTTCCAGCTTTCATATTCTGATTTAAAAGCACGTTCCATTTTCTTTAGAGAAACGTGTACAGGTAGATGGTTAGCCGAATAGGACTTTTGCTTTGCACCAGAAGAAGAAGCCAATACTTTTTTGATATGTGTTTGTTTGCGATCATACTCACGCATTTCACTTAAAAAAGCATTCCCCATTCGTTTATATAATTCATCTATTTTGTTTTGCTTATAATGTTCGTACCGTTTCTTATCAAATGTCCCTTCACCGTATGCCTTCCTTAACACCTCTACCTCTTGATCCAATTTTTTATTGAACTCTTCAAACTCTTTTGCATGATACTTTTGAATATATTTTGCACTTAATGTATCAAGAGAGGATCTTAAAGGTTGCAACGTGTTATAACTGTATTGCCATTGTCTCTTATCTTCTGGAAGATGATTATAGATGTGCAAAAAGAGTGGTTTAAGCTCTCGATTTCTCCATTTAAAAGAGGAATCCTGTTTCTTGCTTCCTACCATGTTTTTACGGATTAAATCATTTATTTCTTTTTGTTCCTGCCCACGTTCAAGAATCTGACTCACCACTTTTGATTTCATGGCATCTAACGTTTTGGGCTTTCTTTTGCCCCGATCACGTGTAGGATGTGGTTCTACTGTCGCAACATGAATATGAATGTTGTCGGTATTGTAGTGTATGGCAGCTGACCAAATAGCTGACTGATCTAACCTTTGCCTTTTAAGCATTTCCTTCATGGACTGACGGGTAATCTCCATTAATTTTTTCTCATCCACTGTATGAGTACGAGCGTCATATAAACCATTTTCTTGGAGCCAAGGGTTATGAAATGTAATAACATCTTGCCACATGATACTGTTATTTTTTTGTGCTGTTTCAAATAAACCTTTCAATTCTTTTTTCTCATCTTCATTTAACTGATTTAAGTGCTCTGTAAATAAAGAGGACGTCTTATCAGGGTTATTCATATAGTCTTGATAAAGAGAAAATAGTTTTTCATGTGCTTCTTGATCTTTCTTTGCATCGTCACGATCAACATACTCCACGTACTCTTGAAATGCTTTCTTATCAGACGTAACAAATTTCGTTTTAAGCACGACTCCTGGTGTAACAGAGGACTGATTCATTTTTCATATCCCTCCAATAAAGAAGCGAAAAGCACACCCCGTTTTGCTATGCTATAATCCTCAACTTCTTTTAAACTGTTCCTTGTAGATCGTTCAATATTTTGCTCCATATATAGCAACTCTTTTTTGATATGAAGTCGTTCCTTCTGTAAAAGATCCTCTATATGTTGAGTAACATCCTTTAAGGTTTTTTCTATTGAATCACCCTCTTTTTTCTGCGCTTCTTCATGTTCCTGACATATACGAGAAATCGCATCATCTGTAAATGCCAAGTGATGTTCTTTCATATAAGATTGGATATAGGTAAAGATATTTTCATACGCTCTTTCATCATAACCGTTCATCTCCTCCCATCAATTCATGCATGATGTCATTCATATTTTCCACCGTTGTTGAACACTGGCCCATCATTTGAAGAACTTTCTCTAGCATGTTTTCAAGCTGTAATTCTCTGTTGGTTTGTTCATGAAAAAAAGCCAGCGTTTCAAGCTGACCTTTTAAAAATTCCTGACGAGAAATCTTTTTTTCTTTTGCCTTTTCATCAATCTTTTTTATTGCAGTTGCACTTACATTTCGTATGATTATATCCACTACATTCGTTCCTTTCTTGTAATTTGTGGTTCTCCACTGAAACAGAGAGAAGAGCATAAGGGGTTTTTGCCCCCACCATAGGTGTAGGGCTAGGCAGAGCCTAGCAAAACCGTGGGTACAAGAAAACCTGTTGAATGTGAACCTACTGTTGACCTAAACCCTGTCATGTTAACCTACTGTGAACATGAAAAACTAATGATGTGAACCTACTGTAAACCTCAAAAAAACACATGTTGACCTACTGTTAACATGCGTTTTTTCACTTCATGGCTAAATCTTGTTGTTTTTCATTCAATTTTTGGAGCTTTTCTTGTAAACTTTTTTGTTCATCTTTATAGAGCTGAATACTTTCATCACTCGACTGAATCGCATCTTTTTTCATCGCAATCTTTGATTCTGCATCGGCTTTTTCCTCATTCACTTGGTACTTCATATCACGTTGTAACTCGTTCATTTCTTGTTACTCTAATCAATGCTAAATGTCCCATGAACTCAATAAACATTTTCTACATTTGAAATAGAAATCACCTTAATTTAATTCTTAAAAACAGATAATAAATGCTATTTGTTCATTGTTGTATTGTTCTCTCCTATTTTCACAAAACAGAGATTGGTGTTAACAAAAAACAACAAGTTTACCTTTAGTCGAACTTAATGATCACCTTTCTAACTTCCAAAACTTAAGTTAAACTAAAAACTACATAAGTTCACCATACATTCACCACAGAACACACCACCATTCATACAAGTAGAACTTAAGTTAAACTAACATCTTGACAGTTCATAATATAAACCATATACACAAATCTGAAACAGGAATTGTTGATTTTTTGTCGAAATCATATAAAATTAAATGAACAGATGACTGTGAACTGGGTGAATAACCACAAATTCAACAGGTGAATGACTGTGAACCAAGTGAACATAAGTAAACAAGATAAGTGATTGACCGTGAATTGAATGAACCCTTATAAAAATCATATGTGAATGACTGTGAACTGAGTGAATGTACATAAAATATTAGTAAATGGTGGTGGGTTAAATGAATACTTCTGAAAGTACAAATTTTATTGGCGTACCAGAAGCATCTGAGTATACCAATATTCCTCCTGAAACATTAAAAAGGTATTTAATTAATCATGAACAGTTTTTGAATTTCAAAAAAGAAGGTAGACGCTATAAAATAAGTATTGAATCACTAGATCTATTAAAAAAAATCCGTGAGCTCTATAGTGAGGGATTACTAAAAGATGATGTAAACGATAATTTAGCAAGTGATGGGCTTCCTATAACTATTACAGTCAAGAATCAAGAAGAGAAAGGCTCTATCTCTATAAACGATGAGCTGAGTGAAATAAAAAAGATGTTACAACAACAAGAACAACAAATGACACAGCAAATGCAATTTAATCAAAAGTTAGTAGAAGAGTTACAGAAAGTTAGCCAAACCAATCAAGAATTAAAGCAAATGATAAACAGAAAAGATACTGAGTTGATTGGTGAGTTAAGAAAAGGATTATCAGAAAGTAAAAGAATGGTTGAAGAAGCTTCTGCTAGTGCAGAGTTAGAAAAGAAAAAAACATGGTGGGAAAAATTAATGGGTAAATAATAATAAGCTTCTACTATCCTAGTAGAAGCTTATTATTATAGTGTTGTACATTATAAAAGTTACTGATTATAACATATTTTTAATGTATTGAGGAGGGGTATTTTTTTGACCCTCCTCATTTTTTAAAATGAATTGTATAATAAAACAAATTTATAGTTAGGGAAAAACAGTTAAAAAGAATTCTTTTGAGATATATTACTAATTTTTATTGAATTATGAGATTAATTAACGCTATAATAAAACTAACAAAAATGTCCGGAATAGAAAAAAGACTTCAACTGTTTAAGTAGTGCGACCAACACACTTAAACCGTTCACCCTAATCACAGTAGGGAAAACACTTGTCGAAGTCTCTTGTTAATAGAGTTAGTTTTTCTATAAAATAAAACTTATGTTTTTATTTTATATGAAATTGACATCTATTTCAAGGGCTTAGTTCATCAAAATCAAGGCATTGTTTTCCTTTTTCCAGGGAAACAGTGTCTTTTTTTGTGTTCCTTAAAGGAGAAGATGAACAAATGACAAAAATATTAACCTGTTATTTAAAAGATGTAGATACCTTCAATGGACGGTTCAAATGGTTATGGACCCACAAGTCCACGCTTAGGAAAAAGAAAGAAGAGTTTTTAGAGATTCTTTGTACCCACTTTAAACACCAACAATCTGCTATACATAAAGAATTTCCTAAAAAGAGAATGGAAATGCTCGATCATGTCATCTATAACCTAGTGGCTACAGGCATTCAAGCGATCCGTTCTGAAACGCTTATGAAGAAATTTAATGTGTCCAAAAGTACGGTTTCTCGTTTTGTACGTTCGTTAAAGGCGACACCATTTATCATTGTCGCTCGTTACATTAAAGAAGATACAACAGGTACTCATCCGGACAGTTATGTATTTATCCTTAAAAGTCATAAGAACTTTCATCACATTTGCGACGAAATCTTTTTTGCCCATGATACAACAGGGATACAAACGCTTCAACAAGAAGAAATGACCACTCCTGTGACATGTCCTGTGACGCATCCAGAAAGTGCTGAAAACGTTGATACACCAAGCTTAGAGGCCGATAAATCATCTGATGCCTTTATTAACCTTGATTTACCTGTAAATCATATAAATAATCATTTAATATCTGTTCCACAGTCATTCAACTATATCAAAGGTGTCCCTAAGAAAGTCAATCAAGTCTATGCAGGTAAATATGGGCATCAACTACAAGACTTTTATGCTCGTATCCAAAATGCTGCAAAAGCCGTAAAACGAGATACAGAGATTGAGATTGAAAAAGAGCAAGTACATGAGATTGCGTATACATCCGTTGTGGGATTAGATAAATATGTACATGAAGCCAATCAACAAGGCAATCCTTTATCCCTGCGGGATATGTGTCGATTAATCTATCAAATTGCGAAAAATCAATTCTATGAATTAACAAAACCTAAAGACCAGGATTATTCATCAGTATACGCAAATCAACAAGAAGTTATACATAACGGAAGCAAAGAAACAACATTGGCTACACCAAAACGAATTATCCGTAAAGAACTTGTTCCAAATTGGTTACAGGCTGAACAGCAGCAAGAAGAAGCTACAAAAGAAACAGAGATTTCTTTGGAACACCAGCTTGAAATGATTCAGTTAAAGCAAGATTTAGGTCAAGAGCTAACACCGGAAGAAGAGAACTTGCTGCAGGAGCACAGCTCTACGTATAGTTTGTTGGAGATAGCTCAGGTAAAACAAGACTTAGGACAAGCTTTAACGCCAGAGGAACAAGACTGTTTGCGTCAACATAACCAGTTAAAAGACACAGCTTCCTAATCAAAAAAAGTAGAAATTCCTTAGAAGCTAATGTTTTAATAGACTATGTTTACTTAGAATTGTGTTCTAAGTAAACAGTAACTACTAATCTACGCAGGAGGAGACTATTATGCCACATAAAATTACCTTAACAGGATCAGCCACAGGACCACTACGAGAATATGATCGCTACGTTGCCTTTGATATGCGTGAAAAAGGATCACCATCTGCGCCTAAGGGATTAAAGAAGAGTACCTTTATTTCGTATACAGTGTTTGTTGCGAAGAAAGCTTTTAATAAAACAGGTCTCACAAAGAAAAGCATCATGCATGAAAAGGTTTTAATTCAAGGGGAACCAACGTTAGACATTCCAATTGATGAATGTCCTGGTGAAGTAGGGGTCATCTGTTTTCAGATTACCGTTCTCCCAAATAAAAATGACAAAGAGAAGAATGAGTCAGATGCGAAAAAAGAACCTAAACAAGAAGCATCTACGCCTTCTGAAGTCCAAAAGAACACGGAATCTACTGTACAGGAAGAAGTACAAGAACCTATTTCTCAACCTGTAGCAAAAGAAGTAAAGCCTATTCAGCCAGAAGTACAACAAGCGCCTACAGAAGAGAAAAAGACTGAGGAAAAAAAGACAACACTACCCAACCAACCGAAGGGAACTCAGGATCTATTGAACTTTGATGATATTATCGTTCCTGAAGAGTTCTTAAAGACACGCCCAAACCCTGAAAAAACGCAAAAGGTGATCGATTTTGTGAAGCGTACGGGGCGTTTAGATGAGCCGTTGACGATCGAAAAAGGGTCAAAGATCTTAAAAGATGGATACCGTCGTTACGTGGTAGCCAAAACAGTCAAAATGAATCAAGTTCCTGTTGTATATGAGTATCAAAAGTAAGAACTCAAAGAAAAAGTAACGATTGTTTATCATTTCACTGACAAATTAGACAAAAATAGACTAAATAAAGTGATAACCTGTGTTCAATGGATAAAAAGGTAAATGAAACAGGGTTTAATCTCTGTTGAGGAAAGATGAACATCTCCACTACTATTCTCTATACGTAGCTTTCTATACATCTAAGTCGCGAATTGGAGGGAGATATAGTGACTAAAAATCAAAAACTGTGGACGGAGGAAGAAGATTTATTTCTAAAAGAACAATATGGGCGGATGACACTCCAAAAAATTGGTGAATGTTTAAATCGTAGTAAAGAATCGGTTAATAAACGGATCTCACGACTACAACTTCGCAACAACCAGAATGGCATACGCAAAAAATGGTCCCCTGACCAAGATACGTTCTTAAAAGTAAACATTAATAAAATGAACAATCGAGAGATTGGAAAACATTTAGGCAAGAGCCCTTCTTCTGTGGCGAATCGAATTAGGCTGTTAAAATTAGTACGAAAAACGTCATTACGTAGATGGACAAAGAAAGAAGATGAATACTTGGTAAAATGGTATGGAGTCAAGTCACTTGACCAAATATCTAGACGCTTACAGCGAAGTACACAAGCATTAGAGTCTAGGTTATATCGTTTAGGTATACGTGGCGTAAGAGCTCATCTGGGAAATGTTACAGTATATGAACTATCAGAGTGCCTGCAAGTTGATGTTCATACCATTTATAACTGGATTCAGAAAAGAGAATTGCCCTATAACATCTTGAGAGCAAATACACGAACATTTTTAGGAATTGACGTAGCAGCCTTTTGGAAATGGGCACAACAGAATAAGGAACTGATTAATTTTTCTAAGGTATCCCTGAATACTCTTATTCCAGAACCCGACTGGGTAAAGGAACAAAGAAAATATGATTATTTTAATCGACCTAAATATGAAAATAAAAAGTGGACTGAAGAGGAAGATGCACGTCTATGGTACATGTTTTACCAAGAAGGTCGTACTCAACAAGAAATTGGCCAACTAATCGGTAGATCAGCCCATGGAATTCAACGGAGATTACACCGACTACGGAAAAAGAAGTTACCTCAATAACTCCTACTTTTTATGATTGTTTTTACTGGTCCCACATACTAGTTCTTTCCATTGCACATTCATTTTGTGAAACAGCCTTTTTTATAAGAAAGGTAGCTCTATAGAAGCATAGAAATTTAGGTTATGCTTAAAAATGTTATATTTTACACTTTACTATTATTTATTGCTTTATTCCTTAAAGGAGAGGGCTCTATAAAGGGAGATGGGGTTCTCTTTTCTCCTTCACTGAGTAAATTGTGTTTTTTGGCTTGGTAATCTAGGAATTGCTGTTGTTAGCGATGTTCTTACGTTCTCTGAGGCAGTCTGTTTTTTATTTTCCATTATACTCAAAATCTATTCATACCTATAACAAAGACCGCCCATTATATATTAGTGTATAAGGCGGTCTTAACTGTATTCATGCTATATGATTATGACAAAAATATCGACAACATGCGTGGAACATCTTAATTTCTTTTATTCTATGTGAAAATCCCTTCCTTATGCCTACTTTTTCTCCAAAAATGATTCAAACTGATGAAAAGTGGACAGGCTAATAGATAAGGAGGGGTGGTTATGTTCTGGTGGAAGAATCCTAAAAGATCGAAATTTGGGAGATGGTTAGATCAAGAAGGTATTGCTCAGGTTGATTTTGCAGAGCGAAGTAAAGTATCAAGGAATACCATTTGGCGCATTTGTAACAATAGAGACTACATACCATCACCTGTTGTCATGAAGAAAATTATGAGTACTGTAAGAAGAATGGATAAAAACAAAAATATTCAAGATTTTTTCGATATATAAAAGGCACATTAATTGTGCCTTTATTTGTTATTTATGTTCAAAAATAAATAAAGACCGTAATCTGTTGGAACTGAAGCGTATCCCATTTGCCTCAACATAGCTGTGATATTACCGCGATGATATGTCCCATGATTGGCGATGTGAGGTAATAATTCTCTAACGCTTGTTTCCATTATTCCCCCAGCTGGATTCTCAATTACGATTGATTTATTTAAGTTTTGTTCTTGGTTGAGAAATAATTTATATCGTTCTGCTAATTTATGAAACATTATTTTTATTTCTTCTAAATTTTTTGCTTCTGTTTGTTCTTTCTGTTGCTCTGCTAAATTTAACGCATAACTCATACTTTCACCACAAAAAACTTCTATCCATCCAAGATCAGAAAGATAAACATGGGATAATACAGAAGATATAGATGGGAAGACGCTCTCGACTTTCTGGTGGTAAGTATCTTCCGGTAATTCTTTTAATCGTTTAAATATTTGTTTATTTGCCCATACGTGAAAATCAAAAAATTTTAATGTGAAATTGTCCATCTTAAAGTCTCCCTTTTTTTATTGCTTCTCTATACGTAACAATCTTCTTAGTCTTCTACGGCCATCAAAAATCCTTTTTAAGGTCTCCTGCTCATTTTCATTTAATTAAAAAAGTTATATAAAGTACCTATGAAGTTTTTATATTAAACTTTAAATACAAGTTAACATAAATTCTCTTCATGACAAACACAAAGAAGAACTGTATACCTTGCTAATTGTATTCAGAGAATTCCCTTGTATATTAGATGCACATTTAGATAGCATTAAATAAACTATATGTTTTAGGATATTTTTTGTTAGGATGTTCTAAACATATCTTTAGTTGTCAAATGTTTTCTTTAAAAAGTATAGTCTAGTCATATGTTGTGTGGTGCAATATAGAACCCTGAGAAGAGTTGGTTTGGAAATCCTCATTGTGTTTTCGAGTTAACAACATGCATTGCAGAAAAGCCACTGATATACGTCAGTGGCTTCTCTGTGTTTACGTTAAGCGTGATATATAAAGATAATTTCAGCATATTATAACTTTACTTTATTATCCAAATTATTTATAATTTACAAGTCGATTAGTAAGTTAATCACCACCTACTGAAGAATAATCGCTTTCTCATGCTAGGCCAATGCTATGAGAAAGCGATTGTTTTTTATTTATAAAAAAGATAACTAGTACTTTGTTGAAGTTCCCTTATGTAATTCATTGAACAGTTGGTCAATAGACTGGCTTACTTGCAGTGTACTCTCGCTTGTAATACCTTCTTCTTTTGCTACCTGAACCATATTTTCTTTGGCCTTTTCTATTTCTGTAAGTAACGCTTGTCTTAAACGAATCTTACATGTCTCCAAATCTCCTACCATCTACTTACCAATAATGTAAAACTTTACACTTATTTAACAGTAAATGTATTTTTAAACCATTTCAATTCCTAATTTATAAGGATTTAAAGGTAGCTTCTAGTCAATTTATCAGTATTTAAACAAAAAAAGCTACCTTATGGGCCGCCGTAATCCTACTCGTTATTTTCAAATAAATTAAAAGAAAGTTGCTCGGCTCTTTTCCTATGGTAATAAGCATTTTTAACGCGTTTTACTCGCTCTCTATTTTCAACATAATAATCTCGGTCAAGAACAGAAACGCAAACTTTACAGTATGGTCCAAGTTGGCCAAACCCATCGCTTTTATGATGATAGTTATTTGCATGCTTTAATTCGCCGCATTTACGGCAAGTCTTAGCGACAACTTGTCCGTCAGCGTCTGTGAAGTATACGAACCCTCTCGGCTTTTTTCTTTCTTCGTATTCCTGTGCCAGTAATTCTTCTCGTAAACCCATATTCGCTCACCTCCTCAGTTGTCTTGATATTACTACTAGTTCTCTTTTATTATACGAATTAATTTCTCCCGATACCAGCCCACATATTGATTGGTTTCCTCACGACATTAATTCTTTCTACATTAATAATCAAGCTGTTTCCAGAACCCTTTAGCAAGTCGTCGATAAGAGGTGTATAAAAAGGCTACCTCTCATTATCTTGAGATAGCCCGTTTTTAGGTAATTACAAACAATTTTCTAGCACTCTATGTTAAATTGATTTTTATTCCACCAGAAGAAGGTGATGGCCTCACTCTTGCTTCTTTCGTGTGTTTTGAAGAGCTTTTATATTTCTCCATCAATTCATAAATGCTTGCTACTTGTATAATGCGGATGTGTTCAGAATTAACAGCATAACGAACAGGTGTAATTAAAATAACGGAAGGGAAGATAGCTGCCCGTTCTTCAGGTTGCCAATGCAACGATTTCCACTCATCTGAAAAGAAAAACTCCTCATAAAGGTTTATCTTCTCCTGCATTTTCTGTTCAGAATACTGATTGCGTTGTACTTCAATCCAAAAAGGGGACCCTTTAAAGATACAAAACAGATCTGGTTCGATGCCTCCTTTTCTTCCAGTAGGTTTATCCTCCACAATGACGTGTTTAGGCGCGCCATACGTACACATTTGTTTATAGATGTCTAAAATGGAAAGGAAATGGAGTATTTTCTGTGAGTTCTTTTTGATTTTGGCCTCTACAGGTAAATAGACGGTTGGAGAATACTGCTGTGTACGTTCAATTAGCCCTAATCGATATAAACGCACCATGACACTATTGCAAGCATTTATGGGCGATTTGAGCTGTTTAAAGAAGAGGTCAACTAACGAGTCTCGATCCATGGCTCTAAACTGGTTGATAAACGCTATGATGTCTTTATCACGTTGAGATAACCGAAAGCTCATCGTTGTTCCTCCTTCTCTAATAATCCAAAGATAGGTTGTGGTACGACTTCTAGTTGTGGTTCAGGATCTTTTACCCTAGTTTTGTAAGGGGAAAGCAGTTCCTTGCACGTTTCTTCATCTAAGAAAAAAGCTTGAAACTCTCTTACATCATCAATTTTAATTTTCATTCGTCCTCTCGCTGCAGCATCGATTTCTTCGGCACCAAGTACGCCTGCCACTTTTGCATTTGTCGCATCTGCTTGCCTTCCAGAAATTCGCACTCGTAAATTCGCTTTTAACGCAGAGTTTAATAAATCCGCATCAGGGCGCTGCATGGCAATAATGGTATGGACACCTAGCGCACGACCTTGACTGGCGAATTGTTGAATCATCTCTACGAGATCGGTTTCTTTCTTTACGATGGACATCTCATCAATGACCACCACAATACGAGGCAGCTTAAAAGGTAGCTTACTGATATGTGTCACGCCATGCTCTAACAGTAAATCGCCTCTTTGATACATTTCAGCTCGTAATAAAGCAAAAGGCTTTCTCATATCCTTGGCTTCAAAGCAAAGCGCATCCACATGTTCAATCCCATGAAATAAGCCCAAATCCGCACGCTTTAAATCGACTAATACCAAACGTAACTCATCAGGTAATGAATGTTTAACCCATGTGGTGAGAATGACACGCATCAGACTGCTTTTTCCTGCGCCAATTTCGCCAGAAATCAGTAACGTTTCTAAGTCCGCAAAATCCCACGAAACAGAATTTCCATAAATATCTTGGCCAATGCATACTGGGAGTTCCATTTTTTCAATATGAGGATGAATCGAATCATATTTATAGTGGAGCATCTTAGGTAGGCTTTTGTGATGAACGGTAATACTAAAGTTCTTTAAGCTGCCGTTTATTTCGATGTTGCTGCCTAATACTTGTCGTAAGGCCCATCTTTTTTTGTTTAAGAGTTCAGGATCAATGCCATTCAATAAGGAAAAGGCGTACCGAGTGTACATATGATGGTTATCGATTTGATGAATTTTAGGAAAGAGATAAGAGGTCCGGTCTCCACGTTTCACCACTCGATAAATCTCTGCCGTACGAAACGCTTTAATTAATTGACCACGCAATTTTAGTTTTTCAAACATACACATTCCTCCTCAGAACATAAAAGTCGCAAAAAAGTAGATCAAGGCGCTATAGAAGGTGACAGGTAGAATAAAACGCATCACCTTTGCAAACTGATCCACAAGATCGATGACACCCCATAGCTCTAATATTCGTTCAATAATCGCAATTCCTAAGACGATGCCTCCTATGGTTAAGATAGTGGGGTCAAGCATGGCTAATGGACTAAAAGGAACAAAGGAATAGGCCCTGAAGGGACGAGGTCTCGTGAGAGGTGGTTTGGGAGATGGAGGCAAGATTTTTGAAAAGGTAAATACTTTTGCTTTTCTCATGCTGGTACCTTCTTTCGCTTTTTAAATTTTTTTGCTTTTTACACACCTGTTTTTTCAGCTCACCACATCCGGTCGCCCCCTTCGCCTCTTCGGCTCAGCTCCCTTACAGGTTCCACCAACGCCTTCACGAGGCGTATAAAGCTTGTATTAACGGGGGAGCGATACTGAACTAGCTACTGATTAAGTAATGAAGTTAAGATTCTTTAGATACTATGTAGTTACTGCAGTAAGCTTGCCTGTCCACTCAAAAAATAACAAAGAACCCTTACTGCAGTAGGTAAGGGATAGATAGTTATGTAACATGTGCTTAGTTTTTATACGACAGAGTTGTCTTAGTTACTTACCTTTTTTCACTAAGTACACAAAAGATTCAAAGCTGTTTTATGGCTGAGAGATATAAAATGAGATATGAATGATTTTATCCTCAACATTTGCAAACATATCCGGTTATCTTATAAAATAAGGGTAAGAAATAAGAAAGATAGGAAGACGAATCCATGTCCACAAAATTAGTGAATTTACGAATTGATTTCGCTTTTAAACAGTTATTTGGTACCAAGGGTAGTGAGGATATCTTAGCGGGCTTTCTAAACGCCGTTTTAGAAAAATCTTTGGAAGCACCCATTACATCTCTTCAATTGGAAGACCCACATCTTCACAAGGCTTACGAAGATGACAAGTTATCTATCTTAGATTTACTAGCCACATTGAACAACGGGACACAAGTAAATATTGAGATACAACTTCGTAATACGCATGACATGGTTAAACGCTCTTTATATTATTGGAGCAAACTATATACTTCACAAATGCAAGAGGGAATGCCTTATCGTGCCTTACGAAAAACCATCACCATTAATTTATTGGATTTCATTTTATTTTCTTCAGATGAAGAATTTCAGACAACAGGTCAGCTGTGGGATACAACTAAGCAACGTGTTTTAAGTGATGATATTGAAATTCATTTTGTGGAAATTCCAAAGCTTGTGAAACAGTGGCGTGAAGAAAAAGTCAACCCGTGGGAAAATGCATTTGTTCGTTGGATATTATTATTACCGGCTCATGAGGATGAACGTTTAACACAAACATTGGAGGAGATTGCCATGAATCAAGATCCAATTTTACAAAAAGCGATGGATAAATGGGAAAATATGAGTCACGATTCTTCTTTCCGAAGCGCATATGAAGCGCGTGAAAAACTATTGCTTGATGAGCAAGCTAAACTAGCCCATGCTCGTGAAGAAGGGCTAGAAGAAGGGAAAATCCAATTGATTCGTAGCATGCATGAGAATGGTATGCCATTAAGTGATATTGCAAAATTCACCGGATTAAATATAGAAGAAGTCAAGAAAGTAATACGATAAGAATAAATTAAACTGATAGATAAGTTATGTTATGATGGTGTTGGGAATAATACGTGAATCATTGAATGTATTCGACGTAGCAGAGAGCCACTTGTTTTATACAAGTGGCTTCTTAATGATTAAATACACTTATTTTGCACCAAAGCAAATACTCATGTCTAAAATAAAAAAACAATGACTGTATTTAATAAAGGGATTTACATATCTGAGGAAGTGTATATATATCGTTATTTCTATTTACCTCTCAACCAGACCCATGATAAATGGAGTAAGATCACTCAATTTGTCTTTATCACTAAGGATTTTCAAAAAAACATTGGAGACATGTTCAGGTATAGGTGTTTGACTATCTACAGTTGCTGTCAAAAAATAATATAAAAAATCAAAATGATTTTCTCTTCTCATTGCATCAATTAAATAATAAGCATAAAGACTATTATTTAATAGCTTTCTCCTTAAAACTATTCCAAAATCATACAAATCGTTAACAGTTGTATTCACAAGCTCTCGTCCCTTCTAAGCTTTATACGGGTAAAAAATGAATTTTACATAAGCTTACTTGTATAGGATCATAAACATAATTGATGTATGTATCTACTATATATTGAAAAAGGTTTATAACAGCAATAGACGACCTATTCATTTGGATTAGAAACGTGAGGTCGCCTACATTATTTTCATATTCATTTTTTATCCTTTCAATTTGCTTTATCAATAGCTTTATTCTTCTATATTTTCATCTTCTAACTGCCTTGGACTCTCATCATGACATTGATTAAATAAATACGTAAGGTACGAATGAAGTTCAAATTGGTCCTTTTGAATAAAATCAGACCATATTTGTTTGTTTTCTCCCATCATTCCTTCTCCTTTTTTATTTCATTCCTTTATCTTTACGATTTTCTAGCTAGTAACCTTTTACACGTACAAAGTCACTATTTGAAAAGAAACTGAGAAAACTCTTTACTAAATTAAAATCAATAAATATCTTCAATACCGGATAAGCGAATAAAAAAAATATTTTGTTTTTCATCTTTTAAAGACAGTGTCTGTTCATGAAGGTTAAGATTGTAAACACGACCTTTACATGTTTGTAGTGACCCATTTTCATAATAGTTAACTGTAACTGCTCCATTTTTGATTAGCTTTTTCAAAAACATAGATTAATCCTCCTTTTAATAAATGAAATGCAATTAGTAAAAATCTAAAAAGATAGATCTCGGATTGCCGGATTAACTATTTGATACTCCGTTTCCAACTCATGTAAGGTTAATTCATAAAGCTGTTGGTTTCCTTTTTTATAGATTCCTAAATGGATTAAAGAGTCTATAACCGAGTTTTTTTTACGTTGTATATCAGAGTGGATTTGTTCACTCATTATCCCACCGCCTAATTTTAGAATGGTCGTTGGCATGATTGTCAAACTATTTTAATTCATTATAAAGCTCGCCAGTTACAAGAAAATGAAAATGAAGTAAAACTGATGTAATAAATAAGTAAATTCGATTAGATAAGTATATATTTGTCCTATCTATTTACTTTAAAGTTAGTATTTATCGCATCGACCCATAATTAAAAATATCCCTATGAATTTCACTTTTAAGAAGTTCCTTTTCATAGTCCTTGGATTCTTCTCTCAATCGATTCTAAAACACAAAAGATTGTATTCATTATTCACTGTAATAACTCCCCATAAAAACTAACATTAGGTATATTATGGTATCCTTTTTTGATTAATGAAATACTTTCTACAAAACTTCCTTTAAACTTACATAAAATCACAAAGTAAGACTAAATAATCTCACAGTAGGTGATGAGTAGATGATTATAGAGTATGCACTCTTCTTTAGAGATTGTTCAATTACTTCTTTTGCTTGAATTCCGTTTTGTACTACTCTTACATTTTTCATAAAACAACCTCCTTTAGAATGTTTTCGTAAAATGAAATATCAGTCGTGTATAAGCTAAAAAACCAATTAGCAATTCTAATGAATTGTTAATTGGTTTTTCATAAATAATTAAGAGTAGTTCAATACAATTATTTTAGTTTTAAAAAATTATATTGAGTATGAGGTGGTAATCAAAAATTGATAGTTAAGTAAGTTGCTACAAATTAAAACTGTTTTTTGAATTCTAAAATCCATGTCGATACTATGGAAGAAGCAGCTTTTTCCTTATTTAATGATGCAGAAAAAAATTGTGGGAAGCCACTGTAAAGAAAGGGAATGTGTATGCAAGAGAACCAAAATAAATTAAAAATTTTACTTAACAAGGTGCCTGAAGTTACAGTTTTCTTCTGGATAATCAAAATTTTATGCACAACTGTCGGTGAAACATTTGCCGATTTTCTAAATTTCAACCTAGGATTAGGGTTAACTCTCACTACTATAATTATGGGAATAGCGTTTTTTATTGTATTGTATCTCCAATTCAGAGCAACTAAATATGTACCAGGCATTTATTGGGCAACGGTTGTCCTTATAAGCGTATTTGGAACGCTGGTAACTGATAATTTGACAGACGCAATGGGAGTCCCTCTTGAAGTTAGCACAATTGTCTTTTCCGTTCTACTTGGATTAACTTTTCTTTTTTGGTATCTTAGTGAAAAAACACTTTCCATACACTCAATTTACACAAGAAAAAGAGAGGTTTTCTATTGGCTTACCATTCTTTTCACATTTGCACTTGGAACAGCAGTAGGCGATCTATATTCTGAACAACTAGGTTTTGGATACCTTAAAACAGGAGTAACAGTCATTATTATCATAGGGTGTATCTTCTTGGCATACAAATTGAAGCTTGATGGAATTTTATCGTTTTGGATCGCGTATATTCTTACTCGTCCACTTGGAGCATCATTAGGAGATTACTTATCTCAGACAAAAGTCAATGGTGGTTTAGGTTTGGGAACAACTGTTACTAGTGTTATTTTTCTTGTAGCTATTTTAGCTATAATCGTTTTTCTTGCTGTTACAAAAATTGATATAAATCAAAAAAAGGAAACAGCAGATATAAACCAACCAGATGGGAATAAGAAAAATGTTTTGACACAAACCATTGTGGTACTATGTATTTTCTTAGTTCTTGGTATAGGTGGTTATATTTGGCGCAGTAATGATCTAGCATCACAATCCACTACTTCACAAGCGAGTTTATCTGGACAATTAACGGGTTTTATTAAAATCGAAAAAGGTATGCTCAAGGATGTAAATTCAAAAAACTTTACTGCAACGAAAAAAGGAGCAGACGATTTAGAACATCAGTGGGACTCATCAGAAGCTAAACTTAGAAAAATAGACGGTTCTAAATGGACCAAGATCGATGGAACTATTGATGTTGTATTAGCAGCAGCTCGTTCATCCAACCCTGATGTCAATAAGTGCAAATCAGCACTTAATAATTCACTGACTACACTAAACGCAGCTAATAAATAAAAAAGAGATCGCAATTTGCGATTCCTTTTTTATTTTGAAGACAAGGTTTAATTATCATGTTTAAATATAAAGAAAAAAGTAACACATCCCCAACGTTCACTTCCATACCTGAATTAAATCCTTTCGGCATCTTTAAATTGGATATGATGGAGCGAATCCCAATTGAAGAAGTGCGGTAAGCTTGCCTGTCCAATCGAAAAATAACAAAGAACCCTTACCATAGTAGGGTATCAGTAGATGGTGATATAAGAGATGCTTGGTTTTTATATGCTGAGAGTTGTCCAAATTACTTACCTTTTTTGTGAAATGGACAAGAGAATCCAAGTTGCCTAAACAGCTAAAGTGAATATAAGAAAATTAATAAGAGTTAATTAAGTGATGTATCTAAAGGAGCTAGTAGTTAGCATAATCAACGTAACCTGAAATAAAATGATAAAAACCTACGCTTATGTATAGATCCTGGAGGAAAATGTATGTTAAGTTGCCCAGTAAATAAGATTCCTATCGTTTTAATACCTGGACTATTTGGATCGATGAGTGATGCAATCATTCCTGGTACTGGTAGCTGGAGCTTTGGAAGTGCAAAGTTTATTTACGAACCTTTTATTCAACAATTAGAAAGTATAGGCTATCAGCGTAATAAAGACCTTATTACTTAATCCCAAGAATTGAAGAGATAAAATTAAAGACAGGCTATAATAAAGTAAATTTGGTTTGTCATAGCATGGGAGGGCTAGTCGCTCGTTCCTATATTCAAAGTGAGCAATACCTCTACGACGTAGATAAAGTCATTTTATTGTGCACACCTAATGCAGGCTCTGCTCCTAATTACAGTTTTTGGACCAGAGGAAAAGCACCTGTAAAATCGTCATTAGAATTCAATATTGTTTACAATACAATGGAGCTTTATATACGATACCTTAGTACACGTTATAGATTAGATAGGATACAGGCTGTTCATACTTACTTTAAAGGATTGCAAGATGTCATCCCAGGAAGAGAGTATGGTGACTATTTGATAAGAGAGGACCGTGGTTCAAAGGAATTTATATATTATCAAACGATGAAGACGAAAAATAAATTCCTAGATAAGCTGAATAACCATAAGAGTATAATAAAAGCCAGAGGCATAGACGTTACATTAATTGGAGGATATGAAAAAGAGACCATTTTATACTTAAAAGTCGTTCCTACTATGTCCCCTAACATCGAAGGGAAAGTAGAGGGTGTATTGAAGACAAATATAGGTGATGGAAATGTGGTACTAAATAGCTTACTTTCTTTAGATGGAGACAAATATATACTACAAGGAGACCGTACTGAAGTTTTATATAAAAGTCAACCTATTTTATGTAAAAAACTGCAATAGCTAAAAAAAGGAATTTATAATTAGGAAGCAGCACTCTAAAAGAAGAATAAAATTTAAATTTTTGAACAAACTAAGAAGAAAAGGTCCCAATTCCTTTTATCTCATAAGTATGATGTTCTTAAGAAAAAGAAGCTACTATCTAGGGTAGCTTCTTTTTCTTACTCTTTAAACGTACATTCACAGTTTCTTTATTTCTTTAGGGTTGTTTGTTTTATTGCATGCTCATGCCGATAGTCAATACGTTCTTCAATTTGATCTAATAATCTCTTATCTTGTTGGATCTGATTTTTATTCTCATTAATAAGATGTTGAAATGAGGGTTTTAACTTTCGCATAAAGGCACTTCTCTCTTTTAAAGATTTTTATATAAATTAGGTGTAATTATAATCGTTATATGAAATAAAGCAACTGATAAGACTTAATGGAATAAATCCTTTCTTCCTATCCAAATATTATTTCTACTCTTTGTTTTTTGTACATTTTTTATACATTCTTTTTTTATAATGGAAAGTGCACAGAAAGCATAAGACAAGAGGTAGAATCAAGAGAAGAAAAAAGTATAAATAAATTAATGCAAGAGCCAACTTGAATAAATGCTCAGAAAATATAATTAAAAGGATAAAACGAGAGTAAATAAAAGAAATAATTTGTAAGTACGTCTATACATTATCTAAATCCTGTTTAATATTACATAAAAAAACCAAGCAGAGACTTATTTTAATCTGCTTGTTTTTTAATTTTATAGTCTATCCTCAAGTTCAACTAAGCGTTTATCCATTTCAACGAACTTTTTTTCTAAATAACGATTATTGGATTGTACATGTTTCAGCATACCTCAATATCTTCAGGTTGATTTAGTTCAATTCTCGTCACAGTTTCTAGTATTGTTCCTGTTGCGTCCTCTACTGTACTTATTCTATTTTCAATTTTATCTAATCGACTATTAACTTGTGTAAAGCCGACTTCAACAACTTTTAATACCTCTTCTAACTTACTCATGCGTTATATTCTCCTCTTCTGCTTCTTAGCTTTTATTTTATCAAAAGACAAAAACAAAATAGACTCATAAAAGTATTCCTATATTGAATATAGTTTAACGTGTAAAAAAAGAGATTTTTCTTGTTATTAAAAAGAAGACAAGGCTTAAGAAGGATCTATTAAATATATACTACATTCTTTTGGAAATAAGAAAACATCGAGGCAATCAGTTAAGAATTCATTATAGAAACTTGATAAATCTATCTGCGTATTTGGTGGATTTATCTTCCTCTTGCCTTAGTAATATTATTAATAGTATTATTATAACTATGAAAAATAAAATTAAAAAATCACCTCTTGCTTTAGCAATACTTTGTCTCCTTATCGAAGAGCCTATGCATCCTTATCGTATGCAACAGCTTATTAAAGAGAGAGGAAAAGATGAAGTTATTAACGTTCGTTATCGAACTAGTATCTATCAGACCATCGATCGTTTGCATCGCGATAGAGCGATCGTAATTCAAGAGAAGAAACAGAACGAAGGGAGACCAGATTTAGTTATTTATGAAGTAACGGAAGAAGGGAGAGAAGCTGCGTACGAGTGGATAAGAGAAATGCTTTCAACACCCAAACAAGAATTCTTAGAATTTCCAGCTGCTATTTCTTTTGTTGCTCTTTTAACACCTGAAGACGTGAGAGAACAACTTGAAAAAAGAATACTTGCTTTAGAGAAGGCGTTAGCTCACATAGAAAAACAAATGGAATTGGCCACAAGCAGGGGTATTCCACGTTTATTCTTACTCGAGGTGGAATATCAGCGTACGGTGTCATTAGCTGAGTTAAAATGGGTCGAATCTACTATCCAGGATATACAAGATGAGAAATTAAAATGGGATTGGGAATGGTTACGCGAGATATCGTTATATCTTACTTCTAAAGAAGAACCCTTGAACTAACCCTGACTAATGATTGTTCAATTATTTATAATATACACACTTTCAGAATTTATTGTGTTACAAAAGGAGAAAAATGATTAAATATGAATGTAAAACAAGGTAATTTAAAGATAGTGCTAGCAGGTCTTTTGCTAGCAATTTTAATGGCGTCTATGGACAACACGATTGTTGCTACTGCTATGGGAACCATAGTCGGAGAGCTTGGTGGGCTTGATAAGTTTGTATGGGTTACATCAGCTTATATGGTCGCTGAAATGGCAGGTATGCCGATATTCGGCAAGCTGTCAGATATGTTTGGACGTAAAATGTTCTTTGTTTTTGGACTAATCGTCTTTTTAATTGGATCAATTCTTTGCGGTACGGCAGAAAGTATTATACAGCTTAGTATCTACCGCGCAATTCAAGGGATTGGCGGCGGAGCACTTATCCCAATTGCTTTTACTATTATGTTTGATACTGTTCCTGTTGAGAAACGTGGTAAACTAGGTGGTTTATTTGGAGCAGTTTTTGGTTTATCGAGTATTTTCGGGCCTTTGTTAGGTGCTTATATTACAGATTACATCAACTGGCACTGGGTCTTTTATGTGAATATTCCTTTGGGACTTTTAGCATTAGCATTTATCGTATTTTTCTACAAGGAATCACCCGTGCATGCCAAACAAAAAATTGATTGGTGGGGCGCTGTGACTCTGGTTGGCTCTATAGTCAGCTTAATGTTTGCCTTAGAGCTTGGCGGGAATAAATATGAGTGGGGTTCTGGAGAAATCTTGGGTTTATTCATTGCTTTTGTTTTATTGTTTGTTGCCTTTATCTTAATTGAAAGAAAAGCTAAAGATCCTATTATCTCTTTTCCAATGTTTAAGATTCGTTTATTCACCACAAGTAACCTTTTGGGCCTTTTCAGTGGGATGGCATTTGTCACGGCTTCCGTGTATATACCTATATACATCCAAGGTGTACTTGGAGGGACAGCTACTAACTCAGGTCTTGTATTGCTGCCAATGATGTTAGGATCTGTCGTTTCAGCCACAACCGGCGGTTTTCTAATGAATAAATTAAGCTATCGTAGCATCATGATTGTCGTTACAATTATTCTAGGAGCAGGTGTATTCTTCCTAACAACGTTGAGTCCTGATACAAGTCGTTTCTTAGTTACAGTCTATATGATTCTTACAGGACTAGGAATTGGAGCAACATTCTCTGTTCTCAGTAACGCAGCAATTCATCATTTTGAGCCGGCACAAAGAGGATCTGTTAACTCAACCGTTTCTTTTATTCGTTCATTAGGCATGACGCTTGGTATTACCATTTTTGGAATCATTCAAAGGGACGAATTTTCTTCTAAACTTAAGGAGATTTTTGCAGGACAAGATCAAATGGTCAACAATCCGACATTTAACGATCCTCGTGTAATTCTTGCGCCTGAGGCTCGTGCTCATATCCCAGCACCTGTGTTAGATAAAATTGTAGGAGTTCTTTCTTCTTCTATTGCCCATACCTTTATGTGGGCACTCATTCCTACGGTGCTTGCATTTGTGGCCGCGCTAATAATGAGCAAAGAACAACTGAAAACATCTCTGGAAAATGAAATGTCCAATAAAAAAATGGAAATGAAAAATTAAAGTAGTTTGGTTATAATCATAGTTAATAATTTTCTTGGATATTCCAAGTAAAAAGAAGTTACCAAGGGGTAACTTCTTTTTTAAATCTAATATGCGTGTGTAATAAATATTACAAGGAATAGTAGTTAGGTTTTTTGTGTTCAATAAAAGGGAAAGATAAATTTATCTATCACCAAAGGGGAAAACACTATGGATAAAATGACTCAAGAATTTCATGATTTTTTATTACAACATGTGAATGAAATGGCTCAAGAGTGGTTAGATTCTCGAGAAATAGAAGAGAATTCTGTTTATACAGCTGATGCTTCTTCAGAGGTAACTGAATACCTTCGAGAACAAAATCACTATTTTACCCGTACAATAGTGAAGGTCCTAAAGGATGGATCTTTTAAAAATCTTAGTGGTTGGGCCCAAGAGATTGCAACCAAACGAGCTCGCTTAGGGAACCCTCTTTACCAGAGTATTCGTCATTTTAAAACGTTTCGTTCTATTTTTCTTAACAAGGTTGAAGCATTTGTAGGGCTCCACCAGTCTAGTATTACACAACAAGATATTATTTTATGGAACAGAACTTTAAACGAAGCCTTTGATCGGATGATTGAACTCTTTACCATGTATTATGGGCAAGTATCAGAGGCGCAAGTATATGCTCAAAAAATGCTAATTTCAGAACTTAGTACACCAGTTATCAGTATTTCAGATACAGTTGGTGTCCTTCCTATAATTGGTCAGATTGATGACTATAAGAGCAATGACTTTGCAGAAAAAATTATGGTGCAAGCAAAAGACCTTGAATTGTCTTGCCTAATTATTGATCTATCAGGTGTACCTTCCATTGATACAATGATGACCAATGAATTGTTTCAAGTGGTAAACATGTTAGAGTTGCTAGGAATCGATACAACGATCACAGGTATCCGTCCAGAAATCGCTTTAACAGCCGTTCAGTTGGGTATAGACTTCAGTAAAATAAGAACCTATGGAAAACTAAAGGACGCAGTAAGTGACCTTTTGCATATAAGGTAAAGCTAAGGTTTTATATATATTTATAACTACTTTAAAGCCTCTTCTTTATACAGAAGAGGCTTTTGTTTACTTAACGTAAGTTTGATTCTCGGAATCAAAAAATGACCAATTAAAATTAATTGGTTATTTTTTGATATCATGTATCTTAAGAAAGGTTAAATGTCTTTTAACTTTTTTGCTGGATTTCCTGCCATAATAACATTACTTGGAACATCTTTTATTACAACTGAACCAGCAGCAATAATTGAATTATCACCAATTGTAACACCTGGTAAAATGGTGCAACTTCCACCAATCCATACATTATTACCAATCTTGATAGGTATTGCATAGCCACTTTTATTTCTATCTTTAGGTTCTATAGAATGACCAGCTGTATAAATACCAACATTTGGACCAATCATGCAATTGTCTCCAATAATCACTTCGGTCATGTCTAAGATTGTACAATTATATCCCGCATAGAAATTATCACCAACATGAATGTTATAACCTAAATCACAATGGAAATTATGTTCGAGGCTAGGGTGATCTCCGACACTTCCAAAAAGTGCCCTAATAATCTCTTCTTTTCTTTCAAATTCTTCAACATCTGTATTATTAAATTCTTGAGTTAATCTATGGGCACGAATATTATCTCTTTTTAGTTCCTCTGTTCCTCTTTTATAATGAATTTTCAATGTATCTTTCATAAAAGAAGGTACCTCACTTTGTCTTTATTATTTATTATGGTATACAAAATAACATGCCTATTATCTAGAAGCATAAGAAAGAGACTCTCTCTTCTTCAGATTCTCTGTAATTAAAGATGCCACTATTTAAAGTACAAGCACTAATAAATTTCCATATCTTTAAATATTAGCGTGTATTTAGTTTTTTCTTCCTACACGTACTAATTATTAAAAAATAGGAGGGGTAACTGAAAATAATACAACCGCATTCTGGTCAAAAGTGTTCTCCCATTTGTGCCTTAAGTTGGTTGGTATTTTTACACTGTCTCCTTTATCTAAGACATATTCTTCTTCGTTTAAATATAATTTAATCCTCCCCTCCAAAATTAAAGCAATTTCCTCCCCTTCATGAGCTAAAAGCTTTTCAGAAGAAGTCGTATTGGGAGACACGTTCATAATAACGGTTGCAAGGTTGCCTTTAAAATCTGGAGATAGCAATTCATAAGATAAGTTATCAACAATCATTTTCTTTCTCTGATCTTTTCTCACTACTAAGTTAGAGGTATTCGTTTCCTCCAAAAAAAACATAAATGTTGGTATATCAAGTTTTTTAGCTAGTATTTTAAGCGTTTGAATAGAAGGATTTGCAAATCCTCGTTCAATCTGACTTAACATAGAAGGAGTAATTTCAGCAAGGTTAGCTAACTCCTTGCTGCTTAACTTTTTGGCCTTTCTATATTTTGCAATTTTCTTTCCGATATCTATATTTTCCATTAAATTAACCACCTAATTAAATTTTATTTAATTGATTAAATATAACTTAACAATTTGAAAATGATATGCTAAAGTAAAAATTAAATTATATTTAATTTATTTAATTATAATTCATATAAAAACGTATAACAAGCATCTTAGGAGGGCAATGCAAGTGGAAAATTATGATGTAGAAACTTTAAAAGTGAATTACCCATTGCTAAATCAGCTTATTTCTTTAGAAGAACTATTTTGGACAAACCCTAATCTTGAAGACTTTCAGTCTGGAATTATAAAGAGCCCAGTAACAAAAGAGGATGTAAGAGAGGCAGAAGAAAGGTTAAAGCGTTTTGCTCCGTATATTGCTACGGTTTTTCCTGAAACTAAAAAATCAAATGGGATCATCGAATCTCCTTTGA
Source organism: Priestia sp. AB (assembly GCF_028369225.1). Lineage (NCBI taxonomy): Bacteria > Bacillati > Bacillota > Bacilli > Caryophanales > Bacillaceae > Priestia > Priestia sp. AB. The sequence continues at coordinate 78,067 of NZ_JAQMYN010000013.1, forward strand.
TAAGAATCCCAAATATGAAAAAACAACTAGAACAGGATTACAAGCAAACAATACAAGGACAACTTCTTTTGAAATGTGATAGTCACCTTCCGATATCAGGTTCGATTAAAGCAAGAGGAGGTATTTATGAAGTTCTAAAATATGCAGAAAAATTAGCATTTGAGCATGATTTGTTAAGCTTTGATGACGATTATGCAATATTAGACAGTCATACCTTTCGACAGTTTTTCTCCAAATATTCAATTGTTGTAGGATCCACTGGGAACTTAGGACTTAGTATAGGTATTATGAGTGCAAAATTGGGTTTTCAGGTGACTGTTCATATGTCTGCAGATGCAAAACAGTGGAAAAAAGATTTACTTAGAAGTAAAAGTGTTAACGTTATTGAGTATGAGGCCGATTACAGTAAAGCTGTAGAAGAAGGAAGAAAACAAGCAGCTGCTGATCCTACATGCCATTTTGTAGATGATGAAAATTCACACGATTTATTTTTGGGATATTCGGTGGCGGCTTCTCGGCTGAGTAAACAACTGATGGAATTAAATATCACTGTAGATGAGGACCATCCTTTATTTGTTTACTTACCCTGTGGTGTAGGTGGGGGGCCTGGAGGAGTGGCCTTTGGTCTAAAATTAATGTTCCAAGATCATGTTCATTGTTTCTTTGCAGAGCCTACTCATTCCCCTTGTATGGTACTAGGCTTAATGACTGGCCTTCACGATCAAATTTCTGTACAAGAGATTGGAATTGATAATAAAACAGATGCAGATGGCCTAGCAGTAGGTAAAGCCTCTCGTTTTGTTGGCAAAGTCATAGAACCTTTTTTAAGTGGAAGTTACACAGTTAGTGATGAGCATTTATACAAGTTATTAAAACAACTTGTTGACACTGAGAATGCTCAATTGGAACCTTCAGCACTTGCAGGAATGATAGGACCTGTTAAATTACATCAGGAAGGAATGGATTATTTAAACAATCACAACCTTACTGAAAAAATAAATAAAGGTACGCACATTGTATGGGGCACAGGTGGAAGTATGGTTCCTGATAACATAAAAAAAGACTATTATGATAAAGGAATAAAAGCTTCTCGTAGTTAAGAGGGTGTATCTTTAGAGAAAGAACATATTCATCAGAACTTCTAGGATTTTAATTCGTTATAAAGAGATATATTGAAATGTAAAGTAAAAAGAAGCCTTAGTCTTTATACAACAAGGCTTCTTTTTCATGATTTTCTTCTATGTTATATTGTTTTTATTAAGATACAGATTTAAGTTCCTCTGTTAAACGTAAAAAGGCTTCTTTATCTTTATTCTTTAAGGAATGATCAACTTTCTCTAGAATTTTATTTCTTTTGAAGTCATTCATAACTTGATTTAAAAACAATTCAGCCAACATTTCATCACGTAAATTTGGATCAACTCGATCCATTCCGTTAAGTACATTATTTTCCATAAAGCGTCAGCCCCTTTATCTTTTCTCTTTTGCAAACAGTATTCCCTTTTGCCCCCTTTTTATGCAAAGTTAATAGATGAGTTGAGACATAGAATAATATATAATATGCATGATTACGCTCCTATTTCCTTTTAAATATCTTTCACATATCTTCAACTAGATAAGAAAAAGATATCACTCCATAATTAATAACTAATCAATTAAAGAGAAATAATTAGGTTTCAAAAGAATTCCTTTTTAGAAGCGATTATGAAGACTAATAATAGTTTATTTTGTACGAAGCTGTAATGTAATCTAATTCACGTCTATCATTTTTAAAACCTGTCTTATACTCTATCCGTCATACACACATGTTCTGATGCAGCCACCAAAGTTTGTTTTTGTGAATAAAATTATATGTATGGATATAAAGGGTAAGCTCACTGTAGTCAGAGCTTACCCTTCGTTGTTCTTCACTACCTTATCTATTTAAGGACTGCTCCGTTTTTCATAGTAATTGCCTCCTATACATTTCAAGGGGCATGTTATCCTCTACAGATCTTTTGAAGGTGCTCAATTCAGCGTATTTGGAATCGCTTTAAATCTAATATGGCATAAATCATACTAACATATATGAATAATGAGAATGATTGGTTTCCCCTTGAATAAGATGGGGATTAGTAAAAGGAAAGTCTTTACAATCTTAAATAGGAGGGAAGAAGATGTTTAATGATTGGAAAGAAGAAATTCAAGCTCATTTAATCAAAGAAGGTTATAGCGTTAGAGAATTTTTAGGTGAGTCCCGAAGTTGGTATTACTTTAGAGTCAATAGTATTTGGATAGGTGACCATATAGTCAAAGTCCAAAATGGATTTCTAGGTTATTTAAAAGAAAGAGTTAGTGGATAGGTAATAAATTGTTTAAATACCAAGACCATAAAACATTTAAGGGAAAAAGACAAACCGAGAGTAAAACATATTTTTCTACGTAGAGATCAAAGGTTAAAATTTAAAAGTATTTTTATAAAGAACTTTTTTAAAATTCTTTAGTTGTATCAAAATTCTGTTTCATTACAGTCGTGCTTATATATTTATATCTAGTTATTTGTTATTAAGAGTTTTAAAAAAGATTACAGCAGGCAGTTTTCTTGATAGAGAACTGCCTGCTGTGATGAACTCTATATAATCATTAAATCAAGTACAAAAAGGGTTACCTCTGTAGCTTATCTAGTCCTTCTAATGTTATACATATAAGAAGAAAAAATACATAAGAATTTGTACAATCAATGTTTTAATTTTAAGGTATGTGGTACACATATAGTACAACACCAATATTATTGATTGTTGTGAAAAGGTAAATACTTAACTTATGAAGGGACTGATTAGTTTTGAAAGGATTAACAGTGACTTCAAGAAACGTATTACCTCAAATTGAAAGTAGATATTCGTATCTTACACAAGGCACTTTGGTTATGAACCGATATACGTAACGAAAGGGCCTCACAAGGGCAAACAAATTTCTAAACAGCATGGGAAAAAGCTTGTATCTTTTTAGATACAAGCTTTTTCTTTCGAGTCAACGTAAGTTCAATTATCAGTGGCAGAAGTATTTTACTATTTACTTGACTTTATAGAGTTTACATATAGTGTTCTCTTTATAATCTATGTATTTATTCCAACGTTCTCCTTGGCTAATATAATCATCAAACGTAGCGTTTCTAACTACAATGCAATCACATTCATCTGCGGCCTGTTTTGCAATTCACTGTGTGTCAAAGTGTAATCTAATTACTAAAAACAACTAATGCGTAATCCTTGTTTTTCTAATTCAATTAAACGATCATCTTTAGTGGGTAACGAATCGAGTATACTTACTAGAAAATCCTAATGTTTATGTTTTTGATTAATCGAATAGAAAATCCAGTGACCTTTTCTTTTCTCTTTTACTAGCCCGATATCTTTTAACTTACGTAAATGCTGACTCATGGCAGGTTGACTGGCCTTGTAAATTTCAACTAGTTCACCTACACAACATTCATTTGTTTGTAAAAGTTTCATCATTGATAGCCGTGTTTTATCTCCAAATAACTTGAGGATCTGAGCTGCCTTTTCCATCTCAATTGAAGCTTTTGTATCCATAAAAAAAGACCTCCTGATTGCTATATAACAGTTTACTTATGTATTTATACGTGTAATATACTTGCTTTTTCCATTATTTACAACCTTTTTATTAAATCCAATGTAACACAATCTAATCATTAATATGGTGTACCATGTTGATAACACTATAAATAACAGACAATTCAAATTACAAGTATAATCGAAGGTGAATATTCGTTTCGTTGTAATAATAGGGATAATTACAATGTTTTTTGTGTTTGCCTATCTTTTAATCGTAATAGGAATGAACCACCCTACCGAGTTTCCTTCTTACATTGAGCCTAAACCGTAATTTTGGAATGATTAGCCTCCTTATTTAAACTCAAGTGTCTATTACTCAACCTTATCGATAAAAACAAACAAATTTCTCAGGGAATCTTACACGAAATGACTAGAGAACATTGCTACTTTTTAGTTAACCACTATATGGAAAAATTAATTAGACAGGCAGGTCTTCAAAGAATCCGTCTTTTTATTTAACTATAACTCAATATTTAAAGAAGGGTTTATTTTATTGTTATTGAATCTATACAGGACGGTTTATTTCAAATCTCAATTGCAGAGAGGGGAAATGATAATGGCCATTGGAAGAGAACGAGCTGCAAGGAGTATTTTGGATCAATCAGGGTTGAGGAATAGGAATCCAGACAACGCTACGTTTGATGAAAAAGAAACAAAACCTCGTGCCTCAAATTTTGAAAAAGTTCCGACTCCTCGTGAGGGTTCTACTCGAACAGCAAGGATGGCAGAAGAATATAGGGCTGAATATAAAAGGGTAAATAGAAGAGAGCAATTTTTGCAAGATACAATAGATTTATTAATTAATTGTAATAACAAGCAATCTGTTGAAGAGTTAAAGGAATTAATTAATTTAGCAAAAGAACGATTAATTATGTATAAAGGTAAATAGAAATTATTTCTTTTTCTATTAATGAAGTAGTATAATATGGATACGTTAACATTCACATTTGTGTGAGTGCATTTTTGGTAGGAGAGAGCAGCCAGTATATGATGGTTGCTCTTTTCGTATTTGCAAGAAGATGTGACTACATGAAAGATTGGTTTAGAGTATTCCCTCTAAGAAATGAATCAAAGAGAGAAAATAGAAGTGAGGAATAGCGCTCCTTGCAAAGTGCAATGAAGAAGCTGGGGATAATGAGTCAGATATTTTTTAAATACAAATGGTGGAGATAGATACCAATTAGGTAATGGAGTCGGAATTCTTTAGATACTATGTAGCTACCGCAGTAAGCTTGCCTGTCCAATCGAAAAATAACAAAGAACCCTTACCTAAGTTGGTAAGGGGTAGCTGATTATGTAAGAAAGAGTGTGCTTTATATGCTAGAGGTTGTCCTAGTTACTTACCTCTTCATTAACTGGATTGAAAATCAAATTCTGTCCCAAAGGTTATTGTAAAAACTGAAAAATGAAATTTATTTAAACATAGTTAATAACGAAAGAAATAACCCGATAGTAATTTAGTTGAGTTTTTATTTTTTTAGGGTCAATTTAAATTTAAAAAGAGAAGGTATTTATTATGAGGAAAGAATTTTCGTTTAGAAAGATCGGTAATCATAAAGGATTATCTATTCGCACCAAATGGGTTTTATTTATTTGTACCACCACCTTTATAGCACTTATAGGAACCGTTATCTTTATGCAGGTAAGTATAAGTGACATTTTGAAAAAAGATAATTTAAGTTCAAACGAGGTTACTGCCAAAAGTGCGTCTGAACAAGTAAGTTTAAATTTAAAAGGCTATGAAAATTCATTAAAACAGTTGGCAGGTGTCGTATCTAATGAAATGAACAACAAAGGTTCTGTTTCTAACGTCGACAGTCTATTGCAAGCCGTTAAGAAAAATGATTCTACAATTATTTCGGCCTATTACATGGATGGAAAAACGGGGAAACTTCATATTTCTCCGTATGCTGATTTTAAGCAGGACGTACATGAAACAAGAACATATAAAACTTTAACAAAGACACCTAAAGTAACATGGATGGATGTGTACAAAGATAAAATTTCTGGGAAAATTATGACTTCTGTCGTTTCTCCGGTCATCGTAAGTGGGAAAATGATAGGAGCCTTAGGTTATGACATAGACTTAACTACAATTGGAGTTTCTAGAAGAAAAATAGAAAAGTATACTGAAAATAATCTTGTTATCTTAGATTCACAAGGATTTGTAGTTAGTGCTTTTATAAAAAATTCTGATGGGAAAAATATGAACCCCGAAAAAAGTGGTACTGTAGAGGGCGTTAGTGATTTAATATCCCACAGAGAAAACTTTAATTCACAATATGATTGGGTATCAAAGATTTATAAGAATGATTCTGTGCATTCTCTTGATGTGGAATTAAATAAGAAGGATTATACTGGCCAAGTGACAACAATACCTCATTTAAATTGGAAAGTGATTTCTTTAACACCCAAAGACATCTTTTCCTCTAAGATGAATGATATTAAACAAACTGGAATCATTTCGATAGTTATAGGTCTAATAATTGGGGCATTGTGTGCCTATTACCTTTCTGGCATGCTAAGAAAGGTTATACTTAATATTCAGGAAGTCTTAAAAAAGACATCACATGGAGATTTAAATACCGAACTCAGTATTGCATCAAGGGACGAGTTGGGAGATCTAGCAAAGAGTTATAACGAGATGCTTGCTGGCATGAGACAACTAATTTTTAAAGTAAAGAACAATGTCGTCTCTGTCGAAACAACCACTAATGGCGTTAATACTATTGCTTCAGAAAATAACGTCGCAATTGCTGAAGTTTCCCAATCCATAGAGGAAATCGCAATGGGAGCATCAGCTCAATCAAATCAAATTGAAAATGGTTTACATACCATTAAAGAGTTAAGTATCGAAATTGACTTATTATTAGAGCAATCTAATATGGTTGAAAAAGAAATGAAAGAGGCTTCCACTCAAGTGCGAGTAGGCGAGGAACAAGTTGAGGGATTAAAAACCTCTTATGAAAAATTAGACTCGAATTTTAAAGATATTACACTAATGGTTTCAAATTTAAATAACAAATCAAAGACTATTGCAAATGTGACTGATCGCATTTCTGAAATAGCCGAACAAACTAATTTATTAGCTTTAAATGCTTCCATAGAAGCTGCGAGAGCAGGTGAGCATGGCAGAGGATTTGCCGTAGTAGCTCAAGAGGTTAGACGTTTAGCTGAAGATTCTAAACAAGCGACTAAAGACATTAACGAAGTTATAAATAGTATACTTAAAGAAAATAACACGCTTGTTAATATGATGACAGAAACAACTCAGACTAACTTTGAACAAAGCCAGGCAGTAAAAACAGTGAGTGAATCTATGACGTTTATTACTGAATCTTTAACTAAGGCAGTAGATTCTATCGTTAGAGAAACTGAATCCATTAACAGTATAAATCAACAAAAAGAAGTCGTTATTCAGATGATTCAAGAAATAAGTGCCGTTTCTCAACAAACTACGGCATCTGCTCAAGAAATAGCATCAATAGCTGAAGAGCAATCCGCATCTTCAAGTGAGCTAACACGTCATACGGACCACTTATCTAAATTGATTATTGAGTTAGATACTGCAGTAGAAAATTTTCAAGTTGAAATACGCTCTTAAAGTAAAAATGGTGCATCTATAACTATAATCGATAACAATAACCAATTAGTGTAATGGTTATTATTACTTGAAGAACCTGAAAGTGAAGAAATAACTCAACTACTAGAAGAGATTGCAGTGCAAGAAGGCCAATTATCATAAAAGCAAGAGATAAACGGGCATTTGTAAATAAAGATCCAGAAATCTTATCCACCTATAAATATTAACTTATAATCCTTAAGGAAATATATTTAGATATATATACTTGTATTAGATCGTTTTAACTTACAAATTAAGGGTAGGCGAACAAGTATGGGAGGTAATGATGATGAAGGATTCTGAGAAAAATCTTCCTGAAGAATGGATGAAGCTAGTTAGAGAAGCAATGAATTCAAATGAGAGCAAAAAACAATTTAAACAGTTTTTAGAAGAAAAAGCTGAAAATAACAACAAAGCAAAAAACATTAGATAATGAATATCTAATGTTTTTTGCTTTCAAGAAATTTGTTTACTATCTAAAAACACTTAGTTTTTATATTTTGTTACTTGAACTTATCTTCTAAAACCATCTGCATACTGTTTTGGGACAGTGGTTTCTTTTTTTAATGTAGAAGCAGCTTCTAATGCCCAATGAGGGTTTCGTAACATGCCTCTTCCAACAGCCACAAGGTCTGCATCCTCATTACCGATAACAGCATTTGCAAGCGCAGGATCATCTAATCTTCCAACAGCGATGACTGGAACATTGAGAGCTTTCCTAATCTCTCGAGCTAATGGTACTTGGTAGCCTGCATGCGTGCCGGGTCTCCCACCAGCACCGATAGGACCTTCACCTCCTGAAGAGATATGAAACATATCTACGCCAGCTTCTTGATAGTCTTTTGCAAACTCGATACTTTCATTAATACCATATCCGCCTTCTACATACTCTTTAGCAGATATCCGCATGATTAATGGCATATCTTCCGGTATTTCAGCTTTTGCTGCTTCAATAATTTCTCGGCCAAATTTAGTAAGATCTTTTCCATACTCATCTTCTCGTTTATTTGTTAAAGGAGAGTGGAATTGATGAATTAAATATCCATGAGCACCATGAATTTCAATAGCATCTACACCAGCTTTCACAGCACGCTGTACAGCTCTACGGAACTTCTCTACCATTTCTTTCACTTCATCTGTTGAAAGAGCTCTAGGTGTTTTTGATTTTTCATCAAATGGAATAGCCGAAGGAGCAACTGGTACCTCTGCATCTTCAGCTTTACGACCAGCGTGAGCAATTTGGATGCCCACTTTAGCTCCGTAACGATGACAAGCTTCTACAATTCGTGCTAAAGCAGGAATTTGGTCGTCTGACCATAATCCTAAATCATAATCTGTAATACGGCCATCAGGTTCCACATCTGTCATTTCAATTATAATAAAACTAGTCCCACCGATTGCACGATTTACATAGTGTAAGTAATGCCAGTCAGTAGCAATTCCATCCTTTTTTTCAACAGAATATTGGCACATTGGGGGCATCGTAACACGGTTTTTTAAGTCCAATCCTTTTATCTTATAAGGACTAAATAAGTGATCCATAATAAAATCTCCTTTATCAAAATTATATGCATGCGCACGCATATAATTTATAGTATTCTTTATGTCTTGTCAATTTATATGTTTATGATTTATGTTCACACCGTAAAAATACACATAGACCAAGTGATAAATAAAAATGACCTAGCAAAGTTTACTAGGTCGTTTTTATTTATCAGTTAAGATAAACTAATTTGTAAAAAATACATGCATCACATCATGATTTGTGTAATAACGATTGTAACTCATGATGAATGTTTTCCTTTGAAAACGCAGATTGAAGGATGTTATAAACAGTATCTAAGCATCCGTGTAGTTTTTCTGAACCTTTTTCAGTCAGACTAGTATAGATACCTCTACGGTCATCCTCACATATATGTCTTTGCAAAACTCCACAACTCTTAGCCTCAAGTCTACCTACTAATCGTGACATAGCGCTTTGGCTTAATCCAACCATCTCTTGTAATTGCTGTAGTCTTAATTTTTTATCACTGCTTTGAGATAAAAAGTAAAGAACGTAAAATTCTTTCAATGATAGATCATAATTTTTTTGTAAAGCCCTTTCAAGTTCATTGGTAATACTTAGTTGAATATTAGTAATGGATATCCAAGTATTTAAAAGTTCGTTTTTGGGATTGGTTGTCATATGAATTCCACCTATTCTATCCTATATAGCACTTTAATCAATTATCTTAATGTATACAGATATGATGTTCAAGTCCTATTATATAACAATTCCTTAACTTTTAATTATATGGTGAACAAATGAAGTTAGTAGCTAGGTAATTTATTGTTGCTATCTATCCTCGATACACAGGAGAACAATAAAAAAGATGACTATAAGTAGCTTAATAAACTAAGTAAAAAGCTTAAAAGGTAAATGAATGATGCACAATTTTAATTACCATAATGTCTTTTTTCGAACTCATCAAAAAAAAGAACCCTTACTGCATTGGGTTAGGATGTTCTAGGCTTTTAGCTACCATGAGTTGTCCCAAGCGTTTGTTCTTTTTATAAAGCTTACATAGCATAGATAATACTAGCATATTTGAATAATAAGGAATATCGTTTTTTTCTTGCATAAAGTGGTAATTAGTAAAAAGAAAGTTTTAACCATTTTGAATAGTAGGGAATGTCATGTTTAATGATCATGCAGAAGAAATTCAGGCCCATTTAATTAAAGAGGGTTATAGTGTTAGTAAGTTTTTAAGAAAAGATAGGAATTGTTATTACTTCAGGGTCAATAATATTTGGTTAGGTGATCATATAGTCAAAGTCCAAAATGGCTTTCTAGTTTTTTAAAAAGAAAGGGTTAGTGGATAAAGAATAAATGGTCTAGACGCAAAGAGTATATTAAAAAGAATGACAAAGGAGCAGCCATTTCCGTTGTTATCTCAGTTGATAAAATTGAAATTTTATCAACTGAAAAAGCATTCCTTTTTGAGGAATGCTTTTTCTTAATGTCGAGAAATTATAAAAAATCTTTTTTCGACACTATGTTAATTGCAAAATTTGGTTTTTTCTTATTCGAATAAAGCACTATCACTAATGCACGGAGAATATTTACACTTCAAATTCTTTAATTTTAGCGTCAGGACTTAATGTCTTTTCTGGTACAAATTCGTCTGGTTGTTCCCCATTTTTCACTTTGTTTACCCAGTCATGATTAGCAAGTGCTCCACGACCTAAAGTGATAACATCTGCTTCACCTTTTTCGATAATTTCTTTTGCTTTTTCTGGGTTATGAAGGCTTCCGTTTGCGATAACAGGTAATTTGCTGTACTTTTTAGCTAATGCTGCAAGAGTAGCTCCAGTTCCTTCGCCTTTAGAGAATGCAGGTTGCCATGCTTCAAATTCTGTTACATGGATAAAGTCTAGTCCTGCTTGTCCTAACTGACCAAAAATAATTTCAGCGTCTTTCTCTTTATCGGCCCACTTATGATAATAGTCATTTATTTTACCTTGAGAAATTCTAATACCAATTGGATAGTCTTTTCCGACTGCTTCACGCACTGCTTCTGAAACCTCTACTAATAAACGAACACGATTTTCAGTAGTGCCACCATATTCATCAGTTCGTTTATTTGCATAATCTGTTAAGAACTGGTCTAGGATATACCCATTTGCACCGTGGATTTCAACTCCATCAAAACCAGCCTTTTTAGCATTCTTTGCAGCCTCAGCAAATCCTTTAATTACTACTTTAATATCTTCTTTTGTTGCTTCTTTAGGTACTGAGAATTTACCATTACCACCATAAACTTTCATTTGTTCTCCTTTTGGTTCAACAACTGATGGCCCAATTGAGTCCTTTACAAATCGATTTCCTTGAGATAAAGCACCAGCATGCATCAATTGAAGGATTATTTTTCCACCTTCTTGATGAACAGCATCTGAAACCTTTTTCCAACCCTTAATTTGTTCGTCATTAATGATACCAGGTTGATCGAAATAGCCTTGACTATAAGCATCATCTGGATATGTTCCTTCAGTTATGATTAAACTAAATCCTCCACGAGCAAATTTCGCATAATAATTAACCATTTCGTCAGTGGCTACACCTTCTGGTGTAGCGCTTGTGCGTGTCATTGGAGCAACACCTACGCGATTGTCAATTGTAATACTACCTAATTTCACGGTTTCGAAAAGTAAATTGTTATTTGGCATAATAGAAACTCCTTCTTTATTTGAAATTATATATAGTGGTAAATTGTTGAATTAACACCCATTAATTCCGCACGCCATATCCTCTGGGAAATCAGGCTACTTTTTATTAATTTCTTCTGCAATAATATCTTCAAAAGATTCTTTAGAACGAATACCAGCTATTTTGGTATCACCAATAATAAAAGTGGGCACTGCAGAGATATCTGCTTCTTTATATGCATGTTGAAGTGCCTTTTGATGTGATTCCCGATACTTTCTCGTTTCTAGAGCTGCTCGATACTCATCTGTATTTAAATTGACTTCACCAGCTAACTTGGTCAGTACATTAATATCACCGATATCTTGTTCTTCTTGGAAAAAAGCTTTTAGTATACGTTCGTTATATTCATTTCCTTTCCCATTCTCTTTCGCATATTGGTATCCTTCAAATGCCAAATGAGTATAAGGTTGAGGAGAAACTTTGGGAAGTACTATATTAACTCCCATTCTTTCTGCCATAGGATAAACAGATTGTCTCCAAGTATTCTGTAGATAGTGACCTTCAGGCTTTAGAGTTTCATTCGGGAAAGGACGCAATTCATAAGGCATCCACTCTACTTCTACATCCTTTCCTTTAATTGCTTCCTCTAATGGCTGTTCAGCTAGAAAACAAAAAGGACAAACGTAATCGGAATAAACTTTTATCTTTATCGTCACATATAATACCCCTCTCCTAACATATTTAATTCGTTACTATTGATAACAAACTTGTTATGCCCTTATAATAATATACAATATAGAATCAGTAAAATAGATATATTCGAACATAACGTTCGCTAAAATTGAACTGAGGAAGGGAGAAGTAATATGGAGCTTAGACACCTGGTCACATTTAAAACGATTGTAGAGAAAGATGGCTTTAAAAGGGCAGCTGAACATCTGGGGTATGCTCAATCTTCTGTTACCACCCATATTAAAGAACTAGAAAGAGAATTGGGAAAACCCTTATTCGATCGATTAGGTAAAAAAGTGGTGCTGACTCAATATGGTCACCACTTTTTACCGTATGCGGCCAAAATCATTGATTTATTTTCACAAGCTTTAAACACCAATGATGAGCCGGTAGGAAACCTTATTATAGGTATTTCTGAATCACTCACAATAGACCGTATCCCCCCAATACTAATTGAATATAAGAGATTATATCCGAAGGTTAATCTCTCTTTAAAATCAATTGATAATTATGATGTAACATCATATTTACAAAACGGAGATATTGATCTTGCATTGATACTTGAGAAAGATGATTTATCCCTTTCAGAACTTTTTACGGAAAATTTAAAAAGAGAAAAAATGGTTCTAATACGTCCTAACGACGTTAAAGACTCTAGTACAGTACTATATACCGAGCGATTATGCAGTTATAAATCTGTTTTTGAACACTATATAAATTACAAGCAAATGGATGTAAAAGAGAGTCTGGACTTTCAAAGTATTGAGGCTATAAAGCAGTGTGTTAGAAGTGGTCTTGGTATTTCACTCGTTCCTTATTTCTCAGTAAAAGAAGAGCTAATCACAAACAAATTGTCGGGTGAAGAAGTACCGCCAGATCACCCTGCCATTTCTACATTCCTTGCTTATCACAAAGATAAATGGTTATCACCAGCTATTTTAAAAATGAATGAATTGATAAGAGAACATGCTAAGGGATGGGAATAATCTTTTATTACCCAAATCACATTTAATCTGTATTCATAATGAGTTCCTATTATCTAAAGCACTAACTTATTTGTATGTAAGGCTTCAATCAGGGTAAAATTGATTTGTTCCATTTGCTCTTCTGTTAAAAGAGGTTGAGGTACTTCTTCTTGCTTGTTTATGACTTCCTGTAATCCTATGTATTGCTCCGGCATTCAGTAGCATTATAGGTTGTATGTCTCCTGTTTTCAGTTGTAGTAAAACGAGATGTATTAGACAAATCGATAAGTTATGCTATAATAGCGATGGAAATGATACGTGAATAATCTAATGTATTCAACGTAGCAAAGAGCCACTTGTTTTATACAAGTGGCTTTTTCTATTGAGTAATTTGTCCTCATATGAATATTCATCTTTAGAAATCTCTACGCTTGTAGATGTAAAGCCTAACTCACTTTGCAGCTCTTTATGTACAATCCTGTTGTGATATCTGTTATTGAAAACCCCCTAGACTCCTGCGGAAACTGTCGAGGGGTTTTTGTCTTTTTATAAAGGAAAAACTCAAAAGAACGAAGAATACATTACGGAGCGTAATGATAAAAAAATATTCCAAAGGAGTGTTTTTTATGAAGTTCTGGATGAAAGAAATTAGTTATTCTCAAGTTGAAAATAAGATACAGAGTGGCTATAAAGAGTTGTTTATGATCGGACAGTTTCGAATTGTAGATGCCTATAAAATAGTAGATAGTAATGACCATACAAAAGATATTCAATCTCATTTCATACTGGATACGAAGACTGGTAATAACTATGAAATAAGTGTAGAGCTTGCTTACGGTCTTGTATCTGCATTTTATTGTGATGGGGATCGAAGGTCTCTATTATCTAATATAATAGCATGGGTAAAGTATATGAATGGTAAAAATAGATTAGCAACTAAAAAAACCGATATTTCTAATGTATTATCTGGTGTAGTATAAATAAGAAAAGAGAGCAAACCTCTGCTTTCTTTTTTTGTATTATATTTAGAGCAGCTTTCTTTTGCCCATATCTACTGCGATGGAGTTAATTTCAAAAATAGTGTAGGTAAAGGCAAGTTTCTACGTGAATGTTTGAATTGTGGAATGAAGAAGTATATATAAAGAATCAATCAAAGAGTCTATGAAATTTATAGGCTCTTTTTCTATGTTTATATGTGTTTCTTTCTTAAAAATGGGGAATATTTTATATATAACGTTTAAAATGGAGGGAGTATATTGAAGGGGAATCCAATTTTGGAGCAATTAGAGGAGTATAGTAACAACCTAGAAAAAGAGATTGCCGTTTTACAAGAAAAAAGATGCATATCATACAAACCACTTTTAGAAAGTTTGAAGAAACAATATGCATTTGCTCATTTTCTCATGTATGAAGAAAGCGTCTTTGATACAATGCCCCAAGGATATAAAACCCTTTTGTCTAAAGTTTTATCCGATGTACTGGTAATACACAGCACAGTTACTATAGGTTGTATAACTCAAAGCTATAATATAGTACGATCCTTATTTGAAACATATGCTAATTTAATGTATATCAATAAAAACTTTGAGGCCAATATGAAGTATTATGAAGACTATACGATTTTTGCTCAGTACCACAAACTAGAGGAACATAAGAACGATCCAGATTATAAATATGATCCTTATTTTATACAATTTAAGAATAGAACGGAAGGCCCTCTCCAAGAAAAATATAGCTTCATAGAAAATAATTATAAAGAAAGAAAAGATTGGTATTTCATTCCACTATCTGAAGACATCAAAAACCATCCTGATTTGACAGACCAGGAGAAAAAGAAAAAGAATATAAACTTCAAGACTCTTTGTGAAATTACAGGTAATGAAAAAATGTACCAAAAGCTGTATCCTTCTACATCCAATGCTGCTCATAGTACTTCACTAGTACATAACCTTCAAAGTCAGAGCGTTGCTTCTCAAGCGGGTACAGTAATTAGCTTGGTTAATCTCTCTATACATTTATTAAGCCAAATGTTACTAGTTGGCCTTAATAGACAGATAGAAACAGGTCATGAAGAGTGTGGAAAATATCTTGAAATAAGATTTGCTTAATAAAAAAAGAGAGAGCAAACCTCTGAAGTTGCCCTCTCTTCATCACAATAAGGTAATTCAATTTATCATAAAATCGGCACCTGATCCCTGCTGTCTTCATGATTGTTTTAATATATACATTTTGAACCGTTCGGAAAATATCTGTTGAAAAATCAAACTGCTCCGTCAACCCCTCGTCGAAATACAATTCATGCTTTACCGCGTAATCATTAAAAGGTGGACAACCTACAGGAGTGGTTACTAAAGGATTATAAATTGAAATCAAGTTAGAGAAATGAACATGGTAACTATAAAGCCTAGATTGCGAGAGCTACTAAAAGAAAGAGGTCTTACACAAGGGCAATTGTCAGAAATGACGGGCATCTCACATCCAATCAAATTAGGAGGCTTTTCTACATAAAAAACCCTAGATTTTTGATGAATACTTTATGTATTTCTATAAATAATTACATAAATACCTAAATTAATTCAAGCTAATAAAGTATTCCCCAATCCCTGAATTTTAAAAAACCTTTGCTCCTGTAGAGCAAATGCTACTGTTTTGACGAGCTTTTTGTACATGTCAAAATTTTAGAGATTGTTTACAAGTCAATTGAGGCCTTTGCATCAAAACCAAAGTATTTACTCTAATAGGGTCGATTGGCGTATGGAGTAACATTTTTTGATATGAGATAATTCCGAGTATACGGAAAGCAATAAGTGGGAGAGTGAGAATATGAGTGAAAAAAAGAGAGAGATTGAATTTATAAAAATTATATGTGTCATAGATGGTTTGGCTGAAGGCTTAAACATTAGAAAAGAGCAAGAGTATTACGGATTTGAGACTGTCGATAGGCTTGGTTACAACGTTTATACGGAGAAAGAAAAAGGTAGATTACCTATTTATATCGGATCATATCCAAAGACGTATTTTCAACTAATAAATAATGAAACATATGTTGTAACGTTCGAAAAAAACGCCTAACATTTTGGACGTATTTTCTGTTACAGACAAGTAGGGTGATTATCTACAATAGGTGAAGGACCCAATAAGGAAAGCAACTCTAAAGGTTGCTCTTTCTATAAAACTATTGTCCTTACAACCAAGTATATTGCAACAATAGCTGCAAGTACTATTAGTACACTTAAAATACGATGTTGAGTAGCTAAGTGATTATGCTTTCTACCTGCACGAGTCAATGGTTGCTTTTCATTGTTATTTCCACTCACTATGTTACATCTCCCATCCTATTTGGTTATTTGTTTTCATAATTTAAGCCATAAGCTGATCTTCGTTAGTTGATTCTTCTTTTTTTCATTTTCCTTATACATAAGATATAAAAACCACTAAATTTAATAATCGACCAAATAAGTGTAACCCCAGGTTCATAGTTAACTACCTTAAACAAATTTGGTATAGATTCGAAAACAGAATCGTTACTTGTGAGAAATACTGCTAAAAACATGTTATTTACTGTATGTGCTCCTTTTTTATATGCTTGCGTTTAGTTATTGGCCTATCTTTTTCATAAAATGGACGAGAAATTGAAGGATGTCCTAACGACTAAAGCAGAATGTAAGTAGGGGCAGTGGGAGCTTGATGAATCATACGCCTCAAGTTTTAAAAAGAGTGAAAACATGATTGAATAAAAAAAGAGAAGGGAAGCCCTTCTCTTTTCACTCTATAACGACCTGGGCCTAGCATAGGGTGACGTCTGTCCAAAAAAATAAAAAATTCATCCATCAACTTTTTGGATTAGTTTCATAAGCTAGTAACTTAAAGGGAACAGGATCTCTATGTTTCTAGTGAATGTTTTTGCACCAGCACCTTACAAATTAACACTGCTCATATCCGGATAACGTTCTCCTGCTGCCACACCTTTTGGGGCTACTTCATTAATACGATAAAGTTCTTCTTTGGATAATTGAATTTTAAGGGCTCCAATATTTTCTTCTAGATATTGAATTCGTTTTGTTCCTGGAATCGGGACAATATCATCTCCTTGAGACAGAATCCAAGCAAGTGCCAGCTGTGAAGGCTGACAGTCTTTTTCTCTTGCTAATTCTCTAATTTGATTCACAAGATCTAAATTTTTTGTAAAGTTTTCTCCTTGAAAGCGAGGAGAAAAGCGACGATAATCATCTTCTGCCAAGTCTTCAAATGTTTGAATTTGCCCTGTTAAAAAGCCTCTTCCTAAAGGACTGTAGGCTACAAATCCAATTTCAAGCTCACGGATAACAGGTAAAATTTCGTCTTCGACATCTCGGCTCCATAGTGAATATTCCGTCTGAATAGCTGTTATTTCATGTACTGTATAAGCACGGCGGATCGTTTGAGGAGCTGCCTCAGACATGCCAAGGTAGCGTACTTTTCCCTCTTGAACTAATTCAGACATCGCACCAATTGTTTCTTCAATTGGAACATTAGGATCTACTCTATGCTGATAATAAAGATCAATATAATCTACTCCTAAGCGGGATAGACTTGCATCACAAGCTTGTTTTACATAGTCTGGATGGCCATTAACTCCTAAAAATGATCCATCTTCCCCTCTTACATTCCCAAACTTTGTAGCAATAATAACTTGATCACGTCGATCTTTAATAGCTTGACCAACTAATTTTTCATTTTGGCCAACGCCATACATATCTGCTGTATCAAGAAAATTGATACCCAGTTCGATGGCACGATGAATGGTTTTTACTGATTGGTCATCATTTCGTCCGCTGTAAAAATCAGACATGCCCATACAGCCTAAACCAAGAGATGAAACCTCTAAATCGGATTTTCCAAGTGTTCTTTTCTTCATATTAATCATCCTTCCTGCTTAAATTAAGGCCTATAATAGTTAAAATAATCTGAATATAACTGATTTTATTATAATCTAGGATTAAGAAATGAGTAAAGAATAAGGGTTTTGGGGCAAAGATAAGCGGTAACATTAAAGGAATAGATACTGATTCATGAATGGAGTAGTAATTTCTTAGATACTATGTCGCTACTTCAGTAAGCTTGTTTGTCTACTCTCAGAAATAAAAAAGAAACGATACCGCAGAAGGTGATCGTTAGATGGTAATGGAATATGTGCTCTTTTTTTATGCTTGGGATTGACCTAATAGCTTATTCTTCTTATGAAATGGACGAGACATTTGATGTTGTCCAAATGAACAAAAATAGATTGCAAGCAAAGCTATACGATTTTGGTACATCAGGAGAAAAACTTTATTAAGGAAAAAAATAACAGGGTTAATGAGTTTTAGTCGGGGGTAAAGTCAACTAACTATTTCAAAAGGAGAGAGTGATTTATGGAAATTCTATGGATGCTAATTGTAGGTGGAATTATCGGTTGGCTTGCCAGTTTAATTACAGGGCGTGACGTTCCTGGAGGCATTATCGGTAATATTATCGCTGGTTTTATTGGTTCTTGGTTAGGTGGTCTGATCTTGGGAAGTTGGGGACCAGTCGTTGGTGGTTTTGCTATCATTCCATCCATTATTGGAGCAATCATTCTGGTGTTAATTGTAAGCTTTGTTCTAAGAAAAATGGGACAAAAAAACAATCATGGTCATCATGCAAAATAAACTGAAAAAATTAAGTTGGAGTGATTAAAAATGGGAAAAGAAAGTAAGCCTGTGTTAGATGATTTTGTTGAAGATAATCAATTTGAATTAGAATCTTACCTTACTTATTTGTTCGATCAAATTAATCATGATAGCGAAGTTCTGTCAGAAACTTAATGAGAAACCAGATATTTCATTACAAAGAAAAAGATAAAAAAATAATAAATCAGAATATAGCATAAGCGACCTTAGTAACTTTGGTTACGATACATAGGGTCGTTTATTGTTATGAAGAATGTTTAAGGTATTATTATTCATAGGCAAGGTTCAAAGGGCATTAATCACTTTAACTACTGCTTTAGTAAAAATCAATTGTTCCTATACGTTGATTAAAGTCCTTTCGAAGTGCCAAACGAAGGGGTGTACATATGATTAAAAAAGGCAGATCCCCTGTTGGGGCATACCTGTCCACTATCAAATAGACTTTATCTACCTTGATAAGCTAACCATTTAGTAAATCATTTCATAATAAAGGAGATGGAAGTGTGTTTGGATTCAGTGATATGCCTAAGTTCTTGTTTTCTTTCTTACTTGTACTACCACTTGTATCTCTTGTTCACCACTTAGGTCATTCTATCATGGCAATCTTTTTCGGAGGAAGAGGGGATTTTACCATTGGAAAAGGAAAAACAATTTTCAAATGGAAGAAAGTTAAAATAAAATCCGTTTACTTTTTGGATTCTTTTTGTGTATATGAAAAACTAAAATATGACAACCGATTTACCCATGCTTGTGTCTATGCTGGAGGTGCCATTGCCAATTTAGCTTCTATTTTTCCTTATAAATGGTTTAGTTATAGATGACATCCTTTCAGCAAGTCTCTTTTCTTACCAGTTTGTCTATTTTTCTGTTTATTATATTGTCTTCTCGCTACTGCCGATCAAATATACAGAAACAAATTCAAGCGATCGACGTGCTATCTATGATGCATTGAGATATGGAAAAATAACATGTAACCCTGATTAATAAAGCTGGAATAATGATGTTTCCAGATCCTAATGAGAAATAAATAAAGTCAAATTAACGTCAATAAGCGTAAAGAAGGGATAGCACTCTATCCCTTAAATTCTCTATCGACTCCCATTAAGTTTAGGGGATTTTTTTTGTGATTAATCAGAAATAAAAGTTGAACAGAGAAGATTTAATATTTCCTCAGGTGAATAACCCCGCACGTTTTTTTGAAAAAAATACGAATCGCTGCTTAAAGCCAATAGCATCATATCGGCTTTAAAGGCACTGTGTAAATAAGGTTTTTGCTCTCTTCCTCTCATTTCGTCAAATAGCTGAACCAATATTTGATGTAATTCAATATATAAAGGGCTTTGAGCTCGGGATTTAATTGACTTCGTTTCCTCGACTCCTGTAAGTAGTTGTGCTTTTTTTTCTCTGAAACAAATAAAAGAGCTTATGACTTCTTTCAATTTTTTTTCAGCCGGAACGGTTTCACTTTCTTGCAAGTATGCTTCAATATCATCGAAAAATAGATCAATACTGTCTTTAATCAAATCTAAACATAACTCACCTTTGTTTCGATAACGGCGATAAAGGGTCCCTGGACCAATTTGTGCTTTTGTAGCAATTTGATTCATGCTTACCTGTTCTACACCATATTGCTCAAATAGTGTATGAGCTGTATCCAATATTCGTTGACGATTCCTTGCAGCATCACGTCGCTCAGGCCGAGTACGGGGTGTATTCTCTTCATTTACCATGCTATCACATCCTATAAATTAATACTCATCTTGACAAACGGAGAAGTCTCCACTTAATATAAAGAGGAGAAGTCTCCGTTTAAATTCTAAATAAAAAAGGAGGAAATTACAACTTATGCAAAATCAAAGTAAGAAAACCGCATTACTAGTAATGGATTTACAAAATGGCATTGTGCCACATTTAGGAGAAAATATAGAGGAAGCAATAATTCCTTATCAGAAGGCAGTAAAAGCAGCCCGTGAACACGCTCTTCCAGTTATTTTTATCAGAGTGGGGTTTAGTAAGGGGTATCCTGAAATTAGTCCAAAAAATAAGGCATTTTCAGCTATATCTAAATACGGTGCCATGACAGTTCATGATAAAGCAACACAAATTCATGAATCCATTCAACCTGAGGGAAATGAACCTGTCATTACGAAGTATCGAGTAAGTGCTTTTTGTGGAAGTAATCTTGAAGTAATCCTACGATCACAGCAAATTCAGACACTTGTCCTCAGTGGAATTGCTACAAGTGGGGTAGTTTTATCAACGTTAAGGGAAGCAGCAGACAAAGACTTTGAAATAAAAGTACTAGAAGACGCTTGTTTTGATTCGGATCCAGAGGTTCATCGAGTTCTCATGGAAAAGGTATTTCCACGTCAAGCCGATGTGTTAACGGTCCAATCCTGGATTGCTACATTAAATTAAACAAATAGGGTTTGTTTTCATTATGACGAAAACAGACCCTACTAATTTATTTTTAATGATTTACAAACCCATTTTTGTAGCTATGGAACCTTTCAAGATAAAATGAAGGAAGGAATAAATTTGTCTATATTTAGTAACAGCAAAAAGGATAAAAAGAAAGATCATTTTAAACAAAAGCTGATTACTCCAATGGTTTTAGGGTCCATTCTAAATCCAATTAACTCTTCTATCATTTCAGTTGCTTTAATTCCAATTGGGCAGGCGTTTGGAGTACCACCTTCCCAGACAGCATGGCTTGTGTCTGCTTTATATCTTGCGACAGCAATTGGACAGCCAGTCGTCGGAAAGCTAATTGATGTTTTTGGTCCCAGAATCCTCTTTTTAATCGCAACATCATTAGTAGGAATTTCTAGTCTAATTGCGATTTTTGCTCCTGATTTTTGGTGGTTAGTGGTTGCACGATGTTTACTTGGTTTTGGAACCTGCGCTGGTTACCCTGCTGCTATGTATCTTATTCGGAGTGAAGCAGAACGAACAGGTAAAGACAGTCCGGCAAGTATACTTACATTATTATCGATTGCTAGTCAAACCATTGCCGTTGTTGGTCCTACCTTAGGGGGGTTACTTATTGAAGTTGGTGGTTGGCAAAGTATATTTATCGTAAATATTCCTTTGTCATTAGCTTGTGTACTCTTGGGCTACTTCCGTTTTCCAAGAACTTCAGAAGATTCCCTTAGAGAAGAGAGTAAGTGTTCCTCTATTGATTTTATTGGTATCCTGTTCTTTGGAATTACGTTAATTACAGGGCTCTTTTTCTTAATGAATCCTAATTGGAATCATCTATATTTATTGCTAATTGCAACAATCTCCGGTGCTATTTTTACTGCCTTTGAGTTAAAAATTAAAAATCCTTTTATAGATTTACGATTACTAGGAGGCAATACTCCTTTGTTATTAACATATGCGAGAGGCTTGCTTTCAGCTACTGTATCGTACAGTTTCCTTTATGGATATACTCAATGGTTAGAAACAGGTAGGGGACTATCTCCTTCTCATTCTGGTTTGTTGTTATTGCCGATGTTTTTAACATCTATAATCGTTTCTAAAACAACCGGAAAAAATCCGGCAATTCGTATGAAACTGATTGTAGGGAGTGTCGTTCAGGCTATTGCTATGTCACTGCTCCTATTTACAAATCATTCAAGCAGTCTTATTTATCTTGTTATCATTGCTATTCTATTTGGAATTCCACAAGGGATATTGAATTTAGCTAACCAAAATGCTCTCTATTTTCAGGCTTCATCCAAACACATTGGTGCTTCAGCTGGTTTATTAAGAACCTTTATGTACATGGGAGCTATACTTTCTTCTGCCGCAAACGGATTATTTTTTAAATCTGAAGCAAATACAAAAGGAATCCATCATCTAGCACTATTTAGTTTAGTTATTTGTTTTATTCTGATTGTTACCCTTTTCGATCAATCTCTGAGTAAAATTGAAAAAAACAGATGACCGTTTAAAATGCTGTATTTACACTTCGGCATGCTTATCTGCAATAAGATTTTAGTAATAAACTTCAACGATTGGACGCTTTTATGTGGTAACGAAAAAGTCCAATTTCTCAGTCAATAAATTGAGAAATTGGGCTTTTTATTACTGTAAATTCCTTAGTGGGAAAAATGCACATTTTGTTGATGGTACCCCCTATGTAATCTACTAGCTTAGATACCTTCTTCATTCCGCAGTTTCGGCATTCGCGCAAGAAAACGCCAGCTTTCACCAAACTTTTGAAGTAAGCTGAGTTGCAGTGATCGCATCTGCCACTAACTTTATTAACTATACCTATAATGATAATAATTAAAAATAAAGGTTGATACATATTGCACACAACCGATATGTATCAACCTTTTAATTCTGCTTTACTTACTTTCATTAATAGTAGAGACATTAATAGAAAACTCCTCAAAACTTAATTTTCCCAAGGCAAACTTCATACTTTCCACAAATATACGTTCATTTTTAGTTAGTTCACGCTTTGCTTCCTTTTCAATCCATTCATGCTCAACGTCCAAAATATCTAAAACATGCTTTTGTTTTGAAAAAGCCTCATAGTATCTTAATCCAAATTTTCTTTGGGAGACGGCATCAATGTGAATGCCATCTGGATTTGCTGTTAAGCCTTTTGATGTTACAAAATAACAATTTTTTTCAGTATGGGCAACTTTAGATAATATCTGGTTTATTTGTTTATATTCTACAGCGCTTTTTCCAAATCCGACATCTCCAAGGTAATGTCCTAACTCACCGATAATAATCGGGATATCTGGTGCATTCAATTCTTCTCTCAAGTGTTTAAATAATGAAAGCAATTTATCTTCATACGTCTTATAACGTTCTCCGTAACTGTCGCTTTCTCCTTGATGCCACAGAATTCCCACTAACTCACTTGTTTCCATTGCGAATTTTGCTTCAGAAATCGTGTGTCTTGTTAATAGTCCGTCAATTGCCCACTCATCAATTGAGCTTCCTCCCTCGGCACATGGTATTACCCCAATGGACTCGCCCGGATAATCCTCTGTCCAAGCTTGAGCAAAAGAGGCTGCCGGCCCAACACCAGATATGTGACGATCAAAATTAAGTGGTTCTGCCATCGTTTGCCATCTACCGTTTCGCAACATATTTATATGCTCATTATAAATCGGCGGTACATCCTCAATAAATCCTCTGCCTGCCATATTTGATTGTCCAATTAATAATATAGATTTCATAGAAATACCTTCTTTCTTTGTTTACAATAGTCTAATTAGACTAAGTAGATTTATAACTATAGTTTAATTAGACTTTTTATGATTTAGGTCTTGATAAAATTTTATCCGGAAATTCAGCGTATTCATACACTTTAGTAAGATCTATCTCTTGCTCCTTTATTTCTTCCAGGTTCATCACTCTTTTCTGTTTACTCTTATTAAAAAAGCTTTCTTGAATTTGATTAATTATCATTTAAGGCGATAGCACAGCTGGATAACGCCAGAAGAAAACGTTTTTGTATTAACCAGTTTAAGGTTTAACCTTTGTTTTATGTCAATAAATAAAGGTTTTCCACTTCCCAAAACAACAGGATGAACCGATAATCTAAATTCATCTACAAGCCCTAAATGTATAAAATTTGTAATAAGACTTGCTCCACCATATAGCCAGATATCTTTTCCAGGCTTTTTCTTTAATTTATTTACTTCTTCCAAAATATTATCATTTATATATATTTCTTTATGATCAGCCCTTTTTTGTGTCCTAGAAAAAACATACTTTTCTTTGCTGTGAACTAATTCCCACATTTCTTTTTCAGTATCAGAATCTCCAGTTTCCGGAGTGTATTCTCCCCATAATTCGTAGCTTTTTCTTCCATATAAAATAGTATCAATTTGATTTAAGAAATGAGTAAACTCCATATCAGGATCCATGATACACCAGTCAATCTCTCCGTTTGGCCCTTCAATAAATCCATCTAAAGTAACTGCTAAATCTAAAATTACTCTTCTAGACCTTATGTTATTGGACATAAAATCTCCACCTTTACATGTTCTATATTTAAATATTGTATTGTCTTTTAAATGTGAAAATCTCATCTACAGCCTGCTGATATCCCCCTGATTTTTGAAAAGATTTTCTTATATCTGTTAGAGCTTTATGAAAGGAAGGATGTCCTAACACATAATCCACGGTTTTACATAGGTGACTTACAGTCAACCCTTGCATTTGTAACTTAATGCCAGCTCCAAGGCTCTCAACTTGTTGAGCAATTACTGGCTGATCAGCGCTTTGTGGGATTACAATGAGTGGAATCCCATAATAGAGACCTTCATTGGTGCTATTCATTCCGCCATGTGTGATAAATAATTTCGTGTACTTTAGCACTTCAGTTTGGGGAACGTAATTTTTTACAATAAAGTTTTTAGGAATCTTCCCTAAATCAGATAGTTGAGTTTTTCCACCAATAGACATAACAACGGTATAGTCAGTGTTCTCAAAAGCCTTAAAGCAAAGTTTATAGAAATCAATTTCTTGATTAAAAACTGTACCTAATGAAATGTAAATGAGACTTTTTCCTTTTAATACAGAAAAGTCAAAGCTTCCTTGTGTTTCCATTGCAGGAATGGATGGTCCTACAAACTTGTACGTTTGATCAAATGTTTCTCGAAAAGGTTGAAACTCCCTAGTTGTATATACAATAGTAAGTGGGGCAGGATTACAAAAAACTTCATAAGGAGAAGTGATTTCAACCCCATATTTTTCTTTAATCTTTCTTGTTAGGCTTTGAAAATCACTATTTATCCTGTTAGCATGTTCTGGTGGAATACTTTGCGAAAGGTGTTCGTACATTCTTTTAAATGATAGTTCATTTTGAGCAAAAGATGTACATGAATTAGTTGCAGGGAGCTTTAGAATTTGGGAAAGTAAACGTCCACAACCAAACATCGAATCGTGAATGATGTAATCAAAATGTTCTCCCTGGATTTGTTCAAGAACGCTAGGTATAATGATATCCGCCGTATGTAAAAGACCGTTGATTCTTTCTGGTAAATAATTTCTTCCACCTGAGATAAAGGCTTTTAAAAATTTTTGACCGTCAAATGTTCGTACATCAGCTCCTGTCTTTTCAATACGTTCTCGAAAAGCTTCTATTGAAAAATATACTACCTCTTCTCCACGCGAAATAAGCTCTTGTACAACTGCAATTGTTGGATTGATATGTCCTTCTGATCCACCATTAATAAATAGAACACGTGCCATTATAATCACTCCTTAAGTAAGATGTTCTCTAGATTTTATATAAGAGTAAGGAGCACTGCTGCAAACTCTTGCTTAACTTAAATAATGAAACTGAATTTATCCTAAGTTTAAACGAATCGAACATCAATTAGCTCACTTAACCTCATTTTATTTTTTAATTCGAATACTTCATCGATAAAAATAAACAAATTCCCCAGAGAATCAACAAACTGAATGAATCCTGTCTCTGTTATGCATTGTCCTCTCTTATAGTATGTAAGATACACTTGTTTATTTGTATGTAAGGCTTCAATTAAGGTGAAATTAATTTGTTCCATTTGCTCTTCTGTTAAAACAGGTTGAGCTACTTCTGCTTGCTTATTTATAATCTCCTTTAATCCTATGTATTGCTCTGGCATAGTGGCGAATGGACGCCATTTTTTCATTCCTCTAGGTTCCATCTCTTTTTCCTCCTTACGCTTTATGGCCACCCATAAGGCCATTTCGATAACGAGCTGTGGAATAAGGAAGGTGACTAGACGCACGTAATACACTATTCTTCCCATAACGCAGCCGAATCTCATCAATCGTTTTGGCAAGAGTATAGGCTCTTTCACGCTGATCGATATCCTCAAATAAGCTCATTTGCTCCTCTTCCTGAATGCTGGTGTTTGATAATGAAATGCCAATGGAGCGAATCGGCATGCCACTATCATACGTATGTAAAATGGTTAAACAATACGGAAAGATATCTTGGCTTAAGTTTGAAGCTCTTCCCATTTTCTTTTGTCTGGAGAAGCCGCCACCTGTTTGTTTGCTGTAACCAATCGATAAATGGATCGTTTGAGCCACCACTTGATGCATGCGTAAACGAAAGCAAACATCGTCCAATAGCTCCAACAGCAATAACTCCACCTCTTTTCGGTTTGTATAATCGCGAAAGAGAATCTGACTTTTTCCAAAGGAACGAGAGCTAGGAATGTACACATCCGAAATGCGACTGTAATCAATCCCGTTCGCATGTTGATGAAGTTCTTCGCCCAAGATGCCAAATTCTTTTTGTAACATCTCTTTTGAAGAAAGAGCGAGTTCTTTTATGGAGTGAATGCCTAACCGGTGTAAGCGTCTTTCCGTAGCAGACGAGATCCCCCAGAAATCCTTCATCGGATGAATGGACCACAACTTAAAGGGAATATCCTCATATCGCCAATACGCAACTCCTGTTGGGCTATTCTTGGCCTCATGATCTAAGCTCACTTTCGCCAATAAGAGGTTCAGACCGATACCTGCGGTAGCTGTCAGCCGTGTCTTGCGATAAATCTCGTTGATGATTTTATGAGCTAATTCTTCTGGTGTTTGAGCGAATAAATGCAGAGAAGCTGTCGCATCAATAAACAACTCATCAATGCTGTAGGCATGAAAGTCTTCAGGAGCCACATACTGTAACACCAAACTCGAAATATAGTTCGAAGCCTTGATATATCTCTCCATGGATGGATTCACCACATGGATATCTTTCCTTTTAGGAATGTCGAAAAGGCGACTTCCCGTTTTGATTCCTTCTTTCTTTAATAAAGGTGTGGCAGCTAACACAACCGATCCTGACCTTTTGATATCTCCTACCACCGCAAGCCTTGTTTTCAACGGATCTAAGCTCCGTATGACAGAAGAAACGGAAGCAAAGAACGCCTTCATGTCGATACATATAATCACTCTGTTTGGTAGCTGCCCATAATCCATCGAAAGAACTCCTTAAATAAAAGAACGTTTGTTCTCTGTATTATATACGAACAAACGTTCTTTATTCAACAAAAACTCTAAAGTTTTCCCGATTATTGTTACTACAATATGACATATCTTTTTTAATCAATTTACAGACAAGTCTATATAACTAAAAAAATAACAAATTATTATTTTTATGTATATTTTTGTTACATTTCTGTTTTTATATAGTATAATTTCTCATTGTTGACAAAATATGAAAAAGGAGAGAAAATCAATTGGTAAAGAATCGAATTTTAGTTAAAGCCTTTTTATTAATGATTTTAGGTCTATTTTCGTTTAGCAGTATATCTTACGCAGATGAATGGAACGATGATGAATTTCAGAAGTTAGTTTTGGAAGAAAAAATTGAAGTATATGGATTAGATGAACTTAAAAATGCAGGGATTTTAGAGAGCGATGCAATCAACAAAGTTACATATACTGCTTTTTTTGAAGATGGAGTTAGTTACGATATCAATTTACAAGTGACTACAAACACAAGTGGGGCTATCACGGCTGTTGTATCTGATGCTTCTACAAGTACTTTTGAAGCTTTAAAAAGAAGAGGTAAACCTAAAAAGGGAAAGAATAACACTGTTCCATATAAATTAAATGGTGGAATGAACAAATCAAGCTTTATCAATGAGCACGCATATGATAGGCATAAGTATAATCCAAAGAAAAAATCTACACCTAATGATACTCAATATGGTCGCAATGTTGATGTCAAAAAATTAAGAGAAGAAACTATGAATAATTACGATAATAAATGGTCACAAACTGATAAAAAAGGAAATACTCAAGTTTTTTACGCTAAACGTTTTGATTCTAATATTAGTACCTCAGATACTTCGACAAGAGATCATAGAGTTATAATAAATAAAAGCAATTCTGCAAAGAGTACGCAATTTCCACTAGCATTCTAATTATGCTATAGATAAGGGGTAGACAACAAATGAGTAACGTAAAAAAAAGCCAAGTTTTTATAGAGCTTGATATAGCTAATTGGGATAATACTGAGTTTGGTAGCACTTTATATGAAATGTGTGAAACTAACAAAGAATATGAAAATGATTTAGTTGAAGTTCACCAAGTTGTTTTTCTTGGTAAACGAAAAAGCCAAGATCATTATTTAATCATTTTAAATATTACTCAAGATATAAACAATTTAGGTAAACCTGTAGAAAATTTATATAGATAATCTAAGAGGCTGGGTTTTGTCCCGGCCTCTTATTATATTCTAGTTCACATAAGTTTGATTATAGGAAGTAGACTTTTCAATCTATTAGTTTGCTAAAAGCGTTCGTAAAACTACATGCATTTTAAAGAACGTTCGTAAATTGTTTTTAAATTTAAACGAACGTCGAGAATGATAAATTTTTTATACAAACACACAGTCCGTAAAAGTATACTTTTACGGACGCACTTCATTCATAGAAGTAAATGAAAAGATCCTACATCATTTTGATGAAGGATCTACTTGGAGTGTCTTGTTGGTCCTCTTTGTCTAGATTATTTAAGGAACCTATATGTTAACTACCTGTATATATTGAAATTTGCTTACTTCCCATTATTCCAAAGAAAGAATGTTAAATCTACTTCACACACAATATTATTATCTACTTTAGCAACGCCATGAGCTTTTGCAACAGCTCCTCGGACGCGTGTCATTTCTACTTCTAAGTATAATTGATCCCCTGGACGAACTTGTTTCTTAAAACGACAATGTTCAATACCAGTTAAAAGGCCTATTTTTTCATGATTTTCTCCTTTTTGCAGCATTATAATTCCACTTATTTGAGCCAAAGCTTCAACAATCAATACACCTGGCATAACCGAATAGTCAGGAAAATGTCCATTAAAGAATTCCTCATTGGCTGTAACGTTCTTAACCCCAATTGCATTTTCTCCTTCTCTTAATTCAATAATTTTATCTATTAGTAAAAAGGGATAACGATGGGGTATAATTCTTTGAATTTCTTGGATATCCAGCACAATTTTTTCTCCTTCTAAACATTACTTTTTAATTCTTTAAATACTTTTGAAATCACTGCGTTTGTTTTTTCTGTAACAACTTCTTTATCTTTAGTCATTTTAGGTACATGAATAGGATCTCCTAAAATCATAAATCTTCTTTTTCTTCCTAATAAGCCTTTTATGGTATGTGGTCCTACATATACTGCTGGTATAATAGGAACACTTCCCCTTGAAGCAATATGAATAGCTCCATTTTTTAACGCTTTCTCTTCTGAGTTTCTTGTTCCACTTGGAAAGATCCCTACTACTTGTTTCTTTTTTAGCAATTGCAAAGGTATTTTTAAGACACTGGGTCCAGGTTTACTTCGATCTACAGGAAATGCATTTAATTTTTTTAAAAGCTTTTTGATAAAAATCTTATTAAATAACTCTTTCTTAGCCATAAAGTGAATAGGAGTCGGATATAATGCTATTCCTAAACACACTACATCAATCCAGCTTTTATGCGTACACACAACAATAAACGGATCATTTTGAGGAAGTTTTTCTTTGTTTACTGTTTTCATTCTTCCGTTCATCAAAAATAGTATAAGCTGTAGAAATCTTGTTGCAAAGGTATACATTGATTATTTACTCCTTACCTAAATCCCATTTAATAATATGACCTGCGTGGGTAAGGCCTCCTCCAAATCCATAGAGTAAGAGAACGTCTCCATCTTTTAATTTCCCTTCGTTTATCCCTATTTGTAGTGCTAGAGGAATGGAAACGGAAGAAGTGTTTCCCATGTACTCGACACTAGTTAATGTCTTCTCAACTGGAAACTCTGATCTTTCACATATAGACTCAACCATTCGTAAATTGGCACTGTGTGGAACGAACCAATTTACTTCACTCTTTTGTAGATTTGCTTGTTCTAGCAATTCAGCCATACCTAAAGGAATTGTTCGAGATGCCCACTTATATACTTCCCTTCCGTTTTGCACCATCTTGCCACTCGAACTCAAAGGTTGTCCATGCATGGTAGTAGATAAATTGGTGCGGTATACATGTTTACCTCCCTTTCCATTTGTACCGATATGCGTAGCAATAAAACTTGGGCGCTCTGCATCACTTTCCACCAAAACAGCTGCAGCTCCATCCCCAAATAGAACACAGGTAGTTCGATCTGTATAATCTGTAACCTTTGATAACGTTTCTGCAGTTACGACTAAGACTTTATTATGAAGTCCAGATGTAATAAAGGCGTTTGCCATGTGTAATCCGTATGTAAAGCCAGCACAGGTAGCGTTAAAGTCTAGCGCCCCAGTTGTAGGAATATCAAAGTAATCTTGTATTTGGGCTCCCACGCTTGGAAATGCATAGTCGGGTGTTGTAGTTGAGACAACGATACATCCTACATCCTTTAACTCTTTTTGATACTGCTCCACTAAGTTTTCAATTGCTTTAATAGCTAGGTCAGAGGAATACTCGTTTTCATCGGCAATTCTTCTTTCCCTCATGCCAGTTCGTTTCACAATCCATTCATCGTTCGTATCCACAATTTTTTCTGAATCGTCATTCGTAAGTCTTTTTTCTGGTACGTATGTGCCTATTGCTGTAATACGTGCAGTTGATTTCATTGTATTCACCCTTCTTTATAACTAAGTTATATAAATTGATATTAGTACTAGGTACTAATAAAGTCAATGTTTTATATGAAAAAATTGTAAATTAAGATCACCCGAGCTTAATAATAAAAATAGAAACCTCTCCCAAATTGTACTCGGAAGAGGTTTCTATTTAGTAAGCTTATAAGAAGCTTACGTTAGTAAACATATGTGTAAAACGCAAATTTTTTATACATTCATTTTATCATTTTTCTTGCATCAAACCTTTATAAAAAGCTGGATAAACGATAAATTCAAATAACGAACGAGCCCTTGTGTACCATGGACTCGTTTCTTACATGTGTACGAGAAAGAGTGTTTATGTAAACTAGCCTTGTATGTCATATACATAGTGATTTCACTCAATATTATTGTTAAAATGGAATTAAAAGGATAAAAGGGGGATTCTATGGATGTTAAGATAATTTTAGGAACGATTATAGCTGCTTTAATATTGGCATATATATTTCATTCGCTTCAAAGAAAAAGAAACTCTGATAAACACATAGGGGATAAAGTTTTTAACATTGGGTTTGTCATTTCTTTAACTATAATTACAATTAGCATTTTGGTAGTAGGCGGATGGGACGGAATGGCTTTAGGAGCACTAGGAGCTTATTTATTGTTCCCATCATTAAGTGGACTTATTTTTACTAAGCTTTTGATCAGATATAACTAATAAAGTGTTAAGCATATTTGAAGCCTTTAGATTTATAAATCTAAAGGCTTTTTTGTACTGATAAGTCACATTATATTAACTACAAATGTATATTTAAGAATTAACACTTGAACCTCCAGTTACGTTAGGTATTATGATGAAACTAATTAGATTAATAATGGGTTGTAAGGAGGTTATGTAAGTTGGGTAACGATTTAGGTTTCTCAATTGGTAAATTTTCCAAGAAAACGGGTGTTTCAATAAGGACGTTGCATTATTACGATGAAATAGGGCTACTCAAAGCTCAAAAAGATCTCAGTTCTGGCCATCGCCTATATGGAGAGGACCATATAGTAAAACTTCAAAAAATCTTAGCATTAAAATTCTTAGGTTATAACCTAGAAGAAATAGGATTAATGTTAACAAATACAAATCTGAACTTAAACCTAGAGAACACTTTAATTCAACAGAAAAAAGCATTTGAGAAGAAAAAGGAGCATTTAGACAAAGTTCTGAAGGCAATTAATCAGACGATTTCTTTATTAGGAGATCAAGAGGATGTTCCAAGTGAAATATTAATTAGTTTGATTAATAACATTCAAAATGAAGAAGATCAACGTACATGGCTTGAACATTTCACTTCTAAAGAGATTGCAGATAAGATTTATAATAAATCTGATGAGGAGAATTTGTCCTTAGATAGAGAATTTATTGATTTATCGAGAGAAGTGAAAAGGTTAGCTGGAAAACCAGTTCATGACCCAGAAGTACAAGAGTTGGCCAATAAACATTGGCAGGCATCTCTTAAATATGTTGGTGAGGAGGCTATGCATGCTTTTGGAAAATTAGAGGACGAGGAAATAGAAGACTTTCAAAGGATGATGGCATCACCTTATACAGAGGAAGAAGAAAAATGGTTAGACCAAGTAATAGAATATTATATGGTTCAAAATGGAATGTATAATCCAAACCAACATAATGATAAATAATTTTTTAAAAGCTAACCTTATTATTCAAGATCGTTAAAGAAACCTATAGAAAATTCTATAGGTTTCTTTAACTACTTAGAATTCGCAATATGTTAACTACTTCTGAATATGGTATACACAATTTTTTAGTTTAAGAAATCCTTTTTATATCGAACAGCAAGATATATACCTGCAGCAAGGAATGCGAGGGAATATTTAAATAAGAAGAAAATTTGCCACATATATTCTTTGGGGAAGATTAGGTCGCACAAGATGACTCCAATTAACATAACAAGGGCACTTTTTAAGTTTATTTGACTTGTTCTTTCATCAGACACACTCATACCCATCTTCTTTTGAAGTACGTATACCAATATCATTGCAATTATAAGCGATAACAGTCCAATCCCAATCAGCATATTCCAGTTACTATTTGATTGTTCTGTCCAGGTTTTTAAAGGGGTAAAAATAGCATCTTCTATTTTGTCAGTTATCATCTCAGTCACGTCCTCCCACATAATTAAAAATATCGTTAACGTCTACGTCGAAGAAATTAGCTATTCGAAAAGCTAAAACGAGGGAAGGAGAATAATTATTTTTCTCCATCACATATATGGTTTGTTTGGATACTCCTACAGCGTCTGCCAATTCTTTTTGAGACATTCTTTTTAAAACTCGGTGCTCATACACTTTATTTTCAACGTAGTCACCATTTTTTTCTTTCAATGTATTCACCTTCCTTTTTTTGACTACAAACAAACAATACAACAAACTTATATAAAGGTAAAGTAAACTTATACAAAAGATAAATATTATTATACGATTTATAATAATAAAAAGGGTTAGACTCTTAGCGAGGAATCTAACCCTTTTTCCATCTTTAATCGAAAATATAAATTCTTTCTCACTGTCTATAAAGCACATTATGTTAACTAAGTTTGTATGCTACATACGAAAAAAATAGACATTTGTAAAAGATATTTGACATAATGAAAATATTACCATACACTATAAATGTAAAATGTTTTTTACATTTTAGGGGTGGGTTGAGAGTATGGATAATCAAATTAAAGAACTAAGGAAATCTAAAAAGTTATCTCAAGAAGCGCTAGCTAATGCTTGCAATGTATCGAGACAAACGATTAATGCGATTGAGAATAGTACGATCCAAGCTTAGAGCTAGCATTTCAGTTAGCAGGAAATTTGAATGTTAGTGTAGATGAATTATTTTTATACAAAAACAGGGGGAATTTATGATGAAAAATGTAAAAAATAATTATGTATGGACTGCCATTATTTTACTAAGCTGCGCTTTTGCAATGTATACGATTTATATAACAGATTTTAAAGATGGAGTTAGATTAGGGGTAACGAGAGTTATAGCAATAGTTTTGGTTATTACTACTTTATGTCAACTTGCTACGTGGGGATTTGATCGACAAATTCAAAAAGATGAGATGGGTAAGAAAATTGCTAGGATGAGTGCTAAAAGAAGCTATCATATCTTAACTATAGGTCTTTTCATTCTTTGGATTTTAGATCGTATTATTTTCGTAAGAAAAAATGATTTTGGAAATATTTCTTTGTTTGCAGCGTTATGCCTGGCATTGGTTATCTTTCCAATTGTTCAATTCTTTTCTGCGAGACGTTATAGATAATGTTTAAAAAGCCTAGAGCATTATGTTTCTAGGCTTTTTAGTTCATATAACGTTGATTATGATAACTAAAAATGTATACTTTTGCGAACGATATATTCAATTCTATTACAAGACGTTAAAGTAATTATCATAGTAAATAAAATACATGTACGGACACATAAAAACGGCTACTTTTTTGGTGATTGATGCCGGATTTATACCTGAGATGATTGATTTTCAATCTACCCGATTCATACTTTATCTTCCGTAATAAATTCTTCGATTCGATCTCTTTTGGTGTACATGTCATACCAAATGTCGGCGATTTTGTCTTGAACTCCCGAATTCGGTTGCATCCAGATTCCGATCGAAATATGCCCTGCATAAATACCTTTGTCCTTTAATTCACTATTCAAATTGAGGATATAATTACGAAGACCGGAAACTGCAATTCCGACATTGCCCATCATTGGTACTGGATTGACTGCGGCTCCGCCTGTCGTAAATAACAGAGCTCCACTTTGTTTATCCAACATATCCGGAAGCACTTCTCGAATACTCGATATCGCACCTAAAACGTTGAATTGAAATTGGTATAGCGCATTTTCTTCTGTTACATCTAATGCGTTTGTTACTGTATCAATACTTGGAGTTGGACTGTATTCAACCACATCAATAAATCCGTATTTCTCTTTGATCGTTGCGAAAGCTAAACTAATTTGGGCTTTATTTAATATATCAGCTTGAAATGATGCTGCTTCAATGCCTAATTGTTCTAGTTCAATAACCAGTTGGTTCAACTTTTCTTCATTACGGGCTATAAGCGCTACACGAAATCCGTTTTTTCCGAACTTCTTCGCAATAGACATTCCTAATCCTGGTCCTGCCCCAACAATTACAATATTTTTCATAATATAATTCCCTCCATAACTTCTTAGCTAATTATTTTTTCTAAGAGAGTTCATTTGTTACAATAGGTACTACTTTATTTATTAAGAACCAATCGCATTTTCAATCTTTTGGGTATGATTCTGAAAGATCACAACAATTTACTTGATCAAAACCCTTCCACAAAAACATGTGTTATTTAAGCAACGCGCGTTGTATAATTGATGATAAGATGAAAAAGAACTATTAACAACCACCAAAATGGCTAATATGTTGTTTACACAACACTTCTATTATATTGTCGTTTTTAAACACCATTGTGTAGCCTAAAAAGGAGAAGAAAAAATTGATTATGCCAAAAAAAGATCCGAGAATACTTCGTACAAGACAATTGATTGTAGACTCTTTTATTTCGTTAGCTAGTGAAAAAGATTTCAACAATATAACGGTACGTGATATCACTGAAAAGGCTACTATTAACCGTGCTACATTTTATGCGCACTTTGACGATAAATTTGATTTATTACATTCCACCATCACCAATACTTTTACAGACAAATTGAAAAAAAGACTAAATGGTCACGAGGGATTCAATGAAGAAGTCATTGCGAATATTTTTCTAGCCATGTGTGATCACCATAAAGAGTTAAGTGACTTATGTCCTAAAGGTTACAATTCTTTAGGAACTATTATAGAAAGTAAAATTAAAGAAGAGTTACAAAAGCTAATAGCTGATCTTGTGCTAAAAGGCACTAAAAATACCATTGTATTAGAAGATAAACAATTGGTAACAACCCTATCTACTATACTGAGTTGGAGTATATACGGAGCTACATACTCATGGAATAAGGACGGAAGACTTATTTCACCAGAAGAGCTAGTGACTAAGACCCTACCTATATTTAAAAATGGCATGAGTAAGTATTTCTTTTAATGAAACTTATGTTAAATATCAATTCTTTTTGGAATTCAGTCGCCATATAGACTATATTTTACCGTACAAGCATACGTATAAAAGGTGAGATTTTTATACATTTTTCTGTCACTTAAGCCTTGGGTAATCAGCGTTATATCAAGGATGTATAAAAAACTGCATAAAGAAGAAACAAGGCCCCACCTAGAACCCT
>NZ_JAQMYN010000014.1:0-89174 GCF_028369225.1 Priestia sp. AB
GAATAAAATGAAGATTCCCTTTTGAAAGTACAAGAATAACTCCAAAGATGGAAAGGATCATAGAGAAAAGCTGTAATACATTAATCTTTTCTTTTAAGAATAGAAAGGAAAAAATAGCAATTGAAAGCATGTTTAGTGTTGATATTAGTCCAACATTAATAGCTGATGTCTTTGCTAAGGACATAAATTGCAATATTTGAAATAGGACTACCCCGGTAACTCCCATGAAAATCAATGGAATAATAGCTTTTTTATGAGGGAAAATCTTTTTTTCTGTCAAAAAAACGATAGGGGCTAGAAGAGCGATAGCAATCATCCACCTTAGACTAGTTAATGTTGTAGGAGAAGCGTGATTGGTAAGTGTTTTTCCTACAATGAAGTTCCCTCCCCAGAGTAAACTCGTGATAAGTAATAACAAATAATATCTCATATCATTTAGCTCCTTTTCTATTTTCATTGAGATAACGAAAAAGATTGAAGCCATTGTGCACAACGATACTTCTTATTAATTATTTTAACATTATCACGCGACTAACATTTAAATATTTTGTATAATTAAGTGAAAACAAAATTTTAAAAAATAAATCAATTAATTTCATTTATAAAATTAATTAAAATCGTTTTTAAGGGAGCGTTCTTAAAATAATTGTAAAAGGAATGATAAACTGTGGAATCCGTTACGAGTAAGGTTCTAGATAAATTAGATATCCAAATTTTAGATTTGTTA
The DNA here is from genome assembly GCF_028369225.1 of Priestia sp. AB. Taxonomy (NCBI): domain Bacteria; kingdom Bacillati; phylum Bacillota; class Bacilli; order Caryophanales; family Bacillaceae; genus Priestia; species Priestia sp. AB. The sequence continues at coordinate 728 of NZ_JAQMYN010000014.1, forward strand.
CAAAGAGAAGCTAAGTTAAGTAATATAGAGATCTCAAAACGCGTTAATTTATCTCCTCCGGCAGTACATATACGGATTAAGCGTCTAGAAAATGAAGGTTTTATTAAAAGACAAGTTGCTATTTTGAACCAAGAGAAATTAGGTTTTGACTTATTATGCTTTATTTTTATGAGTACAAATATACATCAAGCTGAAAAACTAGATGCGTTAGAAAATGCCCTACGCTCTATGCCAGAAGTTTTGGAGTGTCATTGTTTAACTGGAGAATATGATTATCTCCTAAAAATCGCCAATAGAGATAGAAAGGAATTAGAAACATTTATTAGAAAGTTAAATAAGCTTGGTATAACAAGGATTCAAACTAGCTTAGCTCTAAGAGAAATTAAAGACTCAACTTTACTCCCTATTTAAGGTTTAAATTTATAAGAGAGAAAAAGCATTTTAATCAACGATGAATTAAGCTTACAAACCAAGAGGACAGCCTCTTGTCTTAAAAAACAAGGAGCTATCCTCTTGATTTGTAAGGGCTACTTTTGTTCCTAAAACGGTGATTACGTTAACTAGATCCATATATCATATACAAACGAAGTTTATAAAATAGATGGCTTATACATTTTCAGAATGGGAGGAAATTATATGCCAATGATGTCTGCAATTTGTGATAACTGTAAAAGCTCTTTTCCTTCAGGAATATCTATAGAGGGCTCAAAAACAACTCTTTCGGGAAATATTGCTGGACCATGCCCCAAATGTGGTAGTATGGGCCGTATAATTGATGGTACATTCAATTTTATAGATAACAGTACTGCTAAAAGAGTAAAAAAAGAATAGTCCAGATGTTGAAGATTGTAATGTGTTCCTGAAATCTGTTTTATGTTAACTACAAACGTATAATTTTACGAACGATTTGATTGACTCTTTATGTTTCAATGACTAGGATACTTTATAATGAGATTATCTCTTATTATAAAGAAGGGTGATTTTTATGATGACCGTGAAGGACTTATTTCAACTGTCCCTTACTAAGAATTTTTCAGTTGTAGCTGGCTACAATGCATTACATAAAAAAATTATAAGTGTCGGAATTTTGGATTTTGAATTTACTGAGGGGATTCAGCCAATGAGAGAGGCAGCTTTTGAACCTCATAGCCTTGTACTCAGCAGCTTATTATTTGCTAACCAAAAGCCGGAACTTTTAATTGAGACAATTAAAGAGCTGATTAAGTTAAGGGTGAGTGCCTTAGCCTATAAGCCGGTTATTTATGAGGATTTACCGGACGAGCTCTTACAGTTCGCAAATGAGCAAGATTTTCCGATTTTACGTTTTGGTGGAGATGAATATTTTGAAGAGGTCATTTTTGAAGTGATGACTTATATTAAAAGCAGAGAAAATGACCTCTTTTTACAAAAAATCATGCGGTGTCTAATCGAAGATGAGGTATCAGAGTCACAACTACAGTCCTTTTTACAACAAATGAATAAACCGTTTGAAGAATACGTATTTACCGCCAATATTCGAATGATACAATCACAGAACTCTAAATGGATGGACTCCTTTCTTCAATTCCAGTCATTTTTGAAGTCAGGTATTGTCTGCACCTATAAAAACAGTATTCTGATCCTGTTGACTGACAAATCCGAGAAGCTCCAGTTTTCCAAATTACTAAAGGAATGGATGGACCTATATGGAATTTCAACCGATGGGCTGACAATTGGTTACGGTCAAGTGCACCAGACACATACAGAACTCCATCAAGCTGTCAGAGAAGCGTACTATGCCCGGATTATAGCAGACATGGAAACAAAGTCTATTTGTAACTATGCGGAACTAGCATCAGAACGGCTACTGATAGAACTCTATCGAAAAGATGCAAAATTCACGAGCAGGTACGTGAAAGAATATTTGGGACCTCTTCTGGCTGAAAAAACAGATAAAGATTTACTATATACCGCAGTTACATTTGTGTTAAAGAAAGGCAATGTGAAGGAAGTAGCCGACGCTCATTATTGTCATCCCAACACGATCCGTTATCGTATGGCGAAAATACGTCAACTACTAGAGCCTTTTGGTAATGAGTTTGTTTTTTATGAGAATCTATCCGCAGTAGTAAAATTGTACTTACTCCATAAAGAAATTGAAGGGCCCCTTTTGGAATAATTACAAAAATAAGCGAAAAATTTTAGAATCACTATCAAATTATTGCTTTCTCTCTTATGGTATTCTTAGTTTTAGTCAAGGAGGGAAAGAGTTGAAACACTATTTAGGTGATGGAATGCTGTTGATTACAGCGATTGTGTGGGGAAGTGGATTTGTTGTAACCGATATTGCATTGCAATATTTAACTCCATATCAGGTAATGGCAGGAAGGTTTGTTTTAGCTACACTTTTACTTACGTTAACATTCGGATACAAATTTAAAACATTTACCAAATCAGTTTGGTGGAAAGGAACCATACTAGGCACATTTTTATTTCTTGCCTTCGTTTTACAAACGGTTGGTTTGCAACATACGACGCCTTCTAAGAATGCATTTTTAACTGCCGTTAATGTTGTGATTGTACCTATCATTGCTTACTTGCTATATAAGCGAAAAATTGATCGATTTGAAATGGTTGGCTCAGTCAATGCCATTGTGGGTATTGGCTTGCTATCACTACAGAGTTCTATGACTCTAAACTTTGGTGATGTATTATCACTTGCATGTGCAGTCGCTTTTGCTTTCGATATTTTTTATACAAATCTATTTATCAAAGAAGAAGATCCTATATCAGTAACCATTGTACAATTCATAACGGCGTCCCTATTAAGTGTTGTTGTGGTCCTCATTAAAGGAGATATACCAACATCGTTGGAGAGTGAAGGAATTTATTCGATTTTGTATTTAGCAGTCTTTTCGACGACGATTGCCTATCTTTTTCAAAATAAAGCACATAAATATACCACAGCTTCAAAAGCAGCCATTATTTTATCTACTGAATCTTTCTTTGGGATGTTGTTTTCTGTTTTATTTTTACACGAAGTATTAACCGCACGTATGGTTACAGGGGCGGTATTGATTATGGTAGCAATCTTAATTGCTGAGCTGAAACCGTCCTTCATAAAAAAACAATCTGTTAAGAAGACCTATGAGAAATAAATCATATTAAGAGTAGTACTTACATTTTGATCATTACCTGAGCATATTTTAAAATATTGCACTTATACCAACCGGTGCGTTAACACGACAATATTTTGTTTGTTTTAGTAACTGAGGTCATTTGTTGGACAAAAAAAGGATAGTTGGAGCATATTTTTACTGCTCATCTATCCTTTTTCATTTCCGATAAGGAACATTATGTTAACTGGGCATGTATATGGTATACAATGTACTTTTCTCCTCTTTTACATAATAAATATAGATTAAAGGTTTAAAATGGTGAATATTTAATCTCTTATAAAAAGTGTTTTTTTAGGAGGATGGTTCTATTGGGAATTGAAACTAATTATTTACGTTGCACATTAAAAACATTTCAATCCATGAAAAAATTAGGTGAACGTGCTATGGATCAATTAAATCAAGAAGAACTTCATATATCTCCGAATGAAGAGTCCAATAGTATCGCGATTATTGTAAAACATATGTGGGGAAATATGCTTTCTAGATGGACCGATTTTTTAACAACAGATGGGGAAAAAATAAACAGAAATCGGGATGAAGAGTTTAGTGGTGGATTTCCCTCTAAGGTATCCCTATATCAAGCATGGAATCAAGGATGGGATGCTTTATTTATAACATTGAATAGTTTGGAAGAAAAAGATTTAGAAAAAACAATTTATATACGAGGGGAGGCACATTCAGTTATTGAAGCCATTGAAAGACAAGTATCCCATTATTCCTATCACATTGGCCAAATTGTATATGTAGGAAAGTTGCTTAAAAACGAGAAATGGAAATGCCTTTCTGTCCCTATGGGGAAATCAAACGAATATACGGAGAAACTTATAAGCAAAAATAAGAACCTAAAGGATAAATAAAGATTTTATAAAATAAACAATTACCTATAATTGGTCTTATGTAAACTAACCTTGTATATCATATACAGCCTAAAATAGAAAAGCTACTGTGCCTCAACAGTAGCTTTTCATTAAATAAAGTGGGTTGGAAATACCAATGTCGGAAGGTATTCGATTACATTTTGTTCCTATTTCCTAAAAAATATACTAACAGCAAATGAAAAAACTATCCGATGGGAGTAGGATAGTTTTTTTGTGTAAAAAGAAAAAAGGATTTTCGCGCATGGAGTTTTCACGCTCCTATGTAGTTTGCTCAACATATAGAATGTTATTCATTATCGCAAGTATGCAATGATCTAAAATTGAATATGACATATCGTATATAAAGGTTAATTATTTTTTATACGTACAGAAACATCTATTTTTAAGATTAAATAGACATTTTTTTATTGATTTTTCCGGAATCTAAAAAGGTGTACCTTTTGGGACTATCTATAGTGGGAAACCCTTCCCGTAGACTAACTATACATAGTTATATTAAATAAAAAATCACCCTAAAGGTGACTAATCTAGTTAACAAAATAAAAGGCAATACCATCCTGAAATGATGTAGCCTTTTATTTTTAAATATTAGATGAAATTTGTAAAAAAATAATCAATTCCTCTACAAATATATCATATTTATATGAGTAATGAATAAGTTTTCTGGGGGCTGTGTGTATGTACAATGGAAGAATTACGATAAAAATTAGGAAAACACTGTTTTTAGTTAACTTATATACTGGGGGCTATATTATGGAAAAGAAATGGTTACTCATATCAGAAAACAGCGAGAAATCTCCTGATTCAAATGACACTGTAAGTCTGGACGAATGGGAAAACGAGGGTGGGAGAATAGTAAAGAGTATGAAATGAAATAAAGAAGAATCCTTTGCTACAAGTGCAAAGGTTTTTCAAATTTATTGGAATAGGGGGAGTACGTTATTAGTCTGGCCAGATTTGTAGATTCATATACATATACCTTTAAAAACAAATGTTGTCATTAACTATATTTATAGAAAATAACCTCGACTCCGTTTTATCATTCGTTAAGTAAACACTAAATTACGTCATTCATTATTAATGTTTTAACATTTACACTAAGTGACGACAAATATGATCTTTTTCTACAAAATAGATAATAAATAAAACTTATTTTTATAAAAGGTTTTATCATTTATATAAGTTAACTAAAAACGTTCATAAAAGTTGTGTGTTATATTAAAGGTGTTCGTATAGTACTTTCACACTTAAACGAACATAAAAAACCGTTCGCTAATTGAATTTTATTTTTGTTCGCAAAGGCATACTTTTACGGACAAAACATTTAAATCTATTACAAGATGTTAAAGTGATTATTATCCTTAACAAAATAAAAAGCCACCTAGTGCTTGCAAGACAAGTAGATTTTCATTATAAAATTTATGGGAGAACGCATAATAACATGATTTTTTTCAAAAAATACTATATTTTAAAGGGCTGTAATATCCGTAAAATATGCAAAAGTTAGACGCTCCAAAAAAGAATACGTGGTAGAAGCTTACTACCCCAAGAATTCTTGTATTTAATTGGTTTGTTTAAGATATATCACCTCAAATACAGCTTTAGCAAATATTTTCACATTAGAACTCTTGATTCCATTCGATTACTATTTACTTGTTCCTAAAAAATTGTTAGATTAATAAACTGATAAGGTTAAACGATAAAAGTCACGTATTAAATTTCCTTAATTTACTTCATATTTTAAATAGAAAATTATCAACAGCAAATCTTAAAAAAAGAATATAAGATGATATTTTTTTGAAAAACAACTATAAAATAATGTAAAATAATACAGGGGAAGATTTAGAAACGGAGACGAATAGTATGTTTTTTACTCATTTTTTAATAAGTTTCATAGTTTCTTCTTTTACCATTGCAGTTATTATGATTGTTAAAAAAGTATTCCAAAAACAACTATCAGCGAAATGGCAATATAATTTATGGTTTTTGGTATTGGTTGCATTAACGCTTCCTTTTATACCGAATCATTTATTCAATTTTGGAAATTACTTTACTTTATTGGATCTTAATCAGAGCAATGGAACAAGCTCTTCTAATATCTCTGTTAGTGATCATAATTTAAAAAATGGAAATTGGATGCAGGACTTTACGATATCTGTAAACCACCCAAGTTTAAAATCCGTGAACATAATTGTAGCATGTACATGGATTGTTGGGGTGTTAATTTTGTCTGTTCTGTTCATAAATGCTTGGTTAAAGATAAAAAAAATTAAAGACACTACATCTTTACTGAAAACGAAAGAAGTTCTAATTTTATTTGAAAAGTGCAAGAAACGTGTAGGTATATCAAAAAAATTGATGGTGGGGGAATCGCCTCTTGTTAAATCCCCTATGATGTTCGGTCTTTTTAAAACTTATGTTGTGTTGCCCATTCATTTTGATAAATGGCTCTCTATGAAAGACATTGAATACATTTTTTTACATGAATTAAACCACTATAAACATAAAGATATGGCAACAAATTACCTAATTGTCATTTATCAAATTTTATACTGGTTCAATCCTCTTGTTTGGATTGCTTTTAAGAAGATGAGACTGGATCGTGAGATAGCTTGTGATAATGCTGTTTTAAAATCTTTAGATGAGTGTTGTTATACAGAATATGGGAATGCAATCATTAATTTTGTGGATAGAGTATCACTACCCAAGAATCTCGCTTTGGCCAATGAGTTGAACGGTTCTAAGGAGCAAATAAAAAGAAGAATTGAAAGGATTGCATCTTTTACGGTTGAATCAAAGTTGTTGAAGATAAAGAGTATAGCTATCTTTATGCTTATGGGAGTATTTGTTGCAAGTCAAATTCCACTCGTTTCTGTGATGGCTGATGATAACAATCGCTACCATTTTAAAAGTGAACGGACAGCCTACGACGATTTGAGTAGGTATTTTTCAAAATATGACGGAAGCTTTGTGTTATATGATTTGCAAGCCAATAAGTATAGTATCTATAATAAGAGTAACAGTACGCTAAGAGTTTCGCCTGATTCTACTTATAAGATTTATAGTGCTTTATTTGGGTTAGAAAAAAATATAATAACGGTTGACAATTCTACAATGAAATGGAACGGAATTCGTTATCCTTATACTTCTTGGAATGCAGATCAGGATTTAGATTCAGCAATGAAGAATTCGGTGAATTGGTACTTCCAAAGTTTAGATAAAAAGACGAATCAGAGCGATATACAATTCTATTTGAAGACTATAGGCTATGGAAATCAAAACCTGTCTGGTGGACCAGGTCAATATTGGTTAGAGTCTTCTCTAAAGATATCTCCTATAGAACAAGTACAACTATTAAAAGCTTTTTATACAAATCAACATGGATTTCAAGACAAAAACATTCAAGCTGTTAAAGATGCTATTAAATTAGAATCTAAAGATGGTTCATTATTATCTGGAAAAACTGGTACAGGTACTGTAAACAATAAAGATACGAATGGTTGGTTTATTGGATATGTAGAGACCAAAGACGACACTTATTTCTTTGCAACTAATATACAAAATGAAGATAACAGCAACGGAAGTAAGGCAGCAGAAATAACATTATCTATTCTGAGAGATAAAGGAATATATTAAGCAGTTGCTGAGAAAGTAAAAAACTGGATAACTTTCATTTAGTCGAATTGGAAAAGAGGGTTGACATCTCTATATTATAAATCAAATAATTTAATATATTACGTATGTAATCAAAGGAGGAGGAAAAGAGTGTCTAAAAAAGTCCCCAGCATCTCAGAAGCAGAATGGGAAGTTATGAACGTACTTTGGGAAAAGGCTCCCCAAACGGCCAACGAAGTGACTTTTTCTTTACAAGAGCAAAAGGATTGGAAGCCGAAAACAGTACGCACTCTTTTAGATCGTCTGGTCCAAAAAGAGGTGGTCGGTGTAAATAAAAATCAGAGAGTGTATACTTTTTTTCCACTTTATTCGCAGGATGAATGCCAGCAAGCCGAGGCACAGTCTTTCATTAAGAGAATTTATGGGGGAACGCTGAAGTCAATGTTAGTTCAGTTCATCCAGGAGGAGCCCTTATCTGGTGAGGATATTAAAGAATTACGCTCCATTTTGGATGAGAAGTCTAAAAAATCTTAGAAGAACAAATTGAAGGAAGTTAGTGGAAGACAAAAGTTGGGATGGTTCATTATCTTATTTATGTTAATGGGCTTTTCATAACACTTTATAATATGCAGAACCTTTTCTACTAGATAAACTCGTAAAAAGCACACCTCAGTGTGTTTTTTATTTAATATAACTAGGCTTACTTTAAAAAATGGGTTAGTAAAAAGCGCTGAATATTCAGCGCTTTTTTATACTTGTTAATTTACCTCATTAGCAATAACTTCCTTTTCCTTTTCATACTAACACCTACACTTTATTAAAAGAGTACTTATCATAAAACTATAGATGAAACATTTAATATTGTTCTGACTAATCCTTATGACATTAATATCGACATCATAATAAGTCTTATATTATCTATTATGAAAACGAATAAATTAAAAGGATTGAGCTCTGTATAATACAGAATTCAATCCTTACTAGCTGGATAGATAATCGTCTAACTTTTTTGGTCAGTTCCCTGGAGAACAGTATTTTTTCTATTTAGATTAGATAGGAATTTTAATTATTAATTAAGATTCTATTTGTGATTAGCTTGATAAGCATTAATTACTTCCTTTGTTGCCTCAGCAATAAGTTTGTCATTATAATTAGCATCTTTTTTATCTCGACTAGACAGTATAGCAAGCATAATAGGATCTCCTTTTGGTGGCCAAATAATGGCAATATCATTTCGCGTTCCGTATGAGCCTGCTCCAGTTTTATCAGCTACCACCCAACCTTTTGGCACCCCAGCCCTAATTAATGAATCGCCAGTGGTATTTCTCTTCATCCAATCTATTAGAAGTCCACGTTTTTCAACTGGAAGTGCGTCCCCTAATGTGAAGGATTGAAGGCTTGTAGCAAGTGCCCTTGGTGTACTAGTATCATGAGTTTCTCCTGGTTTAACTTCGTTTAACTCAGGTTCAAATCGCTCAGGCATAGTAACATTGTCTCCAACATCTCTTAGTGCTTTCTCTAATCCATTCGGTCCACCTATTTGCTTAAGTATGAGATTCATGGCAGTATTGTCACTATACCGAAGAGTAGCATCACAAAGCTCTTTAAGAGTCATTCCTGTATCAACATGCTTTTCTGTAATCGGATTATAATTGACAAGGTCATCTTGGGTATAGGTAATCCTTTGGTTAAGATCTTCTATTGTTTTCTGTTGTAAAAGTGCTCCTACAGCTAGAGCTTTACTGGTAGATGCATATGTAAAACGCTCATCTGCTCGATAGGTAACTGTTTGATTTGTACTAGTATCTAAAGCAAAAACACCCAGTCTCGCATCAAATTTATCCTCAAGTTTGACAAAATGATGTTTAATTACAGACTCTTTATTTTTTTGTTTAGCTTGAACGGATTGGTCATTACCCTCTGAACATCCTGCAAGTGTTACACATGTGAGAAGTAATACAGGTACAATTTTTTTAAATTTAGAAATCCTAAAGATTGTGTTCCATGATTTCATTAATATCTAACCTCTTTCTTAAAAAACTTATTGATTACTTTTGATAGAAGAATTCAATAACAGGTTTCATTTTTTGAACAACATAGGAGCTTCCTCCTCTTCCTTTTACATTCTCGATCATACTCACAACTACATAATTAGAGTGTTTGTCATCAAATGCGAATAAGAAACCATTTTCTCTCCCATCTGTTCCTTTCTTTTTCTTCAACTCAGCCGTTCCTGTTTTTGCAGCTATAGATTGCCCCTTGATTTGTAAAGAGTGTGCTGTCCCATCTGGCCGTGAAACCACCTCATGAAGAGCTTGTTTAATAGTGTTTGCGGTATTCTTTTCTATAATTCTTTTAGAATTAGGAGTTTTTTGATTACTAATTAATTTCGGATAAATTAGTTTTCCTCCATTTGCAAATGGTGAATAGGCCATTGCCTGTTGTATAGGCGATAATAGCATCTCCCCTTGGCCATAGGCTGAGTCTGCTAAAAGGACTTCTGACGAAATTCCTTTATTAGATACTTGTGATTCTTTCATACTAAAAGGTAAAGAAAGGTCCTTATTAAAACCAAATTTCATTACACCCTTTTCAAATCGCTCTTTACCTATTTTAAGTGCTTCTTGTGCAAAGAAAATATTATCTGAATGCACAAGGGCATCTATCATATTCACTTGGTCTACTTCATGTACTCTCTTCACAAAGTAATTACCCCATGAGGTATCTTTTTTCCATTCTAGTCCAGATATTCGACGTTTTTCTCCTGGTTTTGTAACACCAGTTTCTAACCCTACTGCTGCAGTAATTGTTTTGAATGTAGAACCAGGTGCGTAGCGAGTAGCATATCTAGCTAGGAAAGGGAGTCTTGGATCTTCGCTATACTCCGCATATTGTTCAGACGAAATACCCCTAGTCATTAGATTAGGATCATAAGAAGGAGTACTCACTAATGCTAATAAATCTCCTGTCTGTGGATTCATAATTGCAGAAGCTCCAATTTCACCATTTAATTGATCATATGTTTTTTGTTGCAGCCCAGCATCAATGGTTATACGAATATCTTTCCCATCTTTTTTACTTAAAGACTGCAGTACCGTTTCTCGCCCTGTTTGTGGGTTAACAATCTGAATTTCTCCACCATTTTTCCCACGCAACTCTTTGTCATAAGTATATTCCAAGCCAGATTTTCCAATGTATTCTCCTTCAGAGTAAGAAGGATGCCTCTGTATATCCTCTGCACTTACCTTCCCTACGTACCCTATTAAGTGAGCAGCTGCTTCATTAAGTGAATATACCCGTACTTCTTTCCTAGAATAGATTACTCCCTTTACAGTGGAAGTATTAGAAAGTGTATTATTTTCTAGTACCTTTAATGGAACAAAGCTGTCTTCCATTACCCATCTCTGATTTAATTTTTTTAGAATATCCTCTTCAGAGATAGAAAATTCCATACTTATATGATGAATAGCCTGCTCTTTTTCTTTTCCTAATCCCAACCGTCTAGGAATAATCCCCATCTCTTGAACATATCCATTTTCAGCCAAATTGTGGCCGTTTCGATCTAAAATCTTTCCTCTTGTAGCGACTTGTGTCACAAACTTAACTCGATCCCCTTGCTGCATCGTGGGGAAAATTAAGTTAGGCTTCCACTGTATTTTCCATTCTTTATCTTTTTTTATTAGGAAACCGTGGTAAGATTGCCTTTTCATCTTTCCTAAACTTGTATCCATGGTCAGATTATAAGAAAATGTGTATCTTCCTGTTGGCTTATGCCTTTTAACATTTAAATCAGTTACTTTTATATTTTTTGCATGAATACCTAAAAAGATGTTCCTGTACTTTTCATTGTATTTTTCTGGTGTTAAATTATTGTTTCTTAATGAATCGATAGAAATATCTTCAGATAAACTATTAAAATTCTGTGTTGTAAGTTTTTCTGTAAAACTCTCTACAACAGCTGATGCATTATTATATTCTCGCCTCATTTTACCAGTAAAATATATATACACTATGGAGCTAACGAGTACTATGATAGTAAGACCTATAATAGTAAGAAGTTTAGTTTTTTTTTATTCCACATATACGTCACACTCTCTTTGAAGTTTAATCTCTATTAAAATTCTTTTTAATAAATATAGTCAACTTCTCCTTTCTCGACACATTGATTACACGTGTAATACAATACTACACATGTAATCAATGTGTGTCAATCTTCTTTTAGAAAGAAAATTGACAGCTCGCTTGCCTTAGCCTGTTACTTGTTTAACCTCCGGAAAGGGCATCATCCATAATAATCATTATTTTACAGTTACTTAAAATAAGATATATATACTAAAGTATAAATAATATATTTATGGTTTTACTTTTACACCTAGTGTAGACAAAATTACATTTTTTCTACAAAATATTACACTTCTAAATGACGGAGTATGAATTATTAATTGACAGTCCTTTCTTTTACTGCGACTTTCATGTTTCTACAAAGGTATACTTTTACGGACAAGATATTTAAATCTATTACAAGATGTAAAAGTAATTATTATCGTTAACAAAACAAAAAAGCTATCTCCTTTTTACTAATAGTAGTTTAGTGGTGGAGTGAGATAGCTTTTGGGATATCATTATGGAATTATATTCCTGGATAGATAGTAACATTTTTCTCTAAAAAAAGCCATATTTATTAGGTGGATCCCAAATAGAGACATTCAAATTACACTTTTTAAAATATAGCTCTTAAATATAGAATTGTTTACGTATCCTAGCAGTTGACTACGCTCCCTCTTACAAAAGTAATCCTGTTTCTTTTGCTTTTTGCACGGCTTCTTCTCGATTTTTAACTCCTAGCTTCTCATAGAGATTGGAGGCGTAATTTCTTACCGTTCCGTTTGACAAGTAAAGTTTCGAAGCTATTGTTTTATAACGGCTTCCTTGTGATAATAGTTCCAAAATCTCTAATTCTCGTTTCGTTAATCCATACTCTTTTCCATCTGATTTTGATTCAAATGATCCTATTTCTTCATTTTCTTCCCACATTCTATGGAACAAGTCATGATTAATCATCGTACCTCCTCGATAGACTAGACGAATTGATTCAGCTAGTTCACGCGAATCTATGGATTTCAACAAATATCCATCCGCACCATTTCGTATGATTTCTTTTGCCCTTTTTGTATTCTGAAAGGTTGACAGAATGAGTACACGAATGTCCGGCCATTGTTCCTTAATCATTTTAGTCGCATGAAGTCCATCCAAATTAGGCATCTCTAAATCCATTAATACTACATCTGGCTTTAGTCTTTCACACAATTCCATAGCCCGTTCTCCATCTTCAGCCATTCCCACTACTTGTAAATCCTCCTGCCCATCCAAAATTGTATGCAGACTTTCTCGAATAAATGAATGATCATCGACAATACACAGGCGGATTTGTTCACTAGACAGTTGTACTTGTTTCGGTAATACACATGAAATTAACGTACCTTCCCCTTTTTTGGAATAAACAATAACTCTTCCTTGTAACTGACTCACGCGCTCTTTCATTGCAGTTAATCCAAAACCATCCTTCCACTCTTCCGCCCCGCATCCATTATCCTGTACATCCAATCTTATCTGTTGTGGTTCAAAGTGGAGTGACACAGTAATTTCTGTGGAATGCCCATGGCGAACAGCATTTGTTAGTGATTCCTGCAAGATCCGATATAGTGTCATTTTTGATTGTTTGGAGACCATATACTCTTCCCCTATTATTCGAGTACGTACATTTACCTTTGTATGTTTCTTAAATTCCTCTGTCAATTGTTGTAATGTGATAGGTAAGGGAAGCGACTCTTGTGATAAATCCATTTGATGCAAATACAGTCTTACTTCTTCCATACTGTTACGGGTCAATTGTAATAATGAATCGAGCTGTTGCTCTCCTCCTTTAGTCTTTAATTCCATACGTAATGTTTCCATACCCATAATAATTGAAGTATAGGAATGCCCCATTGTATCGTGTAAGTCTTTTGAGAGCCTATCACGTTCCTCCAGTAAAGTAATCCGTTCAACCTGGGATACGTATTGTTCCAATACATGTTTCTGGTTCCGAATGGTTTCACTTTGACGGTAATTAATAGCTAGTAAACGAAAGAAAGAGCCCATAGCAAAAGCTAAACTGAGGTGTGGGATGATTACCCATAAATCTGTTACTTTGGAAAATATCGCAATGAGCAACGGAAACAAAATAATTGTGATAGGACCCGACCAGCGGTAAGATTTATGAGCGCTATTTGCCGCAATCATAAAAGTTGGCATTAAAAAAGCAAGATACGCTGACGGAAATAATAAAGTTAAATAGAAACACACTCCGCCAAATAATATTATTTCAGTCAACAAATAATAGCGATAACTGAACATTAAACAAATCCAAGGTACTGAAAATGAAACGACTTCCCAAAGAATTATGATCCAAAGTGGTACTGTCAAATGATCTTGTTGTCGGGTAGTCGCAAATATCAATGATAGCCAAATGATAAAACGTATACAAAGTAAGGCCCAATCATACCAAAACCATAGTTTCAAAGTCTTAAACAAGTTATCACTCCTTTATAGCTTTAAACATGGAACGCGTGTACATTCCAATAATTCGAACTAAGCAGTTTCCAATAAGATTATGTATCCAAATGAGAATGAAACCAACAATCATGACAAAAATTGCCTTCTCCCATGAATTCACAGCAATGCCCAATAAGTATATATTAAAACATCGAAAAAGTAAGGAGGTAACGATACATACTAGCGGCATTACATACAGTAAAACAGCACATATAAGACTCATTATTCCGACAAAAAATTTCTGCATGAGCCAAAAAATAGCTCTCCAGTTGCTATTATTAAGGATTGTATCTCTCGCTTTAATCCATCTATCTCCCTCCTCTTTTATTCTTGGTTCGAATAAATCTATCGATATATCTGTATAAACCTTCGTCTGAATACGTTCATACTGAATAAACGTATGTGTTGTTTGTAGCACCCATCCCAACAAGGGAATACCCAAAAAGATAATCGTCATTACTAATGCCAATGTAATGCTGACCAGATAGAAACAAAAGTAAAAGAATCCGGATACAAAGGTAAATAACAAGAAATAAAAATCTTGCAAAGTTTTTTGAGCTGATGTTTTCGTCATTAAAATCTCTCCTCCACATTCATTGCTAATGCGTTAAAAGCTACTTTTTGATTCTAAGTATTTTTCTGTCACATATGGTAGTGTCAAAGTGTCATGGTTTGTATGACATAACTATCAATACAGCCTTAGCCCACTCAACTTTTGTTATCGGTTATAAATATGACAAAAAGTTCACTATCGACTATGACTCGCTGCTTGCTACACTCTGTCCATACGCTAACGAGCCACTAACTCGTTGTGCTAAAAATGAGATTGTGTTCCCAATCTTATCTTTTTTCTTTGCAGATTTTTTGATATAAAGAAGGAATCCTTATAATAAGGATTCCTGAAAGAAACGAAGTGTCATAATCAATTCCTTGATTTCGTGCATCATACTTATAAATTCCTTAGTCCCTCATTTTATTTACTAAATAATACATAGTATTATATTTTAAGAGATTCTTATTGATGTAGTTGAGATGGACTCACTTTTTGAATTTGAACAAGTATATCAAACGCTTTACCTAATGGTATATCAACAGTTTTTGGTATATCAGGGCCTTCTTTAGTTATTCCAGCGAAAATTGGATGTTGTTCGTTTAACCAAGTTTTTGCCACTCCGTTCGCCTTACGTAAATCAATAAAAAATTGATCTTTTTTGACCTGTCCCAAAATGTAGTTATAACTATTTAGATCATCTAATTTTAATGTTCCAAATGGACCAAATTCACCGTTGCTATTATAGACATTATATTGTCCTCCGTAAACTGATGTTCCAACAGATACATACCGTTTCCCATAATATTCTGCTAAATGCTGCCCAGCTACTTTAGGGTATATAAAAGGAAGCATATTTGTTTTTGAAATGTGTCCATTATGTCCCCAAACTATGGTTTTCCCTAAATGTTCTTCAGTCCACTTCGCATTTTCATACATTGCAATATCATGTTTTAAAAAAAGATCCGATGGTTTATCAGGGGGTGATGCTAACATTGTAGTAAACTGTTCAATAATACGAGCATTTTGTTTTATCCATGCGAACTCTTTGGATTTCCCGTTTAGAGAACTTTTATTTTGTTCTAATAAAGCACTAATTTGTTTAGCATCTGAAACATACTTTTCTTTTTCCTCTTGCGTAAGGCTCTCAAAAGTATTCATATCCTTTGTTACAGGAATCAGACCTTTTATCTTCTCTTCTACTCTAGGCACAAGATCCGAATTATTTTTCTTTATATATTCTATTATATTATTATAAACATTCTCATTTACTGATTGAATATCCATCCCGATGACACGCACTTTAGATTTATGTTTTGGATTAGCATTATATTGTCGAATCCAACTAAATAGATCCAACATTTCTTTCGTGTTAAATGTAGGTGATAGATGTTGGCTTGGGTTTCCCTTACCGGTAAGAACATATCGATCAAGTTCCAAAGCTCTGTCCCATCCCTCTTCTAAAACTAAGTTGACAAAGCCCTTTTCAGATACTAAATAATTAACAATACGGTGTTTCATTGTAAAAACCTCATGAGCCCCATGCGTAGCTTCACCTAAACCTACAATTGAAGCTGAACCTACCATATTCTTAAGTGGTTTTAAATCATTAAGGGATGCGGTTGGATTAGTTGTTTTTAAAGGCTTTGCATTTGCTTCTAACCATTTCACTATTTGATTTGTATTGTAGGGAGCTGTAACAGAAGCTTCTGTTTTCGAATCTGCATAAGTATTTCCTACAAAATTAGTCAGTGTTATAGCAGAAGTAACAATTGCAATAATCATTTTCTTTTTCATAAAAACCTCCTGAAATACTTCTTTATTAATTTTTGACATGCTCTAAGGACTTCCGTTTAAACCATTAGCTCTCTTATTACTGTTAAGATAAATTTATTCTATTTCCTAATACTCACTTATTTCTTAATAGGTTCTTATGAACTTGCTCTATTCAATTTTTTTAGAGTAAGTTGTTTTTTGAACCAGAAAGGCATATTTTAAACTATAAAAACTATGACAAAACTTATCCGGTTTTCCTTTTTGCCTACTTGCTAAATTCAGCAAGTAAAATATTTTTAAACGGATCAGGACTATCGGCTTTAAAACTGTTCAAATTGACGGCCAATGTATGCTTGCCTCCAAGTGTGCCTCCAGCAAAGGTGGTAAACCCTAGAACGATACCTCTATGTCCCCATATCGAGACACCGTTTGGAAGCTTAGTTTCATAGATTCCAAGACCATATCCGGTTCCTTCTCTTCCTGTAGGAACTGTAGTAAGCATTTGTTTTAGTTGCTGTTCCTTCAATAATTGACCACTGAGTAAGTAAGAGAAGAATTTGTTTAAATCGTCAGCAGTAGAAATCATATCTCCATCCGAGCTACCTGGGTTAATATAAGTAACGTCTTCTAGCTCACTTGCTCCGTCTAGTTGGAAATAGCCACGGGCATGCTTGGTGCTTGGAATCACGCTTGAATTGCCAGGTAGGAATGTATTTGACAAATCAAGTGGTTCAATAATTCTATTTTCAACCTCCTCCGCATAGCTGTTTCCAGTTACTTTTTCAATAAGCATCCCCAGTACTACGTATCCTGTGTTTGAATAAGACCACCCCTTTCCTGGGGGAAAGTCTGGAGGAAGGGAAATCCCCATCTTTACGAATTCATCAGCTGTATACGATTTTTTTGTATCCATAATATCGAAGTCTTTTGAATTTACATAGTCAGCGATACCACTTGTATGATTCAATATCTGCCGGATAGTAATCTGGTTACCATCATATCCGTTTCCTTGAATGACACCAGGTAACCATTTTTCAATGGAGTCGTCTAGATTCAAGCGGTTCTCTCCAGCTAATTGAAGTAGAACTGTTGCAATGAATGTCTTCGTCACACTGCCAATGCGAAAGCGAAAATCTGTTTTCATCGGTTTCTTGGTTCTCAGATCTGCTATCCCAGCAGCATAACTCCACGTTTTTCCACCCTTATGAATTTTAGCAAGTATCCCAGGGTATCCAAGTTGTAGCGTATCCCGCATTGCTTGCTTGACAGCAGTACGATCTCGTTGAGTACTTGTTTGTAACGAACTAGATACACTTTTAGGAGGCCCTGCTTTTACAATTGAGGTTGGCGTTGTGTATAACAGGGAACTTCCAGCTATTAAAAGGGCAAGACTTGCAAATGTAATTTGGCTACGTGTTTTCATAAGGTATTCCTCATCTCTATTTATCTTGTATAGTTAGTTGCTTGCTGTTTCGTATTAACCACACAGCTATTATCTCCACCAATGACAAAAGGTCAAAATTGAATTCGTAATCATATTCATAATTATTATTTTTACAATCGCCGTTCTGTCCTAAGTAAATCCCTCTTTTTCCATATACATGTTAACCCTAGAAATTACTTCCTTTCCTTAGAACACTCTTGTTACTGGTTTGTTTTTCATAAATAGGTCATACCTGTTTCCCCTTTCAAGCCTCTTTATATTTTTAACATACACAATGTAGATCTCCCTTCCTCATTTATTGTTAATGTGTTAAAAACTGCTCCTTGATTCTAAGTGTTTTTCTGTCACATACGGTAGTGTCAAAATGTCATGATTTTTATGACATAACTATCAATACAGCCTTATCCGTTCACCTTTTGTTGTTCTTTATAAATATGACAAAAGTTCACTATCGACTATGACTCGCTGCCTGCTACACTCTGTTCATACGCTAACGAGCAGCTAACTCGTTGTGGTAACAAAAAATTCCAACCAAATAAAGGAGCGTACAAAAATGAAACAAGCAATTAACAAACTGGGGATCGTTGCAATTCTTCTTTCTTCTTCAAACATGATTTCTGCGTGTTCCCAACAATCGTTAGAAGCAGGAAAATCAAAACCATCGGCATCCACGACTAATATCCAAATGACGAAAGGACCTAATAATAAAAAAGAAATAGAATCTTTTGCTGATCCGTTATTTGAAGAAAAAATGAAGAAGTACAATGTGAACGGTTCTAGTTTTGTCGCCGTTCATGATGGAAAGGTCGTTGTCAATAAAGGGTATGGATATGCCGATAAAGAAAAGAAAATCCCCGTCACTAAGGACACGGTCTTTCAAATCGGTTCAGTCACGAAAACTTTTACTGCTTTAGCTGTGATGCAGCAAGTCGATAAAGGAAAGCTTAAACTAGATCAAGACGTACAGAAATATTTTGGTGGATTACAAATGCCTAATCAAACTGGGAAACCTCTTACCCTGTTTGATATGCTCACTTATACCAGCGGGGTAGATTTTCCCGATCTCACAAACATAACTGGACCTGAATATATTAATAATAGTATACCGATGAAAGAATTTTTCTCTAAACATATGCCAACTGTGGTACGGCCACCAGGAGAAGTTTATACGTATGACAACGTCGGATTTGCGCTCGCAGGGTTTGCAGTGGAGAATGTTACTAACACCCCTTTCTCGAAATATATGGAAAAGAATATTTTCAAACCATTAGATATGAAATCTACAAGCATGAGCTTTACGCCTGATCTTCTCGAAAAACTAGCTACACCTTATGGTCCCACTGGCGATCCGATTCCAACAAGTGGAAGCGGTTTAAGGGATACACCACAAGGAGGTATTTTATCTACTGCGGAAGACATGTCAAAATACATGATTATGCAACTACAGAAAGGAAAGTTTAAAGACAAGGAAATTGTAAGTAAAAAAAGCATGGATATGATGCATGCCTATCAAGTTTTTGATGATAAGACGATTCCTGTTGCGACAATTGGATTTGAAACGCCTTTTAATGAATTTGCTAACGGTCAACACGTTGTAATAAAAGGGGGGAGCATGCCTGGACATCAATCGTTGCTGATTTTAGTGCCTGAACAAAAAACAGCATTCTTCATGTCTTACAATAATGATTCAATGATGAGTGTAGACATATATGAAGCTCTCATGGATCACTATTTCCCTGCTAAGAAGAATGAAGGAAAAACAAGTTATCTCCCGTTAGAGGAAAAAGAAGCTCATAAATACTTGGGCCTATTCCAAAATACGCGTTTCGCTGCACTTCGCACTCATTTTACTTATGAAAATGGGAACTTGGTCATGGAGGGTGGAACTGGAAAACAAGTTCTCAAAATGATTCATCCGTTGTTATTTGAAGATTCGGAAGGCAGCAAAGTTGCTTTCAAAAAGAATTCAGCTGGAGAAATCGCATATTTTCACTACAACTCTCCTAAAAGCCTTGATTTTGTAGCAGATGCCCAGAGAATTAACAACAAACCACCTTTTGATGATGTTCCACAAAAGAGTAACTATAGAAGTCACATTAATAATCTTCATGCTCTAAATATTATGGGTGCTAAAACAGGTAATCTATTCAATCCGATGGACATCATGACACAAGGAGAGTTTGCGGATACGTTGTTACTTGCTTATGGATGGAACGGTTTTCCAGACGACTCCAAGGAGGCAAGGGAAAAAGTTATGAAAGGAATTCCAGGGTATGACCGTGCTACTCCGATTACCCGACAGGTCGCAGCAACCATGATTCAAAACTTAAAGCAAATTCATGACATGAAACCGATTCAACCTGACAAAGCTATTAAAGTTAAATTACTTGATGCTGCGGATGACTGGGCAATTCAATCGATTCAGGCACTTGCCTCCCAAGGAATTCTAGACCCTGATACTTCCATCAATGCTGACGGATCCTTTATGTTCCGTCCGAAAGATCTGTTACTGCGTCAAGAAGCAAGTGCCTTGCTGGATTTAGCTTTTAACTATTATGCACTGCCGAAGTCTTAGTCAGTATTGCTGGAGCAGGAGTATTAGCAGGTTCTTTATCCAATGCAATAATTATTGAAAAAACACCTACTTCATGGCTTATTGGTATGGGCTCCTTAATAGCTGCAGTAGGTTATATGGTTTTTACATCTTCTAATACCTTTTTTATAGTAGCTGTAGGAGTTTTTGTTGCGTCATTTGCTACTGCTTTTGCTAACACTGGTTTTTACACGTTTTATCAAAACAATATACCTGTTGATATGATGGGGAGAGTTGTAAGTATTTACGGGTTTATTGAGGCTTTTTTAATTATTGTCGTTACTGCAATCTATGGTATTTCTTCTGAGCTTGTATCTATACGATCTGTTGTAGTTTCAGGGGCATTTATAATGTTTTTGGTATCTATTGTACTATTTATCAGCAGTGTTCAATCATAAAAAGCTAAATTCTATTCTAATTCATTCGAACTTAAAGATTCATTTCAATAAATTTATTGTTTACTATATAAGAGTAGATAATATCGAATTGGAAATCCTTTTTTTATTTCCGATAACTGTGATTATGTTAACTAAAGGTGTATAATATACAGGTTAAAAACAGAAAAAAGCTACTGTCCTCAGCAGTAGCTTTTTCTGTTCTCGTAAGGAAACGGGAGAATTAGCATGATGATGCTTCCCGGACCGCCTACCATTGAAAATTGTGTAGTCCCTAATTTGAAGATAAATCTTCTCTATCCGCAGCTTCGGGTGGTGTTTCCATCCATCCATTTTCTATCATAATATCGGCTGCATCATTAACAAATCCTGATATATCCTTTAAAAAGTTAGCATACATTAGCGCTAAATCGCGTCTTCCGTTTACAGCTACTGAATTCCCAAAATTTCTTACTCTCATCGAAAACATATCCATTTTATGAAATACCATTAATTTATCGGAAAAAGGAGAAGATGTTGAAGTTGTTACTAAATGATCAATTAATTCCGGGGAAGGCAAGTTATCATTATGAAGTTTTTTTATATAACCTTCAATCGCTTTATAAGTAAGTTCTTCTCCTTTTATAAATAACTCTCGAATCTTTTTCGTTTTTGTAACCTGACTAAACGCCATTACTAAGGCTTTGCTTGCCACGTTGGTCTCTAGATTATCGTATAAATGGGCAATTTCTAATGCATGTAAAGGTCGCACATCTCCAATAAAACCTTTTAAATAATTTTTGTGTGTTATATTTACTTTTTGTGGTATCGGAATAATAGGCGACTTAATAACCCACCCTTTATTTATTGACATATCCTTGATATGTTCCCCCAATTTTATAGTTGATTCCATACAATAAAGAGAAAATTTCCTTATATCCTCTCTATACATTAACGGTATTCCTACACTGTAAAGACTAAGCCCTACTTTAGTTACATATTTCAAATAATGTATATAGAACTCATCTTCAAATAATCTTGGAGCCTCAAGGTTAACATCGTCTTTTGTAAAACCATGTGGAATAGGAATGTTCTCTTTTATGAAAGTATCTTTTATAGTACTCTGAAATTCTTTACTCAAGTTTAATGCATTTTCTAATAGCTTCTTTATATCTTGGTCTTCAACATGTTGGAGAAAATAACTTAGAATACATGTAGCCATGCTATTGCCCATATATGTAGCCCAAAGTTTACCTATTTCCGCAGAATTTAATTTTTCCATATAAAATCTCCTAAACCGATTTTTTCTTAGATTTACCATTAAAAGAATATACATTCTTCTAATCCCTAAACTATAGTATTTCCAGAAAAAATTATTTAAATAAATCTCAACCTGTTCATTGGTAAAGTATGATACTCGATTAACTTCTTGATATCTTTTTCTAAACTTTAATTATTAGGCAATTCCTTTCGATCATTTGCTTGAGGGGGTTTCTCTATCCATCCTCTTTCAATCATAATGTTTCCCCAACTTGTAGTAAGTTTTAAATCCCTTAGAATAGATGTTTCACAATGTGTTATTACATCTACCCTCATACTTGCAGCCATAGCATTGGAGTAATATACCATTGCTAAATTAAACATAAACCCGGCATGAAATAACATTAATTTATCTGAGAAAGGAGCTACTTTCGAATTTGTAACTTGGGTGTCTAATAACCCTGGAGAATGAAGGTTGTCTTCATGTAATATCGAAGAAAAAATACCAATATGTTTGTTGCACAAATTTAAAGCATCACCCATAAATTTATATGCTTTTTTATCCTTAGTTACTTGCTGAAAACCAAGAATAATCCCCTTTGCTGCAATACTCTTTCTCAAATTAAAGTATATATTTGAAGCCTCCATCGTATTTAAAGGCCTTTTCTTCCCTAATATATCCATCGCATACCCTAAGTCCGTAATGAATTCACTATTTTGTGGCGTAGAATAATAAGGATCTCTTTCATAAATTCCTTTAGATAAGAGAATATCAATTGATTTATTATAAACGTCCATCGCATCAATATTACATTGATAGTAATGATCCCGTATATCTTTTCGAACTGAGCCACTAAACGACATACCATGTCCTGATAATCCATGAATTGTCATATCATGTATGTACTGTAGCCAAAAGGAATCTGTAAATAAAGAAGGAGCTTGCAGGTTTACATCTTTATCCGTGAAGCCATTTGGTAGAGGGAAATTCTCGTTATTTAAAATCTTCGTTAACACTTTAAGATGCTTTTCAGATAATCTTAAACAAAATTCGAAAAGGGATCGAATTTCGGAGTCTTTAACGGTTGCTAATACGTATTTGCTAATACAAATCGCCATTGTTTCCCGAATATATTGTACCCACAGGCTTGTAATTTCTGAGGAAGTTAATCTACTGTCGTTTCTGCTCAAATTCGTTACCTCCGATAAGATATAAATGCTACACAATAGATTATCCTAATATTTTACACTTATGCATTATGGTAACAAAGCGCATTCATAGTAAAGACCACACACTATTGAACTCCCTCGATTGCTAGACATACAAGTCTAATGAATATCTAAGAAGCACACGTAAAAAATAAATAAGGTAAAATCCTTTTATTTAAAAAGATTTTACTACCGATAACGCACATTATGGTGCGACAAGAAGTCGCTTTCTTACAGTGTAGCTAACGCTACTCATCTAGACGCGAAGATGATCTCCATCCGAAACGGCATTCTTGGTAACGAGTCTGTCGGTTGCATGAGGAAATGCGGAAACAGAGGACAAATGCATGGTCCAGAATACTGCTAGGAGAAGATAGGCATGGTAAACGAAAGTGAAGGTTTGTAAGCTTCGTCAGCGTTAGCTTAAGATAATGCATAAGTTTCACTTAGGTTTTGGTAAGAGGAAAAGTAGAATCATAATGCTACTCTGATGCGTCCCGCATCTTACCCGGAGTAAAGAACCTACCTACCCCTATTGTATCTGTGGAAAGTGGAACTTGGTAAGCCCTATGTCATCTGTGTAAACAGTAGGATGACTGCAAAGTCAAACGATGTGGAAAAGGGTATGGGATATGAGAAAAAGCGAAAGCCGTTATCTCGAAAGAGAACAGGAACACTGTATAACTCGATGGATACTATCGTCCTTACGGACAAACCTATGATAGTCCCGAAAGGGAGCTAACTTCTCGTTGGTCTCTCGTAGGAACATAAGGTTGTGGCTATCTTCTGACGAAAGAAACGTACTGTTATGTATACCTCCATTTGGAGCGTCGGCGTACGTTTTACTTACCGATATGGTGTGTGATGAGGATACGACAGCAAATGGACCTGCAATGGGAGGCTTGAGCCGTATGAGTTGAAAGGATCACGTACGGTTCTTAGGGGAGTTAGGGGCAGTGATGCCCCTCGCTTACCCGACTTAACTAAGAATGTGTATCATATACATCTAAAAAGAAAAACCCACCTGATTTGTCCGAGGTGGGCTTTTCTTTTAGCTAAATATTAAGGGTGTAATTGCTTGTTACTTACATATCATTTAATATTTTTGTAGATATTTATTATAACCTATCAAATCATTTTGAGAAAGCAGAAAATGAAAACGGTTACTTAATATTAAAACTAAAAGGTGTCTTTTCTATTTCATACCGATAAAGTACATTATGGTAACTAACTTTGTATAACTTATACAAGATTAAATATAGAGTGTAAATGGAAATATAATTGGTTAATAAATTACTTTTATGTAAAATAAAAGATATAATGGTATAGTTGAAAATAATGATCACATAGAGGGAAAGGATTGGTTAAAATTAACGTTAAAAAACATTTATTAATTTGTACGTGTATTTTGGGTCTGTCTACAGCAGGAGCTCTTATTCAAAGTACTATTCACTCATCGTCTACTGAATCAAATTTAGCTTTGAATAAAGCTGTTGAACTTCATATAACAGCTGAGCAACAAAAGCAAGCAGAATTAAATAGTGTTGGAGCAAGTCTCTTGAAAAGTAGTGAAAACTTACAACCAGAGAATGAAGCTGTTGAACTTCATATAACGGCAGACCAACAAAAACAAGCAGAATTAAATAGTGTTAGAGCAAGTATGTTTAAAAATAGTGAAAATCTGCAACCAGAGAATAAAGACGTCAAAATTCATGTAACAGCTGAAGAGCAACAGAATGTTGAGCAAATAGGAAGTTAAACAAAGAAAGGTTTAAAGTTGCTTTATTACCGAAATAATCCCTTTGAGATTTTATTCCACAGGGATTATTTTTATATTTTTTATTGGATCTATTGGTGCATGCCTCGGAAGCTAATTAAGAAGTTTAAAGCTGAATATTCGCCTTTAATTTATAACATATAAGAAACCCTGTTTCATTTCTAAGAAAATAAACAGGATTTCTGAGTAAGAATATAGTCATTAAACAATGGGGATGTATTTCTTAAAACCTTTACTAATCGTTCCATCGTAACCATTGTTAGTGAAAAATTTATGTGCTTCTGTTCTGGTCACGCTACTTAATAAGACAATTCGTGTGGAGTCCCTTACAATTGATACTTTTTCGACATGTTTTAATAACTTCTTGCCTATCCCTTCCCCTCTGTAACCTTCACCTACAATTACATATTCTACAATTGTATAAGGTCTAAACTCATATCCCGGATCAAGACAAAAAGTTATAAATATACTCCCTTTAATAACATGATCTTCCTCATACACAAATAAGAAATTATTAGAGTCATTTCTTACTTGTTCAATCCTTTCTGGTAAAACCTTGAGATTTTTACTATGAGGTGCTAATTTTTTATATAGATTCTCAATTACACTACTGTCTTTTGGTTCAGCTTCACGAATCATGTAATTACCTATCTTTCTATTATTAATTTATCTTGATCCTACATTACTATAAAATTCCTTATTATGTAAAGATGCTAATAAATTACATTATGTCGAACTTAGGTATACGTTTGGGTTTATTTTTAAAATAAAAATTTAAATATTTACTAATTTATGTAATAATTGTATGTGTTAATTTCGTAAATTAGGAGAATTTTTACATGGACACTAAATTTATTCGAGGTACGTTCTTTTTAACTGCTTCCACCCTCATTTCTAAGATATTAGGTTTTATCTACATCATTCCCTTTACGGCATTAGTAGGTAACACAGGCTATGCATTATATAAGTATGCCTATGGACCCTACACATTAATGTTAAGCATTTCTACTATGGGTCTCCCACTTGCTGTTTCCAAATTTGTATCAAAGTACAATGGAATGGGAAATTATCGTGCAGGACAAGATTTATTAAAGTTTGGACTTTATCTCATGATTTTTACAGGGATGTTATCCAGCATTATTCTATATTCACTTGCACCCTTTTTGGCAGAAATGGTCATAAGTAAACATGATTCAACAGGAAATAAACTAGAAGACGTTATATATGTGATCAGGTTAGTAAGTTTTGCTCTTCTAATTGTCCCTCCAATGAGTCTCTTGAGAGGATACTTTCAAGGAAATCAATCTATGGGACCATCTGCTCTAAGTACGATTTTAGAACAAGTTGTGAGAGTAATTTTTATTGTTCTGGGTGCTTATATTGTTATCAAATTTGGTCATAGTGTGACAGAAGCTGTAGGCATTGGTACGTTTGGAGCATTTGTGGGTGCCATAGCTGGTCTAGGTTTTCTAACAATCATTTATCGTAAGCGCCGCAGCTTAATTAACAAGCAATTGATAGAAAGTGACTTTAATCAAAAAATCAAGCCTTTACCAATGTTTAAAGAGTTAATTAGCTATGCTATCCCCTTTGTCCTTGTTGGATTAGCGATACCTATTTATCAAAACATTGATACATTTACGATCAACGTATTATTCCAATCTATAGGGTACAAACAAGATCAAGCTGAGAATATTAATTCAGTAATTGGTCTGGCTCAGATATTAGTTATGGTCCCTGTATCTCTAGCCACTGCATTTGGGATGTCTTTGCTTCCAGGTATTACTTCTTCTTACGTAAAAGGCAATTTAAAAGAAGTTAAAGAAAAGATGAATAAAACATTTCAAATCTTAATGTTCTTTACGTTACCTGCAGCCATTGGTCTATGTTTACTAGGAAAGCCTATTTATATCATGATCTTTGGTATGAAAAATAGTCCGGTTTTAGGTGGCCTTATCCTCCAATGGTACGCTCCAATGGCTATCTTATTTGCTTTATTTACAGTAACTGCTTCTATTCTTCAAGGTATTAACCAACAGAAAAAAGTGATTATAGGTATGTTTTTAGGAATTGTTATTAAACTTATTTTAAACTTTATTTTGCTTACTAACTTTAAAGAAATTGGCCCCGTTCTTGCTACATACGGAGGGTACATGGTTTCGGTTTTATATAATTTCTACCTCATAAGAAAAGCGATTAACTACAAGCTATTCCCTTTAGTAAGAGCATTTGCTTTACCTGTCTCATTGGTCATCGTGATGTCAATAGTCGTAT
The DNA here is from genome assembly GCF_028369225.1 of Priestia sp. AB. NCBI lineage: Bacteria > Bacillati > Bacillota > Bacilli > Caryophanales > Bacillaceae > Priestia > Priestia sp. AB. The sequence continues at coordinate 28,230 of NZ_JAQMYN010000014.1, forward strand.
TAATAGCAAATTATCTTGTAACGACTTATTTAGCAACAAAACTTAGTATGTATCATCTAGCTATTACTACGTCTCTATTCTGTGTCTTTGTGGGGGGGATTGTATATATAGGAATGAGTTTGAAAACAAAAATGTTAAGAGAGGTCTTGGTAAGAAGGAAAAATGCATAAACAAGCGTCTCTGAAAGGAAAGAATAATGAATAAAATAAAAAAGGTTTTGGTATTGTTTTTAGCTATTCTTATATCAACCATTATCGTACTCTCTGTTATTTTTATTAACTGGGAGCATATCTTTGGTGACACTAGACCTATAGCAAATGTTAAAGCGATGTACCAGTTAGAATTTAAAGATAAGGATATAGCTGAAACAACAGATGTTGATAATAATATTATGTATGTAGTACCTAAAGGACATTTAGATACGTACATCGAAATGATGAAAAAGAAAGGGTACACCTTAACAGAAAAAGACGATAAACATCACACCCTTTTATTAAAGAAAAGAAATAATTTTACAGAAATCTCTTATAAGAGTCTTACTTCAAGATATACCATAATAAGTAGTCCATTCCTAAAGGAAGTTTAAATTTTTATTACTAGAAGTTATGAAAAGTTACTACTTTTTATTTTCAGTAATTAACATTACATAATCTCACCATAAACTTACATATAACAAAAAAAGAAACCTTTGCCCATATTAGGCAGAGGTTTTTCAAATTTATTGGAATAGGGGGAATACGTTATTAGTCTGTCCAGATTTGTAGATTCATATACACATAACTTTAAAAATAAATAGTGGGGTCGATTCTTTTTTTAAAAAAATAACCTTATTTAAGTTATTTCATCACCTGAGTAAATATTAAAGTATTTTATATATTATTAATGTTTTATCATTTACTTCCTGTGACGACAAATTGTGAGTTTTTCTACAAAATAGGTAATAAGTAAACTACTTTTTAATAAAATACGTTAACTATTACTCAAATGTATAATATAAATTTAATTATCACTTAATACATAAGATTAATATAATATCTTCTTTACGCAAATAGATATTTTCTATTTATCCAGCATTTACTGTTTTTACTTTGACGTTTACTTGTATAAAAAGTTGTACCTTAAGATACACAAATAGAAATTTATCTTTTATTCTTTGCCTTAATCATTTTTAATAAAAATAATTTTCCGAATTAATTTGAACAAGTTAGTTAAAAAGGTTAAATTATTCATATTTATCTTATCTACTAAAAATTAAGCCGTACATAATAAAATAGAAGAAACTCGTCATAAAATAAGCGTGTATCTTAAATAGTAAGATACACGCTTATTTAACAAAGGTCGAGTCAGTTATTAATCTTTCCAGTTTTATAACTTGATATACATTATAGTGAGGGATTTTGCAGCGAATGACTCATTATCCAGCTTGAACGGAGTTCATTTCGCCACAACGCGAATCTCAGTATTTATCTTGATGATGACCCTTTAAACCATCAGAATAAGAGCTTATGTTTGAACATTTTCTAAAGACTATGATATGTTTTACATATACACACTGTATGTACAGTAAAAAATGAGGTATTTAAACATGAATAAAGCTGAATTAATCGATGCAGTTGCTACAAAATCCGACTTAACAAAGCAAGATTCGAAAAAAGCCGTAGATGCGTTGTTTGAAACGATTTCTAATACACTTGCAGAAGAAGAGAAAATTCAACTACTTGGCTTTGGCACATTTGAAGTACGTGAACGTGCTGAGCGCACAGGTCGCAACCCTCAAACAGGTGAGGAAATGACCATCCCAGCTTCAAAAGTTCCTGCATTTAAACCAGGAAAAGAATTAAAAGAAGCTATTAAATCACTATAGTTTTTGATTAATAAAATCACTATAAATTGAAAATTAATTATAGAGATGGAAACATCAACTCCAATTTTATTATGGTGTATATTCTCAAAAAAACTACCACAGAAGGTAGTTTTTTTTGCGTTTGAAAATGTATACTTTATGCTTTTTTAGTTTACATAACAGCAATTATCGGCAATAACATGCTAAAAAGTCCTTTTTATTTAACGAAAATCTATCGTTTTTTTCTTGGGCTTAAAATTAATGTGATTCCTGTTCGTTCTTCATTATCGATTGAAATATTTCTAAACCCAGGAACACAAACCAAATCAACACCACTGGGAGCTACGAATCCCCTTGCAATCGCAACGGCTTTAATCGCTTGATTTAAAGCGCCGGCTCCCATTACTTGAATTTCTACATTACCTCTTTCTCTAAACACTGCTGTAATTGCACCTGCAACTGAATTTGGATTTGATATTGATGATACTCTTAATATAGTATCCATATAAAGTGCTCCTCCTGTTATTTAATCGATTTATTTGATCATTGGAACGAATGTAGTTGACGTATCTTTAAATCATATTCATATCCCGATTAAACTGAACTATTAAATCGATTCCTAAATGGGTGCCTCAATTAAAGGATTTAAGACATACACCTCTTAACTTTTGTTTATTTCCCGACCATTCCCATGATAAATGGAGTAAGATCACTCAACTTTGTTTTATCGCTAAGAACCTTCAAAAAAACATTAGAGACATGTTCAGGTATAGGTGTTCGACTATCTATAGTTGCTGTCAAAAAATAATATAAAAAATCAAAATGATTTCCTCTTCTCATGGCATCACTCAAATAATGAGCATAAAGATTATTATTTAATAGCTTCCTCTTTACGACTGTTCCAAAATCATACAATTCATTAACAGCTGTATTCACAAGGTATTCCTCCTCCTAAAATTCAGACGGTTAAAAACCGGATAACACATAGTTACTATAAGCTGAACGGGAAAACTTTTTAACTGCGTATAGAAAAAACACTCTACTTTCTATAATGAAAATGCTACGTAATATTGCAAGCTGTTACATAAGCGTATTATATTAGAAAACGGGAACTTGTATGGATACGTGTAGAAGATAGTGGGGAAGAGAAAAATTATCCCTGCAGCAAAGGAATGTTAATCCAATGGGCAATTTAATTAGCTTGATTTGATGATTTTTGCACTAATACCATATTAAGATCACTAAAAAGAAATCATTGATAAACTAATAAGTAGACTTTCTCCTTACCAGCTTCAAAGAGAATTAGGAGGTTTTATTTTATATATATTCTTTTTTAAACTAAATTCCCCTGCTCTGTTTCTTCTAGTAAATCTTTAATCTATTTACATAAATTAATCCTCGAATTTAACATTTCGTTTTCTTTTGACATCAAATCAGCTTCTTATAAAAAGGTTTATAACAGCAATAAACGACCTATTCATCCGATTAGAATCATAAGGTCGCCTACATTATATTCATTTTCATTTTTTATCCTTCCGATTTGCTTTATTTATAAGTTTATTCTTTTATATTTTCACCTTCTAACTGTCTTAGGTTCTCATCGTGACATTGTTTAAATAAATAAGTAAGGTACGAATGTAGTTCAAATCGGTCCTCCTCAATAAAATCAGACCATATTTGTTTGTTTTCACTCATCATTCTTCTCCCTTTTTTATTTCACTTTTATATCTTTATGGCTCCCTAACTAGAAATCTCTTATACATACCAAGTGACCATTTATCATAAAAAACAGAGAAAATTCTTCACTAAGTTTAAATCAATAGTAAGCGTGTTAAGAAACCTGCTGTTTTTGTGTATATGAAATTTTTTATAAAATTGATATCTTGGGTATAATACCGGGTATATACGTGGTAGAGGGGGGATCGTTTGAGACTGAAGGATGGAGACTTTTATACAGATAGTAGAACCAACAAGGTATATAGATTAAATGAAGATGACAAGGGAAGCTGGTACCTGAGTACGCGTGATGATGGAGATAATCATAAAATGTCAAGAACTTCTGGGCGTAACATGATGAAATTGTTAAAGAGTTTTTATAGCAAAATGAACGACAGTTGAACATTCATAGCTCTGAAAAAACTACCTTCAATCCTAGTCATCATAGTAGAGGTGGTTTTTTGTTCGCATTATATTTTAAAAATAGTAGCTCAATACCTCTTGGAAAGGTACAGGTTTATGAGCACTTTTACATAGCTAGGACTGAAATAATGCTTTAATGAAACTGAATTTTTCCCACACCCTTTTCCTTTTATTAAGAAAATACATTCACACATGTATGACAGTTGTCATACTAGTTACTTGACGTTTATATCTTTTATTACCAGCTACTATGTTCTACTATAAATATAAAGAAGAGCTGTATATTAAACACGGTAAAGATTTAAGGAGGACAACATGAGCAAACAAAAAACGACTGAACTAAGAAAAAATGTAGCACCTTTTGAAAAACCCAATACGAAATCGAGTATAAAGCAATTAATAAACACATTCCTTCCGTTTTTACTACTTTGGTTTCTAGCTTATCAAAGTTTGTCCGTTTCTTATTGGATAACATTGCCATTAGCTATTGTTACAGCCGGGTTCGTCGTCCGAATCTTTATTATTTTCCATGATTGTTGTCATCAATCATTTTTCAAAAGCCGAAAAGCGAATAATATCCTTGGTACAATCAGTGGGGTTATCACCATGTTTCCGTATGAACAGTGGAAACGAAGCCACTCGATTCATCATGCTACGAGCAGCAACTTAGATAAACGAGGAACTGGTGATGTGTGGGTCATGACGGTTGATGAGTATGTTGCAGCTTCCTACTGGGGCCGGTTAGCTTACCGAGTTTACCGCAATCCAATTGTTATGTTTGGACTAGGTCCCATCTATCTTTTCTTCGTTTCTAACCGATTGAATCGAAAAGACGCAAAACGAAAGGAACGTTTGAACACATATTTAACCAATTTCTCAATTGTTGCAGTATATGCACTTTTATGTTGGGGTATTGGTTGGCAAGCTTTTCTGCTGGTTCAAGCTCCCATCCTTTTTGTAGCAGGATCACTTGGAATTTGGCTATTTTACGTACAGCATCAATTTGAAGATTCCTACTTTGAAAGAGAAGAAGAGTGGGATTACGTGAAGGCTGCGGTTGATGGTAGCTCCTATTACAAGCTTCCTAAAGTTTTACAATGGGTAACAGGTAATATTGGTTTCCATCATGTACATCATTTGGCTCCAAGAGTTCCCAACTATAATTTAGAAAAGGCGCATGAGTCTACGCCACCATTACAGAAAGCAACAACCATTACACTAAGCACAAGCTTGAAGTCTCTTCGTTTTCGACTTTTAGATCAAAAAAATAAACGTTTTGTAAGCTTCAAAGAAATTAAGCATCTACTAGACAATAAAAAATCGCGTGTGAATTTGAATAACAAAAGACCAAACCTCGATAAAAATTGAATATCCATACGATAAAATCATTCAATTTTAATAAAAAAATACCTGGATTAGCTGAACTATAACCCGAATAAGGGTCACTATATAAAAAGTGTCCCTTATTCGGGCTTTTTCACTTGAGCACTTTGTCAGATTTTCTTACTATTAAATCATTTCTTTTCGTCTTTTAGTATCATCACTCATGAAGTTCTGGTTTTTGTACCAAGAGTGGAGGAGATAGTTGAAAAAATACCGAGATATTGGTATTATAACTATTTTTTTGCAAAAGACCCTGAAGGAAATCTTATTGAAATTCAAAATGGGAGAAAATAAAAAGAATATACCTATTTTGTACGAGAACCAGTGTAAACAGTGAAGTTGTTTTATTACCTGAAATTCCCTAGATAAGGTATAGTTAAAGCGATCCACTATAAAAGAAAGAAGTGCTAACATGCGTAAGCATACAAAATCATTTGAAGATCTAGTAAAAGAGAATAAAGAAGAATTACTTAAAGATAAACAAGTAATTGAAAAACTTATAGAAAAACGCCATGAAAATATAAAGCTAGCTTAACACAGCTAGCTTTATTTGTAGTTTATAGAGCTAGTTACCATAATGTGCGTTCTAGGTACTTAATACTTCTAAGATACCTCTTTAATCTACATGATATAATTAACAAAAACAGGAATTTTAAAAGGGGCTGAGCTTATTGTCAGGAGGTATTATACTGGGTATCATCATTGTATTAATTATATTTCTAGCTATGGCTAAAACACTAAAAGACACCCAAAAAGACCATGAGAAAAAGAGACGTTAACTTTATGAATACCATACATAAAGTTAGTTTACATATAACGTATTATAGGTAATCAAAAATTGCGTCTTTGGTTTTAAAAGAAAAAAATACATCTTTGCGAATATACTAGCTAATCAACAGTGAAAAAGTCAGGGGTAAAGCCCCTGACTCATAATATACTGGTTTCCGTAAAGAATATATTTATGTCTAAAATTATTCTTTTGGAGGAAACCATGTATGACTAAGCATCAGACACAACTTACCTCATCCGAAATAGCTTCTATTTGGACTGGTTACATGAATGATAGTATGTCCAAATGTATATTAAGTTATTTTCTAAAACAAATAGAAGATGAGGATATTCGTCCAGTTATTCAATTTGCATATGACATTTCGTTTACCCATTTAGAAAAACTGACGAATATTTTTCAGCAAGAGAAATTACCCATTCCAACAGCCTTCACTATGGGACATGATGTTAATTTGAATGCGCCACGTCTTTTTACAGATTCTTTTATGCTCACATATATTAATCACATGGCGAAAGCAGGCATGTTAGCTTATAGTGGGTTTGTTTCAATGAGTGCTAGAGAAGATATCCGAACGTACTTTATAACAGGACTTCAAGAGGTATCGGCTTTGTTCAATCAAAGTTCACGTACTGCACTTTCAAAAGGAGTATTCATTCGATCTCCCTATATAGCCTATCCAACAACAACCGATTATGTAGATAGTAAACAATATTTAAGTGGCTTCTCCTTTTTTAGTAAACAACGGCCATTGAATACAATGGAAATATCCCATTTATTCATGAATATTCAAACCAACGTCATAGGTGCTAAGCTTTCACTGGCATTTGCTCAAACATCCCCACGAAAGGATGTTCAAGACTGGATGATAAGAGGGAGTAAAATCGCAGAAAAACATACTCAAGTTTTCGCTAAAGTTCTTCTTAATAATAATATACAATCGCCTATTTCATCAGATATTGCTATTAGTGATTCAACAATACCAGCATTTTCGGATAAGCTTACCATGTTTCATATGAGCTTTCTAACTGCAGCAGGATCAGGAAACTATGCAACAGCAGCTGCAGCAAGTCAAAGAAGTGACCTTTTTTTGAGTTATGAAAGATTATCGTTTGAAATTGCCCAATATGCTAAAGATGGCGCTGATATCATGATCAGCCATAACTGGCTTGAGCAACCACCTGGAACAAAAGACAAGGAACAACTAGCTAGGAAAAAAGAATAAAGCTATATATTTAGAGCAAACTACTCCAGATGCGACAAAGCGTCAACACAACATTGTGGTTACTGTATAGAAAAAGGCTGCCTCTTCTGTCTGATAAGAGGTAGCTTTTTTCTTTTTTAAAGATATATACCGTATACAAACCTAGTCTACATAAGATCAATAAAGTATAAAATCTCCTCAATAGGGTAGACTGCTAAAGTTCGCTTGATCATATACAATACCTGTTGTATGTAAATAGCTTTATTTCTTGTTGCAGTTGCAGACTTCCTAACAAGTCTGTTTCTTTTTATTTAATAATTACAAAATTGAATAATGAATAACGTCTTGAGCAAACTACTCAAGACGCCGTGAGGCATCCAATAATCCAACACGAATCTCTTCTCCAAGAGCAGAAAAACCAACCTTTAGGACTCAGAGGTTGGTTTTTCGGTTTTTTAAGCTGTATATGGTATGCATTTGTAGTTAAGTCGGGTAAGCGAGGGGCATCACTGCCCCTGACTCCCCTAAGAACCTTACGTGAGCCTTTCAACTCATACGGCTCAAGCCTCCCATTGCAGGTCCATTTGCTGTCGTATCTTCATCACATACCATAATGGTAAGTAAAACGTACGCCGACGCTCCGAGTGGAGGTATACATAACAGTACGTTTCTTTCGTCAAAAGATAGCCACAACCTTATGTGCCTACGAGAGACCAACAAGAAGTCAGCTCCCTTTCGGGCCTATCATGGGTTTGTCCGTAAGGATGATAGTATCCGTCCAGTTATACAGTTTCCTGCTTTCCTGTTCCCTTTCGAAACAACAGCATTCGCTTTCTCTCGTATCCTTTACCCTCTGTCACATCGTTTGATTTTACGACCTCCCTACTGTTTACACAGATGACAAAGGGCTTACCAAGTTCCGCATCTTATAGATACGACGAGGTTAGGTGGGTTCTTTACTCCGGGCAAGATACGGGACGCGTCACAGCAGCATTATGAATCTGCTTTACCTCTTACCAATACCCAGACAAATCTGTGCACTATCCTGAGCTAAAATTTACGAAGCTTATAAACCTTCACTAATGTTCACCATACTCATCTTCCCCTAGCAGTGTTCCGAGTCGTGCACTGACTCTCTGTTTCCGCATTTCCGCATGCAACCCACGAGCCCGTTACCAGGCCCGCAGTTTTGGACGGGGATAGTTTTTGCGTCTAAACCAGTGGCGTAAGCCACACTATATAAAAGCGACTTCTTGTCGCACCATAATGGATTTTAGCGGAATACGCAATTAAAAAAGAGGGAATTTAGAGGGAAATGAACATCCGTAGATTAAAGGGGGAACTTATTTAAAGAAAAAGCTCTATTATTAGATCATCGAATAAGAAAAGGGATAAATTATAACAGATTTATTAGAGGGAATTTCAAACTAATAAATTCAAGTGAAGTTTGTTATTGGAAGTGTGATACATTAAATAAGAGACAAGAAATGAAAGGAGTTTTTTTATGAATAATTATGAAGCACAAAATGAATTACCACCAAAAACATGTACAATCGATCGACTTGTAACGATGCCGGATGATGTAAATAAAGTACTCAAGGGCAGCAAAACAGCAACCCGTCGAAATGGAAGGTATGCTGATGTAGGAGAGATAATGGTCTTAGGGGATAAAAAGTTTATAGTGGAACGGGTTTATTCTCAATCACTAGGTGAATTAACGGATGAAAATGCTCGCCAGGAGGGCTATGATACGGTAGAGGAATATAAGCAATCTATTTTATCTTATCATCCTGGAATGCCCTGGCTTCCTCAAATGAGAGTATGGGTGCATGAGTTCAGATCAGTTAACGATTGATAGGTAAAAGAAATGGATTGGTTGTACCGTATATTAGTATATATTCATATTTCTAGTGTCATTTTATCTATTGGTCCTTTCTTTATTCTCTTACCACTCGTTAAAAAACTACATAATTCAAGAGAAGAAGAAACGAATGCCTATTTGAGCACATTTCAATCTGTCGTTAGGCTCGCAAAACATACAGGCCATGTTCTTGTTATCACAGGGATACTCCTTGTTATGTGTGGTCCATGGACATGGACTACTCCGTGGATTATAATGACACTGATTTTCCTCTTTTGCTCATTGTTCTTTCTGGCCCGTGCATTTTCCCCCACGCTTCGAAAGTACAAGGAGGAAGGGCATAATAAAAAAGAACTGGCAACTAAACTAAAGCAATCTATTTGGATTTACATCATTCTATTAATGACTATGCTTTGGTTTATGGTCGGTAAGCCGACTTTTTGGTAAAATATCTTACAATTTTCTACAAAGTAAGGAATAGTTAAAATATTTGATTATAAATAGTTTAACTATTTATAATCAAATTGGTAAGAGTGGTTCTGATTCAAAAACTTCAGGTTACTTACAATTATCTTGGGATTTTTGAATCAAAACCCTCGTTAATGTTTACTTTCCAGGAACTGCTCTTTATTACAAGAAAAGCATCGTAACGCCCCATATGGCTGGATAATTCCATTCAAAAAGCCATTTATGCAATATATTTCTTTCATACATATAGTACAACTTCCAATAAACTCTTCCATTTTTTAAATCACCTCTTTAACATAGGATCTTTGTTTCGCTATATTCACCTTTATAACCAATGATTTGGATATTGCCTTGATTGAAATAAATTATTATAAATAATTGAGATAACTACTATCAGTAGGGAACCCAATAGAACAGGAATAAGGAATCCCCAACCTACTTGATTGTTAACAGCAACGAGTGCACTAGCTGCTGCTGGAGGATGCATCGTTTGTGTAAGGGCCATTAGAATTAATACAAGAGCTAATACGAGACCAAGAGTGAATAAACTTTTCCCTAATAAACACCAAATAATAATAGCAAAGGTAGTGGCAAGCAAATGCCCTCCAACTACATGTCTTGGTTGAGAAAGAGCACCCTTATGAGCACCAAATACTAAGATACAACTCGCTCCAAGGGGAGCTAATGCCATAGGATAGCCTAGATGAATAGCCATAAAACTAACCGTAATAATAGCAATAAGTGCACCTGCAGCTGAAATAATAGAATCAATATAATCAACTTTAGCTTCTTGTCTAATCGTCCCTTTCATTTTTTTTAGATATGCAGCTAATCCTATGCTTGAGTGATGACTCCAATTCTTTTCAAGTTTTTTCTCCATTTTAATATCCTATTATCCTTTCTAACTAGTTTGGCAAGTACTTTGTCAAAACTTCTAACATATAAAGTTATTTTATAAGAAAACCCTGATTATTTAAATGGATATCTGAATTTTCATTGTTTTTTAGATCTAAAAATTAAATTGAATTTATTTAATGGTTCGAATTTATATTGTAAAGTGTACAAAAACGAGTGAAACAAAGAATAAAACTTTAAATAAATGTGAATTACCGAAAGAAAAGATTCATTACGAAGTATGTAGTTATTTTAGGATAAGAGTTAGGCTAGACTAGGCCTATTATCAGTTAAATAAATTTATTAAAAAGCCTAGTTTCAGTCTCATCAGGCTTGAAACTAGGTATCTATTATCATTCCTACCTTATTAAAAAAGCATTGTTTTCTATTCTTATTAACCCCTACTTTTGCATCTAGATAATAAGGTATTTTTATACTTAATTAATCATCCTATAGATTTACCGCAGATCCAAAATATTCAAAGTGAATATGTTCCGAATTAACACCTAACTCTTTCAAACTTGTTACAATAGAACGAAGGAATGGAACTGGACCACAAATATAGTAACCTGCTTCACCGTCAATAACTTTAGTTTTTAACCATTCCTCGTAAATATATCCTTGTTTACCAAAATGAATATCCTTTACATCTTCTTCAGAGGGGTTTACATAAACGAAGGATAATTGATAATTCGCTAATATGCTCTTCAAGTTTTTTAATTCTTCCTTAAATACTTGAAGGTTTCCATTTCAGGATGCCACCTATCCAATTTATTACTCAATTATATGATTACTTATATAAACCATAAGTAAATCACCATAACCTAATGTAAAGCAATATAGTATAGTAGCTTCAAACGGATAATCAATGAATCCACTTATTAAAACTGTGAACCCCACTACTAATAAATAAGTGCTTATTAATTTCGTGAATCGTTTCTTATCTTTAATATGAAATTGCTTCCATCCAGATAACCATCTAATATATTTCTTTACACCAATAAGGTAATAAAGAAAAAAGAACAAAAATGCTAAACAAATTAAACGATAATTCATGTATAAAGACACCTCTTTATAAGAAATGGTTATTTTCAAAGCTTTATAAAAACACAAAGAGTCAATTTGTTCCTCCGTATAATAGGTTTCTCTCTTTTTAATACTTTATATCGTTCCCTTTTATTATCATTCTTTTTCTTGTTAAGTATTTTAAATTTAATTGTTCTTATTTAGGACTCTTATAAAAAAAATCATCATATGCATGAAAAATCTCTATAACTTGATAACCTATGAGAGATATTGCTGTTAAAGAAAAGAAACCCATAATAAAAAAGCGAATCCACATAATTTATCTTCTCCTTTTGCTAGTATGTCGTTAACCATTTTCTTGGCTCTCATCCAACTTGGTATAATTACCTATAACATATTTATCTCATAAATAAAGTAGGATTTAATATTCTACTTGAACAATTATAGATCTACTTCATCATGTAGTAATATCGAAGATTAAGTAGGTTACTAGATATCACTCTGGAACTAAAGATAGATTATCTTACCTTCGTTATTAAAAGAATAAATGTTATTTACCCTATAAACTTTCATATTTTTTGCTGTGCAAATAATCGACATAATGAAGTATGTATGGAACCTGAAAAATAAGCCTATTATTTGCTATGATGGTAATTTTAAAGATGAAATATAGCTTTACATATATAATTTACCGACCTTTACTATACTTTGTTCTATTATTAAGAATCCTAAAAGTATCTTATCAATATTTATGTTATATGAAAAATATATTTATTGTTATAATGTTATATATATTGCATATGATTGGGTGATTGACATGGATATTAAACAACTAAAATATTTTAAAACCATTGTAGATGAAGGAGGGATTTCGAAGGCTGCCCAAGTGTTACATATGGCACAACCCCCACTTAGTCAACAACTTCAGCGTTTAGAAAAAGAACTTGAAACAACTTTAATTAAACGTTATACCCAGCAATGGGAGTTAACTGAAACTGGAAAGATATTGTATAGTCATGCTGTGCAGATGTTGCAAGAGAGCAAGATCATTAAACAGGAAATTAAAGAAATGGAAGAAGGACTCAGGGGAACTTTATCTATCGGTATAGCTTATACCTGCGGTTCTTATCTAGTTAAACACCTAAATGCTTTCAGGGAAGCTTATCCAAATATATTTATTAAAGTCTGGCAAGGTGACTCCTCTCATTTAGAAGAATTGCTAATTGAACAAAAAATTGAATTTTCATTGATGCTTCTTCCCCAAAGATTAGAAAATTACCAGGTGACATGTTTGCCAGAAGAACCCTTTGTGCTAGTAGTCCCTCTAAGTTGGAAAGAGCGTTTTTCAAAAAACACTGTAAATTTAAAAGATATTATAGAATACCCCTTCCTTATGCTAGGTCATATGAAAGGATACTCTGTTTACGAAAATATGTTGAGTAATTTTCATAAACATCAATTTTCCCCCAATATTGTAATGGAGTGTAAAGATATTTCTACATTACTTTCTTTAGTTGCCGCCGGGGTAGGTATCTCAATTGTCCCAAAATCGGGAATTCAGGCAAGTTTTAAACATGATATTGAAGTTTTTGAAATAGAAAACTTCCAGCTCTACATTGAGCCAGCTATTGTTTCACTTAAAAGAAATAGTCTTACCAAGGCTGCAAGATATTTTTTAAATCACTTTACAGTTGAATAAGTACCAGTCTATTTAGAAAAGTGAATTTCAAAGCAAACATTTTTTCTAATCAAAAAAAGAGCTTCTAGGGAGCTCTTTCTAAAAATGATTATTCAATAATATGGTTACTTATATACACGGTAAGTAAATCGCCATAACCTAATGTAAATATATAAATGATAGCGTTTTCATAAGGGTAATTTACAAAGCCACTTATTAACAAGGAGATACCTACTACTAATAAGTATGTTCCTACTAACTGAGCAAACCTTTCCTGGTCTTTGACCCGAAATTGTTTCCATCTTGATAGCCATCTAATATGCTTTTTTATTCCAATAAAATAGAAGACAATAAAAAATACAAATGATAAACCAATTAAATGATAATCCATTAGAAAGACACCTCTTTACAAGAAAATGAGTATCTATACTAAAAAGTATATCATAATGTGTTGTTATGTTCTCTATCTGATGAAAATCCACCAATTAAATGACAATTCATTGCTAACTCTTTTATTCCTATTTTATAGAAGGCTAAAATAGGAATAAAAATCATAAGTTTTCTGTAACTAGACTAGAGTATGTAGACGTATTATTAGGCCATTAAGGAAAGATTCTTTCCTTTTATTTTATTATTATTTCTTCTAACATCTTCTGTAAGTTCTGTTGGTTTTTCCGAATTGTTTCAACTTCTTCATTTAGCTTTTCTAATTTTTCCGTCATCGGCTTTAAAGATTCTTCAAGCATTACTTTTAATCGAATAGTTTTTTCGCTTTCTTTTACATCCACTATTACTCGCTCCTTTTGTAAAATAAATTAACTTATCCTACATTTGTCAATTTATTTTCCTTAATGTTTGTTTTGATTACTTTCTATTAAATGAGAATGAATTTCTTTCAATTGCTTTTCATCTAAATTAAAGGCATCTGTAATTTTATTGTATAGGTTTTCGGTTATTCTTCTTTTACCAACTTCCACTAAAGCAATTAATGAAAAACTACAGTTAACTACTTGAGCGAAATTACGTTGATTCATGTTGTAACTTTTTCTTATAAATTTAACCATCTCTTTATCCATTTAAATTCCTCCTATATAAAAATCATGACAATGAATATCCCATATATTAATTGCAACCCTAAAAAGTAAAGAGAAGTTATAAAAATTAAAACTCTCAGATAAGAAATCTATTGAAATTGAATAGAACAATACTATGGATATAATTAGCATCAATAATATAAGTTAAGATGAAAAGTTTTTTGATTTGAGACCCTTCTATCTTCATAAATCAGAAAACTACTCGATTAGCTTAACAAATTTTCAAACATATCAAAAATATTATTTTTCTTATAATATTATATGTAAAAGATTATAAAGGCGCTTATAGACATACTTAAATCTGTTCTATAGTGAAGGAAGCTTCATAGAAACATCCTGTTGAGTATTTTAAATCATCATTATTGATTAAGTTACATTATCAATGGGAACTGTCCGATTAATCACAAAAGCGATTAAGAACTAAAAACAATCCCTCTATTTAGATAGTAAGTCATGTATATCCTACATGTATCTAGTCTATATAAGAAAGGATATCGAGAATATCAAAAGCCCCTGAAATTCACAAAGATTTCAGGGGCTTGACCTGTAGATAATTAAACGCATTGGAGGTCACTTTATTTACTTTTCTCCTAAAATGGCTACAGGGCTAAATACCTCATAATGAATCTGTTCGTTTGGTACATCCCATCTATGCAATGCTTTCAGAATGGCTTCCATAAAAGGAATCGATCCACAGAAGTAAAAACCGGCTTCTTTTGAAGGAACAATCGATTGCAACAACTCTAAATCAACGTAACCTTCTTTATCAAAATCATTACCAAGTTGATCTTCTTCACTAGGTGAACTATAGCAGGTGAAGGAGGTGACATTTTCGTTATTACTATCTAATTGGGCTACATGTTCTTTAAAAGCATGTGTTTTCCCATTGATGGCTGCATGAATAAAGGTAACCTGCCGTGTTGGCTGTTTTTCTACGATGGTATTGAGCATACTAAGCAAAGGTGTAATTCCTATTCCTCCACTAATGAGTACAACAGGCTGATCGCTATCATCAAGCACGAAATCTCCAGCTGGAGCTGAGAACTTAAGCGTACTTCCTGTTTCAACTTGGTTATGTAAATAGTTTGAGACAATCCCTGCTGGGGCACCATCATGTGCATCTTCTCTTTTTACACTGATTCGATAATAATCTTTTCCAGGTGCTTCAGAAAGACTATAATGACGAATATGCGTGTATTTCTCTCCAGGAACAGCTGCTGCTAATGTAAGGTATTGTCCTGCTTTATAAGAGGCAATGGCTTTCTCATTTTTAGGTTTTAAGTAAAAAGACGTCACATTCTCACTTTCTTCTACCTTTTTATCAATATAAAAGCTTCGATATCCTTCCCAACCTCCAGGTTGGCTCTCTGTCTCTTTGTAGAGATCTTCTTCTAGCTCAATGAAAGCATTGGCAATATACCCGTAGGCTTTTCCCCACGCTTCAATAATATCGTCTGAAGCTGCATCTCCTAAAACATCCTTTACTGCTTGAAGTAAGGTTTCACCAACAACCGGATATTGTTCTGCTTTTACACCTATCGCGCGATGTTTCTGTGAAATCCTTTCAATGACGGGTTTAATGGCTTCTAGATTGGTTATATGTTCTCCTGCAGCGTATACCGCATAACCTAAAGCTTCCTGTTGAATCCCTCTTTTTTGATTTGTTTGATTAAACATATTATATAAATCTGGTGCCTTTTCAAATAATAACTCATAAAATCTTTTCCCAATTTGTTTACTATGCTCTTTCAAAACAGGCACTGTTGATTGAACGATCTCAATTGTCTTGGAATCAAGCATGTTACATCATCCACCTTTTAAGAAGTTTGTAATATGTATCAGGACGGAATACTTCAATTAATATACCTAAACTTATCCAATCCTATACGATTTTGAAAGTCTATAGATAATATTCACATCTAAGAAACGTTTTAAAACATCGTTCATTTTTTGATTTAGATTATTTTAAGGTGCACCTGATATATACCTTAGTTAAGATAATAGGTTTTAACGAAAGAGATATATTTAATGAAACAACTTTATTAACGGATATTCCTACTTTGTCCTAATTGAGTCCCTAAAATATAACAATCAATTTAGAACCAATAGATAATATATTTTTTATGAAATTCTCATATTATTCTCATCTTAATTTCATCCCTGTCTATTAAATTAAATTTATGAAACACATTAAAACAAAAAAGAAAAATAAGAGTGAACACTAAAAAGACAGGGGAGGCGTTATAAATGGATTTCAATTCAGAGGTGGAAAATAATGATGTCAACTCGCCCCAATTGGAAAACACTTCGAATTCTAATTCTCTAACAAAGCGAATACTGAATAAGGTACCTGAAGTGACGATTTTCTTTTGGATTATTAAAATTATGGCAACTACGGTTGGAGAAACAGCTGCTGATTTTTTGAATGAAAACTTACATCTAGGATTAACGAATACAACCTATATTATGAGTATACTGCTTGCTATCGTGTTATTTTTACAATTTAAGGTAAAAAAATATATACCTAGTATCTATTGGCTAACGGTCCTATTAATTAGCATCGTGGGTACTCTCGTTACGGATAACCTAACTGATCATTTTGGAGTGTCTCTTGAGGTTAGCAATATTGTTTTTGCTCTCTTACTGTCCATTACATTTTTTGTATGGTATGCAAAAGAAAAAACACTATCTATTCACTCTATTTTCACACACAAACGAGAAGCATTTTATTGGTTAGCAATTCTTTTTACGTTTGCGCTAGGTACTGCAGCAGGAGACTTTATAGCAGAAAGCCTTCACATGGGTTATTGGAAGTCAGCCTTAATATTTGCTGTATTAATTGGAATTGTAACAATTGCTTACTATCGTTTTAAGCTTCCTGCTGTCCTTTCTTTTTGGATTGCTTATATCTTAACCCGTCCTTTAGGAGCTTCTGTAGGAGACTACCTGTCACAGCCTCATCATGCTGGTGGACTTGGATTAGGAACAATGGGAACAAGTGCAATATTTCTTTTAGTAATCTTAAGCTTGGTTATTTATCTAACTAAAACCAAAAAGGATCAAGTACCCTTTATCCATGAAAAATAAGGGTGAATATCTTTATAAAAAAATTTAGAAGCATCCATATATACCACTCTTTAACCTTCTAAAGAGTGGTATAAGTGCGTTTAATTAAAGTGAATTAATAAATTTTTAAGAAATAGTTAGTAACATTGTAAATAGCATGACTATTGGTAGGAAGGTGTAGATTTGATACGTTGTTTAACGTGTCCAGTATGTCGATTTCGATCCAACTGGTAATATTCCTATGACTGCACCTAATTTCTCAGAATTATAATGGGTTAATTGAGGTCACTTTTGCTAGTCGATACCCATTCAGATATTTCATCAAAAATATTCTGAACTTGTTCCTTATTTAAAACTTCAACTTTTTCCCAAACGATGGAGAGATATTCCTCTAAGTGATTAGGATATGAAAGGGATTCAGTAACAAGGGCTTTATAAAATAATGGATTACCCCCTTTATCTACTTCACCTTTACATCTATAGTTTTCAAATTCCCATCCTCTTTTGGTTTTTTTAAAATGATAAAGGTCCTTATCCCCCCATTGAGGACTGTAAATCTGCATTTTGAATCTAGATGTACTACTCAATTGTAAATACCTCCTCAAAAATATAATTTTAATAAGGCACTTTTTATCTTTACCCTTTAAACATATATTTTATTTACATCTTTTTACCGTAATTTTGGCAGTCTACTTGCGTCACTTACATAGAGCTCAACTCTATTGCAATACTTATATTTTTTCAATTTCACGAGCTTTATTATTCCTTATAAGAGGTAGTATGATTACGAAAAATGCATATAATATATGGTGTAAAAGCAGAAAAATACTGCCTCTTCCCAATTAAAAGAGGCAGTATTTTTCTATTCGTTGAATGGTAGTCGTTAGGTGACGCTCTATTGCATCTTGGATAGTTTATTCCAAATATAAAATTTTAATCATTTTATCAAATAAAACGATCCCAGCACACTAGGCTCTTTTAGTAGATAAATTATTATCTTTTACATACATTTCATAATGCCCATTTACATAACTAGTTACCTTTAGATTAAGTAAAAGGGCTTTTAGGTTAACTAGTTCAGAATCTAATCCGTACTCTCTTGCCATATCTTCAATCTTCTTTTTGATAATTTGTATATTATTTTCTAAATCAGTTACCGTTTTTTCACTGTATTGGAAGGGAACTTCATCTACAACTTCTGTAATTAATTGATTTTGTCCTTCGTATTCTGATTTCCCTTTAATTGCAGCCTGTTTTCCAATCAATACAGCCTGCTCTTTTATGTCTGATAGAAGAATCATTAAATCGATTCGTTTACTCATAGGTATATCTTGTTTATCAAATATGGAAATGATCTTTGTTTGATAGTCATCCATAGTTGTATGTAGTTGATATTTTGCTTCTCGAATTACTTCTTCCTGATTTTTAATAAGTATCATTTAAAAATTCCCCTATCATCTTCATATATATCCTAATTAAGGATATATATTTGGTATCCCTTAATAAAAAGAAAGAAACAAATCTTCAACAAATAAAGACATATTTCTTCTAGAATCCCAATCCAGTGTATTACTTTACCCTTTGTGTTGAAAAATAAACATAAAAAAAGAAACTAATTATTACAGAAAGAATGAATATATGATTACCAATAACGGTGATTGCATCAACTAAAGATGTATATGAAATTCATTTGCCTTTTATTCATCCAAATTGAATAAGAACATTTATTCTAAAGTATCTATAGTTAAATTTAAACCAAGAAGTGCTTGCTCTAGATTTGCTTTTATCGTTATTTTACTAAAATCAATTCCAAGTTGGATCATTGTTTGAGAAACTTCAGGACGAATACCAATTAATATCGTTTTTACCCCAAGAAGACCTAATGCGTCTACAATTTTAAAAATTTGATGAGCAACCATGGTATCTACAATCATCACTCCGGAGAGGTCAAATAGCAAATGTGATAATTTTAGTTCATTAGCTTTTCTCAGTGTTTCTTCTAGTAAAAGCGCTGCTCTTTCCGTATCTACCTCTCCAATGAGAGGGAGTATAGCAATACCTTTGGTGATTGGAACCACCGGTACGGATAATTCAAGGAAAGCACTCTTTGCTTTTTTTAGTGTTTCTTGATGAATATTTACATACGTCAAACTAAAAACATAAACAGCTTTATCTAATAAAGGGTCAATGATAGTGATTAATTCAAATATTGTGTCTGTAGGTATATTATGATCTCTTATTTCTTCTTTAAGGACTTCCCATATGAATTTTCGGTAATAGGTCGTATCTTCTAAAGCCTCACTCAGAGAAATACCTAGATTTGATGCAAATTCGCCTGACTCTTTTGCCCATTTCACTATTTGATCAAAAATTGTTTTTTGATCAATTTTTCCCATGAGAGCCTGCCCAAAATAACTGATGAAGTTTGCTCTCAATTCAATAATTTCTTCTTTTGTAACATTGACGTCTTTTACTTCTTTAAGATTAGCCAATCTATGCGTATGTACCATTTGTGCAATTTTATATTTTTTTTCTAAGATTTTTTCTCCTAGAAAGTGCAAATTATCCATTTCAAATTAACTCCTGTTCTTTTAGCCGTTTAGATTGCTATTTTTATTTTTAATTTTCAAAGATAAATTTTTGAAAATTTTCAACCTATCCTCTAAGCTACTTCTCAAGATAATATTTAAAATTAGTAGGGTAAATGCAAATAAAGATGCTATGAAAAATATAGGTGTAAAAACCGGAAATAAAATAAATACAGCAATTACTGCAATAATGGTGAAGGTTAAAAAATTAAGTATTTTCTTATTTAACTTATTTGTTCTTTCTAAAAGCTCTTCATTTCTCTTGATATACTCTTTAATTTTTTCTGGACTCTTCGCAATATAGTCCTTTTCTAATTTTTTATTCATCTTACTGATTCCTTGAAACACAATAATAATTGCTAAGGTTGTGATAAGAGATATAATAACATAGTTTGGCATTTAAATATCCTCCTGCTCTTTTTCAGTTAAATTATAAAATCAGAAGCGCTCAAATTCACGAAGAATAAGGGGAATACCTGTGAATGAATAGTTAACTGCGTCACAGCGCTTCTCAGCAACACAATATTTTTTATTGTCCAACTTAAACAGGTTTCGTTTCGCCACAGAGCTAATCTCAAACATATTTTTTATCATATATTTTTCACATCACTTTAGAGAAGGAACGTATGTTTGACCAGTATATAGAAGATATGATATATTCTTTACCTATACATACTATATCCAGTAAGAAACGAGGTATTTAACTATGAAAAAAGCTGAATTAATCGATGCAGTTGCAACAAAAGCAGAACTAACAAAACAAGATTCGAAAAAAGCTGTAGACGCTTTGTTTGAAACGATTTCTAATACACTTGCAAAAGAAGAAAAAATTCAACTAATTGGATTTGGGACATTTGAAGTGCGTGAACGTGCAGAGCGTACAGGCCGTAACCCTCAAACAGGTGAAGAAATGACGATTCCAGCTTCAAAAGTTCCAGCCTTCAAGCCAGGAAAAGAATTAAAAGAAGCTGTTAAGTAAACTTCTCATATTAATGGTTCAGTTAAAAAGCTCTACCAATTCTACATGATTTTTAGATAACGTAGTAGACAATAAAAAACCTTTGCTTATTAAAGCAAAGGTTTTTTAACATTTTTGGAATAAGAGATATACATTATTAAAGATGGACCTACATGTTAAATCTCTCTTTCATTTAGACTTATATTGCCTGCTTGTTTTTCTCCAGTTCTTTTTCTGGCAACTTACTTCCTTTAATAAAGAAAGATATAATAACGCCTACTAAGGAGAGAATAGCAATGACGATAAACGCCACATTAGCCCCATACATATCCGGATGGGCGATTTCTGGTCGTTGTTGAGCAGTCTCAGCAGTTCTAGTCATTACGGTAACAAGAATTGCCGTACCAACCGACGCTGCAATCATTTTCATGGTATTATCCATGGCTGCTCCATGAGGAATTAACCGTTTGGGTAACTGATTTAAACCAGCAGTTGCGACTGGCATCATTACCATCGATAAGCCGAACATCCGCACTCCATACAAAACCGTGATGTAAGTAAAAGATGTAGAGGGATTTAAATTTGCGAAGGCAAATGAAGACCCTGTAATAATGATTAAACCAGTAAGTGCTAGCCATCTTGCACCTATTTTATCAAAAATCCTTCCTGTAATAGGTGACATAAAGCCAGTAATTAGTGCCCCAGGTAAAAGAGCTAAGCCAGCTTCAAAAGCTGTAAAGTCCCTCATGTTTTGCATGAACAGTGGGATAATCGTCTCTGCACCAATCAACCCCATAAAAACAATCATTCCAACAAGCACAGTTAACGGAAAAATAGAATTCTTAAACACTCGAAACTCAAGCATAGGATGTTCTAGACGTAATTGTCTTGTAATAAATAATACAAGTGCCAGTACTCCTACCCCTAGCGAAGTAAGTGTGCTGATGGCTATCCAACCATCATTTCCGGCGCACGTAAATCCATAGAGCAGGCCTCCGAACCCCAATGAAGATAAGATAACCGACAGAATATCCACCTTTGGTTTCGTTACCTCTGTTACATTTTTCATTACAAAAAATGCAACTATGATATCGATAAGAGCAATCGGCAGAATAATGAAAAACAGGATCCTCCAAGAATAATGGGAGGTTACCCATCCTGATAAAGCTGGACCAATAGCCGGTGCAAAAGACATAACAAGCCCAACTAACCCCATGGCTGCACCACGCTTATTAACGGGAAAAATCATTAAGAATACCGTTTGCATAAGTGGGAGCATAACGCCTGCTCCACTTGACTGTATGACCCTCCCGAGTAATAGGAGTTCAAAGTTAGGAGCGATTCCTGCCACTAATGTTCCAAAGGCAAAAATACTCATTGCCGATATAAAGAGCTGCCTTGTTGAAAAACGTTCTAATAAAAAGGCACTCACAGGGATCATAATCCCATTCACGAGCATAAATACAGTCGTAAGCCATTGGGCGCTATTTGCCGTAATATTCATTTCCTTCATAATAGGTGGGATAGCCGTAATCATAAGTGTCTGATTCAATATAGAGATAAAGGCCCCTGCTAGGAGAAGAATTACAATAGTAGATTGTTTATAACTTGTGGTTTCCATTCTTTCGTTTCACAACCCTTTCTTTTTTTATAATATGTATTTTTGTAACTATAGATTACTAATTTCACCCCAATCCCCCCTATAAAATTGCTTTATAATAACCAACAGTTGACTAATAATTTGCGCTAGTGATAACTGTTGTTCTATTGTTCGTTTTAAAGTTTCCTCTTTCTTATGTTTGGTATTTTACTACCTTATTTAATTCGCATTCAACGTTTCTGCCTTCTTTATTAATCAACATAGGCAATATTATATTCAAGTAAGGCTTATATGATTAATAGTAGACAGCTTGCCTATAAAAGATATAAATAATTACCTTTACGTAAAATATAAAATTAATTATTAATTAGATTAAATAATATAAATGCTTTAGGTAAGTAGATATTCATTGTGAGTATAAAATTTACTTTTGATACATTTTACACCTTAAAGAGATTAATTTGTTCATTAACTTCTCATATAATAAGATAGAAGAAACTTGTCAAAAGAAAGAATGTATCAAATTAGGTAATAACCTGGACTTTATCCTTATTAGTTATGTGTTTCAGTATCAAATGATTGTAAAGTCTTACTAGCTTATCAATTTCTCTTTCCATATGACTTTTGATTTAATTTTAAGGAGTATAGCATCTCTAAATCTTCTTTTAAGAACTCTTAAACTAGAGCTATATACCATCTCTTCCTTTAAGTAATACTTTGTTTCTCGATTATTTTTTGTATAAATATTACCATCGAAAGACAATGTCATTTTATAAAGAAAATTATTCTGTTGTTCGATAGTAGCTTGATAAGTACCCACATAACGACCTGATTGACTATACCCTTTTATTTTCCCTTCCCATTTCCCCATAAGAATGATCATCCCTTAATAGAAAGTAAAGTAATATTGAACTGAGTTTCAAAAAGCACCCTAAATATATTCCGCCTATTTTCTCCTTATAATCATATAAAATTAACAAATTATTAATCTTACAAAAAGCACCGATGACTGACATAGCAATATGTACTGTCATCGGTGTTATTAAAATGAGGGTTATCTTATATATTCCGAATATTAGTTTGAATTAAAGTGCTTTCAAACGGTAAACAACGCTTTGAAAATCTCCCTTTAGTTCTGCAGGAATACTCAAACCAATATATTCAAGTTCATCCCCACCATATACACTGTTTGTTTCTACCACTCTATACTTTTTGGACGGGTCAAGCCCTCTTACTTTAAAACTTTCAAATGGTGCATTTGCTTCTGCCAGTACACGGAAATAAAAAATCATTGCTTCGGTTTTATCTTTATTCACAAATGACCATGCTGTTTCATTTCCTTCAAATGGACTGAGTAAACGATAGAAATCACCAAATTGAATCAACTGTCGAACCTCTTGATATTTACTCACTTGTCGTTTCACAATTTCTTTCTCTTCCTCAGTTAGTTTCGTTAAATCAAGCTCATATCCTAGGTTTCCAGACATGGCCACATCTCCGCGCATGTCAAGTGAAGTATATCGATGAACCTGATGGTTTGGCACATCGGATACGTGTGCGCCCATCGCACTGATTGGGTAGACAAGACTAGTACCATATTGAATTTTTAACCTTGAAATCGCATCTGTATTATCACTTGTCCATGTCTGTGGCATGTAATAAAGCATACCTGGATCAAATCGGCCTCCACCACCCGAACAACTTTCAAATAAGATATGTGGAAAAGATGATGTAATTTTATCCATTACTCTATATAAACCAAGCATATAGCGATGTGCTGTTTCTCTTTGCTGATCAGTCGGTAGTAAAGCAGAACCAATTTCTGTCATATGACGATTCATATCCCATTTCACATAAGTAATGGGTGCACTCGCTAATACATCTGAAACCATTTTTATTAGGGCGTCACAAACATCTTTTCTGGATAAATCTAATACCAACTGATTTCGACTTTCTGATCGACTGTAATTTGGTACATGAAGACACCATTCTGGATGTTTTCGGTAAAGATCACTATCAACTGAAATCATTTCTGGTTCGAACCATAGCCCAAACTGCATATCCATCTTTCGAATACGATCTGCTAAATCCCCTAGGCCATTTGGAAGTTTTGCTTGATCCACGAACCAGTCTCCTAACGATGTTTTATCATCGTCACGTTTTCCAAACCATCCGTCATCTAACACGAAAAGTTCAATTCCTAACTCTTTACCGACTGTGGAAATTTCCTCAATTTTGTCTGCATCAAAATCAAAGTAGGTTGCTTCCCAGTTATTCACGAGAATAGGTCTTTCTTTATCACGGAACTCACTTCGGCAAAGGCGGGTACGATACAGATCATGGAAAGTTCTGGACATATCTCCTATCCCTTGATGGGAATAAACCATTACTACTTCTGGGCATTGAAAGGCGTCACCTGCCTCAAGCATCCAGCTGAAATCAAATGGATTAATTCCTAAAGACACACGTGTATTTTTGAATTGATCTACTTCAGCCTGCGCTACAAAATTCCCACTATAGACCAAATTAAAAGCAAAGACTTCTCCTGTATCTTCCGTGGCATTTTTTCTTAACAGTGCAATAAATGGATTTTGTTGATGACTGCTCGCTCCCCTACGACTTTCAATAGACTGCATACCTGTACGAAGGGCATGTCTATCTATATATCGTTCTCTTACATGAGCACCGGATAGGTGAAGAAAATCAAAATCTGCATCACGGAAATCCACATTTGCACTTAATGCTCGTAGTAACTTAATGGTACTAGAGCCTTCATTAACAATACATGCTGTTCGTGTAATAACGTTACGTTGTTCATAAACAGTGTAAGCTACTACAACCTTTATGTAAGACACAGAATCTTCTAAAGTTATTTCTAATGTTTCTGCTTCATTTTCGCTTTCTACATAAGTAGAAGGCAACCCTTCAAGACCCTGTTTTCCCTTCAAAATACGATGATGCTTGTAACGTAAATCGGTCACCGTAGTACCATTCTCCAGCTGTATTTGATAAGCAGGTGTTCGGAAATCTGTAGTCCCATAACCTGGATACTCTTGTGGTAATGTATCTAATGAAAATGTTCGGTCCGTTGAAGGATAGGGATTACCTGAAAAGCCCCTATCCATAAACTGCAGTTGATTTGAATGATGATATTCTTTTACTTTTCTCCCCCAATACAGGTGAGATAGGTAACCATCCCCTATAACTTGCATCACGTAACTTGTATCTTTACCCTGTAAATGAAACAATTTATCCTTTTCATTAAACTGAATTCCCATAAATATATCCAACTCCTATTTCATTATATTTCTACGTATAAATATCTTATTTAATTGCTCCTTTTACTACCCCACCAATAATCCATCTTTGTGCAAAGATGTAGACAATAATCATTGGTGATAATGCAAGCAAGTAAGAAGAGAACGCTAAATTAAAGTCTGTTCCAAACTCAGATTGGAAAATATATTGTACCAATGGTAGTGTCGCGTCTGCTGGGTCATTTAAAATAATGAGTGGCAACATAAAGTCATTCCATGCCCATAAACAAGTCAAAATTCCAACTGTCGCGTTAATGGGCGTTAGTAACGGGAAAATCACCTTCCAAAAGACTCCCCAAGTGCTGCATCCATCCATAATAGCTGCTTCTTCAAGCTCCATTGGAATAGAACGAATATATCCTACGTAAATAAAAATATTTAACGCAGCTCCGTATACGATATATAAAAAGATTAATCCGCCTGGATTATCCATCCCAAGTGCCGATGTTTGTTTAACAAGAGGAAGCATGATGATGGGAAAAGGGATAAACATAGCACTGACAAAATAGTAATATAGCACTTTAAAAAATTTACGATGCATGTTTCTCGCAATGGCGTATGCAACTAATGAATTTGTCAAGATTGTAAATATAACCGTGGTAACCGTAATTAAGGTACTATTCTTAAGCGCAGAAAAAAAGTTCGTTGCTTCAATTGCTTTCGTAAAGTTTTCGATATGAAAGCCTAATGGAAGAGAAAAAACGGATTTCGCTAACTCTTCTGGTGTTTTAAGCGCAATAGAGATAGCAATGTATAATGGTAGGATGATAAATAATGATCCTACGGCAACTAAAATGGTAACGGGCCAATTGGTTTTCTGTTTCATTACATATTCATCTCCCTTTTCTGAAGAACTTTAATTTGGAATACAGAGATTAGGACAATCACAATAAAATATACAACTGAATTGGCTGATTGATACGCAAACTCTCCACCTTGAAATCCGCCTTTATAAATCAAAAGCGAGATAGATTCTGTTGCACGTCCTGGTCCTCCACCTGTTAGGGCAATAACTTGATCAAAGACCATTAAAAAGCTTTTCATAGAAAGTACCATGTTGATTGTAAAGAAAGGAGCAATCATTGGAAAGGTGATTTTCCAGAACTCTTGCCACTTATTTGCCCCGTCTAAACTAGACGCTTCATACAATTCACTTGGAACTGTTTGTAAACCCGATAGATATAAAATGACATTGAATGCACACGCTTGCCAAACTGCTACAATCACGATTCCAATCCATGCTAACTGCTCACTTCCTAAGATATTCGTTGAAAGAAACCCAATATGTAGTTTGTCCCCTAATTGTGGTACCACATTTGAAAAAATGTAGTTGAAGATAAAACCAACAATTAAAACACCTAATACATTCGGCAGGAAATAGACGCCACGGAAGAAATTTTTACCTTTAATTTTTGCGTTTAATCCCACCGCAATAGAGAGACTCAATATATTTACGAGGATAGTTGAAATAATAGCAAACTTAAAGGTAAATAAATAAGAATTTAAGATGTTTCCATCCTTAAATAAATTCAAGTAATTTTTGAATCCCACAAAATCATAGGTAAAGCTTAATCCGTCCCAATTGGTAAACGAATAGTAAATTCCCTGAACAGCTGGGAATGTGTGAAAAGCAGCAAATAGAAAAACAGCAGGTAATGTCATTAAGTAAAAAGCGATATTCTTCATTTTTTTCCTTGGTTTAATACGAATTGAAGGGCTACTATCAAGCCTAGTCACTAGAGCATCATTCTTTTTCATGATTGTCCTCCTTTTGCAAAGGAGAAGAAAGGAGGAGTTTTTCTCCTTTCTTCTTTATTGCTGTTAGCGATTTTTTACTTTTTTCCATTCTTGATCTAATGTTTTTAGAAATTTCTTTGCATCCTTATTTTCTGTTAATACTTGTAACTGCTTTTCTAACCCTACTGCTATTGGTACGTAATGATCTGGAAAATCAGTTACAGCTCCTTTTGCAAGACTTTCTTTTAAACCTTCTACACTTGGATCTTCTTGTACAATTCCTTTTTTTGCAGAGAATGCATTTTGAGCTTTGATGTATGTTTTGATATTTTCATCGTCCAATAAGAATTGAAGAAACTTTTTCGCTTCCTTTGGATGCTTTGTCGTAGATGTTTGGGCAAGTAGCAAGTCAACCCCTGAAACTACTTTTGATTCACCAGGTGTATTTGTGATCGGATATGGGAACACTCCTAAATCAATATTTGGATTAGCTTTCTTGATTTCTGGAATAGCCCATATCCCTTGAAGGTACATTGCAGATGCACCTTTAGCAAATGCTACGTTTCCATCATTATATGCTTTCCCATTTTGAGCATCATGGCCATATTTAAGAAGTGTTAAAAATTTATCTGTCGCCTCTTTATGTCCTTTTGCGAAAGTAGTTTTTCCTTTGTCTAACTCTTTGAAGAAATTTTCTCCTTGTGTGTTAGCTGCCATTACATTGTAAGAAGGTAATGCTGTCCAAGCATCTTTAAATGTAAAATAGAATGGGGTCTTTCCAGCTGCTTTTACTTTTTCTGCTACATCAATGAACTCGTCCCATGTTTGTGGCACTGAAAGTCCCAGTTCTTTAAACATTGTTTTGTTATAAATAACGGCATCGGCATTTACTGAATAGGGTATTCCATATAGTTTCGTTTGTTTAGACACATCTTTTAGCATTTTGGTGTATGCTGGTTGAATATCTTTTACCAGGTCGTCTTTAGACACGTCTTCAAATGCACCTGTTTTCGCAATATCCCCAAATGCTGAGTCTCCTCCAATCCCAACTACATCAGGAAGATCACGCTTTGCTACACGTGTTTTTAATACAGTAAGGGAATCTGGTGGATTAGATTGAACTACATCAATTTTCGGATTTTCTTTTTCAAATTTTTGAATTAAGTCATCAAAGGTTCCTTTTGCTTCTGATTTATATTGAAAGAATTCGATTTTTACTTTTCCATCTCCACTTGCTCCTTCATTACCACATCCTGCAAGTCCGGAAACTGCTAAGGCACTAGTCATTAATAGCGCTAAGGTTTTTTTCATATCTCTTCTCCCCTTTAATTCTCTATATAACTTCAGTAAACGCTTACCTAATGATTATCACTTAATATTTCGAATATTTGTGGTAGTAATTCTTAAATGGGTTATGTAATTCTATTAACTCATTGCTATACTTGATCACCTCCTTCTTTATACATTCTATTTTGTTACTTGGCTTGACAACTTTTCCTTATAATTAACTCTGTATCAAGAACCACTCTAGTAGATATATTTCTTCCATTTAATCGATCCCTTAAAAGCTTAGCTGCCATTCTACCCATTTCCTCTGCATGAATTTTTACAGTAGAAAGGGGTGGGTTTAGGAATTCTGCTGCTTCAATATCGTCAAAACTAATAAGTGAGATATCTTCTGGAACATTAATACCTTCTTCATAGAGAGCTCTTAACGCACCTATAGCCATTGGATCACTTGCAATAATCATGGCACTTGGTAAATTTCCTTTTTCTATAGCTTGCTTCATTAGTTCATACCCACTACTTGGCCCCCACTCTCCTATAAATACATTTTCAGGATTATATAGGCCCTTTTGCCTCATTATCTTTTCATAGGACACCTTCCGCGCATCTTCAATTTCTTTGATAATTCTTCCACTATCTACGCTTTTAATATTATCTAAGCCTCCTAGATAGCCAATATTATAATGATTTAATTTAGTTAAATGGTTGAGAACTACCTCGATAGCTCTTTCCAAGTCTGAGGCGACTACATCGTAATTTCCTTCACGTGGTAAATGATTTACAAGTACCACATTTTCATTTTCGTAATAGACGTCTCTTAATGAACTCAAATCTACTCCTCCAATGACTATTAAGCCATCTAAATCATGTAGTCCCTCCAACGATATACCCTTTCCCAACCGGAATATATTTTTAATATTTAATGGAAGTTGTTCACAAGCAATTTCTAGTCCGAGACGGATTGAAAGGAAGTAAGGATCATGTACTTCATCCTCCTGCGCGAGAGCCGAAACAATACCGATGTTGTAGACATTATCCTCATTCATTTTAAGCTTTGTTGTACTCTTCTTTTTTCGAGGCTTATAATTTAGTAAATCTGCAGTTTGCCATACCCGTTTTCTTGTACCTTCTGAAACCGATAAAGTATGGTCGCTACTTAATATTCGCGAGACTGTAGCAATGGATACATTCGCTTCGCGTGCAACGTCCTTTATCTTTGTCATTTCAACTTCACACCTGTCTTTTTAGTAAAAGATTTTTTATTTTAGTTAAAATTACTAAAATTATATTTATAATATATCAAGAAAAACGCTTACAATCAAGATAATTTTAGTTAAATATTAATTTAAATAATATACCAAATTAACAATAATTTGAGCTAAATTAATAACAAAACCCTTTAAAATTAACATTTGTATAAACTCAATGTATTGAAGAAAAATTTTAATTTATTTTATAACACTTAATCCAATTATAAATTTTACTAAAATTTAATTAAACTAATTAAAAAATAAAATATCAACTTTAATAAGTGGCTCAATTTTATCTTCAAATATTTATAAATCTTATTAAGAAAACTCCTTCTAATACTCAACTCTGTATTAAAAATAATTAATCGATAAAGTATTAGTATAACTAGACTTTATCGATTAATTATTTTTAGTTTAGGGTTTCTGTGTCATACTTTTATTTAAAAGATGATTCATGAACCCTTTAAACGCTTGCTGACCTTGGCTGTCACGTTTAAATACGCCCGCATGTTCAAGAATATTCTTAAAAACAATGCCGATTTCTTTCCTTAGAATTTCATGTACATTTTCATTTGAGAGTTCTGCATATTGCTCTTTTATCTTTTTTGCCCATTCTAAATGCTTAGAAATCTCTTTTTGTCTTATAATTTCTTTTTCAAATTCGCTTGATAAAAGACTTTGTGCTAATAAGTTCATTTCCTCTTTTAAACGTCCTGGTAATACAGCAAGCCCCATTACTTCAATTAAACCAATATTTTCTTTTTTGATATGATGTACTTCCTCATGCGGATGGAAAATACCCATTGGGTGTTCATCGGTTACTCTATTGTTACGGAGAACAAGGTCCACTTCAAATAATTCTCCTCTTCTCCTTACAATTGGTGTAATGGTATTATGGGGAATTTTATCTGTAAATGCCAAAATCTCAACATTAACGTCGCTATACATCTTCCAAGTTTGTAAAATATACTCTGCTAAATTTATAAGCTCCATTTGCTCTTTTCCCTGCAAACGAATAACTGACATAGGCCATTTGACAATACCTACTCTTGTGTTTGGATAATTTCTAAACCCAAATTCTTTTTCAATTTCCGCCTTTGCCATAGGAAAACCATGATGACCGCCTTGGAAATGATCATGTGCTAAAATAGATCCCCCTACTATTGGTAAATCCGCATTCGATCCGAGAAAATAATGAGGGAATTGATGAACAAATTCCAAAAGGCATTCAATTGATTTCCTGGATATTTTCATAGGACGATGGTCAGCCGAGAAGACAATTGCGTGCTCATTATAATAAACATAAGGTGAGAATTGTAAAAACCATTGTTCTTTATTTAACTTAACAGGAATAATTCGATGGTTCTGCCTTGCTGGATAATTTATACGGCCTGAATATCCCGCATTTTCCTTGCATAGCAAACATTTAGGGTAAGAAGTTTGCTTAATGTTCTTTGCGGCAGCAATAGCTTTGGGGTCTTTTTCAGGTTTAGATAGATTAATAGTCACCTCTAAATCACCGTACTCTGTAGAGACTAACCATTGTTCATTTTTTTCAATACGGTCTGTCCGGATATAGTGAACATCCTTTGAAAACTGATAGAAAGCTTTTGTTGATGCTTTCGCTCCTTCTTTTTCATAACATTCAAAAAAACGCCGATTTATCTCAGAAGGAAGTGGTGCAAAGCTAGCCATTAAACTTGTATCTAACAAATCCCGATAAGTCACCGTATTGTCTTTTAGACATCCTTTCTCTGCTGCCCAATCTACTATTTTTTCTAATATTTCTGTAGGAGTATCAGATACTTCCTTTGCTATTTCTACCCTTTCACAATCATCAAGTTGCAACACCTCTAATAGTTTGTTGCGGACTACATCTACATCCCAACTAGTTATTAGTTTTTTATATAAACCATATTGGATCAATCGTTCAATTTGCACAAAAATATTGATTGACATACTTACTGCTCCTTTATTAAAAAAGAATAGAAATGGCATGATAACTGTTTTTTAACTAGTCATCACGCTGTATTTATTCACTGTAACCATCTGAATGCGCTTGGAACCAATTCCATGCACTTTCAATTATCTTTTCAAGAGAAGTATACCGAGGTTGCCATCCTAACTCTTTCATTGCTTTTTCTGAAGAAGCAACGAGTTTTGCAGGATCTCCCGCGCGTCTTGTTACCACTTCTATGGGAATTAATTTTCCTGTTACATTACGTGCAGCGTCAATGACTTCTTTTACAGTAAATCCATTGCCATTTCCTAAGTTATATGTAGCACTTCTATGCCCGCGACGTAATTTATTAATTGCTAAAACGTGAGCATCAGCCAAATCTGTTACATGTATATAGTCACGTACGCATGTACCATCATGGGTTTTATAGTCGTCTCCAAAGATACTAATCTTTTCTCTTTTCCCTAATGCAACTTGTAAAACAATTGGGATAAGATGAGTTTCAGGGGTATGGTCTTCTCCTAATTTCCCATCCATATGAGCACCTGCCACGTTAAAATAACGTAATACTATATATCTCATGTCATAGGCTTGTTCAGACCATTTCAACATTTTTTCAATTGCCAATTTAGTTTCTCCATATGGATTTGTCGGGTCTGTAGGAGCGTCTTCTAAAATGGGAAAGCTTTTTGCTTCTCCATATGTAGCAGCAGTTGAAGAAAACACAATTTTTTTTACGCCATGTTTAATCATTACGCGCAGTAAGCAAAGAGCTCCGTATACATTATTATCATAATATGTCAAAGGATCCTTAACACTTTTGCTAACAAGTGAATCAGCAGCAAAATGAACAACTGTTTCAATGTTATGCATTGTAAAGATATCATCTAAAAAAGGCTTATCACGTAAATCGCCAACATAGAATTTTGCGCCATCTAACACAGCTTGAGTATGTCCTGTTTGTAAATTGTCAATTACAATCACTTCTTCTCCCTTGTCTAGCAGTTCAGAAACCGTATGACTTCCAATGTATCCTGCTCCCCCGCAAACTAAAATAGCCATGACATTTTCCTCCCTCTACTTTATACTGTTTCGCAAACTAATTCTTTTGCTCCCCCACCCACTTGTACAACATAGAAGTCTGCAATTAGACCTGTTTCTTCTGTATAATTACGGCCTACTTGCTCAATAAACATATCAATTTTATTCTTTCTTACGATATTAACTGTACAACCTCCAAAGCCTGCTCCAGTCATACGCGAACCAATTACACCCTCTTGTGACCACGCTGCTTTTACCAATGTATCTAATTCTTTTCCAGTCACTTCGTAGTCATTTCGTAAGGACTCATGAGACTCTCTCATTAATTTACCAAATCCAACAATATCGCCTTGTTGCAGTTTAATAACCGCCTCTTTTGTACGAGAATTTTCATATACAGCATGTTTAGCTCGCTTGCGATCAACTTCATCTTGGATAAGATATTTATGCTGTTCAAATTGCTCTGGGGTTAAATCCCCTAATGATTCAATGGAAAGCTCCAATTGCAATTGCTTTAATGCTCTTTCACACTCTGCACGACGCTCATTATATTTTGAGTCTGCCAGGCCTCTACGTTTATTTGTATTTACAATAATTAAACAAGCTCCTTGAAGTTCAAGTGGACTGTACGTGTAGTCTAATGTTTGACAGTTTAATAAAATGGCATGGTCATCTTTTCCCATACCAATAGCAAACTGATCCATAATACCGCAGTTCACACCAATAAACTCATTTTCTGCTTGTTGACTCATTTTTACTATGTTCACCATATCTATTTTCAGATTAAACAATCCTTTTAGTAATACAGCAGTTACTAATTCGATAGAAGCAGAAGAAGATAAACCTGCTCCATTTGGGATATTGCCGTAAAATAATACATCAAACCCCTGTTCTATACTGTAACCGTGGTTTTTAAACGTATAAATAATTCCCTTAGGATAATTAGACCAATCATGAGAGTCTTCATATTCAAGATTCTCTAATGAGAATTCAATTACACCAAGATTTTCAAAATTCATTGAATACATTCTTATCATTTTGTCATCACGTTTTCGTACAATCGCATAGGTACCAATATTTAAGGCACAGGGAAAGACATGCCCACCATTATAATCTGTATGCTCACCAATTAAGTTGACACGACCCGGCGCAAAAAACATTCTATTTAGTTCAGTCGATGTATTAAAAATTCTTGTAAATTGTTTAAGTAAATCTCGCTCCACTTTTATTCCCCCCATCAGGTAATG
Organism: Priestia sp. AB; assembly: GCF_028369225.1. Taxonomy (NCBI): domain Bacteria; kingdom Bacillati; phylum Bacillota; class Bacilli; order Caryophanales; family Bacillaceae; genus Priestia; species Priestia sp. AB. The sequence continues at coordinate 62,658 of NZ_JAQMYN010000014.1, forward strand.
TTTTAAATAATCATTTAAAAAAATGTTTATTTTCCAAAGCCCCTTTGATCTGTTTCCCCATTTTAGCAATGTGAAGTTCTCTGTTGATGCCTCTTCTCCCCTTTATTAGTCAATCAAATTCCACTGGTACCCTAATTCATTAGAAGATTGTCTTCTACAGGGACATTTCAAATGATTACTAAAATTTAAAAACCGTTTTACATCTAGAATTTAGAGCATTTCCATTATTTACGAGCTGGTATTAAACATAAAACACAATCACCAAACAGATAAAATTTAACTTAAATTTTATCTGTTTTTACTAAAATTATATATGTAATATACCAAGAAGAACGCTTACACGCAACAAGTTTTGTATATTATATTTTTTTATTTAAGAACATTGTAAAGTCAGAATTCGTCCTAGAATGTAGATAACACTAAGCAACATGTATTCTACTATTCTGTCATGAAATGATTGACTGTAGTTAAAGAGCAGGAATTTCATAAATATAAAAACTCATATACAGCATTAATTTTTATTATCGAGATAGAATTGTGCAAATTTTAAAAATGTTATTGATTGTAAACGTTTTTTTTGATATATTCCTTTTATATATTTTTTACTAAAATTAAGTAAAAATATAATAAAATATAGATTCAATTCCAGAAAGTGGTGAACAGTTGAAAATAATCCAATTTAGAAGGCGTTTTTTAACAAAAGAGGGTTGTTTAATTAGATGACATAGTTAATACCAAGAAATTGTTTATTTTTTATAAGCAATCGATCTTTTATTGCGTCTAATGAAAGCGAAAACATTCCTGATTTGAATGAATATTAAGATGGGATTAACAGATTGAGGTAACAGTATTTTTCTTCTGAAATATGATGGAGGTAATTAAAATGAGAAAATTGAATAAGAATTTTTGGATATTTGGATCATTCTTCTATTTATACTTTTTTATCTGGGCAGCTTGTTTACCTTTTCTATCACTTTGGTTAACTGAAGTAGTAGGATTAAATTCAACAAAAACTGGTATCGTTTTTTCAGCCATGTCAATTGCAGCTATTTGTTACCAGCCATTCTTCGGAATTGTTTCAGACAAATTAGGGTTAAAAAAGAACTTAATTTGGATATTTATTGTACTACTAATGTTCATTGCACCGTTTTTTATATTTGTATATCAATCTTTATTACAGACGAATATAATAATTGGTTCATTAATTGGAGGCGTTTACCTAGGAGCTGTTTTTAATGGAGGCGTAGGAGCCATTGAAGCATATATAGAAAAAGTCAGCCATAGTAGTTCATTTGAATATGGTCGAGTAAGAATGTTTGGTTGTTTAGGTGCTGCTACAAGTACCTTTTTAACAGGGCAATTGTTTAATTCAAACCCTAATGCTATTTTTTGGATTAGCTCAGTAACTGCTGTAATTTTAGCTCTTGTTTTCTACCTTGCAAAAATGGAAGGCGCACATTCTCATTCGGCAGGAAATTTATCTACCCCATCTGCTCCTAAAAAAGGTACTTTATCTATTTTTAAAGATAAAAAGTTTTGGTTTTTTGTATTATATGTTTTGGGTGTAGGATGTATTTATGATGTATATGACCAGCAGTTTTCCGTCTTTTTTACTCATTTCTTTGAAACACCAGAAGAAGGTACCGAGGTTTTTGGAAACCTTTACACCTTACAAATATTTATGGAAGCGATTGTAATGGTACTTGCGCCGTTTATTATCAGAAAAATTGGAGCTAAGAATGCCTTATTATATGCAGGGTGTATCATGTCTATAAGAATTATAGGTTCGGGGTTAGCAGACGGTCCAGTTGCTATAAGTGTATTAAAATTAATGCATGCTTTAGAAGTTCCAATTTTATTAGTTGCTGTATTTAAATATATCTCAGCAAATTTCGATATGAGAGCATCAGCAACTATCTACTTAATTGGATTTCAGTTTTCTAAACAATTAGGAGCAATATTCTTATCAACTATTGTAGGAAATATGTATGATACAGTAGGTTTTAAAAGCGCTTACCTTTTATTAGGAACGATTGCACTTGTTTTTACAATCATTTCTTTCTTTACTCTATCAAGTCATAAATCACCTGATATTCATGCAACTACTTTAAAAAAAGTTCAAAAAGATAGTGCGTAACTAAATATTAAAATTAAACAGTAATTGCATAAGGAAAGGATAAGGATATGAAATCTAAAGAAACTAAAGAAAGAATCCACAATCAAAAGCTTTATTATTGCAACGACGATTCCTTAATATCAGAGCAAATGAGCTATTTGGAGCTATTGTATATTTTTAATCATTCACGTCCAAGTGAACAGGCTGTGAGAAGCAATATATTAAAGCAGTTGTTTTCTGAAATAGGAGAAGATTGTTATATAGAACCTCCTCTTCATGCAAATTGGGGAGGCAAAAATGTCCATTTTGGTAACAGTGTGTACGCCAATTTTAATTTAACTCTTGTTGACGATTGTGACATCTTTGTTGGTGACAATGTTATGTTCGGTCCCAATGTTACAATTTCTGCCGGAACACATCCTATACATCCAAACTTAAGGCGTAAAAAGGCACAATATAATGTTCCAATCTACATAGAAGATAATGTTTGGATAGGAGCCCAATCTGTGGTACTTCCAGGTGTACACATTGGGGAAAATACCGTTATAGGGGCTGGTAGCGTGGTTACAAAAAGTATTCCTGCTAATGTAGTAGCCGTTGGAAACCCTTGCAGAGTAATAAGAGAAATTAATGATAGGGATATGAAGTATTATTATAAAGATTTAGAAATAGATATAGAATGAAAAGATATGAGCAATGCAAGATATGCAGTATACTAACAAAAATACATTCTCTAGCTAAAAATAATGTATAATTCAATCTCAAGATATTTCTGTAATATTCCTATAAAAGGATAAAAAATAAACTTTTTCTAAGTAATCCTTAACTTACATTTTTTATAATTTTCTATAAAGGTTCCCAGCTAGCTAAACAAATAAAAAAGCCGTTTCTTACTTATGATAAGAAATCGGCTTTTTTATTTGTATATTTTAAATAAGACTCTCAATTATTACTTGGGCTGACAACTATCTCTTAAGATAAAATCTGCCGCCAGTATAGCTTTTATTGGTACCCTTCGTCCTTTTATCCGATCATATAAAAGTTTTACTGCCATTTTTCCCATCTCATCGGTATGAATTTTTACCGTTGAAAGTGGAGGGTTCAAGTATGCAGCTGCTTCAATATCATCAAAACTTATAATAGAAAGGTCTTGAGGTACTTTTATATTAGCTTCGTTTAATGCACGCATTGCTCCTATGGCCATTGGATCACTCGCAATCAACATGGCACTTGGCAAGGAACCTTTCTCTATGAACTTTTTCATTAACTGATATCCTCCATTGGGTCCCCATTCCCCAATTAATATATTTTCAGATCTATATAAACCTTTTTCTTTCATTATCTTCTCATATGTAACTTTTCTTTGATCATCAATTTCAGTATATTCGAATTCACTTAACTTTTTAATCGTATGCCTACCACCAATGTATCCGATATTAGTATGTTTAAGTTCAAAAAGATAATGTAGAACCTTTTCAGTAGCAAGCTTAAAATCAGGAAGAACAGCATCATAGTCATCTTCATCAGGTAAATAATCAACAAAAACAACAGAAGGATTCTGACCATACAACTCTTTTAGCTCTTGTGAATCAACTGCTCCGATTACTATTATTCCATCTAACTCACCTAGACCATTTAAATCCGGGAGAGGGTCATTTTTATTAACTCTGAGAACAGTAGCAATATGAAAAGGTAGCTGTCCACAAGCTATTTCCACTCCTGAGCGCATAGATAAGTAATAAGGATCCGTGATTTCATCTTCTTTAGAAACCGTTGAGATTAAAGCAATATTATATACGTCATTTTTTTTACTTTTTTCATTTTGGTTATTCCTTTTCCTTGGTGGCTTATAATCTAATGAATTAGCTACTTCTACTACCCGTTTCCTTGTATCCTCGGTTACTGACAATGTTTGATCATTGTTTAATATTCTCGATACAGTAGCAATAGATACATTTGCTTCGCGTGCGATATCTTTTATTGTTGTCATTCCATCACCATACCATAGTAAATTATTTTATCTTGATACATTAAATTTACTAAAATTACATACTGTATAGCAAGAAAATGATTTCATATCATATTAATTTTTGGAGATCTGTTGTATATAGTGAATTTATCAGAAAAAGGTATTTAAGTTCCTAATTCAATCCTTGGCTTCTTTCTACTTTCCTACACCTGCATCATACCCCACAAATAGATCCTTTTTCTACAAGATAGATAATAGATAACACTATTTTTAATTAAATACGTTAACTATTACTTTTGTTAATAAGAGTAAGTTAATTCTATACATGAAGTGTTGTACTTATAATGAATATAAAAACGACCAATAATCGTATTGGTCGTTTTTCACAAGATAAACCTACTTGTTCGGGTGTCTTTAAGTATTATATGTGTCTCTACTTTATTCATTCAAAATGATAAAGGTATACTTATTTCACTTTCACATTAGTTTCATTCACTCTATTTTTTCTAATAGGGTTTGCTGTATTCCATGTTTGTTTTCCATTCTCAACATCATAACATTTTTGTTATATGCGTTATAAAAAATATGCATTTTATTTATAAAAAAACCTAATGTACCATAGAAGAGGATTAAGTTTCAAGAAATTAACTGGAGGTAATTAGTATGGTCAATCGTAATAAATTGTTTCTATTTGCACTTATACTAGCTGCATTTAACCTTAGGCCGGGTCTAACTTCAGTTAGCCCAGTATTGCATGGAATAACGAAGGATCTAGGTATGAGTTCTACTTTAGCTAGTTTGCTCACTTCCATTCCTTTGTTATGTTTTGGTTTTTGTTCGTTATTTGCTGGTCGTTTAGCAAATCGCTATCAACCAGAGAAGATTATTACTTTCGCTATAACTTGCATAGGTATTGCAACGTTTCTAAGGGCCTTTACAAATTCCTCAATTCACCTGTTAATAACGGCTTTATTAATTGGTGCAGGAATTGGTGTTGTAAGCCCTTTGCTTTCTGGTTTCATTAAAAGTCATTTTCCAGACAAGGCAGCATCGATGATAAGCATATACTCTACTTCCATGGTAGTGGGTGCATCTATTTCTATTGGGCTAACGACACCACTTCAACACTGGTTCAATAATTCATGGAAAAATGGATTAGCATTTTGGAGTATTCTTGCTCTACTCGCTGTTCCACTTTGGCTTATGATAATGAAACAATCCCGTATTCCTGCAAGTAATTTTTCACAAAAGACGAAGGCTTCTTTACCATTAAAAAATAAAAAAGCCTGGCTATTAACTTCTTTTGTAGGGATTGTAACTCTTCTATTTTATTGTTTTGCAGCCTGGCTACCAGCGATTGTAGAGGAAAAAGGATGGACGCCAGCATTTGGTGGTCTTGTAGGTACAATCGCTATGATTGCACAGCTACCAGCTACTCTTTTATTACCTAGTCTTTTAAAAGTGCTACCGAGCAGAAGGTTTTGGATTACAACCTTTACCTTAAGTATAATAGTTAGTTTATCCCTTTTATGTTTTACCAACGTAACACCTATTGTTTCAAGTATATGTTTAGGGGTTGGTGCCGGTGGTCTTGTGTCGCTAAGTTTGTTGTTACCATTAGATATGGCATCTTCCCCTCTGGAAGCAAGTACTTGGTCAGCAATGACTCAAGCAATTGGATATATGATCGGTGCAGTCGGCCCATTCATAATTGGATTTCTGCATGATTATCTAGGAAGTTTCGTTCCGACATTATATCTTCTTATAATTATAGGATTCATTGCCATCTTATTAGGGTGGAAAATTACCAAACCAGCTAAAGGTAAAGCAGAGGGCTTACCTGTGAAATAAAAACCACGAAGTAAATCGTGGTTTTTATTTTAGCTTTTGAAAAAGACTATATAACAACTTTTAAAGTATAGAGTGATATTACTGTGTGCAGGAGGAGGTTTGGTCCCATGAATACATTTGGTCAGATAAATAGTAGCGATTATATAGAATCACGCGTAGGTATCGCCTACTAATAAAGACTTATATTACTCGATTATTAGCTTAAGACATATTTTTCTATCTTTCTGAGGTGACGTTATGGATTTACATGATTTAACAGGCCATCTTATTCATCGTACAGATGTAAGAGCAATGAATTATTTCAAGAAAAAGCTCAAACCTTATGGCATGACTCCAGTACGATGGAGCATCATTAGTGTTCTAGACTCTCAAAAAGGGATCACCCAAACAGAACTAGCAGAAGCAATTGATAAGAAACAAACAACTATTGTAGAAATGATTTATGCGATGGAGGAAAGAGGACTCATAAAAAGAATATACAGTAAACGAGATCGTCGCTTACACTATCTATTTCTTACAGAAAAGGGGGAAGAGTTAAAGAAAACTCTTTCACCTTTAGTTGAAGACGCTCACCTCTTCATCACGCGTCAATTAAGTAATGAAGAAAATACTCAACTAAAGACATTGTTAAACAAGGTATATAACGGTATACAATAAGCCGTGTTACTGAATATTCCTTATAAAGAGAAACCTTTTTTATAAGAACTCAATAAATACTCTTTCTAGCCACTACCATTCATAAATAGTAGAAATAAAAAAGACAGCCACTTTTTGAATCAAACGGCTGTCTTTTTTATATGCACTAAATACAACACATGTTTATTTAAGTACTATTTAAGCATCTTCTTGAGCAAAAAGGGTACGAGCTGTTTGGATAAAAGCATCTGTTGCTTTGGATATATCTTTCATATCTAGCACTGCTATATTGATATCTCTATACGTATCTGGTTTTAACTCACGAACAACGACTTGGTCTGGCAACCACCAAATATTTTGTTTTGTTGTAATGGTAATTCCTAACCCTTCTTGTATCATACTTAATCCTGTCTCTATATAATCCATTTCAAACCGTACTTTAGGAGTCAAGTTATACTCGTTGAATAAAGCATGAATCTGTACCTCATAACCGCATTTTCCAATTAGTATATCTTCACCTTGTAGGTCAGGAATACTTATTGTTTCTTTCTGAGATAAAGGATGGCTTGAGTGCATAAGTACAATCAGTTGATCTTTAATTAAAGGTAAGGTATCAAAATCTTTATCAGGAGGAATGATAATTCCTACATCAATACATCTGGAACGTAACCACTCTTTTACTTGATCTACACTACCTTCCGAAAGCTTGATTTCTATACCAGGATACTGACTTTCCATTGTACGTATGATCTTAGGAATAAACCTAGTACAAGCAGTTCGGTAAGCGCCAATGTGTACCTTTCCAATTTCTAACCCCTGTTCAGCCACAATTAATTCATCTACTTTTTGTAATTCACTCAGGATTGTTCTAAAAGTAATTAATATTCTCTCTCCCACATCTGTAAAAGATATTCCATTCTTCTTATCTCTTTTAATTAACTTCGTTCCTAATTGAGATTCAATTGTTGCAACGGTACGACTTACCGCAGGTTGTGTCATATGTAGCTCTTCACCGGCTTTTGTAAAACTTCCTGTTTCTGATATCCGGACAATAAGTTCAATTTGTGATTTGTTCATATCAATTTTGTTATCTCCTATATAATTAATATGCATTTCATTTGTATTAGAATCCAATGTATCATGAAAGAGAATTAAACTTCAAGAAATTAACCGAAGATAATTAGGATTAGCGATTGTAATAAATTATTTTCATTTGTGCTTATAGTACTGTTTTGAGGATTTTATTTTTAAAGTGCATTTGGCTTTAGCAATACTATATAATCATCCATCAGGAAAATGAGATCTCTATAGTATACTTGCAACTATAATATTAGCTTGTACTCATATGGGGTATCTAATTCATTGAGAAAAAGGGGTACTAACAATGGAGGATAACTCGAAGTTACAGCAGGCGACAAAAATATATAAAGCACTCGGTGAACCGACCCGATTAAAGATTGCTCGTTTGCTTGCTAATGAAGCAAATTTATGTTGTTCGGATATTGGGACAAAACTTGAATCAATTGCTGGATCAACTTTATCCCATCACTTAAAACAATTAACTGATTGCGGACTTCTGAGTACTTATAAAGAAGGCACATATATATACTACAGCCTAGACCGTGAGTTAATTGGAAAGTATGCTCCATATGTGATGGAGTAATTTCTCTTATTTCTATATTTCTATACTTAAGGAAATATAGAAATAAGAGGTATGATTTTTCTTGTCTGGATTATGGCTAAATTGCTTGATAGGTATCCTCATCTAAATTCTGAGTATATCCATTACTAGTACTTTAGATAAAAAGGCTAAAGCAAATCATCTATCGTTATTATAAGCGCGTTAAATTCATGGTGTGTCACCTTTATAAAACATTTCTAAAGAAATTGTAAAGGTCACTTTGTCTACGTGCAAAAATCAGCTCTTTACAGCTAATTTTTCAAACGCTCGGTTAATGTATGAACTTAAATCTATATTTCTAGAAATATAGAAATATAAAACAAAAGGAGAAAGATGATGAGAAAAAATATTGGAGCAAAATCTTATGTATTACCACAACCAGTTTTTATTATTGCAGCGTATGACGAAAATGGAATTCCGAATGCCATGGCTTCTACATGGGGTGGTATTAGTAATGAAAATGAAATTTCAATCTGCATTAGTTCAGAACGAAAGACGTTAAAGAATATCATGCTGCATGGTGCATTTACCGTAAGCATGTCAGATGCGTCTTTTCTTGAGGCGTGCGATTATCTTGGAAATGAAACTGGCAATGAGGTTCCAGATAAATTTGCAAGAGCTGGATTTCATGCAGTTAAGGCGGATTTTGTCGATGCACCACTGATTGAGGAACTTCCATTTGCGTTAGAGTGTAAAGTGAAACGTTATGATGAAAAAGAATGGCGCATGATTGCTGAAATCGTGAACATCAGTGTTGCAGAGAATATACTGGATGAGAAAGGTAAAGTCAGTCTGGATAAATTTAGTCCTCTTGTATTTGATCGGATGAGTAGGAATTACCATAAAATTGGAGAAAAAGTAGGAAATGCTTTTGAGGATGGACTGAGTCTTAAGAAAAAGTAAAAATCAGCCTTACAAAAAAAGTGGCCTTTCCCTCACGAGGAAGGCCGCCCATATTGTTTACTTATTTTGTTCGAGAGTTACATTTTCAACTACCACAGCTTTTTCAGAACCTGTAACTGAATTGGAACTTGCTCCTGTCTCCATTGTAAAGGCCAGTATAACAATGGTAGTCAAAGCAAGTCCTCCAACAGCATAAGCAGCGTAACGTTTTAAGCTCTTTACAGTTAATTTTTCAAACGCTGGGTTAATTTATGAACTTAAATCTATATTTCTAGAAATATCGAAATAAAAAAACGAAAGGTGTGATCTATTTTGTCAAATATATGGAAAATTTACTTACTGGCTGCCATTAGTTTTCTTAATGGTACATCAGAATACGTTATTGCCGGAATCTTAGACAGAATTGCTGAGGCCAATAACATTTCAGTTTCATCTGCAGGACAGCTAATTACCGTGTTCTCAATAGCTTTTGGAGCAGGGACACCTTTTCTAATTGCTATGACTGCTCGACTGGAACGAAAAAAACTTCTTGTCTATGCTTTAACCGTTTTCTCTGTCATCAATATTCTTATTGCAATTATAACAGGTTATGAAATGCTAATGGCAGCTAGAATCATCTCTGCCCTTAGTGCCGGCGTTATCCAAGTTACGCTTCTAACCCTTGCTGCAGTTTTAGCAGCTCCAGGAAAACAGGGAGGTGCGATTGCTACAGTTGTTACGGGGCAAAGTACTGCTTTGGTCGTAGGTGTACCTATAGGAAGAGTTGTGGCTTCGCATTATGATTGGAATGTAATATTCATTGGGCTTGGTGTAGTAGGATTACTTTTCTCCGCCTTAGCGTCGTTTACTATACCAAAAACAGTTGCTGAAGAACCTGTACCTTTGCGTGAGCAGTTTAAATTTCTTATGAAACCACGTATCTCAGCATACTTGCTCATCACGTTTCTATGGTTAGGTTCATATTCCATTGTATTTACCTACATTTCACCGTATTTCTTAAATACATTCGGAATGAGCAATAAAGGGGTAACTACAGCCCTCTTTATATTTGGGATTGCTAGCGCTATTGGATCCAAATTAGGAGGTTTTAGTACAGATAAGTGGGGATCATTTCGTACATTAACCGGAGGAATATTACTCCATGCTATTGCACTATTGCTATTCCCATTTATCGGTCAATTTGCTTTTGTTTTCTATGTATTGCTTATTTTTTGGGCGCTTTCAGCTTGGTCTTCTGGCGCGCCGATACAATTTCAGCTTATAAGCCTTGCTCCTGCTGCAGCAAGCATTGTGCTTAGTTTACACAGTGCTTTTGGACAACTTGGAATGGCAGCTGGAGCTGGTATCGGTGGTGTTGCTGTCAAAAATGGTTTGTTGAATTATATTCCTTGGATTGGGGCTTTTGCCCTTGCCATTTCTGTCGTAGTAATTGTTGGTGACAACGTTCTATCTAAACGAAAACAGACTAAAGAAACTCAGAGCAATCTTTGTATAGAAAAATAAAAGTCTACTATCCAATGTGTTTGACACATTAGACATAGCAAAAAGCCACTTGTTTTATACAAGTGGCTTTTAACATTTAAGCCTACTTGAAACATAAGCTCCCTTGCTGCCTCTATATCTACAAGTAAGGCTCTTCTTAAAGCACTATTGTATCTATATGTTTGCATGATTCAATCACCTGCTTCTCTAAGTTGTTATCTTTTTATTTGTTTGAACGAATCGTCCATTTTGATAACCATGTTCTTCATAAAAACTCTCCTCCTTTTATATTTTTATAAGAAACGAAAAAAGTACGTTCCAAATAGAAAGATGCTATTTCATCACAATTATTTATGAATAAAACCTAGTTAACCCACGATTATGACATGCAGAGAAATGCTCTCTGATGAAATTAACTTTTGTTTTACGTATAACTGCTCATTCGATGCAAATTTCAGCGCTATACAGTAGGTGAATATTTTATAGTTATTTATTTTGTAAGACTTGGAACTATAAAATTTTTTATTGCTTCTTCTATATTTTTAGAATCCTGTTCATTTGCCTGACTATCTAAATATCGTGGTATTACCTCCCCTAAAGCCCCCACTCCTAAATCAAATGCTTCATTCGTTTTTTTATTGCAAAAACAATGAGCATAAAAGGTAGGAATCTCGTTCAATATCCATCCCTTAATATTAAAGTCCACTTTATTTATATAAGAAACACAATTGTGAAAACGTATTAACATTTCATTTTCACATTTCCCTTGTTCAAGTTCTTCAAAGTTTAAGAGGTAATTCTTTATTAATGACTTTATATAATCATTTTCACTATTTTTTAATTGTAGCTTTGGAATAAAGATTGATTAAAAAATATCCCTCAATCCTTATCTAATAGCAACTTCAAAAACTCCATTTTGAAAAAAGATTGTTCAAAATGGAGTTACTCCTTTTAAATAAGTATGAGATTTTTATAAAAAAGTTTGATCATTTTCCACCTATGTTGCTCCACAATCGCGCCCGATTGTTGAAGATCGTTATTCAACTAAAGCCCAAGTTAGTTAAAGTGCAAATCTTCACACACTCTTTTCTAAATTTTTAATTCTTTTTTCTAATCTCTTCTTTTGAGACAACACACCAACCGTTTACTTTAAGTCTCTCTATATAGTTCTCTATCTCGATTTCTTCCCTTTCTAACTCAAGGGGGCATAGTGAAACCCAGCATTCATTTAAAGCATAATTCATTGTAACCTTAACAACTTCATATCCATTATGAAATCCTGGATGGAATCCTGGATCATCTAAAATGTCCCCTTTTACAGGACGAATGTTAGATTCAAATGTTTTTATAACTATTTCTCCGATATTGTTTTCTTTTTGTTCTTTTATGGATGATATAAAAATCATTAAATTTATTTTCATCATAATCCCCTTCTTTACCTTAAATTGTATTAATTAAGTTATCTCTCTCCACAATACTACGAAATGGAGATATTCTCCATAATCTGCTTCGTTAGTTCAATAAGAATTAAACAACTTTATTAAATAACTTTATTATCTCTGAACACCAAAGCGATGATACTAATTAATTGAAGTAAAAAGCAGCTAAAACTGTGTAGTAGTATTATCTGCTTTATAGAATGTTCCCCAAAGTATGATGTGGGAACGTTTTTTAGTTCTACTCCACAATATGCCCGTTTGTTCAACAAAAAAAATCCTGCATATCAATACAGGATTTTTAATCAAACTTTATTATAAATGATCAATCTTTGTTTTAAACGATCAATCTTTTTTATAAAACTACATTAATAGCTCATTTGCTATTTCTACCTTCTCCATTAAAATCGGCTCCTTTTTAGAGCAAGAAAAAACAGACCTTACTATACTGAAGGTCTGCTCTTACTTACTTCCTTATTAATTTTCTCTGTATGACGACAAGAAGGGAAAGAGGAACAGCCAAAAAAGCGAGTACCATTCCCATCTCGTACGACTAGATCTTGCCCACATTTCGGACATTTACGAGGTTCTGGTGTGATATTTTCAAAGATTTCTCGTGCCTTGAAAACAGGATTGACATCATTAATAAACTTTTGAAGATCCGCCCGATCCACTAACGTTACATCACATGCAGCTGCAAGCTCTTTTGCTTGTTTCGTAAAATAACTATTGGTCACAACCCACGCTTGATTCGCTTTATAATACGCTTTTGCCCCATAAACTTCTTGTACAGCCGAAAGACTCACCCGATTTTTAACTCCATACCTTTTGGCTTGAATGACAATCTTATCTTTGCCTTTCATCACCAAGTCAGCTCCAAAATCACCAGACTTTTGCGTAACTTGAGGTTTATAACCTAATTGCTGAAAAAGTGCTTTCAGATAGATTTCGAACTGATAACCATCCATTTTATCAATATAGGGCATGCCTGATTGGGCTAGCTCTTTCATATACTTCCGTTCACGAAAGACACGGTAAGCAAATTGAGAAAGCTTAAATAAAATGATGACAAGAAAAAGATAAAATACACTTTGAAACACTTTATCCATTCATTGAAAGCTCCTGTTCTGTTTGTTTATTCCGGAGACGTGATGCCACAGGTTGAATGCTTTTTCCATTCTTCTTTAACTCTTCGTTCCAATCTTTCGCTCCCTTTGGAATATCTACTCTTATTAAATCAGCATTAACGATTTGGTTCATTTTGTCAATAAATTCTTTTCCTCCTTGGTCATTATCAACAGCTAACACCATTTCTTTAATGCCTAAGCCTTCTCTTCGAGCTTCAATATAAGACTGTGCAACGGTTTTAGGTTTTAAGCCATTCATACTAATAAGGCGTGTATTCTGCAATTGAGTCTCCTGTATACTCCAATAAGAAAGAAGATCAATCGGGCTTTCAAAGAAATGAATCTTGTTTGGGCGACCAACATCAACTGAAAAGCCTGTATGTGGGTTATCGTTCGGTAAGACTTGTTTAAAAGAACCTCGTTTATTTTTTATTGAAGCTGTTCCTTGTCGATCTGCCCCAATCACTTTTCCTTTACCTCCATGCTCACGCCATTTAAACACGACATTGTTTCGTTTGTCCTGGGCGATTAAATCTTTTTGAAGGAGCCAGTTAACTAATCGAGGATCTATTTTACGTTCTTTTATGAGATAATCTTTTACTTTGCTTTGATCCTTTACTTCTAACTCTTTTGGATAGCGAAAAGGCTCTTTTGATGGTGAAACCGACGGTTGCTCATGTGACTGAGAAAGCTCTTTATAATCACCTTTATTGATATCTAATACAGCTTGTGGAAAAGACATCCCATAATACATTTGAGCGAAACTGATTGCTCCATATCCTTTTTCATTTCGGCTATTCCAAGCGTACATGTTTCCTTTGATGAGTAAGCTATCATGTTCCGTATGACGGTAATACTTACCCTCTTTTACAAAGGTTTCGCCTTTGGCTTCCAGATACGACAACAAATCAATATCTCGCGCTTTCATAACCTCCTCCTCCTTGACGTGTTTTCGTTCTCCCATCTAAATCCCTCCTTCACTCCACGATATGAAAAAGGAGAGCTTTTCAGCCCTCCCATTCTGTCTAAACTTTTGCTTTTTTTAACGTTCCATTTCTTGTGGCTCTTTCTGTTTTCTTGAAGAATTTGCTCCATTATTCCGTGCAAAAAACTTCGTAAATCCATTCTGTGATTTCTCTTCTTTTTTCTGCTTGTCATGATCCTTTTTCTCCGTGTCTAAAGCCTTTTCAAGCTTGGTTAATTTCTCACGTTGAGAATCAGTCAAATTGAGCTCTTTTAATTCCTGCAGCACTTCTTTTTTTAATTTGTACACCTTATCAAAGGAATGCTTTTGTTCAAACTCCTTCATTTTGGCCATACGCTGTTCTTTCTCTTGAGGTGTTTCTTGCTTCAGCTGCTTTTCGACAGGGGATTTTTCTACTTCGGCTTCTTTTTTCGCTTCTTTAGAGGAATCTTTTTCATCTGATATGCCTAATTGAGCTAACAAGTTTTGTTTAAACATTTGCTTATACTGTGTTTCTTCACTAGGCTGCTGCATAACTTCTAGTACTTCTTGTTTGTAATCTTCTTGATATCGGTCCTTTTCTTGTGTCTGTTTACGTGCTTGAAACTGATGAGAAAGCTCATTCTCCATACCTTTCAATTGGTCAGAGGTGAACTGCTTTTCCTTTAAGGCACTTGATTTCAACATGACATAATCGTTTTCTGCATTCACACGGGCTAACATGCTATCAATATCTTGAGGCTTTTCTTTTTCATGAGCCTCTAAAAACGTAATATAGCTTGTTTTGAGCTGCGTTTCCCGATCTTTCTCTAAAACAGGATTCACATCATGACTCTTCAAAAAATCAAGTGTTGCTTCACTTTCATAGGCTTGTTTTTGCCCTTTTTCATCCGTGGAAACAAGTAAAACCTGCGGTTTTTCCTCTCCTATAGCTGATTGTGTTAAGTAAACAGCCCCAGAAGGTATGTCTTGCAGCTGTTCACTACTCATATTGACCCAACGAGCTTCGATTTTTTCATTTTGTGGGTGTTTCATAAACTTCTTTAATTCTCGTTTATCGGAAATAAGCGTTTTAAATTGGTCATTTGAAAGAGATGTTACCTTTTTCATTGTCGATTCCTCCAATTAATTTGTATTTAGATATGAGATAAAGGATCATTTATAAAAGAAAAAGCAGAGGAAAGAATAACCTCTGCTAAAAAATTATTAAGTTAAGACGACTTCATTGTTGAGTGACAATAAAGTTGTTTGAATTTAATAAAGTTGATTAAAAAACGAATACCTTTTCTTCTAACTTTTTCGGTAATGAGATTATACTTAACGATTGCTGTTCCAGTTCTACAATATAGGAATCTTTATCTTCTCTTAAAAGACGAAATAAATCTTCTTTTTTGAATAGTACTCCATTTAATTCGTAATCTTTTAGAAATTGACCATACAATGGTATATCGCTTTTTTGGATAAGGTTTTTTATTACTTTACTATTTGCGCTTAGTTCTCCTACAGTCATAGAATCTAGCATCTTTTTTAGCTTTTTCTCACTCATATTTCATTCTCCTTTCTCTTTTTTAAACAGCTCCATTTAAGTAGTATTTGGACAGTAAAAAAAGAGAGCTTTAGGCTCCCTTACCTTTCGAGTTCCTGTTCTTCTTTTTTCTTTTTGACGGTGCCTGTACGTTTTTGGAATTGCATTTGATTACCCACTTCAACACGTTCCTGAAAAGTAAGAGATTGTTCTTGAACTTGACCATTCATGACCCCCTTCTCGTTTTTAGTCATAGTTGAATCAATCTGATGTTCAAGTTTCACGACTTCCTCCTTTGTCATCCATCCATTTTTAATCGCTTGGGTTTTGGTTGAGTAATATTTCTCTTCAGCCGTGACACGATCTAAAATGCTATCTACATTTTGTGCCGATTCCTGTTGCTGTTTTTGCTTATAATCTTCATATCCTTCTTTCATTTTCTCTTGTACATTTTCAGAAGAAAGAGGATCTGCCTGCTGCTGTTTTTCATCGTTTTTTTCCGGTGACTGATTTTTTTCTCGCTCTTTCACTAAGGTATCTTCGATTGTTTCAATAAAACCAACGGACGTTTCATGTACTTCTTTTAATAGCTTGGTTTTATCTTCAAAACTCTTTCCTTTTGTCCAATGCGAGAGATAATCCATAGAATACTCGCTCGTATCAATACCAAAATAAGAAGAAACGGTGTAAGCCGTCATTTCTGCCTGAAATTCTCTTTCCGCATCGGTATAGTTTGCCCTTGATTCAGTCGTATGCAGTTTGGCATGAGTCATTTCGTGAAGGAGTGTCTTTACATTTTGACGTTCAGAGTTACGAGGATTTAACGCAACCTCCTTCGTTAATGGATAACACGCACCTTTTGCGCTGCCTAGTTCTTCTTTTGGAGCAATGATGGAAATACCATTCTTTTCAGCAATGGCTTCCATTCCTTTATAAAGCGCCTTGTAATCCTCCACATTGCCCTCTAACCAACGATTCGGGAAGATCTTAGGTAAATCACTTGCTTTCGCATTCGTTTGGCTAATATCAAACGTATGGCCGACTGAAAAATACAGTCGGCCTTGAGTGACTTCTTTTTTCCCCTCTTTTATCAGCTTCTTTTCTTGAGGAGTGGCTTTATCAATCGATTTCCATTTCCCTTTTTCATCCTTGAATTTTGGGACTGTTTTGTTTGGTACAAGGATCTTGATCCCCTTTTCACCTTTATTGACAGAGAACCCTTTATCTTTCCAAAACTTAAATGATCCAACAGCTTGAGCACCCCTAAACTGTTTTTGAATGAGAGCTGTGTTCGACATGGAGTATTGATAAAACTTACCCATAAAAGATAAATAGTCTTTTAAATCTTCGACAGAATGAAAATGCTGATCTACTTTTTGTTCCATCCCTTTCGTTAACTCTTCAACCTCTTTACGCTTATCTTCGGCTGATTTCTTTGTATAGGCTTTACTCATCTTCTCCCTCCTCTTCTTGATAGGAGATCCCTTTAAGCTCCTCTAATTCTTGTTCATACCAAGGTTCCTCTAAATCCACAAAAAGCTTCTGTGTTTTGACATTCATTGGCACCAACATATTCTCTTGATGCACCACGTATTGATGAAACTCCTTCGCTTCTTCTGGACTTAAATTCACCTCTACTTCTTTGTCTTGATATTGCACAATGGCATGATCCTCTCCTACAGCTTTAATCGAAGCTAACACTAAATCTTTGTTAAAAAACATATCTGATTCCTCCTCTACATTTTTAAAACTATCTTTATATAAATCCATCATTAAGATGGTTGTTTCCCTTTGGACTCTTCCCAATCAATCCGTTTTTGACGTTGATTTGCAATACGCTTCTCAACAGCTTCCTTCGCTACCTTTGTGCTATCTAACTCTTGTAAATCGGTTGTCATCAATCCATCAAAACCGTGATGGAAGAAAAGACCGTTCATATATTCAATCAAAATTTGTGAGTTTTTATCGGCACTGTTTGCCCCAAGACGAATTTTTGTTAATTCATCTTTTAAAACCTGATGCAAGTTGTTGCTAACCACTTCCGAAATATATTGTAATGACCATTCCTTTTCTTTGGTTTCTTGATACTTTTGGCAAATATCCATAATGGCTTCCCCAGGAAAACGAAAATGATGTTCTTCCATATAAGTTTGAATATATTCATCTGTTTTCGTATCTAATGAAATGGTACGTCGATGTTTCTCCATCATTCATAACCCCTTTCAGCTTCTCGATTATGTTCGATATCTTTTTGCAATTGCTCATAATGTTTTTGGTTCTTCCAACTTTCATATTCTGATTTAAACGCTCGTTCCATCTTTTTTAATGCAAAATGCATGGAGACATTTCGATTAAAATTCGCAGGACGTTTGGATTGTTTTCGACTTTCTATCATTCTTTTAATCTGTTGCTGCTGCTTATCATACTCTTTCATTTCTTTTAAAAAGGCGTTCCCCATTCGCTTATAAAGATCATCTATTTTTGTTTGCTTATAGCCCTTGTATCGTTTCTCATCAACCTTTCCTTCTCCATACGCTTTCTTTAATTCCTCTACTTCTTTATCTAATTTTCCAAGTAATTGCTGATACTCATTGCGATGATACTTTTCAATATATTTTTGACTCAGCACATCAATAAATGGCTTCATTGGCTTTAGTGTTCAATAGCTATATTGCCACTGCCTTTTATCTTCTGGAAGATGATTATAAATTTGGAGAAACAGTGGTTGAATATCACGATTCTTCCACCTTAACGAAGAATCCTGTTTCTTTTTCCCGACCATATCCTTTCGAATTAAGTCATTTATTTTCTGGTGCTGCTCACCTCGATTTAAAATTTGATTCACGACTGTTGATTTCATTGCATCCAATGTTTTAGGTTTCCTTTTTCCTCGCTCACGAGTAGGTTGTGGTTCTACTGTTGCAATATGAATATGAATGTTCCCAGTGTTGTAGTGAATGGCAGCCGACCAAACAGCCGACTCATTTAACCTTTCCCTTTTAAGCATTTCCTTCATAGACTGACGGGTAATGTCCATTAACTTTTTCTCATCCACTGTATGAGTATCAGCATCATATAAACCATTTTCTTGGAGCCACGGATTATGAAATGTGATGACATCCTGCCACATAATACTGTTATTTTTCTGTGCTTTTTCAAACAACTTTTTTAATTGCTTTTTCTCCTCATCATTCAATTGATTCGACTGTTGGGTAAACAAAGAAGATGTCTTATCAGGGTTATCCATATAATCTTGATAAAGGGTAAACAGTTTTTCATTTGCTCCCTGTTCTTTTTTTGCTTCCTC
This sequence comes from Priestia sp. AB, assembly GCF_028369225.1. Classification (NCBI taxonomy): domain Bacteria; kingdom Bacillati; phylum Bacillota; class Bacilli; order Caryophanales; family Bacillaceae; genus Priestia; species Priestia sp. AB. The sequence goes on from NZ_JAQMYN010000014.1 coordinate 81,655, forward strand.
ACGATCTACATAATCTACATAATTTTGAAAAGCTTTCTTATCAGATGTGATAAATTTTGTTTTGAGCACGACTCCTGGTATAACAGAGGACGGCTTCATTTTTTGTACCCCTCTACAATGGCAGCCATCAACTTACCATTTTTTGCGATTCTATAATCCTCAACTTCTTTAAAATTTTTCATGGTTGACCTTTGGATACTTTTTTCTGTACAACACAATGCATTTATAATATGACGACGTTCTCTTTCCAAAAGACTATCTATATTTTGAGTAACAGACTTCACCATTCTTTGTATTGAGTCATCATCACGTTTCTGAGCCTCTTTATGCTCTTTACATATTTGAGAGATAGCATCAGCCGGAAAGCGCAAGTGATTTTCTTCCATGTAACTTTGAATATACTGATCTGTTTCAGTATCAAATGAAATTTTACGTCTTTGCTTCATCATTCTTCATCCTCTCCCATCATTTCTTGAATGAATCCATTAACTGTTTCAATTGCAATTGCACACTTTTCCATCATCTTTATATTTTGGTAGATGATGTTTTCTAGTTCAGCTTCACGATCTTTTTGTTCTTGAAAAACAGCCAGTGTTTCAATCTGACCTTTTAAAAATTCTTGCCGTGAAATCTTTTTTTCTTTTGCGATTTCATCTATTTTTTTTACAGCAGTTGGATCAATATCTCGTAAAAGCATATCCATAACATTCGTTCCTTTCCTGTAAATTGTGGTTCCCCACTATAAAAGAGAGAAGAGCATAAGGGGTTTTTGCTATCACACGGGGTGATAGGCTAGGCAGAGCCTAGCAAAACCGTGATATCACGAAAACCTCTAAAGTGTGAACCTGCTGTTGACCTAAACTCCTCTATGTGAACCTACTGTAAACATGAAAAACTAATGATGTGAACCTACTGTGAACCTCAAAAAAACACATGTTGACCTACTGTTGACATGTGTTTTTTCACTTCATGGCTAAATCTTGTTGCTTTTGATTCAACTTTTGGAGCTTTTCTTGTAAACTTTTTTGTTCATCTTCATAGAGCTGAATGCTTTCATCACTCGACTGAATGGCATCCTTTTTCATCGCAATTTTTGATTCAGTATCGGCTTTTTCCTCATTCACTTGGTACTTCATATCACGTTGTAATTCGTTCATTTCTTGTTGCGTTTGGCGCTTATGTTTGGCTTCTACTGTGATTGCTTTTTCATAGTTTTTCATTTTCTTTTTGACAAAATCTTTTTCTAACTCATTAACTAAAAGCGCATATTCTTGTTTGGTTTTTGTTCCTTTTCCTTCTTCACTTTTCGTTTTTCGTTGGTCAGAATAGAGCGTCGTAATTAACGCATGAGCATCTATTTCCTCTGTTGAATCTGTTTCTGAATTACTCGTTACATCATCTACGTTTACCGTTTCTTTTTCGTCATTTTCTTGATATAGATCAAAGGCAAGTGCTTCCCAATTTGGAGATAGATCGCTGATTCTTACCACATAATAGCCATCATCTTCATACAATAACTGAACAGGTAATTTGATGTTTGGATTCGCTTTTTCTTGTGCAACAAAGCTTACTTCTTCTTCATCTGTTTGATCCATTTTGATGACCATATCCAGTGAGTCATTAGCCGGATGATACACACGATTCTCAATGGTTACGGTTCCTGTTATGTTAGAAGAAATGGCCTCATAGGTTTTGGTATGATACAAAGGATCTTCTGTTTTTAAATAGAATTTTGATGTCAGTAAGGATAAAAAACCGATAAAGAAAAAGATCAACATTGCTGTATACTTCCATGACCGATTGCGATTTAAATTAAATCGATAATCTTCAAATTGCTTCTTAAATGCCATCTGCTCCACCTCATTTCATGATTTCTGTTTTCAATTCTTCGATACTATAAACCACCCATTTGTTCTCTTCTTTCCGTAGAGAAACTTTAATAATGTCATGCGTTTGATCGTCGACATTCTCATCTTTTATGACAAGATGATTCGTAAATTCAGCAATCACTTCGACCTCTTCTTGCCCTCCATCATATTGTTGTACATAAAGCTGTACATCGTTTGGAATGGAAGTGTAACTATCTCCATATACGAACTTTTCAGAAGGATAAAATTGCTCATAAAGCTCTTTGTCCATGATAGATTTTGCAACCTTCTTTCGTTCCTCAAATCCTTCTTTTTCACGATGATAGGACACATCGATGAATTGATTAACCGTATTCAAGTAATCTCGTTTTTGTTGTTCTTGGGCAGAAGGGCGAACTTCACTTAGTTGTTTTTTTAGCTCTTTATTTTCTTCTTTTAAGCTGTCATTTGTGACTTGAATTTGTTTCGAAGCTGTTGTGTTGGAGATATTGTGGTTCAGGTAAATGTTAAAAATGGTTACGCCTGCCACCACAACGGCAAGCGCTCCAAATAGTAGTGCTGCTTTATTTTTCATCGCCTTTTCTCCTTTTAGAATCGTTTTACTCTTCCATTGAATCGTTCACCAAAATAGGTTCCTTTTGCCATACTTGCGATGGCTACACCTGTTTTTCCTTGGCAGCCTAAAAACTGATTATTGCCGACGTATATCCCAACGTGACCGTCTATCTTATAGGTATCAAAAAACACCACATCCCCAGGCTTCATGTCTTTTGGATTGATTGCTTGCCCTTGTGTTTTGAGTGTGTCGGTTGTTACGCCCGACATTGGACCAACATTCATTCCTACTTGCTCGAATGCCCATCTGACAAAACTTGAACAATCAAAACGTCCTGCGTTAATATCAGATTGAGAGCGTCCACCACCAAATACATAGCGTGTTTTACCAATCAACGTTTTGCCTGCGTCAATCACTTTCACACCCGATTTACCGCCACTTCCACCACTCGCAGGAGCAGCCGGTTTTCCGTCGGCTGTGATCGTTCCTGTATAATATTTCAGTACCGCATCGACATACTTCGCGTCGCCATAACAGGCGGAATAAGGAACCATTTCAGGACGCACACAGTGATAATTTCCTGTATGTTTTACCTTTTGATATTGCAATTGTGAAAAAGAGATTGCTAGCTCTGGTGTATATTTGCCTCCATTTTTCATGACATAATTGATAAATCCACCGCCAAAATTGTAGGACTGAAGGCAAAGCTTCAAATCATAATGAGCTTTTTCTAAGACACTTTTAAAATGTAGAACTCCTTTATCGACCGATAATTCAGGACTAGAAATACATCCAACCGATCCACAAAACGACTCACTACTTTGCATCGGATCGTTTCCTCTTCCTCCACTTTCTTGCATCATCAATGCCATCATAATCGGCACATACGAAGCATCTAACCCATGTTTTTGTGCGTATTTTTCAAGCAAGGGTTGATACTTCATAACCTCTGGTGACACATTAGCCGTTCCTACGCCAATGCCTCCGCCTTCAATCTCTGTTACCTCACTTTGTTGACTATCTTTTTCAAATTCACCTGTAATGGCTACAATCGTACTCATGACTAAGAGGCCCGATAATCCTAACAGGATCAACGCGCCTCCAATCAAATATTTTTTTGGAATGAGCTGTAAAACGATATGCAAGGCTTACGCACCTCCACCGTACAGCACTTTTTCTTCTTCATCGATTTCAATATGAAAAAGAATGTTTTTTACGGACTTAATACAGAGCAGCACATCTCCAATTGGTAGCTTCGGAATCTCAGCCAATTCACTATCGGTAATCCCTGTTTTAAACACTCGTTGAATGGTATCTAAGTTGTTATCATCCTGCTGCATGATGAATTTATATTGTGTTAAATCAAAGAGTTTTTTAATTTTTTCAATCGCTGTTTGTTCAGAACCATCTGGCACAAAGTCACTAATTAAATGACTTGCGTAAATCAAACCTGCAAAGTATTTCCGTGCTTCTCGACTAAATTCGGTCAAGAAATCTAAGGTATGTTCATTGCCTTTTTTCGTGTTGATGAGATGATGAGCCTCGTCAATAACAATGAGATAACGTACAGCATCTTCAAAGGTCAATGTCCCTTTCGTAAAGGCTGCCAGTTGTGCTTCTCCATTCTGCAGCATGCCATCCCATAATAAACTCATGACGTTAAAAAGCTGTGCTTGTGCAATTTCATCTTTTAATTTTGATAAATGACGGATGGAGAAGAATACGACTTGTTCATCGTTAAAATCTTCAATTGTGGAAATCCCATCAAACAAATGAGCATACGTTTCAACTAAGTTTTCAATATTTAGCTCAATTAATTCAAGACGACGTTTTCGATACTCTCCTAAGTTCGGATGGTGCTCTCTTGTTTTCTCATCTGCATATAACTCTTGTCGAATGAGCTGTAGAAACTCACTAAACGTTGGGTAGGCTTCTGGTGAAAGCCCCGTAATATGATTGCTTGCGCCCTTCTCATCGTTCCATAACTTCTTTTGGATATAGAGTTTACGAAGTAGCTTTTCATACTCTTTTAACTCATCATCTTTTGCTTCTGGTGCAATATAGCGATAGAAAACGGTTAGTTTGGATAAATGCTGCGTAAAGCTATTAATCTCATGTACATGTGTTTTAAACACTTGTAAGGGATTAATTTGCCCTTCTGATCCATCTAGTGCAATCTGTTTGCCTCCTAATTCTCTGACGAGACTTTCAAACTCCCCTACGATATCAAATCCTCGAATCTTATAGCCTTTAATGGCATTATCCGTGGTGACTTTCTTTAAAAATGTGGATTTACCTGCGCCCATTAATCCCATCAACACCGCATTATAACTTTTACGTTGTTGGTCTTTGTGAAACAAATCAAAGATGACGCTGCCACCTGTACGAGTTGTCCCTTGATACGTACCATATGGATCATCTAAGTGGGTAAAATGAAAAGGAAACCCTCCGGCTAATGCTAATGCTGGGATTTCCTTTCCTTTTCGCTTATTGGGATATTTCTTTTGTATGTCAAAATGTGTGACTAATGATTCCCATTCATACTCCTGTTCATTTAAGAAAATGGATCCTCTGAAGTTATGCGTTTCAAGATGATGAATGACTTCTTTTAATCGCTTTTCTAAGTCAGGAATGGTTTTTTCCGCAATATAAATGCGAAGGTGTACCCGTTTGATCACTTCTCCATTTGTCACTTGACGGTATAAATCTTTCATATCTAAATACTGTTCCTGTGCATCCATACGATCAATGTTTTCTTTGGCATTCACATGCCGTGCATTTTGTTCCGACATATTTTTATTGATCGCTTCTACGACTTGTTTTCGCTCATCACTTACCACATCTAACGTAGTAATCGCATTTGGCATATTCATGATCGGTTCCAGCCAAAAATCATTCACGTTCGTTGGGTACTCATAAATATGAATGCAAGTCGAATACCCATCACCATTTCGAACAAGGTTTTCTTTAAAGCTCACGCCTCCTTGTGGTTGAATCTGCGCCACAAAATAAGGATTGTATCCTTTTTTCTGCTTGATCTCTTGGGGTGTTTTCTCTTTTTTACGGAAAGGTAAAGACATCATCTATGTTTCATCCTCTCTTCTTTTTCAAATTAGATTTTTCAAAAAAATTAGGTTATTTGACCGTTTTCATCAAACGTTGATATTTCGTCAAAAACTGTACCGGACTCTATGATTTTATTAATATCAGAAGATAATTTTATAAACTCTGTTGTATTTTCTTTATTGGCCTCTAGATAGGTGAATTTACAATATAGATACAGACCTTCATATCCTTCTTCTTTTATTCGTTGAGTATTTATAATGTAACTTTCGTACAGTTCGTCTTCAATAGGTTGGCCTACTACATTTTTACGTTCCGTAATATACCACTGAAAATGTCCCTCTGAATCGGGCGCTGCATGAAAAATCAAAACAGCGTCACGATTATTTTTGTGAAGTCGAATAGCGTATTTTATCACCTTTTATTTTCACCCTTTCTTATTGTTTATTGCCAAGCTTGGCATTTTGATTGTAGAGTTTGTAAAGAAGATTGATTTGTTTTTCATCCGAAACAGGTAACAGAGGGACAGCCAGTTGAATATCACGCATAAATTGATCTTTTCGTTCTTTCACAGCGAGTTCAGTCGGTCCATATAGAAAAAGAAAGTATTCTCGATTGGTTCGCCCCCATTCTAAATATTGAAGCTCTTTTAATTTTTTTCGTAAGAACCGAAGGGATAACGCATTTGGAGCTTCTCGAATCTTCTTTTCAAGATACTGTTGTTGCTTTTGAGTTGAAACAGGCAAGTTTAACGAGATAATCTTAAAAGGATCTTTATCGCCCTGGTATGTTTTCGCCAATGTATAAATATTGCGTCCTGCCTCTTGGTCATGCATAGCATTGATATCTGTACTTTGAAGCTGCCAGATGCCAAAAAAGCCGCCATCATCTTTTAGCTGAAATAACCCACTATCTGTTTGATCGATAATGGGAATAATATCAGCCACACTTTTCTTTTCCTCCGGTAGTTTCTCTTTCTTTTTTTCCTTTTCAGCCTTTGGAGGTTGTAACAGCGAAAAAGGATTCTTTTTCTTTGTACGAGCGATCTGTTTATCCAGTTCCTTTTCATCAAAGAGAAGGGATTTACTTGTCTTTTTTTCTTTTAAAATAGGTTTCTCTTTTTCTAGGATTCTTTCATCAAATAATGCCATTTATCATACCCTCCTTTATTCTTGATCTCGATCTATGGCACAATACGTGCTCTTCTTTCGTACCAATGTAAGCAATAATGCCTCATACATCCGTTTTTTAGGGTTCGTACTTGGTCTAACGATCATCAACACCCCAAATATGCCCATGAAGATATAAAAGGGAATTTGAAGCGTAGGATGAATGAAAAAACGTAACATCATCGTGACCATAAGTAAGCCAATAATGAACAACAAATCAAAGAGATAAAGAGATTTATTAATCTTTAATTCCGTAGAGATTTCTTTCGGAATGTTATAGTTTGCCATGACTCTTCTCCTTCCCATAAAAAAGAGAAGTAACGCTTGTTACTTCTCTTCTGGTTTATTTCGTTTCTTTGATCCAAGGTTTCGTAAATCTCGTCCTGTATTTCGTCCAATTTGATAAGAACGTTTTGTTTTATGGATTGTTTGCGAATTATCAATACGTTCTTTTACCTTTCCTACCCCTCCCTTAAAGTTATCTTTTACCACTTGTGCAATATTACGTGTTTCTATCCGGTTCTGTTCTGGCATTGGAATATCGTCTGTTGAAGTAGGAACTGTGTCTTTTTCAATCTGTTGTTTTCCTTGGCGAGGTTCCTGTGTAGCTGCCACTTGTGCTTGTGCTTGATCCATCCCTGTCGGCATAGAGACAGAAGGTTCTCTTGTTGGTGTAGGATAGCTTACGTTTTCTACAGAAGAGCCACCTTCGCTTGTACTTCCGCCGTAACCGGAAGTTTGGATTTCTTCATGAACAGGTGTACTCATACTTCCTACAGAAGACCCGCCTTCGCCTGTACTTCCGCCGTAACCGGAAGTTTGGATTTCTTCATGAACAGGTGTACTCATACTTCCTACAGAAGA